>CBDHHR010000764.1:22500-34593 GCA_965263245.1 Metamycoplasmataceae bacterium | reverse complement strand
TTCATAGTTTTTATGTATTGTCTTTTAAATAGTAATGCAATTAGTATGTATTTTAGAGAATGATTGTGAATACATTAAATCAAAACCTCAAAACCCACGCACGTACACACACGTTATTTATGCTTAAGAATAAAATTAAAAAAATTGAATTTACGAGAATTTGTACGAGCGCGGACAGTATATTATTTCTGTAAAACCGATTTTGCTAAGCATTGACAACAGGCCATTACTATTAGGATGATGTTGAATTTTCAGCCAGAAAAGTTCCGTCATAGAATCAGAATTTATTTAATATGAGACGAAAACACTGATTGATATATCCTGGAAGGCTTTATAATGTACGGCGTTTTATTTGTTTTACGTAATGATTATTTTGTTTGTGTGAGAGACAAATAAATAGTTTCTGTTCGTTTTTTCGTTCCTATTTTGTGTATGCGACACGCATGCAGGTGTATTATGTACGTCACTATGTATTGTGACCGACAGTGTACGTACGAATAACTGCTTGACATCCCGATGTTGTACACATTAAATTATTGTGCAGAATAATATATATATATATATATATATATATATATATATATATATATATATATATATATATATATATAATTCTGCTCAAGAATTTAACGTGTACAACTGCGGGATTTCAAGCAGTTATTCGTACGTACACGTACATACGCGCACGGAACGCAACGCAACGCAACGCAACGCAACGCAACGCAACGCAACGCAACGCAACGCAACGCAACGCAACGCAACGCAACGCAACGCAACGCAACGCAACGCAACGCAACGCAACGCAACGCAACGCAACGCAACGCAACGCAACGCAACGCAACGCAACGCAACGCAACGCAACGCAACGCAACGCAACGCAACGCAACGCTATATATATATATATATATATATATATATATATATATATATATATATATATTATCATAAAGCATTACGCAGACAGTCCATATATATATATATATATATATATATATATATATATACATACATATACATATACATATACATATACATATACATATACATATAGCATTACAGACAGTCCATTATATATATATATATACATATACATATACATATACATATACATATACATATACATATACATATACATATACATATACATATACATATACATATACATATACATATACATATATATATATATAATATAATATAATATAATATAATATTATATTATATTATATTATATTATATTATATTATATTATATTATATTATATTATATTATATATAATGGACTGTCTGTATTGCTTTATGATTGTTGCAAACAAATGAGAAAATGCATGAGTAGATGTGGACTCAACGTGAATGGTCGGAACGAATAATGTTCTGCTTGGACCATGTCAATGCAAACGGATAGACTTGTTGGATCTGTGTAACATTTCATGTCCCATATTTATAGGAATATATTGACATAACTCTCATGTACCGATGTATATATTTATAATATTTATATACGCACAGGTGTACATCGTTATTAGTTTATTTACAAATACCTTTAAATACAATGAAAGGTAATATATAATAATAATTTCGAAACTGACAAAACACACGTAGTAGGCCCATGTAATAGTGGAACGCAGACATATATCGAACAATGTCAAAATGAATATCAATTATCGACTTAAAATACCGTATCGTATATCACCCTGAACACAAACGTATTGGTTTTTTATATAATGAAATCATCGAATGTTCTATTTAGCCTACTTTGATTTGGAAGAGCAAACGTTGGTCGGCAATTGTAGCCCGCCTTTATGTTACAAGACTTTGCCTGAACCTCCGCAAGATATATTTTCTACTGGTTAAAAGTAGTCTGATGATTTTAATTAACGACAATCCGTTTTTACCAGGTGTATTACACCAGACAGCACATCGATAACAACTATGATGTTCTATCCATTAATGAGTTTGTAAGGCGTAGGCTGATTTTAAATCATGAAGACACAATATATTTTTGTTTTATGATAACACATTCAACTTATGTAAAGGTTGATGCTATTGCTATGCAATTTCTGTATACGAATACCTGAAATTGAAGCCGGTCCATAGCGACGTCATCACAAAACATACGTGATCGAATGCACAAATATCCTCATGTAATAAACCCATTTATAATTACTAAATAAAAGGAGGACTGATATGTGTATGAAGATTAATGTTATTTGTGAATACGAAATATGTTGTTAAATTCACACATTTTCGATGGTTCACGTCAGAATACCCGCTAGACTTCGCTGCCTCTTATAATTACTAACTATATATCGTGCACATTTTGAATAAACGAAAACATGAATATTTTGATGCATACGAAACCATACGCGAGCTGGAAACACCAGACACAGTCGTAAATTTCTACAGCGAACATTAATTTATCTTAAACAATCTGAATAATTGTTCAATAATGGCGTACCTTTAGTTGGCTGCCTAACACCGATATGTAAAAGTCAAAGATAATGGTAAATTAATTTAAAGATATACGCATAAACGTTCAATTACGAGTAAAAACATTGTTTTTCAATATCGAAAATGGAGGAAATATTTGGAAATAAAATGAAAATTTATGCTAAAAAAGGTTTTCTTAAGTAAACCACGAACATGCGATATTTTCCGTATGCGCAATCACTCGCTCTAGCGTAGTTAAAATACGCGAGATTTAGGCTCGACACGACGCGACTTGTCAGCATGTCACAAAACATTAGTGTCACACACAGTTGTCCAATTATTTGGACGCAGTCTCTGTACACGATAATTATTATAGTCAGTCAATAGCCGCATCAATAACATCCGAGGCAAAATATCTGACGATGGTCCACATGGGTGTGAATATCGTTTTTGTAGCGGCGGCTTCTTTGAAGACAATCTGTAAATTGCGAGTGGCAACGAGTAAAGCAACCAGAAATTGAACTTCGAGACGACGCGGGTTCGTTTTATCACGTCGTCATGTTCCAAGTTATATACAGTTCATCTGGTGTTGAATGCGTCATTCGCAGCCATTTAACACGCGTTGCTTCATTCTATGTTACATTTGCTAGTGTGTTTGACCGAAGCACTGTTTTATAATATGGCTGAACACTTCTCGAAGTATCCCTGAGCGTGTTGCATCATGGGATGATTCATCGTCATTGGTGGAGGCGGCGGCGGCTGCGCAAAGTATGGCTTCCGGTTACACATAGCGCCAGGTGGCGCCGTGGGAACAGAGTTGTGCGACATCCGGATAGCTGGAACAAAATAAACCGAGTGAAGACTGGCGTTTGGTACATTATAGAACAATACATAATATATTAAGGGTCGAAACAGTATAGAAAGAGGAATAATCCCCAAAACAGTGCAGCAAGTTGAGAAATGTCACGAGAAATAGAACGGGGAAAAACGCGGAATCTACCTATAATGTAGCTTGCGCATTTTGTATATTAAAATTGCCATCCCACACGTCGTAGACTTCGGGAGTCAAACTTTCAGATATTAACCAAACGTATATGACCACACGATTAGGACATGAGACACCTATCGTTTCGAAATACCTTACATTTCTAGAAGTAATGGTGGTGCATCTAACGTGAAAAGTAACTTAGCAATTGCAGTAACCTCGCGTACGTTGCGAATAATTATCTTCTTCTTAAGTTCAGCGTATCTCTGTGAGACGTTGCTGCCCGGATGAATACAGACTACGTAAGCTATCGTATATTAAATGGTATAATTAATATTGTTCATACGACACTGTTACCGGCAACATTCAGTACATGGATAAATTCTCCTGTATTGTCTAGCATTAGAACTAAAAATAGAAGGTGCCAATTCACGCAAATTCACTACTTTATCCACAGAAACTGAACCCATAATCGTCATGCAGTGTTTATGAAATCGAAACGAATCCACTCATAAAAGCACTTGACGTATTACATTATTCTCACGAGGATTGACCTCGACTTTATTTGTTAACATCGGCAGCCGCCTGTGTTTAGCAATCGTCTACACTAACGACAACAGACGACATTCGTTGGCAGATTTATAGACATTGACGAAAGAAATTACGATAAACATGCAACAGGCCGATATTTTAAACCTGCAGTAACATTTGAATTGAAATTCATATAACGTATGTTTCGCATTGATTACATTATATTATTGAGTAGTATTACGATATCGCCTTACGTTTTTATACAAAACACAAATGTACGCACACTCGCCTGCGCGGACGGATGTACGTACGTTGTGACAACGTGCATTTGTGACTGATTCAATAAAATAATTGCACATACTTATGCGTACATTACATACACACACATTATATATATATATATATATATATATATATATATATATATATATATATATATATATATTTATTCTATATGATATCAATATTATAATTATATAATATGTTTAACAGATACCATATATGAATATATATGAATATATATATATATATATATATATATATATATATATATATATATATATGACATGACATATATAACATATTATTATATATTATTATAAGTGTATATCTTCTTCTTTCCCTTGTGGAGTGAGATCCACGTCACTCGGTGTCTTCCTTTATGTTTTTTCTTTTTAATTCTCTCCTACATACACACACATACATACTATATATATACACACACACATATATATATATATATATATATATATATATATATATATATATATATATATATATATATATATATATATTATTTATGTGTGTGTATGTAGGAGAGAATTAATAAGAAAAACATAAAGGAAGACACCGAAATGTGTATATATGTATATATATATATATATATATATATATATATATATAATTAGAGATATATATTAATATATTAAACATATTAGATAATCATAATATATATATATATATATATATATATATATATATATATATATATATATATATATATATATATATATGTAATATATATATATACATTATATATATAATTATATATATATAAATATACCTGTATATATATATATATATATGTATATATATATATACAGGTATATTTATATATATAATTATAGATATAATGTATATATATTACATATACATAATATATTATACATATATATATATATATTTAATTATATATATATACATATATATATATATATATATATATATATTATATACTTATATTACATATCTATAATTAAATAATGTATAATATATTGTATAATTTTTACATAGGTGTTTATATATATATATATATATATATATATATATATATATATATATATACTATATACTTATATATACGCTATATAGTACACATAATATTTATAATAATAACATTCATATATGTATATATATATATATATATATATATATATATATATATATATATATATAATGTATATTCTAATATATACAATATATACGTGTATATTATATACATATTATATATATATATATATATATATATATATATATATATATATTATCTACATAATATATATTATACATATTAGGTAATTATAATACAGATTATATATATATATATATATATATATATATATATATATATATATATATATACATTGTGTGAAATACATATTGTGTTGTATATTAATATTGTATGAAACAATATAGCACCCCGTATAAGCGTATACACAATCACTCTTTCATTCCGTTTCAGATCGTCCTCAATCAATCTAACCAACATTGCAGTTTCTCGATAGCGGCTCTTACGTCATATGTTCGTTCGGATACTTAACGACGTTGTTCCGAGTTCGCCACGCGGGGTCGGCGCGTTACGACGTAGTTAGAATGACAGCAATGAGCGCATCGGCGCGACGCCGCCCGGGCTGTTTGCTTAAGTCGGCGGGGTAGTGAGCTAATGCGTGTTGCCGCCCCGGGGTGGACAGCTTATCGGCGCTACAAGATGATCTCGTGCTGTCGTCAATTACTTTCAGAGCTCGTTAGACTGGACTGCCAGAACGACGAGGGTGAATTGTCGAGGTGGCGTTATCCAGCGGCACGATAACAGTGTTAATTGTTGCCTGGGAAAGGACGGCGGACCAAGCTGCTTGATGTATCGGCAGTGTGGACCATATTACTTGTCACATAAATGTACGACGTTCTACATGCTGTATACCATTGTCGGTATATGAATCCCCTCACATGCCCCATCCCTCCCTCCCGTTCTTTCCGCTCCTTTCCGCTCCTTTCCGCTCCTTTCCGCTCCTTTCCGCTCCCTTCCCTTCCCTTCCCTTCCCTTCCCTTCCCTTCCCTTCCCTTCCCTTCCCTTCCCTTCCCTTCCCTTCCCTTCCCTTCCCTTCCCTTCCCTTCCCTTCCCTTCCCTTCCCTTCCCTTCCCTTCCCTTCCCTTCCCTTCCCTTCCCTTCCCTTCCCTTCCCTTCCCTTCCGTTCCCTTCCCTTCCCTTCCCTTCACTTCACTTCACTTCACTTCCGTTCCGTTCCGTTCCGTTCCGTTCCGTTCCGTTCCGTTCCGTTCCGTTCCGTTCCGTTCCGTTCCGTTCCGTTCCGTTCCGTTCCGTTCCGTTCCGTTCCGTTCCGTTCCGTTCCGTTCCGTTTCGTTTCGTTTCGTTTCGTTTCGTTTCGTTTCGTTTCGTTTCCTTCCGTCCCCCTCCTTCCCTCCCCCTCCCGCCTTCTCTCCCTCCTCTCTCTTCTCTCTCTCTCTCTCTCTCTCTCTCTCTCTCTCTCTCTCTCTCTCTCTCCCTCTCTCTCTCTCTCTCTCTCTCTCTCTCTCTCTCTCTCCCTCCCTCCCCACTCTCTCTCTCTCCCTCACCCTCACCCTATCTCTCTCTCGCTCCCTCCCATCTTCTCATCCTCCCATCACCCCATCACCCCATCACCCCACGCTCCATACCATCGCCTCTCTCAAATACATCCTCCCACACTCTCTCCTGCGTCCCTGTCTCCCTGTCTCATTATAATCAAAATGTTCTCAGACGAATCCACGCACAAACAAGATGATCCCACTAACGCAGAGTTTGAATTAACAAAATGAGTAATTGCAGCGAGCCGACGAGTTCCTTATCGATATTGGCGATTGTGGCTGCGAGTGGGAAGAGGTTGCTACTAACTCCGACCAATTATCGAGCCCGAGCAGGCGGTGAATCTCGTCGGCTCCCGTCGTGCCAAGCTCCACGGGCGGCCACCGACCGGCGGGCGTCGCTTTCACGCGCCTTGTCTGCCTCGGCCCGAGACGGCGAAATGGAATCCCTCGGCGATGTCTCGTCGGCAGCCGCTATCAGACAAACGGCACTCTCCAGGCCCCGCTAATACCACAAGCAGATTTGCAGAACGAATTCTATATGGTTGTATCTGCGCCTTCTGGGAATCGATGTGGGTTTCACAGGGGGCGAATTGTATCTCCCGGGAACTCGTATGTTTGGATATGCCACGTGGTCTTCACCAGGGGTGTTTTTGTAATAGGTTGCATGTCATCAAAGCGTGTTTTGAACACTAGCATTAATCCTGAATGTTGAGTTTTGAAAGAGTTATATTTAAACTTTGAAGTTTTTGGCATAAATTATATATTATCATCAGTGTAATTATAGTTTGCATTTGTTTACTTACTTTATTATTAAGTTTTTTATTTTTTTATTTGTTATTTTATATATTTATTTCTGATAAGTTTAGCTTAGCTAAACTAGGATTTTTAGAAGCTTTATTTAATTATCATTTTATCATTTAACATTTCGTCTTTACGTGCACATTTAAACTGATTATGAATATTTTAAATATATATGTGTTACAATGTATTTTATGCTCCTCTGAGCGGATTTTTTTCCGGATATTTAGCGTTTACAAATAAAAAATATTATTATTATTGATTAAAGGGAGCTATCACAGAAACATGTTCAGAACTGCTCAGTCAGTTTATTACTAATCTTTAAATTGTAAATCTTAATTGTAGCATTTCACAATACCTCTAGTAGTAGGAAATTATAATTCGTCCGACATAGTCAGTAAAAAACATGCTAATTAAACAATTTGTATACCTGGGCTCTTATTTTATACCAGAATCAACCTGTAACTATCATGAATTGGTTACTTACTGCATATGTTGGAGGTTTGAAAATGTCACTTACGACTTTGTGTCTTCCTTTTACTTCCTTTGACACATCAACATTTTACTTCCTTTGACACATCAACATTTTACTTCCTTTGACACATCAACATTTTACTTCCTTTGACACATCAACATTTTACTTCCTTTGACACATCAACATTTTACTTCCTTTGACACATCAACATTTTACTTCCTTTGACACATCAACATTTTACTTCCTTTGACACATCAACATTTTACTTCCTTTGACACATCAACATTTTACTTCCTTTGACACATCAACATTTTACTTCCTTTGACACATCAACATTTTACTTCCTTTGACACATCAACATTTTACTTCCTTTGACACATCAACATTTTACTTCCTTTGACACATCAACATTTTACTTCCTTTGACACATCAACATTTTACTTCCTTTGACACATCAACATTTTACTTCCTTTGACACATCAACATTTTACTTCCTTTGACACATCAACATTTTACTTCCTTTGACACATCAACATTTTACTTCCTTTGACACATCAACATTTTACTTCCTTTGACACATCAACATTTTACTTCCTTTGACACATCAACATTTTACTTCCTTTGACACATCAACATTTTACTTCCTTTGACACATCAACATTTTACTTCCTTTGACACATCAACATTTTACTTCCTCTGACACATCAACATTTTACTTCCTCTGACACATCAACATTTTACTTCCTCTGACACATCAACATTTTACTTCCTCTGACACATCAACATTTTACTTCCTCTGACACATCAACATTTTACTTCCTTTGACACATCAACATTTTACTTCCTTTGACAAATCAACATTTTACTTCCTTTGACACATCAACATTTTACTTCCTTTGACACATCAACATTTTACTTCCTTTGACACATCAACATTTTACTTCCTTTGACAAATCAACATTAGCAGGTATCAATTTCGTTACGATGAATCATAATATCAAGGAATGTTACTGATGGAATGATGATAATTATCTGATATATAGTTTAGTATGTTCTAGTATTAAGAAGAAGAATAATAAATAAATAACAACAGAGACATTATTCAACACCAACATTACGTGTATTTCTGAATTTTTTAAAACGTGTCCATGCTCCTGTTGACATTGTATACACAGAAGATGGTTTATCGAAGTATTCTTACATGACGTTTGTTATGACGTATCATAGAGCAATTTTTGCAAGTTACGTTTCACGTTGACGATTCGCGCGCATGATCAAGCTTACGTAAACGCACACACGCACGCACGCACGCACGCACGTACACATACATACATTACACGTTAATGTTTTTGAAAAACCGTGTGTGGTGATTGTGTTGATGGATGGGGTGGGGCATTTTCACTTTGCACCAATAGCTTAGTTCCAGTAAAACCATTTATGCATATATATATATATATATATATATATATATATATATATATATATATATATATATATATATATATATATATATATATATATATATATATATATATTATATTTATATATATATATATATATATATATATATATATATATATATATATATATATATATATATATTATACATATAAGCCCCACCCTCGAACGCACGCACACTCGCACATATATAAAAATATTGATATTAACAAACGAAACATTGTAAATTACATATGTATATGTCTATAAAGTAATATAATAATAATAATAATAATATTGACTTCTTATGCGCCAGTATCCTCGAAGATCGACCTCAGTGGCGCGACAAAAAACTAAGGGTCGTTGACGGAAGGATGAAAGTGCTAGGAATCTAAGGAGGATAGGCAGCTTTAAAGAGACAAGTTTTTAAACGCCGGCGGAACTAAACTAAACTATACTTCCTTTTAATTTAACACTGGCATGAAGCGAATTCCACATAGTTATATATATATATATATATATATATATATATATATATATATATATATATATATATATATATATAATATGATACCACATATCTCTAGAAATTTGACTAAAACGCCCTAAGTACATTTAAACGAAACTAAATTACGAATATGCCTGGTAAAAGAGAAATGTTTTATCTTAAATATATAATAAATAACATCATTATATATATATATATATATATATATATATATATATATATATATATATATATATATATATATATATATATATATATATATATATATATATATACAAGTCTTTGCTTGTAAGTTGTAGCGATTCAAAGGGAAGGCGCACACAACCCAATAGCCTTGGTTGCAAATCCGCCCGGTACATGTCCACAACACTCGATGGTTGTTCAATATGTTTGATGAAATAATAAGTTAGCATTAGTTCAATAATAATATAGTTTTTTACTGAACATCAAAACGTCTTTGTGCTCGTATTTATGTATTTTAGGACGTGTATGCAATATACTTTTATGGCGATTACACATTCGGACAAACATGGTAATGTTTTAAGGAACCTATTATTATAACACATATACTGCGGTCATTTAATAATAAAGAACATGCAATATGGGCAGTTTTAATAGTATTTGTTAGTTATCACTAAACATTGTCAAGCAGTATATACAAGACATTAAAAATTTAACAGAACAACGAGCAACAAACAGGCTGTTTGCTAAAGTAATTTTAGCAAATGTATTTCTTTCATAAGAACACCGATCGCGATATAAATTCACGGTGTTTACTGGAATGTTTACTAATTTATATCAACAACATATTATTATATGCCTGTGTATAAACTCATATATGAACGTATCAATGGCTTAGCATATTTCTCGCTCTAGAGACGATTTCACGACGAACTTTGCATTGTTTTTATACAATAACCAGAAGTCAACACACATGTCCATTTTAACACATTGTTTCATTTTTATTTTTGTCAGAAATATTGCCGGTCCTTTATTTTACTAACGAGGTTCTGATATTTCATGTCACATCGGAAATGGGGAGTTGGTTGACGAGTTAACGCATTAGTCTTATGATTTAATGTTATAAGTCTGAAACTATTATGCTCAATGTTAATATTCTTAATACATCAACTTAGTTAAAATTATATTAATAACACTAACACGTCGATTTTATAATTAATTAAGTATACAGATACAAAGAAATCTGTGAAGTCGATTGGTTATAACGATTTCTAATAGGCCCGAACACACGCGTAAAGCATCCATGCAATCAGCGGCCAGGAGTCGTCTGTGTTTCCGATAACTTCCGCCCCGTCACCTCGGCGGCCAGACGTGTATATTGCAAATATCGACACAGTTTATAATTTGCACGCGATAAAATAAACGAAAGGGGCCGGATGTGTAAACGTTGACTCGCCAAGTTTACTACGATCGTCTTGCGTTACTGTGTGTACGCACACTCAGACGCCCCAACTATAGGTGTCACGGTTATTCCCATTGATGTGACGTGCATAATAGTTTGTTTTGTAAATTCAGTGTCACATGGGAATTGTAACGAGCTGGGTGCACGTGTGGTGGCGCTGCGCTGTTGTGACGGACTGACGGAGTGTGATTGTTTATGTATGCGTTAAACCATCGTATATTTACGTCGTCAGGTTTTCTCTTCACCACAGGAAGAAGGGATTGCATTGATGACATTCCTAATTATTTATTTTTGACCATTTTATCTTATGCACCTGTACTCTTAAATTTAGCATTCTGTATCTTAATCTATATTATAATTTAATAAATACAAGAATAAATGTGTTGGATATTATATACAGGCCCTATATATATATATATATATATATATATATATATATATATATATATATATATATATATATATATATATATATATATATATATATAGGGCCTATATATATATATAATACAGGCCCTCTTTCTCTCTCTCTCTCTCTATATATATATATATATATATATATATATATATATATATATATATAATATAATATATCCATTTATTCAATTTTGTTAACAATGTGGAAGTCCAACGTCTAGGTAACTATCATACTGATGGTGTACA
>CBDHHR010000764.1:2500-20000 GCA_965263245.1 Metamycoplasmataceae bacterium | reverse complement strand
CGCTGTTGCAGGAATTGGTAGATCTCGCTCAGTGTACACCGCTTTGTTGGTGCCGCCTGTATGGCCATGACGATGAGGGCGATATAGGAGTAAGGAGGCTTCTCCTGCCGTCGTACCTGTGCCCCACCCGGGCTGCCTGCCGACTTCTTTGGCGATCCGCCCGCCTTGTCATCAGTCGACTCGTCGTTGTGTTTCGTCGTGTCCTCTCGCTTGCAGTCCTCCTGTATCATGTCCGTGTCCCGCTCCATGAGAAGCGCCGGCGGAGGAGGAGGCTTCATGTCCCCAGTCGTCGTCGGCAACTCCATCCGAGTCGCCAGAAAACCTCAGCGACGACACACTCCGTCGTTCAAGCGTCGATCAGTATGCGAAACCAACAAACCGTCACTTGTATATCGCATTTGACACTTCACAACACACGTAAGGGTATATCCTGCGTTCGCTTTTGGCCCCCGCAAAGTCGCACCAACCTGTTTGTCGCTGCTCCCCGGTCTCAGGCGCTCGTCAGCACAGTCAGACTGCTTCTGACACGAGACGGCATCCGGCCATCAAGACATGTCGGCGCTGGGCACATCTCGGAAATCAAAACAACCGCTTCGCGATAAACGACGACGTAAATCTGACGGGCGTGAATGAGCGGGCGAAAAACCAACACCATCCGAGTCGAAGCTGGTGTCGCCAAACTGAAATGCTGCCACCCGATGCTTGTGCGTCCGCCGTTATCTTTACTGCCAACTAAGTATTGCGCCGACGATACCAATGCGGGCCCGTGGCAGGGGTGCAGTGCAGCGCGGCCCAATCCAGGAGCCACCTTCTCGGCTCAGCTCATTGGTCGGCCGATCTCGGCCACTGCTACTGTAAATAAGATGGTCATTCCCCCGAACCGAAAACACGCGCTGTTGTCTGGCTCCTGCAGATTTCGTAGTACATAAATATATGTGTATGCAATTTAAATACTTTACTAAAGTTACTATTCAAGTATCCCTGTAGGATAACAATAGGCGTACTCCATTATATTAACCACCTGTATTAATTTAATTTAATTTAAAACACTACATAAACATGAACCGTATCAAATAATGAAACAGTTACGTAACAAGTTATTCGTTTTTGCAGGTTTTCCTTTTTTTGCGAAATACTCATCAAATCGAACTGATAAGAAGATCAACGTGCGTACACGTAGAACAAAGGAACCACATGACGTTTTACGTACGAGTGACGTCAACTCGCTCGTTTTCTTTCGATATTGAAACGTAAACGTAAGGATGTTCTTCGGCCCCGTCTCTATTGCAGCGCCTCCCTCAGGCACCCCGAAATGGATTCCTCGCTGCAACCAGACCGCGTCTCTGTCGACACCCAATCCGCCCATCATACACGATTTCACTAATTCACGTGTTGACTTTGGCATTCCGCACCCCCATGACGTCGTGTCATCGATATCGAGGCGAAGTCGTCACTTCCGCGACTCAATGAAAATACGCCGGCGAAGGAAGGCGCCGAGCTTTGCAATTAGACTGACTGGAACGTGAGGAAGCTTCGTAACCACGCGTAAGGACAGACAGAGATAATATTGGCATTGCTCGTGAAAGTTGTATTAATTATTGTATGTATAAGATTAGGTTTAGCGTTATTGTAATTAAGAGAACGTTATGATAACCTGATCTTGTATCTCACACATGCACGCACGCACGTACGAACGCACGCACTCACGCATACACCCACCCACGCACGCACGCACGCACGTATGCACACACACACACACACACACACACACACACACACACACACACACACACACACACACACACACATACACACATATATATATATATATGTATGTATATATATATGTATGTATGTATGTATGTATGTATGTATGTATGTATGTATGTATGTATGTATGTATGTATGTATGTATGTATGTATGTATGTATGTATGTATGTATGTATGTATGTATGTATATATATATATATATACGTATGTATGTATGTATGTATGTATGTATGTATGTATGTATGTATGTATATATATATACGTTATGTGTGCATATATGTTGTGTATGTGTGTGGATGTGTGGTGTGTTTGTAATGTATGTGTGTATGTGTGTATGTGTGTATGTGTGTATGTGTGTGTGTGTGTGTGTGTGTGTGTGTGTGTGTGTGTGTGTGTGGGCGTGCGTGCGTGCGTGCGTTCGTGTGCGTGTGTGCGCGCGTGCGTGTGTGCGAGTCCATGCGTGCACTTGTTTACATCAGCTTCGTGTCCTATGTAAGTACATGTATGTGTGTATGTGGATGTACATGCGTTCTGCATACACACACATATTGTGCTTACATGTATACAAGCTTGCAGGCGCAATATCTACAAAACATCATCACGCCTGCGTGCAAATAAACACATCTTTCCCCGCTATGTACATATATAGATATACACTACAGCATAGAACAGGGGGAAATATTTATAAATACGAATGCAATGTGGAAAAACACACTCGTCCGGACTAGCTCGACTTAAGGAGATGTTTACAAATAAACTAGAATGTTGGTTTTCCGCATATACAGCAGAGACATGCGAGCCACGAGAGACGATTGCCTCTCCGCCTATGGATGCCGCAGAGTCTAACTATGTTGTAGATTATCAGCGTATTCATTCTTGTAATGAGTGTGCTGTATATTTATTATATTTGAACGATGAACAAAGATCACACTCGGGTCGCTAAAATGTAGATGTTTAATATCAATGTTGCGCTACGTCTTCGTATTGGCAATTTTCAATTTATATGAAATGTGGTGAAGACATGATTTGTATACAAGAACCGACACTATATCAGGTGAATACATAACATAATTTCATTATAATGTGGATAATTAACTTTTTTTATTACCCTATCATAATTGGTTGATATAGGCCCGTTTTATATTAATAAAAATGATTGGCGCAACCAAATAAGGACTCCTCTATGTATTGTTATGGGTCGCGATACAATTTAAAAAAGAACTTGCCATATAATTTACGATCTCCTAACCTTAGTGGACGCAGTTACTTTGGAAATACGACGGATAAGTTTTCTTTGATACAGTTCGCTCAAGTTTCTCGGAAGTGTTTTCTAAAAACGCCATTTATGTGTTTATATCGTATGTACATTTACCAGCTAGCTATTTGTGCGGTTTTGCAACAGTTTTGCCAAGCCGGATTGTGTTTAAACGGCGCAGCATTGGAGCTGTCAAAGATTGTCGAGCGCCGCTGTGGTGCCGGCGCACGACACGTAATAGACCCGACAGCGCGCGCTGAGCGACCTTATCAGATGGGAACATTTGCAAGCGGAGACCGACTGTGGCACAATCGCGATTGACGACTTGCTTTCGACCTTTGCCGATCCGCGAGCGCCTGCGCTACCAGCGGGTGAGAGGGAACACTTGGCGGTAAGACATTTGTCAGCGGTAAGCAGGCCATGACAGGGCGAAATCAGGCGCTCAATTAGCCGGCGTTAGAAGCCTGCCGTATCTCGTTCATTTGTCACTCATCGAGTGCCACGGGGTTATCGGCGGCGCAGTCTCGGTCGGCGTGTGAACGTATTGTTCCGTTTGACAGAAACGTGAGCCAGGTGGTGCGTTCGTTCCGTTCGCCCTGGCCACGTCAACGTTTTAGTGACGCCGGGTGCCACACACGATGTCGCCGTGCCAGCCACTTCGGGAGCCATAAATAAAGATGTCCAAAGAACGATGTTTCCGCCGAATTCCTCGAACGTGCTAACAGACTGGCATGTCAGCGCACTCTCACGTGCAGTCGAAGTCTACTGCTGCCTTCAAGACGGGTTTGAGTCTTTGTGTGTCTGTGTCTGGCCGCCCGGCCACTTCAGGGCACTGCAAGACGCCATTTTGCACACAAAAAGGTGGGCGTGTGCACGAATGCGTTCGTTAGATTGCCCGTGTGTTATCTACTGAGCCGGGTTAGGTGTGGGTTAGATGTTCTTGCGTCAACAAGTAGAATTATGGGATATCCGAGTTATGGAGGTTCGTTATGCAATGAGTATTGCCGATTTATGTTATTATAAGTGGAAAAGTGTGAAAATGAAATTATGATTGAGATGAAAGTTTACTTTAGGTCATGTAAAACAATAAATGCATATATCCATGTTCAATTTGCGAATAATTCGCTCCATGGTTATCCAAAATAAACTAATTGAACGTACCGTACCTTTGTACGGTACGTCTTATTTGTCTTTGAATTTACATATAATTTAGAATTTAACAAGAAGAATTTGCCTAATGCAAAAGTTTTATTTGGGTAGGCATGCAAATGTCTACACGTAGACATGCAAATGTGTCTTATTCCTATTATATTCTCTGTTAAATGTTTATGTTAGTCCATGACGTCCTACTCTATATTCGATTGTTATTTCTTCATTCCACGTTTAGGAAAAATCCTGTAATAAGTGCCTTCTCGAAAAAGGTGTATTTGTATATTAGTAATTGTTTCACTTCAATAGAACATAGAGTGTTTCAGCCCAGGTTAGATGTTTGTCTTTGCAGCGTGTAAGAAGATATTTTCGTATGCCCCTAACTCGCGCTTGGACGTCGAACATAATAATAATAATTTTTTATTATACTGGAAATACAATGTCCAATTGGACAACATTTACAAAATTGGTTTTTCTAAAGGTCTTATTAATTATTATCAAATGACAACATATACAGATAGCAACGATGTGTGCTTATTAATTGATATTTAATAACGCCTTGTATGTTTACACGGCAGGAATAGAGAGAAATATAACGCAACAACTACGCACGATAACATCATAAGCAAAACAACAACAACAACAACAACAACAACAACCACAAAACGACACGAGAACGTAACTATTCCTAAAAAATAATGCAACTCGATAATAATATGAATTCGAGTGGCAAACATAAAATATCGCTAAACAATATATGAAACAAATTAATAAGGCAATAGTGAACAGTGTTGTACCAATGTTGTTTATAACCAATCGTATGTTATCAAGGCATATATAAATGCACGAGTGCCGCAGTATTTGTAAATATGTCGTTTTAGCCACACACAAAATGTTGTACTATGTGCAACCGTGAGAAAAGTGATCCCCAAGGAAACCTTTGAACAACAAGGCATCACATAATATTACACATGTCTCAACATTAAACGAAGCCTTTATGAATTGTAAATAATGTGCTAAATGTGCAACAGTCTAGCAATAAAGGATATGCAAATAATGTATTAAATGTGCAACAGTGAAGCAGTAAACGATAATACGTAAATAATGTTGTACTAAACGTGCAACAGTCAAGCAGTAAACTGTATGTAAATAATGTTGTATTAAAATTGCAACAGTCAAGTAGTAAATTGTATGTAAATAATGTTGTACTAAAAGTGCAACAGTCAAGCAGTAGACGGTATGTAAATAATGTTGTACTAATTGTGTAACAGTCTGCCAATAAAGGATATATAAATAATGTTGTACTAAAAGTGCAACAGTCAAGTAACAACGGTTATGTAAATAATATTGTACTATATCGTATGTAAATAATGTTGTATTACAATTGCAACAGTTAAGTAGTAAACTGTATGTAAATAATGTTGTACTAAAGGTACTAAATCAAATCACTTTATTGTCCTTAAAAAGGATATGCATTTTACAACTCATGATCACATCCAAAATATATGGAATGGTCACAACAAAATGCAAATGAATTTCCAGATGTATCCACTACAAGAACAATTCAACCGGGTGACATCAATATGACTCATTTAGCATTCAACATTCTAATGGCCATAGGCACAAAACTCCTGCTATAGCGAGATGTTTTACATTTTATACAACGGTATCTCCTTTGAGACGGAAGTACATGGAAGAACGCAGAGAGCGGGTGATCAGACTATTATTTACACATCGTTTAATGCTTGACTGTTGCACTTTTAGTACAAAATTATTTACATATAGTTTACTGCAGTCTAGTAGTAAACTATATGTAAATAATTTTGTACTAAAAGTGCAACAGTCAAGCATTAAACGATATGTAAATAATAGTGTACTAAAGATGCAACAGCCTACCAGTAAATGATATGTAAATATTGTTGTACTAAAGGTGCAACAGTCTAGCAGTAAAGTATATGTAAATATTGTTGTACTAAAGGTGCAACAGTCTAACAGTAAAGTATATGTAAATATTGTTGTACTAAAGGTGCAACAGTCTAACAGTAAAGTATATGTAAATATTGTTGTACTAAAGGTGCAACAGTCTAACAGTAAAGTATATGTAAATATTGTTGTACTAAAGGTGCAACAGTCTAACAGTAATGTATATGTAAATATTGTTGTACTAAAGGTACAACAGTCTAACTGTAAAGTATATGTAAATATTGTTGTACTAAAGGTACAACAGTCTAGCAGTAAAGTATATGTAAATATTGTTGTACTAAAGGTGCAACAGTCTAGCAGTAAAGTATATGTAAATATTGTTGTACTAAAGGTACAACAGTCTAACAGTAAAGTATATGTAAATATTGTTGTACTAAAGGTGCAACAGTCTAGCAGTAAAGTATATGTAAATATTGTTGTACAAAAGGTGCAACAGTCTAACAGTAAAGTATATGTAAATATTGTTGTACTAAAGGTGCAACAGTCTAGCAGTAAAGTATATGTAAATATTGTTGTACTAAAGGTGCAACAGTCTAGCAATAAAGTATATGTAAATATTGTTGTACTAAAGGTACAACAGTCTAGCAGTAAAGTATATGTAAATATTGTTGTACTAAAGGTGCAACAGTCTAGCAGTAAAGTATATGTAAATATTGTTGTACTAAAGGTACAACAGTCTAACAGTAAAGTATATGTAAATATTGTTGTACTAAAGGTGCAACAGTCTAGCAGTAAAGTATATGTAAATATTGTTGTACTAAAGGTACAACAGTCTAACAGTAAAGTATATGTAAATATTGTTGTACTAAAGGTACAACAGTCTAGCAGTAAAGTATATGTAAATATTGTTGTACTAAAGGTACAACAGTCTAACAGTAAAGTATATGTAAATATTGTTGTACTAAAGGTGCAACAGTCTAGCAGTAAAGTATATGTAAATATTGTTGTACTAAAGGTACAACAGTCTAACTGTAAAGTATATGTAAATATTGTTGTACTAAAGGTACAACAGTCTAACAGTAAAGTATATGTAAATATTGTTGTACTAAAGGTGCAACAGTCTAGCAGTAAAGTATATGTAAATATTGTTGTACTAAAGGTACAACAGTCTAACAGTAAAGTATATGTAAATATTGTTGTACTAAAGGTGCAACAGTCTAGCAGTAAAGTATATGTAAATATTGTTGTACTAAAGGTGCAACAGTCTAGCAGTAAAGTATATGTAAATATTGTTGTACTAAAGGTACAACAGTCTAGCAGTAAAGTATATGTAAATATTGTTGTACTAAAGGTACAACAGTCTAGCAGTAAAGTATATGTAAATATTGTTGTACTAAAGGTACAACAGTCGAGCAGTAAAGTATATGTAAATATTGTTGTACTAAAGGTACAACTGTCTAGCAGTAAAGTATATGTAAATATTGTTGTACTAAAGGTACAACAGTCTAGCAGTAAAGTATATGTAAATATTGTTGTACTAAAGGTGCAACAGTCTAGCAGTAAAGTATATGTAAATATTGTTGTACTAAAGGTACAACAGTCTAGCAGTAAAGTATATGTAAATATTGTTGTACTAAAGGTACAACAGTCTAGCAGTAATGTATATGTAAATATTGTTGTACTAAAGGTACAACAGTCTAACTGTAAAGTATATGTAAATATTGTTGTACTAAAGGTACAACAGTCTAGCAGTAAAGTATATGTAAATATTGTTGTACTAAAGGTACAACAGTCTAGCAGTAAAGTATATGTAAATATTGTTGTACTAAAGGTACAACAGTCGAGCAGTAAAGTATATGTAAATATTGTTGTACTAAAGGTACAACAGTCTAGCAGTAAAGTATATGTAAATATTGTTGTACTAAAGGTACAACAGTCTAGCAGTAAAGTATGTGTAAATATTGTTGTACTAAAGGTACAACAGTCTAACAGTAAAGTATATGTAAATATTGTTGTACTAAAGGTACAACAGTCTAGCAGTAAAGTATATGTAAATATTGTTGTACTAAAGGTGCAACAGTCTAGCAGTAAAGTATATGTAAATATTGTTGTACTAAAGGTACAACAGTCTAGCAGTAAAGTATATGTAAATATTGTTGTACTAAAGGTACAACAGTCTAGCAGTAAAGTATATGTAAATATTGTTGTACTAAAGATGCAACAGTCTAGCAGTAAAGTATATGTAAATATTGTTGTACTAAAGGTACAACAGTCTAGCAGTAAAGTATATGTAAATATTGTTGTACTAAAGGTACAACAGTCTAGCAGTAAAGTATATGTAAATATTGTTGTACTAAAGGTGCAACAGTCTAGCAGTAAAGTATATGTAAATATTGTTGTACTAAAGGTACAACAGTCGAGCAGTAAAGTATATGTAAATATTGTTGTACTAAAGGTGCAACAGTCTAGCAGTAAAGTATATGTAAATATTGTTGTACTAAAGGTACAACAGTCTAACTGTAAAGTATATGTAAATATTGTTGTACTAAAGGGACAACAGTCTAGCAGTAAAGTATATGTAAATATTGTTGTACTAAAGGGACAACAGTCTAGCAGTAAAGTATATGTAAATATTGTTGTACTAAAGGTACAACAGTCTAGCAGTAAAGTATATGTAAATATTGTTGTACTAAAGGTACAACAGTCTAACAGTAAAGTATATGTAAATATTGTTGTACTAAAGGTACAACAGTCTAGCAGTAAAGTATATGTAAATATTGTTGTACTAAAGGTACAACAGTCTAGCAGTAAAGTATATGTAAATATTGTTGTACTAAAGGTACAACAGTCTAACTGTAAAGTATATGTAAATATTGTTGTACTAAAGGTACAACAGTCTAGCAGTAAAGTATATGTAAATATTGTTGTACTAAAGGTACAACAGTCTAACTGTAAAGTATATGTAAATATTGTTGTACTAAAGGTAAAACAGTCTAGCAGTAAAGTATATGTAAATATTGTTGTACTAAAGGTACAACAGTCTAGCAGTAAAGTATATGTAAATATTGTTGTACTAAAGGTACAACAGTCTAACTGTAAAGTATATGTAAATATTGTTGTACTAAAGGTAAAACAGTCTAGCAGTAAAGTATATGTAAATATTGTTGTACTAAAGGTACAACAGTCTAACTGTAAAGTATATGTAAATATTGTTGTACTAAAGGTGCAACAGTCTAGCAGTAAAGTATATGTAAATATTGTTGTACTAAAGGTACAACAGTCTAGCAGTAAAGTATATGTAAATATTGTTGTACTAAAGGTACAACAGTTTAGCAGTAAAGTATATGTAAATATTGTTGTACTAAAGGTACAACAGTCTAGCAGTAAAGTATATGTAAATATTGTTGTACTAAAGGTACAACAGTCTAGCAGTAAAGTATATGTAAATATTGTTGTACTAAAGGTAAAACAGTCTAGCAGTAAAGTATGTGTAAATATTGTTGTACTAAAGGTACAACAGTCTAACAGTAAAGTATATGTAAATATTGTTGTACTAAAGGTACAACAGTCTAGCAGTAAAGTATATGTAAATATTGTTGTACTAAAGGTGCAACAGTCTAGCAGTAAAGTATATGTAAATATTGTTGTACTAAAGGTACAACAGTCTAGCAGTAAAGTATATGTAAATATTGTTGTACTAAAGGTACAACAGTCTAGCAGTAAAGTATATGTAAATATTGTTGTACTAAAGATGCAACAGTCTAGCAGTAAAGTATATGTAAATATTGTTGTACTAAAGGTACAACAGTCTAGCAGTAAAGTATATGTAAATATTGTTGTACTAAAGGTACAACAGTCTAGCAGTAAAGTATATGTAAATATTGTTGTACTAAAGGTGCAACAGTCTAGCAGTAAAGTATATGTAAATATTGTTGTACTAAAGGTACAACAGTCGAGCAGTAAAGTATATGTAAATATTGTTGTACTAAAGGTGCAACAGTCTAGCAGTAAAGTATATGTAAATATTGTTGTACTAAAGGTACAACAGTCTAACTGTAAAGTATATGTAAATATTGTTGTACTAAAGGGACAACAGTCTAGCAGTAAAGTATATGTAAATATTGTTGTACTAAAGGGACAACAGTCTAGCAGTAAAGTATATGTAAATATTGTTGTACTAAAGGTACAACAGTCTAGCAGTAAAGTATATGTAAATATTGTTGTACTAAAGGTACAACAGTCTAACAGTAAAGTATATGTAAATATTGTTGTACTAAAGGTACAACAGTCTAACAGTAAAGTATATGTAAATATTGTTGTACTAAAGGTACAACAGTCTAGCAGTAAAGTATATGTAAATATTGTTGTACTAAAGGTACAACAGTCTAGCAGTAAAGTATATGTAAATATTGTTGTACTAAAGGTACAACAGTCTAACTGTAAAGTATATGTAAATATTGTTGTACTAAAGGTACAACAGTCTAGCAGTAAAGTATATGTAAATATTGTTGTACTAAAGGTACAACAGTCTAACTGTAAAGTATATGTAAATATTGTTGTACTAAAGGTAAAACAGTCTAGCAGTAAAGTATATGTAAATATTGTTGTACTAAAGGTACAACAGTCTAGCAGTAAAGTATATGTAAATATTGTTGTACTAAAGGTACAACAGTCTAACTGTAAAGTATATGTAAATATTGTTGTACTAAAGGTAAAACAGTCTAGCAGTAAAGTATATGTAAATATTGTTGTACTAAAGGTACAACAGTCTAACTGTAAAGTATATGTAAATATTGTTGTACTAAAGGTGCAACAGTCTAGCAGTAAAGTATATGTAAATATTGTTGTACTAAAGGTACAACAGTCTAGCAGTAAAGTATATGTAAATATTGTTGTACTAAAGGTACAACAGTTTAGCAGTAAAGTATATGTAAATATTGTTGTACTAAAGGTACAACAGTCTAGCAGTAAAGTATATGTAAATATTGTTGTACTAAAGGTACAACAGTCTAGCAGTAAAGTATATGTAAATATTGTTGTACTAAAGGTAAAACAGTCTAGCAGTAAAGTATATGTAAATATTGTTGTACTAAAGGTGCAACAGTCTAACAGTAAAGTATATGTAAATATTGTTGTACTAAAGGTACAACAGTCTGGCAGTAAAGTATATGTAAATATTGTTGTACTAAAGGTACAACAGTTTAGCAGTAAAGTATATGTAAATATTGTTGTACTAAAGGTACAACAGTCTGGCAGTAAAGTATATGTAAATATTGTTGTACTAAAGGTACAACAGTTTAGCAGTAAAGTATATGTAAATATTGTTGTACTAAAGGTACAACAGTCTAGCAGTAAAGTATATGTAAATATTGTTGTACTAAAGGTACAACAGTTTAGCAGTAAAGTATATGTAAATATTGTTGTACTAAAGGTACAACAGTCGAGCACTAAAGGTTACGTCCAGTCATACAATTTGGAATACAATTTCTGTATAAATTACCCTGGAACCACATCAGGAAGTACTATAAGCACAGTTAAAACAAGTTTACAAACACCGTATAGGTGCAATTATTCTGCCATCCACATGGTGTTGTAGCTGGTCAGAATAATTAAACTGAAAAATCAACATCTTTAAATGTAATGTTAATATTGTTTCATGTAATGATACTTAGTTTTTTAAAGAAAAAAATTATTGTCCATTATGGTTGTTGTGAACTTTCGTTTCTGGGACAACGGAATTGTATCTCACAACTACTAAACAATTGAAATTTCTAAATAATTCAACAAATATATTTTATATTACATGTATTTTAGTACGACGCTAATTAAATATCACATCACAATAGGCCTATTTACTGTTAAAATAACTACGCAATTTAAATAAATTGATTTATCTCATTATTTATAAACATATACAAGGAATTTCGTCACAGTCGCTTGTTTAGTAAAAGAGATTCCCCATATTTCTAGTGCTTAATTTGATATGTAGTAATTAATATTATATAAAAATATGCATTCACCCAAACACAAAATAGAAATACAAACAAAATGGAGTCACGTTTGAAGGCTTGATATAATATGTTATTACAGAATAACAAATGATATATTTTAAAGCAATGAACAGAACGGAGGCATTCAAATTTGGAGATTACAAAATTACATGCTACATACACATTTAAAAACTATATAAATACACATAGTATATTTTCATATTATACGTGTTCACCCAAAACACAAAATAGAAATACAAAAAAGGAATCACGTTTGAAAGGTTGATATAACATGTTATAGAATAACAAACGATATATTTTGAAGCAAGGAACATAACGTAGACATTAGTAAGAAATCAAACGAGGAGTTAAAAAAAATACATGCTACATACACATTAAAAATATATATGTATACACATAGAGGATTTTCATATTATACGTACCGTTTATAAGAGTATTTGTCCGTGCGTACATATGTGCGTGCGTGAGTATTTATGATATAAAAGTAACTATTGCTTTCCTAAGAAAAACTACAAAAATGCTATGGTTTCGCGACGGCTTGAAGCACACGCAATTACACTAGCCAGCTATTAATTTATTTCATATTATAATATATTATATGTGTGTGCGTGCATGCATGCGTGCGTGTGCTTGCGTTCGTGCGCGCGCGCGCGCGCGTGCGTGCGTGCGTGCGTGCGTGCGTGCGTGCGTGCGTGTGTGTGTGTGTGTGTGTGTGTGTGTGTGTGTGTGTGTGTGTGTGTGTGTGTGTGTGTGTGTGTGTGTGTGTGTGTGTGTGTGTGTTGCCTGTGTTTGTGTGTAATTTGTGAGATGAATACCTAAGATTATCACAAGGCTAAACATTGATAGTACAGTGTGCATTAAACTCACGCTTCTTGTAAGGCAATGCATTCTCTAAGTGAAATTCATGACATAGATAGATTTCTCAACATTATTTTGCATTATGCACCAATGATTTTGGTGCGTTTAACGAAGAATTTCAGTATATAAAATAAGCACGAAATGTGACCCGAAATGTCGTCTATTCAATAAACTGATTTGTTTACGGATCAATGTGCATAATTTAATTTTATAAAAGAGACGGATCATTCGACGCTACCTCTTGAATTGTAAAATTAATTTTACTATCTTATAACATATGATATGTTTATTCTAACGGTACAATGATTGCAATGCAAATCACAAAATAATGTTGATGCAAATAATTATGTATAATCATTATTATGTCTGGTTACGTTACCTATACTAACGTTTCGAATTTTTAAAACACAAGTTATTTCCCACGTAAACAGCGGGTCAAACTTTAAGCAGACCGGATTTGGTTTGCATTGCGAGTTATACGTCAGCTGATCATCGACCACTTTGCGATGTCTAAGGTAACTTGAAATAATTGTTGAATACACTTATACTTTTGTCCCCGGAGGAAGGACGGTTTTGCAAATAATAAATTAATATATAAGTAGTGTAATGATAACACCTGTGTTGTTGCTTCAACTTATAATAAACTATGTTTGTTGTATAGTACGTATACCTTACATGTTTAAGCAATATTATCGTTACAAAACAAATCCGCCATTTTGATAAAGTTTTATATATATATATATATATATATATATATATATATATATATATATATATATATATATATATATATATGCAACACACACACACACACACACACACACACACACACACACACACACACACACACACACACACACACACACACACACACACACACACACACACACACACACACACACACACACACACACACACACACACACACACACACACACACACACACACACACACACACACACACACACACACACACACACACACACACACACGTTGGACAGATTATAGAAAGATTTGAAATACTTTACAAAACTCGTTTGTGTATCGTGTAGGTCTACATTACGCCAAAATCAATTTTAGTTATATATTATGTATATGATTTTACTTATTAATGTCATTGCATTGTATTATTTCACCACCACATACATATACATACTAAGATGTTATTTATTTATCGCATATAAGTTATGATGGTGTGACACTATCAGGATTTATGTTGTTATCGGACCAGTAATGTCCGGCTCATGGTGTCTCATCGGTCAAACCTTTTACAGTCGTGATTTTGCTCGCATTTAGCTGTCCATAATTATTTGAATGGCAGCGATGTTGTCAGCCTGACCTGCTTCTACTGAACTCAGAACATTGAACGTCTGATATGTATCAACAACGTTATGGAGGTGGCTCAAAGCTCTCCTAAGATCATCACTCCGAGTCTACCTCTATTAAGTCTAAGTAATGTTGTTTTGGATATTTCATTTAAGATCATCACTCCCAATCTTCATCTGTTAAGTCTAAGTAATGCTGTTTTGGATATTTTATTTAAGATCATCACTCCCAGCCTTCCTCTGTTAAGTCTAAGTAATGTTGTTATGGATATTTTATTTAAGATCATCACTCCCAATCTTCATCTGTTAAGTCTAAGTAATGTTGTTTTGGATATTTTATTTAAGATCATCACTCCCAGTCTTCTTCTATTAAGTCTAAGTAATGTTGTTTTGGATATTGTATTTAAGATCATCACTCACAGTCTTCATCTATTAATTCTAAGTAATGTTGTTTTGGATATTGTATTTAAGATCATCACTCCCAGTCTTCCTCTACTAAGTCTATGAAATGTTGTTTTGGATATTTTATTTAAGATCAGCATTCCCACCCTTTGAGAGAGAGATTGGTGAAATATGCAGACTTGCAATTCTGAAAAGGTTGCACTCAGTGAAATTATTCCATAATATTAAAATATATGTTTACGAAACAGCCTGTGTAGAACTTAAATATAACTTAGTTTTACGTTGTCGGGCTTTTTTATCCGCGCGTTATATCTTATCTAGGTGATGTTTAGGTGGATACGTAAAGCATGATATTGGCGCCAGTAGATCTGGTGATGGTCAATGATATCCAGTAGTCAAGTAAGTTGTTTTGCTCATGAAACCCGAGCACTATAATTAGAGTATATAACTATAATTTGCGATTTTCATATTTCCGAATCATACGAGTGACCTCACGTGACATGTATATGGAGAGGACACTGTTCTGTGAAAGATATTGTTTATGTCTGCAGAAACGTCACCCAGATAAAATATTACGTATGGCGTGTTGTAAAGCTCGAATATTATTTCCTAATTGCTGTTGTAATAACTCGTTGCACATATAATATGTTTATTATAATAAAAATCACATTTATTGTTACTATGTTAAATGTAAAAAGGTTACTTTAGGCTAAAAGGACCCCATTGTTGGGATTCCGTGAGCCACGTCAAATGTTTCTACTAATTTGTATGTTTTTATAAATTGACATAATCCAGCCTAACAAATTTAACTGCTTTCTTATTATGCATAGTAAAAAATTCTATTATTTTGGCTTATCGCTGAAAAAGTGAAATATGGCTGCATAGTCCAAACTTTCTTTAACTTGCTGGGATTGCATATACTGGATCACTTTGAGTATGAGTATACCAACGCACAAATCCTTCGCAATTTTACTTCCCGTATGGGCCCTGCGGTTTTGACGCGGTTTTGCGATTTAGCACTACGGCGCATGTGCGTGTATCCATTTAAGGGAAACGTTCTGTACCGACATTCAACTATATATATATATATATATATATATATATATATATATATATATATATATATATATATATATATATATATATATATATGGTTTGGTCGCATCGTAAATGTAGACGTAGACCGTCTTTTGCATATTGCATTGACACGGGTCTGAAACTACCGTAATCTCCGAGATATGACGGGTATGCAGCACTCAATGTTAAGAACCTCGTTTTTCAAACACATCATCAAACACATCATGCCTTCCCTTCCCGGGTTTTAAATTTATGGTGCGATTGGAATCGGAAAAAGACTCTAAATCGGGGAGCTTGCAAATAATAATAAAATAATTATATAGCGCCCGAACAATTAATAATTGTTTTCGGACGCTTTACACATATACATAAAACGAAGTACTAAGAAATAAACGCGTAAAGTATACCTAAATGCAGTCACTAAAACATTTTAAATTATAGATACTTAGGAAAATAATCCTTTAAAAAGGTTTTTACATATAGAAATTTGAGCAAGATACCTAACCTAAAAACAAAAATTAGTCAAACACAAAATCAATTAATATAAACTTGAAAGTGTCCTCACAAATGAAATTATAAAAACGCTTGTTTAAACAGGCATGTGTTAAAAAAAAGTATACCAATGTGGCTGTCCTAAGTGCAGGAGGCGAATTAATTGTTCCATAGAGCTTCCGAACCGACGCGAAACGGTGATCACAGTCTCTAATGTTACCGCTGTTCCTTGCGTGTTTACAAACACAGGCGTGTGACCTAATAGAACTGAGACAAATGTTTGTTACGTATAGAAATCCCGTGTTGCACATTGTCTTTCTATCGAAGGTGTTATGAAACGAATCAAGTACTGTAAAAGGTTATTTTATCGATTTACTTTCAAAAAAGGTTTCTACAGAGCTAAACGTCATTATCTAAACTGCACTGCTGTGCAAACTATGGTGATGACGACAGTAAGTACGTAAGTGAATAAGTAAAATAATTAAGTTAGTAAAGGTTTTATTTTATGATGGTGACCATGTTATATATTAAATGATGATATATAGCTTACTAAATCCACTCAACCTTTATGTGCGGTATAGCCAACCTCCTTTGGGTTTCTGAAAATACGTTAATGTTTAATGCTAATATATAAATATTACCAACAGTCATGTGGATAAGCACGATAAATATATTTTAAAAGACTGTTGTAATGACAGCAGTGAATTAATCAGCATCTACAGCACGCAGTAGCGCGACATGTTAATGACGTCAGATTTACGTAATTAAACTATTGCAACGAGGCTTCGATTGTTTAAATGCGCGAAAGCGACGCCATGACCGAAAAGGATGAGCGCCAAAACGGTCTTGTTCTACTTGTTCGTGTTGATATACTGCATGGCCAACACACGTGAAATAAGTAAGTATGACTTACACTGTTGTGGTATAGATGACGCTACTACGTTGAAATCGACCATGTTGTTTAACTGACAAGCTTAGAGTAACCAATACGACCTTATAAAATATACGATTACGCTTAACGATGTTTGCACTTCGCGACTCTGATACCAGATTCCCGGGTGTAAAGACGCTCTAGACGTTTTACTATTATTATTATACCTATTATTGTTGTTGCTGTGGTTATACAATGATCAACATTAAAATGAGCTGGACGTACTGGCGTGATGTGTTAATGCCCATTAAGTTGTGAATGGACGAATGTCATTTAACCGCTTTTGTAGAGAACAATTGCATTGCT
>CBDHHR010000763.1:42500-45213 GCA_965263245.1 Metamycoplasmataceae bacterium | reverse complement strand
CCGTGCCGTCTCCGTGCCGTCTCCGTGCCGTCTTCTTGCTGTCTCCGTGCTGTCTCCGTGCTGTCTCCGTGCTGTCTCCGTCCTGTCTCCGTGCTGTCTCCGTGCTGTCTCCGTGCTGTCTCCGTGCTGTCTCCGTGCTGTCTCCGTGCTGTCTTCATGCTGTCTCCGTGCTGTCTCCGTGCTGTCTTCGTGCTGTCTCCGTGCTGTCTCCGTGCTGTCACCGTGCTGTCTCCGTGCTGTCTCTGTGCTGTCTTCTTGCTGTTTTCTTGCTGTCTCCGTGTTGTCTCCGTGCTGTCTCCGTAATATCACCGTGCTGTTACCGTGCTGTCTCCGTGCTGTCTTCTTGCAGTCTCCGTGCTGTCTCCGTGCTGTTACCGTGCTATCTCCGTGCTGTTACCGTGCTGTCTCCGTGCTGTCTCCGTGCTGTCTCCGTGCTGTCTCCGTGCTGTCTCCGTGCTGTCTCCGTGCTGTCTTCATGCTGTCTTCGTGCTGTCTCCGTGCTGTCTCCGTGCTGTCACCATGCTGTCTCCGTGCTGTCTCCGTGCTGTCTCCGTGCTGTTTTCCGTGTTGTCTCCGTGCTGTCTCCGTGCTGTTACCGTGCTATCACCGTGCTGTTACCGTGCTGTCTCCGTGCTGTCTCCGTGCTGTTACCGTGCTATCACCGTGCTGTTACCGTGCTGTCTCCGTGCTGTCTCCGTGCTGTCTTCATGCTGTCTTCGTGCTGTCTTCGTGCTGTCTCCGTGCTGTCACCGTGCTGTCTCCGTGCTGTCTCCGTGCTGTCTCCGTGCTGTTTTCCGTGTTGTCTCCGTGCTGTCTCCGTGCTGTTACCGTGCTATCACCGTGCTGTTACCGTGCTGTCTCCGTGCTGTCACCGTGCTGTCTCTGTGCTATCACCGTGCTGTCTCCGTGCTATCACCGTGCTGTTACCGTGCTGTCTCTGTGCTATCACCGTGCTGTCTCCGTGCTATCACCGTGCTGTTACCGTGCTGTCTCCGTGCTGTTACCGTGCTGTCTCTGTGCTATCACCGTGCTGTCTCCGTGCTATCACCGTGCTGTTACTGTGCTGTCTCTGTGCTGTCACCGTGCTGTCTCCGTGCTATCACCGTGCTGTTACCGTGCTGTCTCCGTGCTGTCACCGTGCTGTCACCGTGCTGTCTCCGTGCTGTCTCCGTGCTGTCTTCCTGCTGTCTCTGTGACCTTGGTGGCGACTTAGTTCAATCGTGTTTCATCTCACTGTTACCTTCCAGCTGCCACAGCGCCATGTACGCCTTCGGTCTGAGACTGAAGAAAGTGAGTTGTCTGTCGGGGTTACTCGTTGTCGCGTGTCTTCTCCTCTACCTGCATCACAACCCACTGTTGACACTGGACCGCCTGGAGCGCGACATGGAGCAACAACCGACTCCAGACATGTGGTGGCTGAAGGTAAGATCGTGTGTTTGACACTAAACAGAAACCTTCCTTTTTTCTTCCGTCCGGACGTTATCACGGGCCGGGTGTGTCCCGTCGTCCCGTGTCAGCAGTTGACAAGTGCGTACTGCGGGAGCAAGTGCAGTATTAACCTGTCCCTCTAGCGGGGCGGCGTAGCTAACCAATTGTTCATTGTGTAATAAAAGCACCAAATTTGGTACATCCATACTTAATAAATTTAGAAAACAAATGGATATTGGGCCATTGCAGATTAGCATTTTCATGACCATGGCAGCCATTTTGAAAAATGGCTGCCAGCGGTTACTGTCATAGACCACTTCGGCCACCCCGAGCTGGTGTTTCCATGGTTTCAGAACCAAAAAAATATTGACATACAAGTTAAAGTGAAACATATGTTTTATTACAATCTAGTGCAATAATCAATTAAAGGAAATGCTACAAAATGGTGAGATAGTCTCTACATGTTATAGTGATAACTGGATTAACAGTTATGTATTAACATAAGCCATGTAACAATGTCCAGAGAATGTACTGAAGCTATTAATTAGGCTATTTACGTTATTTGAAAAGACCAGAGTATTTGTTGCATACTATTTCAACCACTATACTAAATTACGTTATTTGAAAAGACCAGAGTATTTGTTGCATACTATTTCAACCACTATACCAAATTACGTTATTTGAAAAGACCAGAGTATTTGTTGTATACTATTTCAACCACTATACCAAATTACGTTATTTGAAAAGACCAGAGTATTTGTTGTATACTATTTGAACCACTATACGAACTTACGTTATTTGAAAAGACCAGAGTATTTGTCGTATACTATTTGAACCACTATACGAACTTACGTTATTTGAAAAGACCAGAGTATTTGTTGTATACTATTTCAACCACTATACCAAATTACGTTATTTGAAAAGACCAGAGTATTTGTTGTATACTATTTGAACCACTATACAGACTTACGTTATTTGAAAAGACCAGAGTATTTGTTGTATACTATTTGAACCACTATACGAACTTACGTTATTTGAAAAGACCAGAGTATTTGTCGTATACTATTTGAACCACTATACAGACTTACGTTATTTGAAAAGACCAGAGTATTTGTTGTATACTATTTGAACCACTATACGAACTTACGTTATTTGAAAAGACCAGAGTATTTGTCGTATACTATTTCAACCACTATACCAAATTACGTTATTTGAAAAGACCAGAGTATTTGTTGTATACTATTTCAACCACTATACCAAATTACGTTATTTGAAAACACCAGAG
>CBDHHR010000763.1:27500-35000 GCA_965263245.1 Metamycoplasmataceae bacterium | reverse complement strand
CGACAAATCGGAAGATGAACTTATAAACGATTTCAAAAGCCAACATTCAAGCAACGATGAGAAATTGTCAATGAAAGATATAGAAGACTCTCCAGAGGCGGCGTCGGCAAAGAAAAAAGACGGTGTCTGCTCTAAAGGCAAATACGAGGTATGTGTGGAAAGTAGTCAGTGCACAGAAATAAACAAATTAACTATATTCAAGTGATAAATGCAAGGTATATGTTTCACTAAGATCAGTTCAATCTGTTACTCTAGCAATCATCATTACTTACAATCATTATATGAACATGAAACCACAAAACAATTATGGATTAATGAGAGAGATATATATAAATAGAGGGAAAGATTGAGCGAAAATGAAAGAGAGCACAACTGCTTAGTTGTAGCGAAAGAGAACCAAAACAGGGGCGAACGAGAGAGAAAGAAGTGGAGATTATGAAATATATATATATATATATATATATATATATATATATATATATATATATATATATATATATATTTCTCTCCCGTTCGCCCCTGTTTTTGTTCTCTTTCGCGACAACTAGGCAATTATGCTCCCTTTTATTGTCACTCAATCTTTCACTCTATTTATATATATATCTCTCACAATTCCATAACTTTGTGTGGTTTCATTTTCATATAATGATTGTAAGTAATGATGATTGCTAGAGTAACAGATTGAACTGATCTTAGTGAAACATATACCTTGCATTTATCACTTGAATATAGTTAATTTGTTTATTTCTGTGCACTGACTACTTATATATATATCATATATATATATATATATATATATATATATATATATATATATATATATATATATATATATATATGTATGTATATATATATATATATATATATATATATATATATATATATATATATATATATATATATATGATATAGAATGTAAAAGAGGGAGAGATGGAAAGAAACATTGGGAAGAGACGTAAACTGGGTGGTATAGGGAGGGTGAGATAAAAACAGGGGAGATACAAGGCGGGCAATAGGCATTGTGCAATAATTGCGCAATGTTGACATCAATTCAGTTTTATTCACCAAATGAAACAGTTTCGATATAACTTTACAAATGTAATAAAGCTTTGTTTGTTTTTCCTTTCCTCCAGTTGGATACGGACGACCTTGAAACAGAACTTATCCACTTCCTTGACAACTACAAGGTCATAAAGAATAAAACGGGTATATTAGTTCAGAATATGGCACATCAGTTTGCCATCTGGTACATAGCTCGACAGGTACGGCCGAAATATGTTCTTGAAGTCGGGCCGTGGCAGCACTTCGGTACATGGATACTGCACCAGGCGTGGCCTACGGCGAAGGTGAGAAAACGAACACACGTTGTTAATGAATGCTCGCATACACGTACTTATGGCTGACCGAAGAGCAAAACTAACTCTAGCAGTAGATCTAGGGGTGGCAACTTCTAATTAACTTCAAATGTGGCAGCCTATTGCACGAGTAACATCGTAATTTTAATGGACGTGTTTGACGGACGCTTCACGGTTCCATCACCAGCGTCAGTATACGGTCCTTGCTGTTGGATGTTAGATGACCATGCTGGTGGATATCATGTGTCCATGCTGGTGGATATCATGTGTCCATGCTGGTGGATTTCATGTGTCCATGCTGGTGGATATCATGTGTCCATGCTGGTGGATATCATGTGTCCATGCTGGTGGATATCATGTGTCCATGCTGGTGGATATCATGTGTCCATGCTGGTGGATTTCATGTGTCCATGCTGGTGGATATCATGTGTCCATGCTGGTGGATTGCATGTGTCCATGCTGGTGGATTGCATGTGTCCATGCTGGTGGATATCATGTGTCCATGCTGGTGGATATCATGTGTCCATGCTGGTGGATATCATGTGACCATGCTGGTGGATATCATGTGTCCATGCTGGTGGATTTCATGTGTCCATGCTGGTGGATATCATGTGTCCATGCTGGTGGATGTCATGTGTCCATGCTGGTGGATTTCATGTGTCCATGCTGGTGGATTTCATGTGTCCATGCTGGTGGATTTCATGTGTCCATGCTGGTGGATATCATGTGTCCATGCTGGTGGATATCATGTGTCCATGCTGGTGGATATCATGTGTCCATGCTTGTGGATATCATGTGACCATGCTGGTGGATATCATGTGTCCATGCTGGTGGACGTCATCTGTCCATGCTGGTAGTTATTGTGTGAAACTCAACAGAATATCTGTAGCGTGCCACTGTGTGGACAACTGGGTTTCTCGCGTTGTTTCTGCTCAAACAGAAACATCCCCTTTCGTGGAGCTGCTCAGCTGTCAGCTCCATTATTTTCTCTTCAACTGTTTCGTTTAAGTTCCGTAGCCCTATCACCTAGCACACAACCGATACTACCAGCGTGATTATGTCTTATCGCAAACATGACAGATATTTTAGAACACCTTTTTAAATCTTCGCCAAACATGGAATGCCCATAAGCAAAATGCTTTTTACCGTGATAATATGTTAAAAAGAATTGTAGCGATTAAAAGTCATTATCCGGAAGAGGGCTCGGTAACCTGATTGTTTCCGTTCGTGTCCACAGACGATCCTGGTTGACAAGAGCAAGCGCAGACCGGTGACGTATGTGGACTGGGAGAAGAACGCGTTGTTGGAGCACACATATGACAGCACTCGCACCGACTTCGCCAGCGTCGACTGGCCGTCCATGATCGACCCTCACAAGACTCTCGTGTACTTCTACGACGGGGTCACACACCCGGAGCGAGTGGCGGCCGCCAAGGCCGCGGGGTTCAAACACCTCATCTTCAACCACAACTCGGGCAAGAACGGCGGGTCCTACTTCAGTCTGAAACTCGCGTGTGAAGTCCTGGTGAAGGACACGACTATTCCTCTCTCGGAGATGACGTTCCCGGACGCGAAGTCGCACAAGCCGCGGGCGATCACGAAGTCGGACATCGCCAGCGTCATGAATATGTGGGCAGACATTGACGTGTATTTCCAGTTCCCATCCCTGTGGCCGCAGGATAAGCCTAGTCTAAGAACTATCCTAACGAACCTCGACGAGATGCTGCCGACACCGAAAACTAGGCCACCATACAACAACTTATGCTATGTGAAACTTAAGAAAGGCGGCTAATGCATTTGTTTCTATATGATGTGGAATTATCGCAAAGTTGTCTTTAATACTTGCCTTGAGTTAGCGGCGTTGTCATCAGAGGACTACTGAATTGATATGGTAACAAGGAATGATGCACGTGTGTAAATGTGGTTGCGTATGTAGAGATAGTTGCAAAACGCACACATCGGACGTCCGGCAAATAGATATTCCGAACAACGTAAGTTACGAATATAATCACAGCTTAACCATGTTTTGGTCTCATGTAAGTAGGTAGCTTAGTTTGGAGTCATGCAACGTGATACATGGATTAGCGAGAGAAAAGGTTGGTTTCTGCAACGACATATGCCAAATTTGAATCGAGGCATTATATGACGTTGGTCACAACAATAATATTGTGATGTTCATATGGTTGTGAACATTATCTAGTAGTGTCAGACTGTAAAGGAAACTGTTCACAAATGTCGCAAGAGTGAACTATAATACAACTGCTAAAACAAGTAGGTTAATTGGCGTCAGATGAGACGACAGTTGAAGGATTGAGTGTGCAGACGGAGGAATAATTATGTAGATTTGTATATAAATGCGATCTAATATTGGTCAGTCAGCGAACCGTATTATTACATGTATCTATTTACACCTTTGTAATAAAACAAGGCGTGTTGCGAAGGCTGTCGGAATAGAATTAGTCGAGGAAGTATTATGAGTAGAGAACATCTAACTGTATATTATTACGATCACGGAAACTTATCATTGCAATCCCATACACATGTCGTGCAATAGACGCAGCTACAGTTGCAACACCCCGATTAACGACCGATTATTCACTCAACAGTGCGCCTGCGTCACAAGTAATACGTACATTATGCATAAATCACTATTTCAACATTATTACACGTCTTGGTTGGATTGTAATAATTACTACAACTATCACTATGCAATTATAAACACAGAGCAACAAAGAGGCTTAGTTTAAGCACAACTAGATGCACTAGAGGATCTATTTAACGTTATATCGCACAAAGAGGAGAAATGAAATGTTCACAGTCCGATTATTCTCATTTCCACGTAACCATTAATAATATGTTATATACGCTAACACAGAAGAATGTATATTTGTACAATTGGCTAGTTTAATCTGTTATGTAATTATATTATAGTGTTGTATTGTTATAAGAAGTTGAACTTTGAAATAAATGTGATGATTTAATTTGTTTTATGATAGTTCTATGACTATTTGAAGGTATGCCAATTCAGCATTCAGATTGTCTCGTGAGATTCGGTGGCGCGGGAAGGCGATTGACACATATCATCCACGCCCATCGTCGTCTCTTAACGAGTGTACGTAACACATACTGTCCCCGCTAACGTCATCTCTGATTTATCTTTCTCGTTCCTGGCGTAAATTGTAGACTATTATAGAATATCACTATGTAAGACGTATCACATTAATTACGTTTATATATGTCACTTGGAATATGAGCAAAATAGCCAGGATGTGTGGTTAGGTCATACGTAAGTATTTGACATGCCATAGACGGTTTTATACTGCGCAGCACACATACTCACTCATAACACAGCACACTGGATCAATCTAACACATCTCAACTTCCCTGGACACTACTCGAAATTGTCTAATGAAATATCCTCTACCTTTATAGATTACAACTTCTTCAGTAATTATTTATTCATTGCTCAAATGTGTACATATTTCTGATAATTAAATATTATATCTCGCCACCAAATTATAATCTTTGTGTTATTTTCATTTGGCTAAGGCAATACGTTGCATGTGCTAAAATAACAATTTATACTAACTGTGTTACTACAGACATTCTATTGGCCTACATGTCTTATAAACAAAATGTTCATTACGACATCCATAATATGATGTGTTGTGTCTAATGCAATTATTTCCCGACCGGAAAATTACATCAACGACCGGAAACCACACATTTCCCTTCACACCACATTACTCTTAAGTATTATTCAGAACAAAGGAATATCGCATGTATAAATAACTGTTAACATGAAACTTTGATACAGTATTCTTTTTCTAAACATATTACTTAATATAACTACATGCTATTGGGATTAACCGTAAACTGTTTTGACTAAGATACTATTTCTACAAGCCTCCTTCCAAAGCCACTACCAATAAAAGAAGAGAAAGGCATACTATTTCGGCCGTGTTTGGTTACATACCATGTTATTTTGGATCAAACATCCATCTTTGGCAAACATATATATATATATATATATATATATATATATATATATATATATATATATATATATATATATATATATATATATATATATATGGTAGTGATGGTTATTATAAACGATGATGGTGTCACTAGAAGACGGAATTTAGCCAAGTGACATCCATGCAAAACCATATGTTGACAATTTAATGTATACTTTAGTTATGTTCATGTACACGTTGCGTTGTGAAATTAAAAAGTTACTTAATTTATTTGCAGGCGCAAAGGTGAAAGAGTATATGTATATACGTACGTATATGTATGCATGTGTGTACATGTACATACATATATACATACATAATACATACATACATACATACATACATACATACATACATACATATATACATACATACATACATACATACATACATACATACATACATACATACATACATACATACATACATACATACATGCATACATAAATACATACATACATACATACACTTACTCATTATATACATATATATATATATATATATATATATATATAATGCATACAAACTTGCATCCATGTATACATACGTACACACACACATACACATACATACATACATACATACATACATACATACATACATACATACATACATACATACATACATACATACATAAATGCATGTATACTGTATGTCAATTTGTCAGTATGTATGTATAAATGTATGTTTTGCGTGTGCTTATATATGTATGTATATATGTATGTATGTATGGTTGTGTGTATGTATGTATGTATATATGCATGTATTGTGTGTGTATGTACGTATGTATATATGTATGTATGTATGTATGTATGTATGTATGTATATGTGCGTATAAATGTAATACTATGTATGTATTGCGTGTGCGTATATATATATATATATATATATATATATATATATATATATATATATATATATATATATATATATATGTATGTATGTATGCGTATGTATTGCGTGTGCGTATATATGTATGTATGTATGTATGCATTTATATATGTATGTATGCCTGTATGTATGTATGTATGTATGTATGTATGTATGCGTATGCGTATGCGTATGCGTATGCGTATGCGTATGCGTATGCGTATGCGTATGCGTATGCGTATGCGTATGCGTATGCGTATGCGTATGCGTATGCGTATGCGTATGCGTATGCGTATGTATGTATGTATGTATGTATGTATGTATGTATGTATGTATGTATGTATGTATGTATGTATTGCATATGTATGTAAGTAAATTTGTATGTATGTGTGTATGTGTGTATATATATGTATGTATGTATGTATGTATGTATGTATGTATGTATGTATGTATGTATGTATGTATGTATGTATGCATGCATGCATGTATGTATGTATGTATGTATGTATGTATGTATGTATGTATGTATGTATGTATGTATGTATGTATGCATGCATGTATGTATGTATGTATGTATGTATGTATGTATGTATGCATGCATGCATGCATGCATGCATGCATGCATGCATGCATGCATGCACGCACGTATGTGATGTGATGTGATGTGATGTGATGTGATGTGATGTGATGTGATGTGATGTGATGTGATGTGATGTGATGTGATGTGATGTGATGTGATGTGATGTGATGTGATGTGATGTGATGTGATGTGATGTGATGTGTTGTGATGTGATGTGATGTGATATATTTATTAGTGCTTGCTACATGCTGATTAAATGATTAATCATTCATCACGCGTTCTTCTAGAACGACAAACAGAACAGAAAGCATGGTGGTGGGAGAAGCTAAATAATTAATAATAGTTCGGACATAGTCGTGCGACGTGCGACGTGCGACGTGCGACGTGCGACGTGCGACGTGCGACGTGCGTGTGACGTGTGACGTGTGACGTGCGACGTGCGACGTGCGACGTGCGACGTGCGACGTGCGACGTGCGACGTGCGACGTGTGCGACGTGACGTGCGACGACATGATGTAACACTTGTCGTACTGAGGGAGTCGAAGAGATCAATAGGAAGAGACAACTTCGCGGTGGCAGGCCCAACTATGTAGAGCAGCGATCATCTGCAACTTCGGCAGCTTTCCGGGAAGAACTCAAAACTTATTTATTTCGCTTGCACTGCACGCCTTGGTGA
>CBDHHR010000763.1:10000-15000 GCA_965263245.1 Metamycoplasmataceae bacterium | reverse complement strand
CGGCTGATATTAAACAGAAGTAAATGCCATTGGCTAAACATGATTCTCTCCAAATGCAATATGTATTATGTATCACGGGCTATATATAACTCGCAACAACGGCTACGTGTTGACAATGCGTCTACGTCGACGACGGGCACGTTTTTATAAGTCAAAACGCAAAGACAGCATATTATAATCTTTGTAGGAATGCATATTTTGCAATGTATGGAGTAAAAATATTATTTCGCCAAAAGAAACCAATAAAGCGGAAGACATAAAATATAATATTATACGATAAAAATAATGTAGGAGTCTGAACTGCGTGGGATAAGGGGCACGTGGTTTGGGGGAAGACCCATTAGTGTTGGTGGAGAGCTTGAGACAGGATTAGCTATATGGCGTTTTGAGAAATCAAAGGTGTGCAGTTTGTTGTGATTATGGCAGCGCATATATGGTATATGGCTTGACAACGCACTTAGGTTTGTGAGACAAGGTAGGTCTCAATGTATCAAGGGCTCCAAAGGGGAGCCAGACGACACAATGCGACACCTACAGAGCTCCCGCGTGTCGTTCCTCGGTGCTTGACAAAGATCACGGCATCGCATAATTCAAGATGGCGTCCGTGGTTCCGGTCTCCGTGAAACTGATGTCCGCACCACTTCGACTACAGTGCAACCTTTGTATGGTCTTCAGTAACTATTAAGTAGTGTACACGAATATCACCATAACGTGTGCTTTTATTTCGCATTCCATGATAAATAAGGAAATACGTATATATATATATATATATATATATATATATATATATATATATATATATATATATATATATATATATATATATATACGTTCACTAACTCCGTTGAACTGAGTGCAGGAGCACAGGGTATCTCCGCCTAAGTTCTCACTGGCCTTTGAACAGTGAAATGGCGGCGCGTTAAAATAAAAGCGAAAGTTCGTATTGTAGAATTATTTACTTTCAAATTGGGCAAATTGGTGGTAAGGCATTCAAGTAAGAAATGCTGTATCTGTGACCTATTGAAGAAACATGCTCACCTCCACGAAACAAAGGACGCACAGTAACATGTTCGTCTTATCCTTTTAGGTGATCCAGTTGGGATAGACACGAAAACGAAACTGTCGTACATCCACATCGAAACACGTGGCATTAGCATTGAAGGTCAATCCAATATCACGTTCACCGTCCGAGCGACTAACGATGCCCACGTTGCCCTCTCACAGTCCCCGGACGATCTCAGCAAAGACACGTACGAGATTGTGATCGGCGGCTGGAAAAACAAGAAATCAGTAAGTGCGTGCGCGTGCGTGCGTGCATGCGCGTGTATGTGTGCGTGTGCGTGCGCGTGCGTGCGCGTTTGTAGATGCGTAGACTTCTACGTGGAGTTTTGCGTGTGGGTTGAGTGTATACAAATCTAAAAACTCGTGGGGAGCGCGATCGTTCACTGGATCCGTAGCAAAGGCCTGGAATACACTTCCAAACAATATCAGAGCCAGCGCAACAGTCGGTGTCTGCAAGACAGCATTGAAGACACATATTTTTAAAGCTTACTTTGAGTAATACATGTGGACTTTACCTGGATATGTTCTGGACGAATTGACTGTATACATTTTATGACACTAATTGTTAAACTATTTTCTATAATACAAGCAGCTGTTTTGTTTTAATTATTATTATTATTGTATATACATTTTTAGAAACTTTACTTTACACCGTTTTTATTACTACTATACTGAATGGTAATTATATATTTTTATCTAAAATGTCGCTTTATTAACATTAATAGTATTGTTTTAGCGTGATGTTTTATGTGTGTCTGATGAATACAATGATGTAAAAGCGCCATGAGCGCCACCACGTGGCGGATACCGGCGCTATATAAATTGCCATTATTATTATTATTATTATTATTATTATGTGTCGTATTCAGGCTAAACCTACAAGTTTATTTAATCCAATCAAACGCCTTTTTGTCACATGTCCACGTCAGGTCATCCGGCCTTGTGTCAGTTGCAACCCAAAGTCCTTCTGTGATCACGAACCACTCGAGAGTTCAGAATACCGACCGTTCTGGATCAGTTGGGGCGACGGCGTCCTACGTTGCGGAACAGGAAGTGACGTTGGTGACAACGAGTTCATGCGTTGGTTTGACCAGAAGCCGCACAACATCTCATACATGTCGGTGTCCACTGGGTGGGGCTCGAATGGGAGTTGGGGTTTCAGATACGGTAAGTCTGGCCGCCATGTTGGATTTATATATATATATATATATATATATATATATATATATATATATATTATATATATATATATATATATATATATATATATATATATATATATATATATATATATATATATATATATATATATATACTAAGATTTTGTGAAGTAGGATATATCAATTATATTAGGCTCTATTATGAATAAATATATGAGTAATTTAACAAAGCATGGAAGACGATATTATACTACATTGGCTTTAGTTTTTGTTTCACGAGATATCTATTCCTATACGTATTTACTGTGAACACCACATGCAGGACATTCAAATATCTTTAAAGCGCATTTGATGTGATTTTCTGGCGTCATATTGACTACTTGAACATGTGTGTTTAGTTGACGGTGACTGGTCAGCATGGACCACGTGGTCACCCTGTTCAGTGTCATGCGGCGGTGGAATTCATCATCGAAGTCGTTTTTGCAACAATCCCAAGCCTGTCTTTGGCATATACTGCAGTGGACATGATAAGGAGGAGAACAGCTGTCAGGCGGTTCCTTGTATAGGTACGGCAAACACTAATCATCATTTAAAAATGTGTAGGTTAGTTGTTATACAATAGGCCCTACATAGCAGTGGGTCTTACCTTTTGTAGGCAAAATACCTATAAAGTATGTCAGACATGATATGATATATGACATGATATTTCATGAGGCGGAAAAACGGCATAGGGGACATCTTCAGGTCTCCTTCCATCCGGCATCTCCTGCCCACACTGCATGCAACAAGATCTGCAGATCAGGAATCGTGCTCTTGAGTTACCTCAGGACACATGACCGACCACTGGAAGACGTCATCCTCGTTTCGAGGGACCGCTGATGATGATGATGATTATGATGGTGATGATATGTTTACTTGTATCACAGTTTCCTCCAACAATTAACTGTACGCCACGTACATAGCACCTTTCAAATATGTTGCGTTGATGTAACGCCTACCTAGTACCGGTGTGACGAATGCTGTGCTGTTCTTGCAGTGAAAGGGACGTGGTCGTCATGGAGCACGTGGATGGAGTGTTCCGTGTCATGTGACACGGGCATGACGTCAAGACGTAGAACTTGTCAAAGTGTCATGGCTGGATTGGACTTCTTGCCCTGTGACGGAGACACTACTGAATCTAAGTTATGTTTACTACATCGGTGCCCAGGTGAGAAGCAGCAGTGCTTACCGAAAGACACACACCAGTGTCATGAATCGAGGCACTTCAGTCGTCACAAAGATCTCAGTTTGCAACTAAACTCCATAGTTCATTGAATGATTCCTGAAGTTTAACTAGAATGGCGCCAAAATTGATACATGATCCAGTATTAACATCGCCGTTGCGATGTGTCACCTTTGGTTTTTTGCTCTATTTATCGTTGATTGGTCGCGTTGCTGGACACATTGCTAGAGTTTTAGGTACAGATGAAAACGTAGTACGAAATATATGTTGAGTGGATGAGCTTCTTTAGCTGCGATAAGTGCCCAATGTATTACAAAACACAATTTTAGATGCAACTTTACAAGTAAAGTTACATGTTGTAAAGTTAAACGTCGAATGTTTATAAGAATCCCGAGGCTGTCACTCAAATCGCGGCGAGTGACACCCACCCTTTGACCTTTACCAACTGGGAGCCGTGCACCTGGCTGGGTGTGGCGTTAGTGGCGTCAACTTGTGTTCACGTGATACTGCATCGCGTGATTATGCATTTCCTTCTGGGCTTTTAGCCACGCCTACAACGGTTTCGAAAACGCCTCGTGGTCGATGTGTACACAGAGTTAAGCGCCCTTACTGCGTCTATTTTCAACCCCTAAATGGTACATGAAAACATATTTTGATTCTTTAGGCTATAATAGGTATAATGTATACCGTATAACATGATTTTGCAATAAATATTAAAAGCCACGAACTGACCATGTAGCTTTAAGTAGACCGGAGCCGGTCTTCTCAAAGTGTTGATGTGTGATTGCATAACTAATGCATTTTATTTAATGATTATCCTAGTTAGTGGAGGTAGTATAGATATAAAGAAATTAACTTATGCAATTGTTATAAACTTTATTTAATATTTTGATTACTTTTGAGCACATTTATTGCAGACACTTGTGTATATCTATGTGTATAAGGCACCGCATACGGGACCCCGGCAGAAAAGTGCTTATAGTTTTAAAAATATTGCAATATATTGATTGATGGGTTAGTGTTCCGTGCTCAGTGTACTATATGCTTGTTTGATATGTATTAAATTTAACAACTACATACACACATTAATAAAACAAATATTTGACGGATCTCCTAGCCATGCGTTGTAAATTTGTTAAATGCGGCGCTGTCAATTTGTGTATCTGCATATATATTTACGTTGTTATTGTTATCGTTGTGTTGGGTTTTGGATATACCAGTTCGGCGTTCAATATATACTACTGCAAATAAGTATAACTAATAACTAACTTCCGATTACACACCGGTCTCCCGTACGCGGCATCTAAGCATATCGGTCTTAAGGAGACCAATTTGTGTGTATATATGTTATTTATTACAATATCATAACAATACTGTAGAATGTGGTTGGTGTGAATTTGTATTACAGACAATGTTCCAGTTAGACATAATTAGAAAATCAGTTACATAAAAATATACGGCCGGTTTCCTGTAGGCGGTCGTATATGCACTGGTCTCCCTATGCAGCATTTAGCATTATATATATATATATATATATATATATATATATATATATA
>CBDHHR010000763.1:0-7500 GCA_965263245.1 Metamycoplasmataceae bacterium | reverse complement strand
ACCACCTTCACGACCACTACCACGACTTCCGTCATCACCATCACCACCTTCACGACCACTACCACGACTTCCGTCACCACCATCACCACCTTCACGACCACTACCACGACTTCCGTCACCACCATAACCACCTTCACGACCACTACCACGACTTCCGTCACTACCATAACCACCTTCACGACCACTACCACGACTTCCGTCACCACCATCACCACCTTCACGACCACTACCACGACTTCCGTCACCACCATCACCACCTTCACGACCACTACCACGACTTCCGTCACCACCATCACCACCTTCACGACCACTACCACGACTTCCACCACCACCATCACCACCTTCACGACCACTACCACGACTTCCATCACCACCATAACCACCTTCACGACCACTACCACGACTTCCACCACCACCATCACCACCTTCACGACCACTACCACGACTTCCACCACCACCATCACCACCTTCACGACCACTACCACGACTTCCTCCACCACCATCACCACCTTCACGACCACTACCACGACTTCCGTCACCACCATCACCACCTTCACGACCACTACCACGACTTCCACCACCACCATCACCACCTTCACGACCACTACCACGACTTCCACCACCACCATCACCACCTTCACGACCACTACCACGACTTCCTCCACCACCATCACCACCTTCACGACCACTACCACGACTTCCGTCACCACCATCACCACCTTCACGACCACTACCACGACTTCCACCACCACCATCACCACCTTCACGACCACTACCACGACTTCCATCACCACCATAACCACCTTCACGACCACTACCACGACTTCCACCACCACCATCACCACCTTCACGACCACTACCACGACTTCCACCACCACCATCACCACCTTCACGACCACTACCACGACTTCCTCCACCACCATCACCACCTTCACGACCACTACCACGACTTCCGTCACCACCATCACCACCTTCACGACCACTACCACGACTTCCACCACCACCATCACCACCTTCACGACCACTACCACGACTTCCACCACCACCATCACCACCTTCACGACCACTACCACGACTTCCACCACCACCATCACCACCTTCACGACCACTACCACGACTTCCACCACCACCATCACCACCTTCACGACCACTACCACGACTTCCACCACCACCATCACCACCTTCACGACCACTACCACGACTTCCACCACCACCATCACCACCTTCACGACCACTACCACGACTTCCATCACCACCATAACCACCTTCACGACCACTACCACGACTTCCACCACCACCATCACCACCTTCACGACCACTACCACGACTTCCGTCACCACCATAACCACCTTTACGACCACTACCCCGACTTCCGTCACCACCATAACCACATTTACGACCACTACCACGACTTCCGTCACCACCATAACCACCTTTACGACCACTACCACGACTTCCATCATCACCATAACCACATTTACGACCACTACCACGACTTCCGTCACCACCATAACCACATTTACGACCACTACCACGACTTCCATCATCACCATAACCACCTTTACGACCACTACCACGACTTCCACCACCACCATCACCACCTTCACGACCACTACCACGACTTCCGTCACCACCATCACCACCTTCACGACCACTACCACGACTTCCGTCACCACCATCACCACCTTCACGACCACTACCACGACTTCCGTCACCACCATCACCACCTTCACGACCACTACCACGACTTCCGTCACCACCACAACCACCTTCACGACCACTACCACGACTTCCGTCACCACCACAACCACCTTCACGACCACTACCACAACTTCCGTCACCACCATCACCACCTTCACGACCACTACCACGACTTCCGTCACCACCATAACCACCTTCACGACCACTACCACGACTTCCGTCACCACCATAACCACCTTCACGACCACTACCACGACTTCCGTCACCACCATAACCACCTTCACGACCACTACCACGACTTCCGTCACCACCATCACCACCTTCACGACCACTACCACGACTTCCGTCACCACCATAACCACCTTCACGACCACTACCACGACTTCCGTCACCACCATCACCACCTTCACGACCACTACCACGACTTCCGTCACCACCATCACCACCTTCACGACCACTACCACGACTTCCGTCACCACCACAACCACCTTCACGACCACTACCACGACTTCCGTCACCACCATAACCACCTTTACGACCACTACCACGACTTCCGTCACCACCATCACCACCTTTACGACCACTACCACGACTTCCATCATCACCATAACCACCTTTACGACCACTACCACGACTTCCACCACCACCATCACCACCTTCACGACCACTACCACGACTTCCGTCACCACCATCACCACCTTCACGACCACTACCACGACTTCCGTCACCACCATCACCACCTTCACGACCACTACCACGACTTCCGTCACCACCACAACCACCTTCACGACCACTACCACGACTTCCGTCACCACCATAACCACCTTCACGACCACTACCACGACTTCCGTCACCACCATAACCACCTTCACGACCACTACCATGACTTCCGTCATCACCATAACCGCCTTCACGACCACTACCACGACTTCCGTCACCACCATAACCACCTTCACGACCACTACCACGACTTCCGTCACCACCATAACCACCTTCACGACCACTACCACGACTTCCACCACCACCATCACCATCACCACCTTCACGACCACTACCACGACTTCCGTCACCACCATAACCACTTTCACGACCACTACCACGACTTCCGTCATCACCATAACCACCTTCACGACCACTACCACGACTTCCGTCACCACCATAACAACCTTCACGACCACTACCACGACTTCTGTCACCACCATAACCACCTTCACGACCACTACCACGACTTCCGTCACCTCCATAACCACCTTCACGACCACTACCACGACTTCCGTCACCACCATAACAACCTTCACGACCACTACCACGACTTCTGTCACCACCATAACCACCTTCACGACCACTACCACGACTTCCGTCACCTCCATAACCACCTTCACGACCACTACCACGATTTCCGTCACCTCCATAACCACCTTCACGACCACTACCACGACTTCCGTCACCACCACAACCACCTTCACGACCACTACCACGACTTCCGTTACCACCATAACCACCTTCCCGACCACTACCACGACTTCCGTCATCACCATAACCACTTTCACGACCACTACCACGACTTCCGTTACCACCATCGCCACCATAACCACCTTCACGACCACTACCACGACATCCGTCACCACTATCACCACCAGAAATGTCTTAAAATATGGTCTTTGCAATTACGTTATTGTGGATATATAATGTGAAACTCATCCTAGCTCCATGTCGTGTCCATGCAGTGGCGGGTTACTGGTCGCCGTGGAACGCGTGGAGCAACTGTACGAGGTCATGTGACCGCGGCACGAGGAAGAGGCGGCGTCTGTGCAACAAGACGCCGACATCCGGGGACTGTCCGGGCAACGACACCCACATCATCGATTGCAACTTCATGACGTGTCCAGGTGAGTGGTACAACGTGATGACTTGTTCAGTCGAGTCGCACAACTTGATGACGTGTCCAGGTTAGTGGTACAACTTGATGACTTGTTCAGGTGAGTGGCACAACTTGATGACGTGTTCAGATGAGTGGCACATCTTCGCGATGTGTCAATGTGAGTGGGAAAACTTCATGACGTGTCAAGGTGAGTGGGACAATTTCATGACGTGTCAAGGTGAATGGCACAACTTGATGACGTGTCAAGGTGAGTGGCACAACTTGATGACGTGTTCAGGTGAGTGGTACAACTTGATGGCGTGATCAGATGAGTGGCACAACTTCATGACGTGTCAAGGTGAGTCGGAGAACTTCATGACGTGTCAAGGTGAGTGGAACAACTTCATGACATGTCCAGAGGTGAGTGGTACAACTTCATAATGTGTCAAGGTGAGTGGTACAACTTCATGACGTGTTAAGGTGAATGGCACAACTTCATGACGTGTTAAGATGAGTGGCACAACTTCATGACGAGTCCAGATGAATGGCACAACGTCATGACGTGTCCAGGTGAGTGGACAAAACACCCGGGCCCATGACACTGCCCAATACAGCGCCATGACACGGACACCTGAAGATGTAAGTTTGTTCATCCATCATCGCTGAAAATATTAGTTATTGCCTTTAAGCTGTGTTCGGTCGTCATAGTGATCCGCATTTTAGGTATTTGCTATACACGACCGAATGCATTGTCTGTCATGGGACACTGACTGACGATACAGCTGTATTTTGATAGACAATACCATATCATCGCGACAATAACCCACAAGTTCTGTAGGTGATTGATCTCCCTTGTGTGATTACAACAGATGCTGACGCGCCATCTCGCAGTTATTTCATTTCTTTTCGAACACAACACGTGTATCGATTGGCCGAGCGTCCTGCATATCGCAACAATTTCTTCCATCAATTGAGATCGATGTGGTGTGTCTCGTGAGGTCGTGTCCATTCTTCTGGCCATCCTTGTTTTTTGTCGTGTGATGTCTTCGCGGTTCTACGCCGTTGTGTTCCAGACATTTCCCTCTGCAACATGTTATTGTCGGCAATATGTCCACATTATACCCGTGTGAGCAAACCAATTTCAGTTTCAGTTCTTTGCCTTTTCAGCTGTTTTCTTGGCCAAGCCGTTTCCACTAATCGACGCAAATTACTTCTGAACAAAGTTGATCCCACGCCCTGGTTTGGAAACACCAGCCACCCATTTCTTCTGTAATGTCATGTTTTGATACTCAAAATATACGTCTTTCCTTGCTATATTGTCAGTGTAGGTAATGCCGCAGGTGTGGGGTTTGTCGTTTCGATCCTAGTGTGAAAGCCAGATGAAGACATTATTTATTAAGGAATGTTTTATTACGGGATTTGTCTGTAAATTCTCGCATGATGAATTCTTGATCCAATTACAAATCACAAAAATACCAACATGACCACAATCTCCGCCATGGCCGTCCAGATGCTTCTGCATCTACCGTCTTCTGTGTCAATTGTGGCAGAGTTTTTGCAGCTCAGATCGGACTAATCTCCCACCGACGAGCAAAACCCATGGGCAAAACCCTATACGAATGTCATCATCGGGCATGGACAACAGAGAGGATATATATATAATTATATATATATATATATATATATATATATATATATATATATATATATATATATATATATATATATATATATATTGGATCTTGAACACATCATGCGAGAATTGACAGACATGAAAGCGTCAACAAATTTCGTCATAAAACCTTACGAAAACATACCTTAATAAACCCTTTCTTCATGTGGCTTTCACATTAGGATTAAAATGGCAAATCCCACGCCAGTTGGCAATCAATACTTCGACTTTATAGCATGTGAAGAGAACACTTGTGCGGTTATCGACACTACGATTTGCGCCGACAAATTGGATATCAATGAAGCCCACAGTCGTAATGTAGCATATTACGATGATAATAATAATAAGAAGAAGAAAAAGAAGAACATTTATAAAGAGCCATAAATCTAGGTAATATACATTCGGAGGCGATCAACCCGCCATTCATAAATTATGCGACAAAGTATGACTCATGGTACGTGAATGTAAAACTCATGGTGCGTGAATGTAAAAATCCTGACCTGCTGGGACAAATCTGACTTCAGAATGGGAACCAGCATACTGTATTTAATCTAAAAAGATCCCACCAGCAAAAATTCCATTACAGCGAAATAGACGAAATGGACAAAATGGACTAAGTTCAAGAAATCAAAACGAAATCTACGAAAACGACAAAGTCTTACGTGAAATATGTACGTTATTACATTATCAGGCGAAAGTTATCAGGCAAGAGCAATTTATTACATTATCAGGCCAAAAATATGACAATACCACAGAGCAAGGTTATTACATTACCAGGTGATGGTATTACATTATCAGGCAGTTATTACATTAGTAGACGTTATTATTACACTATCAGGCAGTTATTACATTAACAGGCGACTATTATATAGTCAGTTGTAACAGGTAATGTTTGCGTTATTTCAGCCGACGACGAGGACGGGGTGTCCGAGGTGAAGTATCGTCCGGTAGAGGCGCCAGGAGCCGTCGGTTTGGGAATAGTTGGTTTCATCATGATCCTCGCCTTCATCGCGCTCGTTATCGTCCTAGACCTCATGACTTTGCCGAAACACTTCCAGATGCTCAAGCGTAATCTGTCCCACGGATGCGGCTGCGCAGGCACCGGAAATGACGCTCGCGTTTCGCGTTATCGTAGCAACAAGACAGACGCGTTAGACGGTCACGTGTGCGACCGCAACGGCTCCGAAAGGCGCGTGCCGGCGAACAACGCTCTCGTCGAGACGACCCGGCGGCGTCGCTATAGCAACGGCGAGATCGACCTACATGCGCAGTACGAGCACAACTGGGCGGGGTGTGAGCGGGAGTGCGGGGGAGATGCGGGGAGCGCGGGGAAGACAGTGAGGAAGGAATCGTGGCACGAGTGTGTGTCGAAGCACAACAGCACGCTGTACATACGCAACGACACGAGCCGCCTCCAGACAGCGCAGTGGGACATCATCTACCTGAACGCATTCGAAGAAGTTCGCCCGCAACTATCGTCTACCAGACTGTAGCATCGCCCGGCTTGTTTTTAGTTGGCATGGCTGTTGTGGCGCCAGTCAAGTTAATAATTACTCAATATTGACTGATAGCATCCGCATCTGTCGGCTGGTCTAACAACAATGTGCCGACACATGGTAGTTTTCATGTTTGATTCCGCCACTCTTGCTAGCTGCGTGCAGCAATATACACACACGTGTGGTGAGGAACATACGGCTGTTTGCAAGAAGTGTGGGTAGGCAATCAAATTACATTCAAACTAACACATCAATTAGGAGTAACTTGTTACAGACGGCGACACCCCACAACTGGCGCTCAACTGTGTTGTATCTTCACCGATTGTCCTAATCCCCATAGCTTTGCTGCTCTGCTGATGTCGCAACGTTTCGTGTGCTGAGGTTTTGAAGGAACCAGGGATCATTTCACTCAGATAAACAGCTCTTACGGAACATTCACCCTGAAACAAATTCCACTGTAACATGTAATGAGTTTTTTTTAACTCATATCCGATGACACTATTTCCATCATTCCATCATGACACACCAGTGATAATGTCGCGTTAGCGTATAATTGTGTTGACAGTTCAGTCTTGTAATCTAGATCACTGTTAATCCTAAATCCATGTGTAGCTACGCTTCGTTTCAGTGAACCAATTAAGCTACACAGTTGAGGTCCTGATTTATTGTGGTCATCAAACTTTACCAAATAAAAGTTTTAATTTAATACATATTTTATTTAATGCATATTTATTATATCACAACTTAGTTTATATTCACAAATTAAATCT
>CBDHHR010000762.1:10000-12500 GCA_965263245.1 Metamycoplasmataceae bacterium | reverse complement strand
CGCTATTCGAGTGTTGGAAAGAAGTGAAAATGGGTACTTCCTTTTAGTTGAAGGTAAGGATTAACACTCCCTAGATATCGTGTCATGTTAGTCGTTTTTAGGAACACTTGTACGCAGCAGGTTTAGTTAGAGATAAGCACTGACGCGGGATAAGCATTCATTTTAGTGCATGGAACCGTCCGGGCTTCAGGACCACTCTCTTTCTCTCCTCCCGTCGCTGTTTCGCCCGCTCGCGGCGTATCATGATAATAAATGACGAGGGGAGATGCTGTTGAAAGGTTTTTATCGTTTCGTTGGATATGCTTTTGTCACTCAAACAAAACAAAACGTTTCCGGCGCCACAGCGTTCTACATTTTGCTTACTGCTGTTTTACTGGGGGAGGGTAGAACAATATGTTTGCCTCTAAAAAAATTCGATTGGAAGCTGCTAACCAGATGCCTTCCATTTTCCCACGAATATCGTCAAAGTGGCTGTGTTTTCATATGCCTGTGTGCGTGTGCGTGTGCGTGTGCGTGTGCGAGTGCGTGTGCGTGTGCGCGTGTGTTATGCGTCCTTGCATGGATAGATGCGTGCATGACGCCTCACCCTTACTTCTGATTCACTGATGAGCAGAAACATATGTTGGACAGCTAAAATACATTTTACGACAAAAATAAAAATAAATGAGTCCTTTATTGTTTGAGGTCCAATGATATGAAAAGTATCTTTGGGAGGGAGTTACGAGTGGTTCGCATATAATACGAAACCAACGTTGAGGCTTTTGTTGGATGATTATTGTATTTATCGCGACTCATGTATACATTCGCGCGGTTGTTGTTTATTTCCACAGGAGGACGTATTGACCACGGACACCACGAGAGTAGAGCTTTCCCTGCCCTCAACGACACCGTGGCCTTCTCGGAAGCTGTCCAGAAAGCGATGGACATAACGAGTGAGGAGGACACTCTGATCGTCGTGACGGCTGACCACTCTCTCACGTTCACTATGGGAGGATACCCGTCTATCAACAACCCGATCTTCGGTAAGATGTTCCAGTTAGTTAGTTAGTTTGTTTGTATGTTTGTTAATATATGAACGGTTTGTTATCATCGTGCAACTATTGCGTTCCATCGCTAGGCGAAAGCCTCGGTATACTGGTTCATGATCTACCCGTCTTGTGCTGTCCTCTGCCAGATGGTGCCTTCCGAAACTCTTCTCTTACATCTCTCGTCGTCTCATCTGTCTTCTTCTATATCATTTCCCTTCGTATTGTATCCAGGTGATCACAAGCAATGTCCATATGGTGTCCTCTGATCTGCTGACACATGCACACGTCTCTGGACCTGTTTGTTCAATCGTGTATACGACATTCGTCTTTGTTTGTACCCAGATGTTGATCTATCTCTGACCACGCACGCACAAACACAGACACACACACACACACACACACACAAACACACACACACACGCACACACACACACACATACACACACACACACACACACACACACACACACACACACACACACACACACACACACACACACACACACACACACACACACACACACACACACACACACACACACACACACACACATACATACATACAAACACAAGAACACACAAACTCACCCACTCACTCACTGACACATTCAGACAACCACTCACACGTTATAAAAGGTAAGTTCGTATATAACGCAATACCCAATCATGAGGATTGAACAAAGCGCATTACTCTTTACTCCCTGGCAGACCTGATCAATCAACCACCATCTCTGTTTCTCTTGGAAGCAACCAGCCATGTTGTAATTAATGTGCGAAGGTTATCCGTACACTAATATCCACCATCATCTATAGTCATGTTCCTGTTCGTGTGACTGAGTGAACTGAAGCAATGTAGAGTGAAAGAAACTTGTCAAACGTTTTACACATGATTCGAACCTGGGTTCTCTTAGTCGAAAGTACAAAGCTCTACCCCAGAGTTACTGCGCTACTACAAAACATTCATTTACTCACTCACTCACTCACACACTCACTCACCCACTCACTCACTCACTCACACTTTTCCACGCACTTACTCACACACTCAATGATTCATTCAATCTCTCACTCACTCACTCACCGTATGTGACATCACTCACAACAAACATGTAACATGTAACAATATTTAGGTGTGTCTTTATTTTATGGTGTTGCACCTTGTCAGTATTCAGATTACATTATTATTTTAACAGGTTTGGTCGATGAATTCCCTGCAAGAAGACAATAGAAAATTATCATAGAGACACAAACCCACTCACTGACTCACTTCTTCGCCTACTCGCTCACTAACTTACTCACTCAATAGGTGTCATCATGGACAAAAGCATATAGTTAATTGCCATGTGTGTCCTGGACGGTCTTTTGTAGGGACGTTCTCGGCTGCTGTTAATTGTCGACATTCCTAACATAATAATGTTTAACAGGTCTAGTAGATGAATTCGCCAAATTAGGAAAACTAAAAGGAACTGTCCCGG
>CBDHHR010000762.1:0-2500 GCA_965263245.1 Metamycoplasmataceae bacterium | reverse complement strand
TATACTAACACGAATTATGCATTAACCAATAATCACAGGTGTGTCGTTTCTTTACCCATTTAACGTTGTGTAGTTCGACATAGTCTTCAAACAATGTCAGCGTTTTGCTGAATGGGCACGCCGCAGGAACAGTATATATGGTGGGGTAGTTTGGCCGATACTGAGCGTATGCAAATTTTCAACAAATCGTATGCAAGGGTAAATAATGTAGTAAAAAATAATAATTGTAGCAATATGTTGATACTACCATTTAGATTACACCTGTATAGGTTAAATTGGACTCCCAATTTTGTTAAACCTGTAGTAAAATATACTAGACTCATATGTCGACGTGGGGTAGTTTTTGACGATACCGAGCGAATGACATAGACTCACTGATTTTGGAGAGAGTGGACGTTTTTCCACATATTTGTCTGGTGTTACTTAAGGTATGTAACAATGATAAATTAGAAATGCAACAATTGTTTCTTCTATTTGTTATGACGTTTATACTTGTGGTGATACCGAGCGTATACACGAGACCGATCGTATGCAAATCAGATATCTCAAAAATGATTTCCTGCTGCCACTAGTAGAATAAGGGGAGAGACACGAGGAAGGCAATAGCCAAATCACGGAAGATAAGATGTTGGTAGCGGAATTTATGAGGAGATAAGAAAACAGCAAGGAGTTACTTTGAAAGAGTGATAAAATCGGGGGAAGAGAAACCTTTTCATTGATAGACACTACGCAAAACATCTACAGGAAGTTCTGCATTGAATCCAGCGACATTAAGATATCATTTACTGCATTCTGCAGGGGGAGACCATCCAATGTCACGCTCAGAGATATGTGTGCCTATGCCAGCGTCACGCCAACATGCCCATGGCGGCGACCGCCTCCAAAGTACTGCTAAAGTCCTTATCTGAATTAACCTCGATGAGTGGCGAAACCATAACGGAGAAACTGAATGACGTGGACTGCACAAGAGAAACAAAAATATAAACGGTGGATAAAGAAAGACGTATTTTCTCAGAAATGGTGATGACTGGAAAATAGTGCACATATCTGTCTCAGGGCAACATACCGAGGCCAAGCAGAATAAGACAAATGCCCCTTAGAACAAGTATTTTCTATTTTGAAAATACTAATGAAAAATGCCTTTCAGCGATACCGAGCTTATACCTGTTTTAAAGATCCTTATGAAAACTACAGATGACAGTATCCGCATCAAGTTTGTTCCGTTGAAAATTTTAATTGTTCATTTTATACCTGCATTTACGGTGATACAATACAAGCACTTCCCCTTAGAATAAAACGTAATTATATGACCACTTTACTCTTTTTACGGGGTACAGAAAACGTATTCTAATTTCGAAATTGCATAAAAACAAAATAATGTTTACAAACATTGCCACTTCTGCCAATTTTGAACCATAAACCTGTCATTATGCTCAATAAAAATAAACTAGAACAGTTAGCGAAAAAAATGAAATACCATAACATGTATATTAGATATACTATGTGCGTGCAAACGCTCGGTATCGCGCAACACCGACACCCAACTTCAAAGCGATGCCAAAGAGCTGGTTTTACTAATTCAGCTACCCAAATTTATTTGACATGTGACATGTTATATATTAGTGACTAAAAGGAAAACGTGAAATATTGAATTCTAAATTTACCCCCCTAAAAGCAAAATTCTGTCGACGTTTCGTGATAACTGACCAAACACACACACACACGCGCACGCACGCATGCACGCACGCACGCACGCACGCACGCACAAACACAAACACAAACACAAACACAAACACAAACACAAACACAAACACAAACACAAACACAAACAACACAAACACAAACACAAACACAAACACACACACACTCACACTCACACGCACACGCACACGCACACGCACACGCACACGCACACGCACACGCACACGCACACGCACACGCACACGCACACGCACACACACACACACACACACACACACACACACACACATTTCGACTACCATAAACTAGTAGGATTGATTATTTGTTTACCTATTCGCAGCATGAAGTTATTGAACGATTGAGAATTAATCTTTGCGAGTTCTCCTTTCAAAGCTATTGCGAATGCAACCAACTCGTTCAGGTGTTGCCACCTTTCGGTCAACGATGCTTCCTACAAACAAAAATCAACAACTTGACCAACGCCTTCGAACGTGTAATGATGTTGACGGTTGCTCTCCTGTAAGACGTGGTGCATGCATTTGCGTGTGATGCCATGCACCAGTACCACAACTTTATAAGACTGCATCAAACCAGAAAACAGGTTAATACATGTGGGAACGTGGCTAATTTAATATACATGGTACAAAATGAAGCTAGTATCTTCACTATAAGACATACAAGAATGGCATTATGACGCGGGTAAGCAGAGTAACTAAAGAGTTATGCAGTCAAACCTTTACGTCCGCATGCACTTATGTTCATAACTATACACATTGGTCTCTGTCTGTCTGTCTCTATG
>CBDHHR010000761.1:0-9812 GCA_965263245.1 Metamycoplasmataceae bacterium | reverse complement strand
TCGTATGTATATGTGTATATGCTTGTTTGTGTATGCGTGTGTGTTTGTGTTTGTATATATATATATATATATATATATATATATATATATATATATATATATATATATATATATATATATATGTTTGTTTTTTTGTTTGTTTGTTTGTTTATTTGTTCGGTTGCACGATTGTCGAATTAAGTACATGACCACCGATATGCGATATTTGGATAAGGTTCAGTTGAATGTTGTCATTATTGACAAGCATTTGCGCTACCACTGTTCTCGGCTAATGCTGGGTTGAGTGAATCCTTAACATTACATCACGACACGACCGTGTCGTGATGTATTGTTACTATGAGGTCTGAATAAAGTTGTTCTTATACAAAACGTTATTACGATACAGATCTTCTTCAATTTGGTGTATGTCAGGTAATCTGTTATCAACTCCTCTAATTGACAGTAAGCCAAGTTGGATTATGTTTATAATGTAGTGTGGAGATGTGTGTCTTTAATGACGTTCATTTTACAATTGAGCCGGGACTCATTGGTGCCGATGGCTACGAATAAAGGAACTTTACTTGCCAGCTGACTGTGAGTGGTTATATCCGAATTTTCCTCGCCATAGCTGGTGGTATTTGCCCAAGCAACTTGGCAAAATGTTTCCTAACCACCGTGAGCCAAACACTAAAAAATAGGATCTGTCAACCAAATGCGAATCAAAGGCAATAAATAGCATTTGTTCAGAGACACACCGACCGAATATCTTAGTACAGTAGCTTATAAAGAAGCTGGATTCGCTGCTGGGAGACGCTGTGAACGATGAGGCCGTAAATAGTTAGGAAATGTAGCATTTCTGAAGTTGTAGATGGAATGGTTCATGTGGAATAAATGTGTTTAAAACTACGGCCCCGTCTTTATGCATCACTTGTTCTACCAGTGTTGTCCTAGAAGTTAGGTATCTGGGGTCAGAGTAAGAAGGAGAAAAATCGACTGGATTCATACCATCATTATTTACGTTAGAGAATCTGTGTTCACTACCCACATCACTACAGAAATGTTATGTGTTTGATGCCACTGCGAGCCGATCAGTTGTTTCGCCCGAAAAGCTGTTTGGCGACTCTTCGAATATGCGCTACGCTTGCAAACAATAGTCGCTGACTGGCTTGCGCATAGTTCAAGCCAGGCGGGAGTGCCTTTCGTGGGCGGTGGCGGGTGATATTGCCAACGATGTAGAGCGGGGACTTGAACAATGTTGGCTTTGGTAAATGCGCTGTTCAGCGGATATCAGAAAGCTATCTGCACTCACTCAACCGTGTCGAGTTACAAGGCAACGAAAGAGATAATTGAAATCTCACACTGTTGGGGATGGGCGTGTTTGTTTACACGGTCCTTACAACGGATTCGACCAACGTCTCGCAGATAAATACTGTCAGTAGATACTTATCTGTGCGTAGGTGTCTTCTTGATCACTGCCGCGATCTTTATCAATCTATGCGTCGTTGACTACCAATTATGTTCACTTACAAACAATGCCACAATAAACTGATTGACTGTGTGTAATTAATGTCTCCTTTTCATGCGAACGTGCCGCTTCTGGTATGGTAACTATCTTAGCAATTATTTTGCGAAATCGTCCGAATGATTTAAACAACTATTGAAATGGTGCTATGCCTAAACCTACCGAATGTATATTTGTCCGTATATACGTCTGTAGGACGAGAACAATCTAGAACAAAGGCAGCGTCCAAGTCTGTAGAACAAGAAGAGCGTAGAATTCCTACTCAGCTGACAGATATTCAAACGACCAAATTAACACATTACAGTTGCATTGTGAATTAAACAACAATTTGTAAATGTTCTTGGACAATCTATGTATGATTACTCCGACACGACACGAACATAAAGAAAACACTCTTGGCCTTCTGCGAAGCAATTTCAAGGTGAATCCGTTCGCAGTTAACACTACAACGTTCTGAATGAGTCAAATGGTGCGGTCTTGAGACTGTCTCAATGAGAAGTTCAGACCAAATAGTTAAATGGGTTTAGCTTGTATGAGTGCGCATTGGTGCCGGGATAACGTCTGTAGTTGTGTGGTCTGGTGATTCAACCACGACTAGTCTCTTTAGGCGAATACGCAAATACTTACTATGTAAACACGATCGAGTGACGACGTCACTCGCATTCGTGCAGTTTCGTGTTTCATAATCTTCGGTTGAACAATAGTTGCACTAAGTGCATACTAAAAACCGGGATATGTATGCTATACTTTATTTGTGTATTTAAGTAGGTACATGGCCTTCTACACATGACGATATTTGTTCATGGGTCAATCGCTGTTGTCTCAATTCCTCTGACACTCTTCAAGGAGAAAGAATGATTCCAATATGTCGCTCACTGTTCGCCAACGACGGCTGGGAAACGGTTTAGGACTATGATGGTCGCTACCTTTCCGTGGGGCACCAAGGGCAACTCGTGTTTCGGTGTCTTCATCAAATTAATAAATTCTTTCGCGATTTCACGTTGAATCAATACTGCGTTTATCGTATCGAGTCGGGAGTTTGCGGTGAGGATAGTTTGCGGGCTGAGCCCTCGACACTATTTCGACTTTCTATCTCCATATCGCCACTATTTAAGAGAAGGGATACAGTTGAACGTTCCTGGAGAGTAGAATTATTTGCAGAGCTTGAAATGGGATGCAATAGGAGAGTTTTAGGGAGCGTGAAGGTGGAGGACTGCGAATCTCAAACGGCGGTGGACAAGTATTTTGGGGTGAGCGTCAGCCTCTCCTTCAATATCTGCTACGGTTTGACGCCACTGGCTTACGAACGGCGAAATATTGCTCAACGGTTGATAGTTTCACCGGCCAAATGTTCAGTTTGCAAACAAAACACACATAATACTGTAGCGAATAGTTTATACTCCTTTTGCTCGTGGTATGAACTATTTGACACAACGACCAGCTGTACTGTGATCATAAATTGCGCATATACAAGACAACGTTCTTGATTCTTCCACGTTAATTATAGTCGGTTATAACCGATGACATCAGCCTATCTGTTATATATATATATATATGGCGTGCGAGTTCGGGCCTAAATTATGACCAACGATGCGCGACAGGTCGATAAGGTTCAGTGACCACCAATTAAATATCTATATAGTAATGAATGCTGTCGTTGTTGACATGTTTGCGGCCGCCCGGTTGAAACCGTAACATTATTTATCGTGTGTGAAATTTGAGGTATGTTATCATATTAAATAATAGCGTTTTAAGACTACTGTACACACTTCGTCCAACTCAAGTCGTTTTCAAAGACCGGAGCAAAGTCGTGACACGACAGTGTAGTGACGCGAAGTCTGAATAAAGTTGTTCAAACGTAACACATTAATAAAACATAGGTCTTTATGTGGGGTACAATTAGATAATCCGTAATCAACTCATCTAATTGACTGTAGACCAAGTTTAGCTACGTTTACAATGAAGTGAATGAAGTGTGTACAGTCATTAATCCTAATTCCAGGAATGAATAAACACCTAACCCAGCTATACAAACGTCCACCATACGCCCACATTTCTACAGCGACACATTCACCACTTCAGTATCACTCGAATAAGCTAACAGCAATAATAGCACACACTAGTAATCACGCATTTGCACCGAAATATGGTCGAACAGTGATGCGTTAATGGATTATAACAAAATAGTTATTTCTATGAACGGTAGAGGATTGTCAAAACGATCCTAAGGTAATTTCTATGACAGTGACTGCCTGTTAGCTACTGTTAGTGTGTAAGCTTTATTTGTATTGCGAGTCTGTATTATATATTTTGTAGTACAATATTCGAAAAATACACGCATTCACAGAGGCATACGCACGCACGCACGCCTGCACCCACGCACGCATGCACATACACGCACACACACGCGCGCGCACACAAACACACACACACACACACACACACACACACACACACACACACACACACACACACACACACACACACACACACACACACACACACAGTTGGATCTATATATCTAGTGTGGAGAGGTGTGTTGTACTGTGGCGATGTCATTCCTTGATACCGTTGACGACCAATAAACATACACATCAGGAATTTTAATTGGACTTAGACTCTTTTAGTTTCTTTCCTCATGTACACAGATACACAAATGTGACTGCACATGCACACACACACACAAATACAGCTACAGCCACACACATGTGGCGCACTCATATCATATACGCAAAGGTATGCTGGACGTCAAATTGTGTTTAGTAAGCCAGGAACTATCTTTGTTTGAAACTTCGTAGTCTCAGAAATGTAGACCGCGTAAACAGGGCCCCAGCAATGTATTGGACTTGGAATGGCGGGCCAAATAGGGGAGCTGGGCAAGGTAAGTGGGCCACTACGTGTGTGTGTGTGTGCGTGTGCGTGTGCGTGTGCGTGTGCGTGTGCGTGTGCGTGTGCGTGTGCGTGTGCGTGTGCGTGTGCGTGTGCGTGTGCGTGTGCGTGTGCGTGTGCGTGTGCGTGTGCGTGTGCGTGTGCGTGTGCGTGTGCGTGTGCGTGTGCGTGTGCGTGTGCGTGTGCGTGTGCGTGTGCGTGTGCGTGTGCGTGTGCGTGTGCGTGTGCGTGTGCGTGTGCGTGTGCGTGTGCGTGTGCGTGTGCGTGTGCGTGTGCGTGTGCGTGTGCGTGTGCGTGTGCGTGTGCGTGTGCGTGTGCGTGTGCGTGTGCGTGTGCGTGTGCGTGTGCGTGTGCGTGTGCGTGTGCGTGTGCGTGTGCGTGTGCGTGTGCGTGTGCGTGTGCGTGTGCGTGTGCGTGTGCGTGTGCGTGTGCGTGTGCGTGTGCGTGTGCGTGTGCGTGTGCGTGTGCGTGTGCGTGTGCGTGTGCGTGTGCGTGTGCGTGTGCGTGTGCGTGTGCGTGTGCGTGTGCGTGTGCGTGTGCGTGTGCGTGTGCGTGTGCGTGTGCGTGTGCGTGTGCGTGTGCGTGTGCGTGTGCGTGTGCGTGTGCGTGTGCGTGTGCGTGTGCGTGTGCGTGTGCGTGTGCGTGTGCGTGTGCGTGTGCGTGTGCGTGTGCGTGTGCGTGTGCGTGTGCGTGTGCGTGTGCGTGTGCGTGTGCGTGTGCGTGTGCGTGTGCGTGTGCGTGTGCGTGTGCGTGTGCGTGTGCGTGTGCGTGTGCGTGTGCGTGTGCGTGTGCGTGTGCGTGTGCGTGTGCGTGTGCGTGTGCGTGTGCGTGTGCGTGTGCGTGTGCGTGTGCGTGTGCGTGTGCGTGTGCGTGTGCGTGTGCGTGTGCGTGTGCGTGTGCGTGTGCGTGTGCGTGTGCGTGTGCGTGTGCGTGTGCGTGTGCGTGTGCGTGTGCGTGTGCGTGTGCGTGTGCGTGTGCGTGTGCGTGTGCGTGTGCGTGTGCGTGTGCGTGTGCGTGTGCGTGTGCGTGTGCGTGTGCGTGTGCGTGTGCGTGTGCGTGTGCGTGTGCGTGTGCGTGTGCGTGTGCGTGTGCGTGTGCGTGTGCGTGTGCGTGTGCGTGTGCGTGTGCGTGTGCGTGTGCGTGTGCGTGTGCGTGTGCGTGTGCGTGTGCGTGTGCGTGTGCGTGTGCGTGTGCGTGTGCGTGTGCGTGTGCGTGTGCGTGTGCGTGTGCGTGTGCGTGTGCGTGTGCGTGTGCGTGTGCGTGTGCGTGTGCGTGTGCGTGTGCGTGTGCGTGTGCGTGTGCGTGTGCGTGTGCGTGTGCGTGTGCGTGTGCGTGTGCGTGTGCGTGTGCGTGTGCGTGTGCGTGTGCGTGTGCGTGTGCGTGTGCGTGTGCGTGTGCGTGTGCGTGTGCGTGTGCGTGTGCGTGTGCGTGTGCGTGTGCGTGTGCGTGTGCGTGTGCGTGTGCGTGTGCTTGTGCTTGTGCTTGTGCTTGTGCTTGTGCTTGTGCTTGTGCTTGTGCTTGTGCTTGTGCTTGTGCTTGTGCTTGTGCTTGTGCTTGTGCTTGTGCTTGTGCTTGTGCTTGTGCTTGTGCTTGTGCTTGTGCTTGTGCTTGTGCTTGTGCTTGTGCTTGTGCTTGTGCTTGTGCTTGTGCTTGTGCTTGTGCTTGTGCTTGTGCTTGTGCTTGTGCTTGTGCTTGTGCTTGTGCTTGTGTTTGTGTTTGTGTTTGTGCTTGTGCTTGTGTTTGTGCTTGTGCTTGTGCTTGTGTGTGTATGTGTCTCTGTGTGTGTTTGTTTGTTTGTGTGTGTCTATGTGTGTGTGTTTGTGTATGTGTGTGTATGTTTGTACATGTGTGTGTATGTGCGGGTGTGTATGTGTGTGTGCGTGCGTGTGTGTATGTATCTGTGTGTATGTATCTGTGTGTATGTGTGTGTATGTGTGTGTGTGTGTATGTGGGTGGGTGTATGTGTGCGTGCGTAAATTCGCCTAATATTTATAGATACTAGTTTATTTATAGTATATTTCATAGACATTCACCGGGGCCCGAATGGTTTGCCGAATCAACGAAGCTGCTCGTTCGGTTCTTTCTCATGAGACCCGTGCGTCACGCAAACGCACATTTTCATCCCTCAAGTCCCATTGTGTAAAATGTCACTTGAAATAGCTTCACGGGTCGCATTTGGCCCGCGAGACTCAGGGCGCCGACCGTCGTAGTAAACAAAATAAAAAATGTGTAAACAACCGCTATTGTCACGCTCACTTATTGTGGCTACAGCCGGCTCATTCCCACGCTCTCAATCACTAATCCAAGGAAAAACCAACGCAGTTATTTTGACGATGGACATATTTTAATCCAATGCACGTAAATGTTTATGCCGTTACGGCGCATTGTGGCTTATTGTCATCACCAAAAAAAGACTGTGACAAAACACTGAAATTACATATCGTACCTTTGTTTGAGTTTATTTCCTAATCAAAAGATAGGTTCAGCGACCTCCTGCCGAGATGAACGCATAACGTTAAGAACCGTCAGTACTACTACTGTGCCACCTGCCTGAAGAAACAACAAGCTGTCGCTACTGAGTCTGATCACCCGCTCTCTACGTTCTTCCATGTACTTCCGTCTCAAAGGAGATACCGTTGTATAAAATGTAAAACAGGTCGCTATAGCAGGAGTTTTGTGCCGGTGGCCATTAGAATGTTGAATGCTAAATGAGTCATATTGATGTCACCCGATTGAATTGTTCTTGTAGTGTATACATCTGGAAATTCATTTGCATTTTGTTGAGACCATCCCATATATTTTAGATGTGATCATGAGTTGTAAAATGCATATCCTTTTTAAGGACAATAAAGTAAAGTGGAAAGTGAAAGCAGATATAGGAGTCACAAGTCATTGATCCTATAAGTAGATGTCTGATTTCGCGATGCTTATCGACACCTCGCAGCATTTCAATCTAGTGAATATTCCATTTCAAAGAAGAGAACATCTTTTGAGGTGACAGTCTTGCAAAGCTGGAGACACAATCTTGCACGCCGACTGCTCCAGCTCCAGCTCCAGCTCCAGCTCCAGCTCCAGCTCCAGCTCCAGCTCCAGCTCCAGCTCCAGCTCCAGCTCCAGCTCCAGCTCCAGCTCCAGCTCCAGCTCCAGCTCCAGCTCCAGCTCCAGCTCCAGCTCCAGCTCCAGCTCCAGCTCCAGCTCCAGCTCCAGCTCCAGCTCCAGCTCCAGCTCCAGCTCCAGCTCCAGCTCCAGCTCCAGCTCCAGCTCCAGCTCCAGCTCCAGCTCCAGCTCCAGCTCCAGCTCCAGCTCCAGCTCCAGCTCCAGCTCCAGCTCCAGCTCCTGCTCCTGCTCCTGCTCCAGCTCCTGCTCCTGCTCCTGCTCCTGCTCCTGTTCCTGCACCAGCTCCTGCTCCTGCTCCTGCTCCTGCTCCTGCTCCTGCTCCTGCTCCTGCTCCTGCTCCTGCTCCTGCTCCTGCTCCTGCTCCTGCTCCTGCTCCTGCTCCTGCTCCTGCTCCTGCTCCTACTCCTACTCCTACTCCTACTCCTACTCCTACTCCTACTCCTACTCCTACTCCTACTCCTACTCCTACTCCTACTCCTACTCCTACTCCTACTCCTACTCCTACTCCTACTCCTACTCCTACTCCTACTCCTACTCCTACTCCTACTCCTACTCCTACTCCTACTCCTACTCCTACTCCTACTCCTACTCCTACTCCTACTCCTACTCCTACTCCTACTCCTACTCCTACTCCTACTCCTACTCCTACTCCTACTCCTACTCCTACTCCTACTCCTACTCCTACTCCTACTCCTACTCCTACTCCTACTCCTACTCCTACTCCTACTCCTACTCCTACTCCTACTCCTACTCCTACTCCTACTCCTACTCCTACTCCTACTCCTACTCCTACTCCTACTCCTACTCCTACTCCTACTCCTACTCCTACTCCTACTCCTACTCCTACTCCTACTCCTACTCCTACTCCTACTCCTACTCCTACTCCTACTCCTACTCCTACTCCTACTCCTACTCCTACTCCTACTCCTACTCCTACTCCTACTCCTACTCCTACTCCTACTCCTACTCCTACTCCTACTCCTACTCCTACTCCTACTCCTACTCCTACTCCTACTCCTACTCCTACTCCTACTCCTACTCCTACTCCTACTCCTACTCCTACTCCTACTCCTACTCCTACTCCTACTCCTACTCCTACTCCTACTCCTACTCCTACTCCTACTCCTACTCCTACTCCTACTCCTACTCCTACTCCTACTCCTACTCCTACTCCTACTCCTACTCCTACTCCTACTCCTACTCCTACTCCTACTCCTACTCCTACTCCTACTCCTACTCCTACTCCTACTCCTACTCCTACTCCTACTCCTACTCCTACTCCTACTCCTACTCCTACTCCTACTCCTACTCCTACTCCTACTCCTACTCCTACTCCTACTCCTACTCCTACTCCTACTCCTACTCCTACTCCTACTCCTACTCCTACTCCTACTCCTACTCCTACTCCTACTCCTACTCCTACTCCTACTCCTACTCCTACTCCTACTCCTACTCCTACTCCTACTCCTACTCCTACTCCTACTCCTACTCCTACTCCTACTCCTACTCCTACTCCTACTCCTACTCCTACTCCTACTCCTACTCCTACTCCTACTCCTACTCCTACTCCTACTCCTACTCCTACTCCTACTCCTACTCCTACTCCTACTCCTACTCCTACTCCTACTCCTACTCCTACTCCTACTCCTACTCCTACTCCTACTCCTACTCCTACTCCTACTCCTACTCCTACTCCTACTCCTACTCCTACTCCTACTCCTACTCCTACTCCTACTCCTACTCCTACTCCTACTCCTACTCCTACTCCTACTCCTACTCCTACTCCTACTCCTACTCCTACTCCTACTCCTACTCCTACTCCTACTCCTACTCCTACTCCTACTCCTACTCCTACTCCTACTCCTACTCCTACTCCTACTCCTACTCCTACTCCTACTCCTACTCCTACTCCTACTCCTACTCCTACTCCTACTCCTACTCCTACTCCTACTCCTACTCCTACTCCTACTCCTACTCCTACTCCTACTCCTACTCCTACTCCTACTCCTACTCCTACTCCTACTCCTACTCCTACTCCTACTCCTACTCCTACTCCTACTCCTACTCCTACTCCTACTCCTACTCCTACTCCTACTCCTACTCCTACTCCTACTCCTACTCCTACTCCTACTCCTACTCCTACTCCTACTCCTACTCCTACTCCTACTCCTACTCCTACTCCTACTCCTACTCCTACTCCTACTCCTACTCCTACTCCTACTCCTACTCCTACTCCTACTCCTACTCCTACTCCTACTCATACTCATACTCATACTCCTACTCATACTCATACTCCTACTCCTAC
>CBDHHR010000760.1:0-2500 GCA_965263245.1 Metamycoplasmataceae bacterium | reverse complement strand
ACTACTACTACTACTACTACTACTACTACTACTACTACTACTACTACTAGTACTACTACTACTACTGCTACCACTACTACTACTACTACAACTACTACTGCTACTGCTACTGCTACTGCTACTACTACTACTACTACTACTACTACTACTACTACTACTACTACTACTACTACTACTACTACTATTATTATTATTATTATTATTATTACTACAACTACTACTACTACTACTACTACTACTACTACTACTACTACTACTACTACTACTACTACTACTACTACTACTACTACTACTACTACTATTACAACAACAACAACAACTACTACTACTACTACTACTACTACTACTACTACTACTACTACTACTACTACTACTACTACTACTACTACTACTACTACTACTACTACTACTATTACAACAACAACAACAACTACTACTACTACTACTACTACTAATACTACTACTACTACTATTGCAACAACTACTACTAATACTACTACAGTTAGACGTCTACATCACAATACGCGTGTCCTCTTGTAATGGCGGTTTTGTTCATGGTTCGAAGTCTTAAAATTAAAATGTGTATTATTGCGGCGCGACGGGGTGCAGTGTGCACCCCACACCTACATACATTATTTCCTTTTGACTGATTAGGGTCTAAATCTTCAATAACAACGACATCACAAGTGTTTCAGGCAGAAACGCACTTACAAAATAGTCACAGATCCTTCCTACAGACACGCACGCGCACGCATGCACGCACGCACGCACACACACACACACACACACACACACACACACACACACACACACACACACACACACACACACACACACGCACGCACGCACGCGCGCTCGCACACACACACACGCACATATATATATATATATATATATTACACACACTCATCACGTACGCGCCTGCGTGTACGCATGCGGGCGATCGATGACTTGGGTTGCAAATAATTGTCATGCATGGTCGGCGCATGAGCAGACTTGTCACCACTGCAATACAGGTCAATGGTCGCATTAAACGCCCGATAAATGGAAGAAACCGCGATTCCGAGAAAGAGCGGCGCCATCTGACGGGGCTAGTAACGACTACTGTAGGGTTAGCCTCGATGTGGCGCCACCGTCTAGTGATAGCATGTGAACAATACTTATATAGGCCAGGAGCCAGGTCCATCTCTCAGGATGTTTTTTGCTAATTTTGTTTCCCCTATAATTCCCTGTTAACCTATACTGTAGGCAATCGCAAGATGATAATGACCACTCCCAACTCGGGGCCTTTTGTCCTCAGGGGGCCAGAAAAAACCCATTCCGGGCCTAAAATGAGATATATTAAAATATTGTGTCACTCTTGTTGCCCGCATCCTTTTTTAGTTTTCAAGCCAAGTCGATCCACAGAATTTCATTTTAATATTTTGTTTTCATATTTTACTAACACGGCGAATAACTAACATTTTAGAAAGAGGTCAGTTGTTTTCTATCTATAAATACTTAGTCGTTGTTCATCGTCGTTTTATATCGCTTATTTATAAAGACGGCGCCATAAATAAACGTATTTTTTTATGATTTCATTTCCTTCCGATAGGAATCGCCATTTTGTCTTACGAAAAACGCTACTGCTCGTAGCGCCGCTACCGGGCGCATATATAACCTTAGCGGCGCTAGCGGTAAATCTATTGTTTGAAGAATTCATTGGTTGCAACTGATTTGACTTCAACATAACGCGCGTTTAAATGTAAGTTTATACTGATATAAAACAGTGATTGCTGGAAGATTACATCTGGTTAAATGCGCAAGCCATATCATCGTGAAGACTGTCGGCGAAGCTGCGAGTTATTACGATGTAACATTCTCCTGGTAGGATCGCCGCTCTCTACCGCGTATTTTCCATTTGTACGAGTGGCGATGTAAGCAGATTGTCGAGTAAGTGAGGTGGCATTCTGAAGACATTTTTGTAGCTGTCCCGTTCCTTTTGGCGCAGTTCTTGAACTTAAGCCTGATGATGTCCATTGCACTGCAGCGCCCTCACCGGAAGGCATAGAAAATGTGTATGACTGCGTTATCGTGGCGTAAACGTTGTTTGTTTCAAATGGTTTTAATAATGGGAGGAAAGAATTGTTGTGTAGAGGGATGCCACAACAATAATCAGACGTCTAAAGTAGAGGGATCAGTTATGTGGCATTTCAAAGGAATGGGAAGGATAAGGAGCCCGATGAATGAAGGAACAAATGTATTGTTTATGTTGGGCGGTCGATGACAGCTTCATTACTTCGACCCTGACAAGCATCATAATATTTAATATCTGCACGGCTTATTTTGAACAGAGTTCCTTATTGATTCATCCATAACTCTATTAAATAAATAAACATTCCGCCAAATGCGTGTAAATAAACAGTTTGAAAGTTGCTGTTGTTGAAGTGCTACAGACAAAAACAGAACTTGTCTGTCCACAAAATAGCCAATTAAGCATGAATATATGCCATATGTTGTC
>CBDHHR010000759.1:0-57000 GCA_965263245.1 Metamycoplasmataceae bacterium | reverse complement strand
TACAGATCTTTCTGAGACTGTTGAGTGAGGTTCACAAGTTGTATGTTTGTATCGTCTGCCTCCACTGATCATACAGCTTTGTCTGAGACTGCAGAGTGAGGTTCACAAGTTGTATGTTTGTATCGTCTGCCTCCACTGATCATTCAGGCAGAGCTGTATGATCAGTGGAGGGAGACGACACAAACATACAACTTGTGAACCTCACTCTGCAGTCTCAGACAAAGCTGTATGATCAGTGGAGGCAGACGATACAAACATACAACTTGTGAACCTCACTCAACAGTCTCAGAAAGAGCTGTATGATCAGTGGAGGCAGACGATACAAACATACAACTTGTGAACCTCACTCAACAGTCTCAGAAAGAGCTGTATGATCAGTGGAGGCAGACGATACAAACATACAACTTGTGAACCTCACTCTACCGTCTCAGACAGAGCTGTATGATCAGTGGAGGCAGACGATACAAACACATAACTTGTGAACCTCACTCTACAGTCTCAGACAGAGCTGTATGATCAGTGGAGGCAGACGATACAAACACACAACTTGTGAACCTCACTCTACCGTCTCAGACAGAGCTAGAGCTGTATGATCAGTGGAGGCAGACGATACAAACACATAACTTGTGAACCTCACTCTACAGTCTCAGGCAGAGCTGTATGATCAGTGGAGGCAGACGATACAAACATACAACTTGTGAACCTCACTCTGCAGTCTCAGGCAGAGCTGTATGATCAGTGGAGGGAGACGACACAAACATACAACTTGTGAACCTCACTCTGCAGTCTCAGACAAAGCTGTATGATCAGTGGAGGCAGACGATACAAACACACAACTTGTGAACCTCACTCTGCAGTCTCAGGCAGAGCTGTATGATCAGTGGAGGCAGACGATACAAACACACAACTTGTGAACCTCACTCTGCAGTCTCAGGCAGAGCTGTATGATCAGTGGAGGCAGACGATACAAACATACAACTTGTAAACCTCACTCTACAATCTCAGGCAGAGCTGTATGATCAGTGGAGGGAGACGACACAAACATACAACTTGTAAACCTCACTCTACAGTCTCAGGCAGAGCTGTATGATCAGTGGAGGCAAACGATACAAACATACAACTTGTGAACCTCATTCTACAGTCTCAGACAGAGTTGTATGATCAGTGGAGGCAGACGATACAAACATACAACTTGTGAACCTCACTCTGCAGTCTCAGACAAAGCTGTATGATCAGTGGAGGCAGACGATACAAACATACAACTTGTGAACCTCACTCAACAGTCAGAAAGAGCTGTATGATCAGTGGAGGCAGACGATACAAACATACACCTTGTGAACCTCACTCAACAGTCTCAGAAAGAGCTGTATGATCAGTGGAGGCAGACGATACAAACATACAACTTGTGAACCTCACTCAACAGTCTCAGAAAGAGCTGTATGATCAGTGGAGGCAGACGATACAAACATACAACTTGTGAACCTCACTCAACAGTCTCAGAAAGAGCTGTATGATCAGTGGAGGCAGACGATACAAACACACAACTTGTGAACCTCACTCTACCGTCTCAGACAGACCTAGAGCTGTATGATCAGTGGAGGCAGACGATACAAACACATAACTTGTGAACCTCACTCTACAGTCTCAGACAGAGCTGTATGATCAGTGGAGGCAGACGATACAAACATACAACTTGTGAACCTCACTCTACAGTCTCAGACAGAGATGTATGATCAGTGGAGGCAGACGATACAAACATACAACTTGTGAACCTCATTCTACAGTCTCAGACAGAGATATATGAACAGTGGAGGCAAAAGATACAAACATACAACTTGTGAACCTCACCTTACAGTCTCAGACAGAGCTGTATGATCAGTGGAGGCAGACGATACAAACACATAACTTGTGAACCTCACTCTTCAGTCTCAGACAGAGCTGTATGATCAGTGGAGGCAGACGATACAAACATACAACTTGTGAACCTCACTCTACAGTCTCAGACAGCTGTATGAACAGTGGAGGCAGACTATACAAACATACAACCTGTGAACCTCACTCTGCAGTCTCAGACAGAGCTGTATCATCAGTGGAGGCAGACGATACAAACATACAACTTGTGAACCTCATTCTGCAGTTACAGACAGCTGCATGATCAGTGGAGGCAGACGATACAAACATACAACTTGTGAACCTCACTCTGCAGTCTCAGACAGAGCTGTATGATCAGTGGAGGCAGACGATACAAACATACAACTTGTGAACCTCATTCTGCAGTTACAGACAGCTGCATGATCAGTGGAGGCAGACGATACAAACACACAACTTGTGAACCTCACTCTACCGTCTCAGACAGAGCTGTATGATCAGTGGAGGCAGACGATACAAACACATAACTTGTGAACCTCACTCTACAGTCTCAGACAGAGCTGTATGATCAGTGGAGGCAGACGATACAAACACACAACTTGTGAACCTCACTCTACCGTCTCAGACAGACCTAGAGCTGTATGATCAGTGGAGGCAGACGATACAAACACATAACTTGTGAACCTCACTCTACAGTCTCAGACAGAGCTGTATGATCAGTGGAGGCAGACGATACAAACATACAACTTGTGAACCTCACTCTACAGTCTCAGACAGAGATGTATGATCAGTGGAGGCAGACGATACAAACATACAACTTGTGAACCTCACTCAACAGTCTCAGGCAGAGCTGTATGATCAGTGGAGGCAAACGATACAAACATACAACTTGTGAACCTCACTCTACAGTCTCAGACAGAGCTGTATGATCAGTGGAGGCAGACGATACAAACATACAACTTGTGAACCTCACTCTGCAGTCTCAGACAAAGCTGTATGATCAGTGGAGGCAGACGATACAAACATACAACTTGTGAACCTCACTCAACAGTCTCAGAAAGAGCTGTATGATCAGTGGAGGCAGACGACACAAACATACAACTTGTAAACCTCACTCTACAGTCTCAGGCAGAGCTCTATGATCAGTGGAGGCAGACGATACAAACATACAACTTGTAAACCTCACTCTACAGTCTCAGGCAGAGCTGTATGATCAGTGGAGGCAGACGATACAAACACACAACTTGTGAACCTCACTCTGCAGTCTCAGACAAAGCTGTATGATCAGTGGAGGCAGACGATACAAACATACAACTTGTGAACCTCACTCAACAGTCTCAGAAAGAGCTGTATGATCAGTGGAGGCAGACGATACAAACATACAACTTGTGAACCTCACTCAACAGTCTCAGAAAGAGCTGTATGATCAGTGGAGGCAGACGATACAAACATACAACTTGTGAACCTCACTCTACCGTCTCAGACAGAGCTGTATGATCAGTGGAGGCAGACGATACAAACACATAACTTGTGAACCTCACTCTACAGTCTCAGACAGAGCTGTATGATCAGTGGAGGCAGACGATACAAACACACAACTTGTGAACCTCACTCTACCGTCTCAGACAGAGCTAGAGCTGTATGATCAGTGGAGGCAGACGATACAAACACATAACTTGTGAACCTCACTCTACAGTCTCAGGCAGAGCTGTATGATCAGTGGAGGCAGACGATACAAACATACAACTTGTAAACCTCACTCTACAGTCTCAGGCAGAGCTGTATGATCAGTGGAGGCAGACGACACAAACATACAACTTGTAAACCTCACTCTACAGTCTCAGGCAGAGCTGTATGATCAGTGGAGGCAGACGATACAAACATACAACTTGTGAACCTCACTCAACAGTCTCAGAAAGAGCTGTATGATCAGTGGAGGCAGACGATACAAACATACAACTTGTGAACCTCACTCAACAGTCTCAGGCAGAGCTGTATGATCAGTGGAGGCAAACGATACAAACATACAACTTGTGAACCTCACTCTACAGTCTCAGACAGAGCTGTATGATCAGTGGAGGCAGACGATACAAACATACAACTTGTGAACCTCACTCTGCAGTCTCAGACAAAGCTGTATGATCAGTGGAGGCAGACGATACAAACATACAACTTGTGAACCTCACTCAACAGTCTCAGAAAGAGCTGTATGATCAGTGGAGGCAGACGATACAAACATACACCTTGTGAACCTCACTCAACAGTCTCAGAAAGAGCTGTATGATCAGTGGAGGCAGACGATACAAACATACAACTTGTGAACCTCACTCAACAGTCTCAGAAAGAGCTGTATGATCAGTGGAGGCAGACGATACAAACATACAACTTGTGAACCTCACTCAACAGTCTCAGAAAGAGCTGTATGATCAGTGGAGGCAGACGATACAAACATACAACTTGTGAACCTCACTCAACAGTCTCAGAAAGAGCTGTATGATCAGTGGAGGCAGACGATACAAACACACAACTTGTGAACCTCACTCTACCGTCTCAGACAGAGCTGTATGATCAGTGGAGGCAGACGATACAAACACATAACTTGTGAACCTCACTCTACAGTCTCAGACAGAGCTGTATGATCAGTGGAGGCAGACGATACAAACACACAACTTGTGAGCCTCACTCTACCGTCTCAGACAGAGCTAGAGCTGTATGATCAGTGGAGGCAGACGATACAAACACATAACTTGTGAACCTCACTCTACAGTCTCAGACAGAGCTGTATGATCAGTGGATGCAGGCGATACAAACACACAACTTGTGAACCTCACTCAACAGTCTCAGAAAGAGCTGTATGATCAGTGGAGGCAGACGATACAAACATACAACTTGTGAACCTCACTCAACAGTCTCAGAAAGAGGTGTATGATCAGTGGAGGCAGACGATACAAACATACAACTTGTGAACCTCACTCAACAGTCTCAGAAAGAGCTGTATGATCAGTGGAGGCAGACGACACAAACATACAACTTGTAAACCTCACTCTACAGTCTCAGGCAGAGCTGTATGATCAGTGGAGGCAAACGATACAAACATACAACTTGTGAACCTCACTCTACAGTCTCAGACAGAGCTGTATGATCAGTGGAGGCAGACGATACAAACATACAACTTGTGAACCTCACTCTGCAGTCTCAGACAAAGCTGTATGATCAGTGGAGGCAGACGATACAAACATACAACTTGTGAACCTCACTCAACAGTCTCAGAAAGAGCTGTATGATCAGTGGAGGCAGACGACACAAACATACAACTTGTAAACCTCACTCTACAGTCTCAGGCAGAGCTCTATGATCAGTGGAGGCAGACGATACAAACATACAACTTGTGAACCTCACTCTGCAGTCTCAGACAAAGCTGTATGATCAGTGGAGGCAGACGATACAAACATACAACTTGTGAACCTCACTCAACAGTCTCAGAAAGAGCTGTATGATCAGTGGAGGCAGAAGACACAAACATACAACTTGTAAACCTCACTCTACAGTCTCAGGCAGAGCTCTATGATCAGTGGAGGCAGACGATACAAACATACAACTTGTAAACCTCACTCTACAGTCTCAGGCAGAGCTGTATGATCAGTGGAGGCAGACGATACAAACACACAACTTGTGAACCTCACTCTGCAGTCTCAGACAAAGCTGTATGATCAGTGGAGGCAGACGATACAAACATACAACTTGTGAACCTCACTCAACAGTCTCAGAAAGAGCTGTATGATCAGTGGAGGCAGACGATACAAACATACAACTTGTGAACCTCACTCAACAGTCTCAGAAAGAGCTGTATGATCAGTGGAGGCAGACGATACAAACATACAACTTGTGAACCTCACTCTACCGTCTCAGACAGAGCTGTATGATCAGTGGAGGCAGACGATACAAACACATAACTTGTGAACCTCACTCTACAGTCTCAGACAGAGCTGTATGATCAGTGGAGGCAGACGATACAAACACACAACTTGTGAACCTCACTCTACCGTCTCAGACAGAGCTAGAGCTGTATGATCAGTGGAGGCAGACGATACAAACACATAACTTGTGAACCTCACTCTACAGTCTCAGGCAGAGCTGTATGATCAGTGGAGGCAGACGATACAAACATACAACTTGTAAACCTCACTCTACAGTCTCAGGCAGAGCTGTATGATCAGTGGAGGCAGACGACACAAACATACAACTTGTAAACCTCACTCTACAGTCTCAGGCAGAGCTGTATGATCAGTGGAGGCAGACGATACAAACATACAACTTGTGAACCTCACTCAACAGTCTCAGAAAGAGCTGTATGATCAGTGGAGGCAGACGATACAAACATACAACTTGTGAACCTCACTCAACAGTCTCAGGCAGAGCTGTATGATCAGTGGAGGCAAACGATACAAACATACAACTTGTGAACCTCACTCTACAGTCTCAGACAGAGTTGTATGATCAGTGGAGGCAGACGATACAAACATACAACTTGTGAACCTCACTCTGCAGTCTCAGACAAAGCTGTATGATCAGTGGAGGCAGACGATACAAACATACAACTTGTGAACCTCACTCAACAGTCAGAAAGAGCTGTATGATCAGTGGAGGCAGACGATACAAACATACACCTTGTGAACCTCACTCAACAGTCTCAGAAAGAGCTGTATGATCAGTGGAGGCAGACGATACAAACATACAACTTGTGAACCTCACTCAACAGTCTCTGAAAGAGCTGTATGATCAGTGGAGGCAGACGATACAAACATACAACTTGTGAACCTCACTCAACAGTCTCAGAAAGAGCTGTATGATCAGTGGAGGCAGACGATACAAACACACAACTTGTGAACCTCACTCTACCGTCTCAGACAGAGCTGTATGATCAGTGGAGGCAGGCGATACAAACACACAACTTGTGAACCTCACTCAACAGTCTCAGAAAGAGCTGTATGATCAGTGGAGGCAGACGATACAAACATACAACTTGTGAACCTCACTCAACAGTCTCAGAAAGAGCTGTATGATCAGTGGAGGCAGACGATACAAACATACAACTTGTGAACCTCACTCAACAGTCGCAGAAAGAGGTGTATGATCAGTGGAGGCAGACGATACAAACATACAACTTGTGAACCTCACTCAACAGTCTCAGAAAGAGCTGTATGATCAGTGGAGGCAGACGACACAAACATACAACTTGTAAACCTCACTCTACAGTCTCAGGCAGAGCTGTATGATCAGTGGAGGCAAACGATACAAACATACAACTTGTGAACCTCACTCTACAGTCTCAGACAGAGCTGTATGATCAGTGGAGGCAGACGATACAAACATACAACTTGTGAACCTCACTCTGCAGTCTCAGACAAAGCTGTATGATCAGTGGAGGCAGACGATACAAACATACAACTTGTGAACCTCACTCAACAGTCTCAGAAAGAGCTGTATGATCAGTGGAGGCAGACGACACAAACATACAACTTGTAAACCTCACTCTACAGTCTCAGGCAGAGCTCTATGATCAGTGGAGGCAGACGATACAAACATACAACTTGTAAACCTCACTCTACAGTCTCAGGCAGAGCTGTATGATCAGTGGAGGCAGACGATACAAACATACAACTTGTGAACCTCACTCAACAGTCTCAGAAAGAGCTGTATGATCAGTGGAGGCAGACGATACAAACATACAACTTGTGAACCTCACTCAACAGTCTCAGAAAGAGCTGTATGATCAGTGGAGACTGACGATATAAACATACAACTTGTGAACCTCACTCTACCGTCTCAGACAGAGCTGTATGATCAGTGGAGGCAGACGATACAAACACATAACTTGTGAACCTCACTCTACAGTCTCAGACAGAGCTGTATGATCAGTGGAGGCAGACGATACAAACACACAACTTGTGAACCTCACTCTACCGTCTCAGACAGAGCTAGAGCTGTATGATCAGTGGAGGCAGACGATACAAACACATAACTTGTGAACCTCACTCTACAGTCTCAGGCAGAGCTGTATGATCAGTGGAGGCAGACGATACAAACATACAACTTGTAAACCTCACTCTACAGTCTCAGGCAGAGCTGTATGATCAGTGGAGGCAGACGACACAAACATACAACTTGTAAACCTCACTCTACAGTCTCAGGCAGAGCTGTATGATCAGTGGAGGCAGACGATACAAACATACAACTTGTGAACCTCACTCAACAGTCTCAGAAAGAGCTGTATGATCAGTGGAGGCAGACGATACAAACATACAACTTGTGAACCTCACTCAACAGTCTCAGGCAGAGCTGTATGATCAGTGGAGGCAAACGATACAAACATACAACTTGTGAACCTCACTCTACAGTCTCAGACAGAGCTGTATGATCAGTGGAGGCAGACGATACAAACATACAACTTGTGAACCTCACTCTGCAGTCTCAGACAAAGCTGTATGATCAGTGGAGGCAGACGATACAAACATACAACTTGTGAACCTCACTCAACAGTCTCAGAAAGAGCTGTATGATCAGTGGAGGCAGACGATACAAACATACACCTTGTGAACCTCACTCAACAGTCTCAGAAAGAGCTGTATGATCAGTGGAGGCAGACGATACAAACATACAACTTGTGAACCTCACTCAAGAGTCTCAGAAAGAGCTGTATGATCAGTGGAGGCAGACGATACAAACATACAACTTGTGAACCTCACTCAACAGTCTCAGAAAGAGCTGTATGATCAGTGGAGGCAGACGATACAAACATACAACTTGTGAACCTCACTCAACAGTCTCAGAAAGAGCTGTATGATCAGTGGAGGCAGACGATACAAACACACAACTTGTGAACCTCACTCTACCGTCTCAGACAGAGCTGTATGATCAGTGGAGGCAGACGATACAAACACATAACCTGTGAACCTCACTCTACAGTCTCAGACAGAGCTGTATGATCAGTGGAGGCAGACGATACAAACACACAACTTGTGAACCTCACTCTACCGTCTCAGACAGAGCTAGAGCTGTATGATCAGTGGAGGCAGACGATACAAACACATAACTTGTGAACCTCACTCTACAGTCTCAGACAGAGCTGTATGATCAGTGGATGCAGGCGATACAAACACACAACTTGTGAACCTCACTCAACAGTCTCAGAAAGAGCTGTATGATCAGTGGAGGCAGACGATACAAACATACAACTTGTGAACCTCACTCAACAGTCTCAGAAAGAGCTGTATGATCAGTGGAGGCAGACGATACAAACATACAACTTGTGAACCTCACTCAACAGTCGCAGAAAGAGGTGTATGATCAGTGGAGGCAGACGATACAAACATACAACTTGTGAACCTCACTCAACAGTCTCAGAAAGAGCTGTATGATCAGTGGAGGCAGACGACACAAACATACAACTTGTAAACCTCACTCTACAGTCACAGCTCTGCCTGAGACTGTTGAGTGAGGTTCACAAGTTGTATGTTTGTATCGTCTGCCTCCACTGATCATACAGCTCTTTCTGAGACTGTTGAGTGAGGTTCACAAGTTGTATGTTTGTATCGTCTGCCTCCACTGATCATACAGCTCTGCCTGAGACTGTAGAGTGAGGTTTACAAGTTGTATGTTTGTGTCGTCTGCCTCCACTGATCATACAGCTCTTTCTGAGACTGTTGAGTGAGGTTCACAAGTTGTATGTTTGTATCGTCTGCCTCCACTGATCATACACCTCTTTCTGCGACTGTTGAGTGAGGTTCACAAGTTGTATGTTTGTATCGTCTGCCTCCACTGATCATACAGCTCTTTCTGAGACTGTTGAGTGAGGTTCACAAGTTGTATGTTTGTATCGTCTGCCTCCACTGATCATACAGCTCTTTCTGAGACTGTTGAGTGAGGTTCACAAGTTGTGTGTTTGTATCGCCTGCATCCACTGATCATACAGCTCTGTCTGAGACTGTAGAGTGAGGTTCACAAGTTATGTGTTTGTATCGTCTGCCTCCACTGATCATACAGCTCTAGCTCTGTCTGAGACGGTAGAGTGAGGTTCACAAGTTGTGTGTTTGTATCGTCTGCCTCCACTGATCATACAGCTCTGTCTGAGACTGTAGAGTGAGGTTCACAGGTTATGTGTTTGTATCGTCTGCCTCCACTGATCATACAGCTCTGTCTGAGACGGTAGAGTGAGGTTCACAAGTTGTGTGTTTGTATCGTCTGCCTCCACTGATCATACAGCTCTTTCTGAGACTGTTGAGTGAGGTTCACAAGTTGTATGTTTGTATCGTCTGCCTCCACTGATCATACAGCTCTTTCTGAGACTGTTGAGTGAGGTTCACAAGTTGTATGTTTGTATCGTCTGCCTCCACTGATCATACAGCTCTTTCTGAGACTCTTGAGTGAGGTTCACAAGTTGTATGTTTGTATCGTCTGCCTCCACTGATCATACAGCTCTTTCTGAGACTGTTGAGTGAGGTTCACAAGGTGTATGTTTGTATCGTCTGCCTCCACTGATCATACAGCTCTTTCTGAGACTGTTGAGTGAGGTTCACAAGTTGTATGTTTGTATCGTCTGCCTCCACTGATCATACAGCTTTGTCTGAGACTGCAGAGTGAGGTTCACAAGTTGTATGTTTGTATCGTCTGCCTCCACTGATCATACAGCTCTGTCTGAGACTGTAGAGTGAGGTTCACAAGTTGTATGTTTGTATCGTTTGCCTCCACTGATCATACAGCTCTGCCTGAGACTGTAGAGTGAGGTTTACAAGTTGTATGTTTGTATCGTCTGCCTCCACTGATCATAGAGCTCTGCCTGAGACTGTAGAGTGAGGTTTACAAGTTGTATGTTTGTGTCTTCTGCCTCCACTGATCATACAGCTCTTTCTGAGACTGTTGAGTGAGGTTCACAAGTTGTATGTTTGTATCGTCTGCCTCCACTGATCATACAGCTTTGTCTGAGACTGCAGAGTGAGGTTCACAAGTTGCATGTTTGTATCGTCTGCCTCCACTGATCATAGAGCTCTGCCTGAGACTGTAGAGTGAGGTTTACAAGTTGTATGTTTGTGTCGTCTGCCTCCACTGATCATACAGCTCTTTCTGAGACTGTTGAGTGAGGTTCACAAGTTGTATGTTTGTATCGTCTGCCTCCACTGATCATACAGCTTTGTCTGAGACTGCAGAGTGAGGTTCACAAGTTGTATGTTTGTATCGTCTGCCTCCACTGATCATACAGCTCTGTCTGAGACTGTAGAGTGAGGTTCACAAGTTGTATGTTTGTATCGTTTCCCTCCACTGATCATTCAGGCAGAGCTGTATGATCAGTGGAGGCAGACGACACAAACATACAACTTGTAAACCTCACTCTACAGTCTCAGGCAGAGCTGTATGATCAGTGGAGGCAGACGATACAAACATACAACTTGTGAACCTCACTCAACAGTCTCAGAAAGAGCTGTATGATCAGTGGAGGCAGACGATACAAACATACAACTTGTGAACCTCACTCAACAGTCTCAGGCAGAGCTGTATGATCAGTGGAGGCAAACGATACAAACATACAACTTGTGAACCTCACTCTACAGTCTCAGACAGAGCTGTATGATCAGTGGAGGCAGACGATACAAACATACAACTTGTGAACCTCACTCTGCAGTCTCAGACAAAGCTGTATGATCAGTGGAGGCAGACGATACAAACATACAACTTGTGAACCTCACTCAACAGTCTCAGAAAGAGCTGTATGATCAGTGGAGGCAGACGATACAAACATACACCTTGTGAACCTCACTCAACAGTCTCAGAAAGAGCTGTATGATCAGTGGAGGCAGACGATACAAACATACAACTTGTGAACCTCACTCAACAGTCTCAGAAAGAGCTGTATGATCAGTGGAGGCAGACGATACAAACATACAACTTGTGAACCTCACTCAACAGTCTCAGAAAGAGCTGTATGATCAGTGGAGGCAGACGATACAAACATACAACTTGTGAACCTCACTCAACAGTCTCAGAAAGAGCTGTATGATCAGTGGAGGCAGACGATACAAACACACAACTTGTGAACCTCACTCTACCGTCTCAGACAGAGCTGTATGATCAGTGGAGGCAGACGATACAAACACATAACTTGTGAACCTCACTCTACAGTCTCAGACAGAGCTGTATGATCAGTGGAGGCAGACGATACAAACACACAACTTGTGAACCTCACTCTACCGTCTCAGACAGAGCTAGAGCTGTATGATCAGTGGAGGCAGACGATACAAACACATAACTTGTGAACCTCACTCTACAGTCTCAGACAGAGCTGTATGATCAGTGGATGCAGGCGATACAAACACACAACTTGTGAACCTCACTCAACAGTCTCAGAAAGAGCTGTATGATCAGTGGAGGCAGACGATACAAACATACAACTTGTGAACCTCACTCAACAGTCTCAGAAAGAGCTGTATGATCAGTGGAGGCAGACGATACAAACATACAACTTGTGAACCTCACTCAACAGTCGCAGAAAGAGGTGTATGATCAGTGGAGGCAGACGATACAAACATACAACTTGTGAACCTCACTCAACAGTCTCAGAAAGAGCTGTATGATCAGTGGAGGCAGACGACACAAACATACAACTTGTAAACCTCACTCTACAGTCTCAGGCAGAGCTGTATGATCAGTGGAGGCAAACGATACAAACATACAACTTGTGAACCTCACTCTACAGTCTCAGACAGAGCTGTATGATCAGTGGAGGCAGACGATACAAACATACAACTTGTGAACCTCACTCTGCAGTCTCAGACAAAGCTGTATGATCAGTGGAGGCAGACGATACAAACATACAACTTGTGAACCTCACTCAACAGTCTCAGAAAGAGCTGTATGATCAGTGGAGGCAGAAGACACAAACATACAACTTGTAAACCTCACTCTACAGTCTCAGGCAGAGCTCTATGATCAGTGGAGGCAGACGATACAAACATACAACTTGTAAACCTCACTCTACAGTCTCAGGCAGAGCTGTATGATCAGTGGAGGCAGACGATACAAACACACAACTTGTGAACCTCACTCTGCAGTCTCAGACAAAGCTGTATGATCAGTGGAGGCAGACGATACAAACATACAACTTGTGAACCTCACTCAACAGTCTCAGAAAGAGCTGTATGATCAGTGGAGGCAGACGATACAAACATACAACTTGTGAACCTCACTCAACAGTCTCAGAAAGAGCTGTATGATCAGTGGAGGCAGACGATACAAACATACAACTTGTGAACCTCACTCTACCGTCTCAGACAGAGCTGTATGATCAGTGGAGGCAGACGATACAAACACATAACTTGTGAACCTCACTCTACAGTCTCAGACAGAGCTGTATGATCAGTGGAGGCAGACGATACAAACACACAACTTGTGAACCTCACTCTACCGTCTCAGACAGAGCTAGAGCTGTATGATCAGTGGAGGCAGACGATACAAACACATAACTTGTGAACCTCACTCTACAGTCTCAGGCAGAGCTGTATGATCAGTGGAGGCAGACGATACAAACATACAACTTGTAAACCTCACTCTACAGTCTCAGGCAGAGCTGTATGATCAGTGGAGGCAGACGACACAAACATACAACTTGTAAACCTCACTCTACAGTCTCAGGCAGAGCTGTATGATCAGTGGAGGCAGACGATACAAACATACAACTTGTGAACCTCACTCAACAGTCTCAGAAAGAGCTGTATGATCAGTGGAGGCAGACGATACAAACATACAACTTGTGAACCTCACTCAACAGTCTCAGGCAGAGCTGTATGATCAGTGGAGGCAAACGATACAAACATACAACTTGTGAACCTCACTCTACAGTCTCAGACAGAGCTGTATGATCAGTGGAGGCAGACGATACAAACATACAACTTGTGAACCTCACTCTGCAGTCTCAGACAAAGCTGTATGATCAGTGGAGGCAGACGATACAAACATACAACTTGTGAACCTCACTCAACAGTCTCAGAAAGAGCTGTATGATCAGTGGAGGCAGACGATACAAACATACACCTTGTGAACCTCACTCAACAGTCTCAGAAAGAGCTGTATGATCAGTGGAGGCAGACGATACAAACATACAACTTGTGAACCTCACTCAACAGTCTCAGAAAGAGCTGTATGATCAGTGGAGGCAGACGATACAAACATACAACTTGTGAACCTCACTCAACAGTCTCAGAAAGAGCTGTATGATCAGTGGAGGCAGACGATACAAACATACAACTTGTGAACCTCACTCAACAGTCTCAGAAAGAGCTGTATGATCAGTGGAGGCAGACGATACAAACACACAACTTGTGAACCTCACTCTACCGTCTCAGACAGAGCTGTATGATCAGTGGAGGCAGACGATACAAACACATAACTTGTGAACCTCACTCTACAGTCTCAGACAGAGCTGTATGATCAGTGGAGGCAGACGATACAAACACACAACTTGTGAACCTCACTCTACCGTCTCAGACAGAGCTAGAGCTGTATGATCAGTGGAGGCAGACGATACAAACACATAACTTGTGAACCTCACTCTACAGTCTCAGACAGAGCTGTATGATCAGTGGATGCAGGCGATACAAACACACAACTTGCGAACCTCACTCAACAGTCTCAGAAAGAGCTGTATGATCAGTGGAGGCAGACGATACAAACTACAACTTGTGAACCTCACTCAACAGTCTCAGAAAGAGCTGTATGATCAGTGGAGGCAGACGATACAAACATACAACTTGTGAACCTCACTCAACAGTCGCAGAAAGAGGTGTATGATCAGTGGAGGCAGACGATACAAACATACAACTTGTGAACCTCACTCAACAGTCTCAGAAAGAGCTGTATGATCAGTGGAGGCAGACGACACAAACATACAACTTGTAAACCTCACTCTACAGTCTCAGGCAGAGCTGTATGATCAGTGGAGGCAAACGATACAAACATACAACTTGTGAACCTCACTCTACAGTCTCAGACAGAGCTGTATGATCAGTGGAGGCAGACGATACAAACATACAACTTGTGAACCTCACTCTGCAGTCTCAGACAAAGCTGTATGATCAGTGGAGGCAGACGATACAAACATACAACTTGTGAACCTCACTCAACAGTCTCAGAAAGAGCTGTATGATCAGTGGAGGCAGAAGACACAAACATACAACTTGTAAACCTCACTCTACAGTCTCAGGCAGAGCTCTATGATCAGTGGAGGCAGACGATACAAACATACAACTTGTAAACCTCACTCTACAGTCACAGCTCTGCCTGAGACTGTAGAGTGAGGTTTACAAGTTGTATGTTTGTGTCGTCTGCCTCCACTGATCATACAGCTCTTTCTGAGACTGTTGAGTGAGGTTCACAAGTTGTATGTTTGTATCGTCTGCCTCCACTGATCATACACCTCTTTCTGCGACTGTTGAGTGAGGTTCACAAGTTGTATGTTTGTATCGTCTGCCTCCACTGATCATACAGCTCTTTCTGAGACTGTTGAGTGAGGTTCACAAGTTGTAGTTTGTATCGTCTGCCTCCACTGATCATACAGCTCTTTCTGAGACTGTTGAGTGAGGTTCGCAAGTTGTGTGTTTGTATCGCCTGCATCCACTGATCATACAGCTCTGTCTGAGACTGTAGAGTGAGGTTCACAAGTTATGTGTTTGTATCGTCTGCCTCCACTGATCATACAGCTCTAGCTCTGTCTGAGACGGTAGAGTGAGGTTCACAAGTTGTGTGTTTGTATCGTCTGCCTCCACTGATCATACAGCTCTGTCTGAGACTGTAGAGTGAGGTTCACAAGTTATGTGTTTGTATCGTCTGCCTCCACTGATCATACAGCTCTGTCTGAGACGGTAGAGTGAGGTTCACAAGTTGTGTGTTTGTATCGTCTGCCTCCACTGATCATACAGCTCTTTCTGAGACTGTTGAGTGAGGTTCACAAGTTGTATGTTTGTATCGTCTGCCTCCACTGATCATACAGCTCTTTCTGAGACTGTTGAGTGAGGTTCACAAGTTGTATGTTTGTATCGTCTGCCTCCACTGATCATACAGCTCTTTCTGAGACTGTTGAGTGAGGTTCACAAGTTGTATGTTTGTATCGTCTGCCTCCACTGATCATACAGCTCTTTCTGAGACTGTTGAGTGAGGTTCACAAGGTGTATGTTTGTATCGTCTGCCTCCACTGATCATACAGCTCTTTCTGAGACTGTTGAGTGAGGTTCACAAGTTGTATGTTTGTATCGTCTGCCTCCACTGATCATACAGCTTTGTCTGAGACTGCAGAGTGAGGTTCACAAGTTGTATGTTTGTATCGTCTGCCTCCACTGATCATACAGCTCTGTCTGAGACTGTAGAGTGAGGTTCACAAGTTGTATGTTTGTATCGTTTGCCTCCACTGATCATACAGCTCTGCCTGAGACTGTAGAGTGAGGTTTACAAGTTGTATGTTTGTATCGTCTGCCTCCACTGATCATAGAGCTCTGCCTGAGACTGTAGAGTGAGGTTTACAAGTTGTATGTTTGTGTCTTCTGCCTCCACTGATCATACAGCTCTTTCTGAGACTGTTGAGTGAGGTTCACAAGTTGTATGTTTGTATCGTCTGCCTCCACTGATCATACAGCTTTGTCTGAGACTGCAGAGTGAGGTTCACAAGTTGTATGTTTGTATCGTCTGCCTCCACTGATCATACAGCTCTGTCTGAGACTGTAGAGTGAGGTTCACAAGTTGTATGTTTGTATCGTTTGCCTCCACTGATCATACAGCTCTGCCTGAGACTGTAGAGTGAGGTTTACAAGTTGTATGTTTGTATCGTCTGCCTCCACTGATCATAGAGCTCTGCCTGAGACTGTAGAGTGAGGTTTACAAGTTGTATGTTTGTGTCGTCTGCCTCCACTGATCATACAGCTCTTTCTGAGACTGTTGAGTGAGGTTCACAAGTTGTATGTTTGTATCGTCTGCCTCCACTGATCATACAGCTCTGTCTGAGACTGTAGAGAGAGGTTCACAAGTTATTTGTTTGTATCGTCTGCCTCCACTGATCATACAGCTCTAGCTCTGTCTGAGACGGTAGAGTGAGGTTCACAAGTTGTATGTTTGTATCGTCTGCCTCCACTGATCATACAGCTGTTTGAGACTGCAGAATGAGGTTCACAAGTTGTATGTTTGTATCGTCTGCCTCCACTGATCATACAGCTGTCTGAGACTGCAGAGTGAGGTTCACAAGTTGTATGTTTGTATCGTCTGCCTCCAGTGATCATACAGCTGTCTGAGACTGTAGAGTGAGGTTCACAAGTTGTGTGTTTGTATCGTCTGCCTCCACTGATCATGCAGCTGTCTGTAACTGCAGAATGAGGTTCACAAGTTGTATGTTGGTATCGTCTGCCTCCACTGATCATACAGCTCTGTCTGAGACTGAAGAATGAGGTTCACAGGTTGTATGTTTATATCGTCTGCCTCCACTGTTCATACAGCTGTCTGAGACTGTAGAGTGAGGTTCACAAGTTGTGTGTTTGTATCGTCTGCCTCCACTGATCACACAGCTCTGTCTGAGACTGAAGAGTGAGGACTGAAGAGTGAGGTTCACAAGTTGTATGTTTGTATCGTTTGCCTCCACTGATCATACAGCAATGTCTGTAACTGCAGAATGAGGTTCACAAGTTGTATGTTTGTATCGTCTGCCTCCACTGATCATACAGCTCTGTCTGAGACTGCAGAGTGAGGTTCACAAGTTGTATGTTTGTATCGTCTGCCTCCACTGATCATGCAGCTGTCTGTAACTGCAGAATGAGGTTCACAAGTTGTATGTTTGTATCGTCTGCCTCCACTGATGATACAGCTCTGTCTGAGACTGCAGAGTGAGGTTCACAGGTTGTATGTTTGTATCGTCTGCCTCCACTGTTCATACAGCTGTCTGAGACTGTAGAGTGAGGTTCACAAGTTGTATGTTTGTATCGTCTGCCTCCACTGATCATACAGCTCTGTCTGAGACTGAAGAGTGAGGTTCACAAGTTATGTGTTTGTATCGTCTGCCTCCACTGATCATACAGCTCTGTCTGAGACTGTAAGGTGAGGTTCACAAGTTGTATGTTTGTATCGTTTGCCTCCACTGTTCATATATCTCTGTCTGAGACTGTAGAATGAGGTTCACAAGTTGTATGTTTGTATCGTCTGCCTCCACTGATCATACATCTCTGTCTGAGACTGTAGAGTGAGGTTCACAAGTTGTATGTTTGTATCGTCTGCCTCCACTGATCATACAGCTCTGTCTGAGACTGTAGGGTGAGGTTCACAAGTTATGTGTTTGTATCGTCTGCCTCCACTGATCATACAGCTCTAGGTCTGTCTGAGACGGTAGAGTGAGGTTCACAAGTTGTGTGTTTGTATCGTCTGCCTCCACTGATCATACAGCTCTGTCTGAGACTGTAGAGTGAGGTTCACAAGTTATGTGTTTGTATCGTCTGCCTCCACTGATCATACAGCTCTGTCTGAGACGGTAGAGTGAGGTTCACAAGTTGTGTGTTTGTATCGTCTGCCTCCACTGATCATACAGCTCTTTCTGAGACTGTTGAGTGAGGTTCACAAGTTGTATGTTTGTATCGTCTGCCTCCACTGATCATACAGCTCTTTCTGAGACTGTTGAGTGAGGTTCACAAGTTGTATGTTTGTATAGTCTGCCTCCACTGATCATACAGCTCTTTCTGAGACTGTTGAGTGAGGTTCACAAGGTGTATGTTTGTATCGTCTGCCTCCACTGATCATACAGCTCTTTCTGACTGTTGAGTGAGGTTCACAAGTTGTATGTTTGTATCGTCTGCCTCCACTGATCATACAGCTTTGTCTGAGACTGCAGAGTGAGGTTCACAAGTTGTATGTTTGTATCGTCTGCCTCCACTGATCATACAACTCTGTCTGAGACTGTAGAGTGAGGTTCACAAGTTGTATGTTTGTATCGTTTGCCTCCACTGATCATTCAGGCAGAGCTGTATGATCAGTGGAGGCAAACGATACAAACATACAACTTGTGAACCTCACTCTACAGTCTCAGACAGAGCTGTATGATCAGTGGAGGCAGACGATACAAACATACAACTTGTGAACCTCACTCTGCAGTCTCAGACAAAGCTGTATGATCAGTGGAGGCAGACGATACAAACATACAACTTGTGAACCTCACTCAACAGTCTCAGAAAGAGCTGTATGATCAGTGGAGGCAGACGACACAAACATACAACTTGTAAACCTCACTCTACAGTCTCAGGCAGAGCTCTATGATCAGTGGAGGCAGACGATACAAACATACAACTTGTAAACCTCACTCTACAGTCTCAGGCAGAGCTGTATGATCAGTGGAGGCAGACGATACAAACACACAACTTGTGAACCTCACTCTGCAGTCTCAGACAAAGCTGTATGATCAGTGGAGGCAGACGATACAAACATACAACTTGTGAACCTCACTCAACAGTCTCAGAAAGAGCTGTATGATCAGTGGAGGCAGACGATACAAACATACAACTTGTGAACCTCACTCAACAGTCTCAGAAAGAGCTGTATGATCAGTGGAGGCAGACGATACAAACATACAACTTGTGAACCTCACTCTACCGTCTCAGACAGAGCTGTATGATCAGTGGAGGCAGACGATACAAACACATAACTTGTGAACCTCACTCTACAGTCTCAGACAGAGCTGTATGATCAGTGGAGGCAGACGATACAAACACACAACTTGTGAACCTCACTCTACCGTCTCAGACAGAGCTAGAGCTGTATGATCAGTGGAGGCAGACGATACAAACACATAACTTGTGAACCTCACTCTACAGTCTCAGGCAGAGCTGTATGATCAGTGGAGGCAGACGATACAAACATACAACTTGTAAACCTCACTCTACAGTCTCAGGCAGAGCTGTATGATCAGTGGAGGCAGACGACACAAACATACAACTTGTAAACCTCACTCTACAGTCTCAGGCAGAGCTGTATGATCAGTGGAGGCAGACGATACAAACATACAACTTGTGAACCTCACTCAACAGTCTCAGAAAGAGCTGTATGATCAGTGGAGGCAGACGATACTAACATACAACTTGTGAACCTCACTCAACAGTCACAGCTCTGCCTGAGACTGTAGAGTGAGGTTTACAAGTTGTATGTTTGTGTCGTCTGCCTCCACTGATCATACAGCTCTGCCTGAGACTGTTGAGTGAGGTTCACAAGTTGTATGTTAGTATCGTCTGCCTCCACTGATCATACAGCTCTTTCTGAGACTGTTGAGTGAGGTTCACAAGTTGTATGTTTGTATCGTCTGCCTCCACTGATCATACAGCTCTGCCTGAGACTGTAGAGTGAGGTTTACAAGTTGTATGTTTGTGTCGTCTGCCTCCACTGATCATACAGCTCTTTCTGAGACTGTTGAGTGAGGTTCACAAGTTGTATGTTTGTATCGTCTGCCTCCACTGATCATACACCTCTTTCTGCGACTGTTGAGTGAGGTTCACAAGTTGTATGTTTGTATCGTCTGCCTCCCCTGATCATACAGCTCTTTCTGAGACTGTTGAGTGAGGTTCACAAGTTGTATGTTTGTATCGTCTGCCTCCACTGATCATACAGCTCTTTCTGAGACTGTTGAGTGAGGTTCACAAGTTGTGTGTTTGTATCGCCTGCATCCACTGATCATACAGCTCTGTCTGAGACTGTAGAGTGAGGTTCACAAGTTATGTGTTTGTATCGTCTGCCTCCACTGATCATACAGCTCTAGCTCTGTCTGAGACGGTAGAGTGAGGTTCACAAGTTGTGTGTTTGTATCGTCTGCCTCCACTGATCATACAGCTCTGTCTGAGACTGTAGAGTGAGGTTCACAAGTTATGTGTTTGTATCGTCTGCCTCCACTGATCATACAGCTCTGTCTGAGACGGTAGAGTGAGGTTCACAAGTTGTGTGTTTGTATCGTCTGCCTCCACTGATCATACAGCTCTTTCTGAGACTGTTGAGTGAGGTTCACAAGTTGTATGTTTGTATCGTCTGCCTCCACTGATCATACAGCTCTTTCTGAGACTGTTGAGTGAGGTTCACAAGTTGTATGTTTGTATCGTCTGCCTCCACTGATCATACAGCTCTTTCTGAGACTGTTGAGTGAGGTTCACAAGTTGTATGTTTGTATCGTCTGCCTCCACTGATCATACAGCTCTTTCTGAGACTGTTGAGTGAGGTTCACAAGGTGTATGTTTGTATCGTCTGCCTCCACTGATCATACAGATCTTTCTGAGACTGTTGAGTGAGGTTCACAAGTTGTATGTTTGTATCGTCTGCCTCCACTGATCATACACCTTTGTCTGAGACTGCAGAGTGAGGTTCACAAGTTGTATGTTTGTATCGTCTGCCTCCACTGATCATTCAGGCAGAGCCTGTATGATCAGTGGAGGCAGACGATACAAACACACAACTTGTGAACCTCACTCTGCAGTCTCAGACAAAGCTGTATGATCAGTGGAGGCAGACGATACAAACATACAACTTGTGAACCTCACTCAACAGTCTCAGAAAGAGCTGTATGATCAGTGGAGGCAGACGATACAAACATACAACTTGTGAACCTCACTCAACAGTCTCAGAAAGAGCTGTATGATCAGTGGAGGCAGACGATACAAACATACAACTTGTGAACCTCACTCTACCGTCTCAGACAGAGCTGTATGATCAGTGGAGGCAGACGATACAAACACATAACTTGTGAACCTCACTCTACAGTCTCAGACAGAGCTGTATGATCAGTGGAGGCAGACGATACAAACACACAACTTGTGAACCTCACTCTACCGTCTCAGACAGAGCTAGAGCTGTATGATCAGTGGAGGCAGACGATACAAACACATAACTTGTGAACCTCACTCTACAGTCTCAGGCAGAGCTGTATGATCAGTGGAGGCAGACGATACAAACATACAACTTGTAAACCTCACTCTACAGTCTCAGGCAGAGCTGTATGATCAGTGGAGGGAGACGACACAAACATACAACTTGTAAACCTCACTCTACAGTCTCAGGCAGAGCTGTATGATCAGTGGAGGCAGACGATACAAACACACAACTTGTGAACCTCACTCTGCAGTCTCAGACAAAGCTGTATGATCAGTGGAGGCAGACGATACAAACATACAACTTGTGAACCTCACTCAACAGTCTCAGAAAGAGCTGTATGATCAGTGGAGGCAGACGATACAAACATACAACTTGTGAACCTCACTCAACAGTCTCAGAAAGAGCTGTATGATCAGTGGAGGCAGACGATACAAACATACAACTTGTGAACCTCACTCAACAGTCTCAGAAAGAGCTGTATGATCAGTGGAGGCAGACGATACAAACATACAACTTGTGAACCTCACTCAACAGTCTCAGAAAGAGCTGTATGATCAGTGGAGGCAGACGATACAAACACACAACTTGTGAACCTCACTCTACCGTCTCAGACAGAGCTGTATGATCAGTGGAGGCAGACGATACAAACACATAACTTGTGAACCTCACTCTACAGTCTCAGACAGAGCTGTATGATCAGTGGAGGCAGACGATACAAACACACAACTTGTGAACCTCACTCTACCGTCTCAGACAGACCTAGAGCTGTATGATCAGTGGAGGCAGACGATACAAACACATAACTTGTGAACCTCACTCTACAGTCTCAGACAGAGCTGTATGATCAGTGGAGGCAGACGATACAAACATACAACTTGTGAACCTCACTCTACAGTCTCAGACAGAGACGTATGATCAGTGGAGGCAGACGATACAAACATACAACTTGTGAACCTCACTCAACAGTCTCAGGCAGAGCTGTATGATCAGTGGAGGCAGACGATACAAACATACAACTTGTAAACCTCACTCTACAGTCTCAGGCAGAGCTGTATGATCAGTGGAGGCAGACGACACAAACATACAACTTGTAAACCTCACTCTACAGTCTCAGGCAGAGCTGTATGATCAGTGGAGGCAGACGATACAAACATACAACTTGTGAACCTCACTCAACAGTCTCAGAAAGAGCTGTATGATCAGTGGAGGCAGACGATACAAACATACAACTTGTGAACCTCACTCAACAGTCTCAGGCAGAGCTGTATGATCAGTGGAGGCAAACGATACAAACATACAACTTGTGAACCTCACTCTACAGTCTCAGACAGAGCTGTATGATCAGTGGAGGCAGACGATACAAACATACAACTTGTGAACCTCACTCAACAGTCTCAGAAAGAGCTGTATGATCAGTGGAGGCAGACGATACAAACACACAACTTGTGAACCTCACTCTACCGTCTCAGACAGAGCTGTATGATCAGTGGAGGCAGACGATACAAACACATAACTTGTGAACCTCACTCTACAGTCTCAGACAGAGCTGTATGATCAGTGGAGGCAGACGATACAAACACACAACTTGTGAACCTCACTCTACCGTCTCAGACAGAGCTAGAGCTGTATGATCAGTGGAGGCAGACGATACAAACACATAACTTGTGAACCTCACTCTACAGTCTCAGACAGAGCTGTATGATCAGTGGAGCAGACGATACAAACATACAACTTGTGAACCTCACTCTACAGTCTCAGACAAAGCTGTATGATCAGTGGAGGCAGACGATACAAACATACAACTTGTGAACCTCACTCAACAGTCTCAGAAAGAGCTGTATGATCAGTGGAGGCAGACGATACAAACATACAACTTGTGAACCTCACTCTACCGTCTCAGACAGAGCTGTATGATCAGTGGAGGCAGACGATACAAACACATAACTTGTGAACCTCACTCTACAGTCTCAGACAGAGCTGTATGATCAGTGGAGGCAGACGATACAAACACACAACTTGTGAACCTCACTCTACCGTCTCAGACAGAGCTAGAGCTGTATGATCAGTGGAGGCAGACGATACAAACACATAACTTGTGAACCTCACTCTACAGTCTCAGACAGAGCTGTATGATCAGTGGATGCAGACGATACAAACACACAACTTGTGAACCTCACTCAACAGTCTCAGAAAGAGCTGTATGATCAGTGGAGGCAGACGATACAAACATACAACTTGTGAACCTCACTCAACAGTCTCAGAAAGAGCTGTATGATCAGTGGAGGCAGACGATACAAACATACAACTTGTGAACCTCACTCGACAGTCTCAGAAAGAGGTGTATGATCAGTGGAGGCAGACGATACAAACATACAACTTGTGAACCTCACTCAACAGTCTCAGAAAGAGCTGTATGATCAGTGGAGGCAGACGACACAAACATACAACTTGTAAACCTCACTCTACAGTCACAGCTCTGCCTGAGACTGTTGAGTGAGGTTCACAAGTTGTATGTTTGTATCGTCTGCCTCCACTGATCATACAGCTCTTTCTGAGACTGTTGAGTGAGGTTCACAAGTTGTATGTTTGTATCGTCTGCCTCCACTGATCATACAGCTCTGCCTGAGACTGTAGAGTGAGGTTTACAAGTTGTATGTTTGTGTCGTCTGCCTCCACTGATCATACAGCTCTTTCTGAGACTGTTGAGTGAGGTTCACAAGTTGTATGTTTGTATCGTCTGCCTCCACTGATCATACACCTCTTTCTGAGACTGTCGAGTGAGGTTCACAAGTTGTATGTTTGTATCGTCTGCCTCCACTGATCATACAGCTCTTTCTGAGACTGTTGAGTGAGGTTCACAAGTTGTATGTTTGTATCGTCTGCCTCCACTGATCATACAGCTCTTTCTGAGACTGTTGAGTGAGGTTCACAAGTTGTGTGTTTGTATCGTCTGCATCCACTGATCATACAGCTCTGTCTGAGACTGTAGAGTGAGGTTCACAAGTTATGTGTTTGTATCGTCTGCCTCCACTGATCATACAGCTCTAGCTCTGTCTGAGACGGTAGAGTGAGGTTCACAAGTTGTGTGTTTGTATCGTCTGCCTCCACTGATCATACAGCTCTGTCTGAGACTGTAGAGTGAGGTTCACAAGTTATGTGTTTGTATCGTCTGCCTCCACTGATCATACAGCTCTGTCTGAGACGGTAGAGTGAGGTTCACAAGTTGTATGTTTGTATCGTCTGCCTCCACTGATCATACAGCTCTTTCTGAGACTGTTGAGTGAGGTTCACAAGTTGTATGTTTGTATCGTCTGCCTCCACTGATCATACAGCTTTGTCTGAGACTGTAGAGTGAGGTTCACAAGTTGTATGTTTGTATCGTCTGCTCCACTGATCATACAGCTCTGTCTGAGACTGTAGAGTGAGGTTCACAAGTTATGTGTTTGTATCGTCTGCCTCCACTGATCATACAGCTCTAGCTCTGTCTGAGACGGTAGAGTGAGGTTCACAAGTTGTGTGTTTGTATCGTCTGCCTCCACTGATCATACAGCTCTGTCTGAGACTGTAGAGTGAGGTTCACAAGTTATGTGTTTGTATCGTCTGCCTCCACTGATCATACAGCTCTGTCTGAGACGGTAGAGTGAGGTTCACAAGTTGTGTGTTTGTATCGTCTGCCTCCACTGATCATACAGCTCTTTCTGAGACTGTTGAGTGAGGTTCACAAGTTGTATGTTTGTATCGTCTGCCTCCACTGATCATACAGCTCTGTCTGAGACTGTAGAGTGAGGTTCACAAGTTGTATGTTTGTATCGTTTGCCTCCACTGATCATACAGCTCTGCCTGAGACTGTATAGTGAGGTTTACAAGTTGTATGTTTGTATCGTCTGCCTCCACTGATCACAGAGCTCTGCCTGAGACTGTAGAGTGAGGTTTACAAGTTGTATGTTTGTGTCGTCTGCCTCCACTGATCATACAGCTCTTTCTGAGACTGTTGAGTGAGGTTCACAAGTTGTATGTTTGTATCGTCTGCCTCCACTGATCATACAGCTTTGTCTGAGACTGCAGAGTGAGGTTCACAAGTTGTATGTTTGTATCGTCTGCCTCCACTGATCATACAGCTCTGTCTGAGACTGTAGAGTGAGGTTCACAAGTTGTATGTTTGTATCGTTTGCCTCCACTGATCATTCAGGCAGAGCTGTATGATCAGTGGAGGCAAACGATACAAACATACAACTTGTGAACCTCACTCTACAGTCTCAGACAGAGCTGTATGATCAGTGGAGGCAGACGATACAAACATACAACTTGTGAACCTCACTCAACAGTCTCAGAAAGAGCTGTATGATCAGTGGAGGCAGACGATACAAACACACAACTTGTGAACCTCACTCTACCGTCTCAGACAGAGCTGTATGATCAGTGGAGGCAGACGATACAAACACATAACTTGTGAACCTCACTCTACAGTCTCAGACAGAGCTGTATGATCAGTGGAGGCAGACGATACAAACACACAACTTGTGAACCTCACTCTACCGTCTCAGACAGAGCTAGAGCTGTATGATCAGTGGAGGCAGACGATACAAACACATAACTTGTGAACCTCACTCTACAGTCTCAGACAGAGCTGTATGATCAGTGGAGGCAGACGATACAAACATACAACTTGTGAACCTCACTCTACAGTCTCAGACAAAGCTGTATGATCAGTGGAGGCAGACGATACAAACATACAACTTGTGAACCTCACTCAACAGTCTCAGAAAGAGCTGTATGATCAGTGGAGGCAGACGATACAAACATACAACTTGTGAACCTCACTCTACCGTCTCAGACAGAGCTGTATGATCAGTGAGGCAGACGATACAAACACATAACTTGTGAACCTCACTCTACAGTCTCAGACAGAGCTGTATGATCAGTGGAGGCAGACGATACAAACACACAACTTGTGAACCTCACTCTACCGTCTCAGACAGAGCTAGAGCTGTATGATCAGTGGAGGCAGACGATACAAACACATAACTTGTGAACCTCACTCTACAGTCTCAGACAGAGCTGTATGATCAGTGGATGCAGACGATACAAACACACAACTTGTGAACCTCACTCAACAGTCTCAGAAAGAGCTGTATGATCAGTGGAGGCAGACGATACAAACATACAACTTGTGAACCTCACTCAACAGTCTCAGAAAGAGCTGTATGATCAGTGGAGGCAGACGATACAAACATACAACTTGTGAACCTCACTCGACAGTCTCAGAAAGAGCTGTATGATCAGTGGAGGCAGACGATACAAACATACAACTTGTGAACCTCACTCAACAGTCTCAGAAAGAGCTGTATGATCAGTGGAGGCAGACGATACAAACATACAACTTGTGAACCTCACTCAACAGTCTCAGAAAGAGCTGTATGATCAGTGGAGGCAGACGATACAAACATACAACTTGTGAACCTCACTCTGCAGTCTCAGACAAAGCTGTATGATCAGTGGAGGCAGACGATACAAACATACAACTTGTGAACCTCACTCAACAGTCTCAGAAAGAGCTGTATGATCAGTGGAGGCAGACGATACAAACATACAACTTGTGAACCTCACTCAACAGTCTCAGAAAGAGCTGTATGATCAGTGGAGGCAGACGATACAAACATACAACTTGTGAACCTCACTCAACAGTCTCAGAAAGAGCTGTATGATCAGTGGAGGCAGACGATACAAACATACAACTTGTGAACCTCACTCAACAGTCTCAGAAAGAGGTGTATGATCAGTGGAGGCAGACGACACAAACATACAACTTGTAAACCTCACTCTACAGTCACAGCTCTGCCTGAGACTGTTGAGTGAGGTTCACAAGTTGTATGTTTGTATCGTCTGCCTCCACTGATCATACAGCTCTTTCTGAGACTGTTGAGTGAGGTTCACAAGTTGTATGTTTGTATCGTCTGCCTCCACTGATCATACAGCTCTGCCTGAGACTGTAGAGTGAGGTTTACAAGTTGTATGTTTGTGTCGTCTGCCTCCACTGATCATACAGCTCTTTCTGAGACTGTTGAGTGAGGTTCACAAGTTGTATGTTTGTATCGTCTGCCTCCACTGATCATACACCTCTTTCTGAGACTGTCGAGTGAGGTTCACAAGTTGTATGTTTGTATCGTCTGCCTCCACTGATCATACAGCTCTTTCTGAGACTGTTGAGTGAGGTTCACAAGTTGTATGTTTGTATCGTCTGCCTCCACTGATCATACAGCTCTTTCTGAGACTGTTGAGTGAGGTTCACAAGTTGTGTGTTTGTATCGTCTGCATCCACTGATCATACAGCTCTGTCTGAGACTGTAGAGTGAGGTTCACAAGTTATGTGTTTGTATCGTCTGCCTCCACTGATCATACAGCTCTAGCTCTGTCTGAGACGGTAGAGTGAGGTTCACAAGTTGTGTGTTTGTATCGTCTGCCTCCACTGATCATACAGCTCTGTCTGAGACTGTAGAGTGAGGTTCACAAGTTATGTGTTTGTATCGTCTGCCTCCACTGATCATACACCTCTGTCTGAGACGGTAGAGTGAGGTTCACAAGTTGTATGTTTGTATCGTCTGCCTCCACTGATCATACAGCTCTTTCTGAGACTGTTGAGTGAGGTTCACAAGTTGTATGTTTGTATCGTCTGCCTCCACTGATCATACAGCTCTTGTCTGAGACTGTTGAGTGAGGTTCACAAGTTGTGTGTTTGTATCGTCTGCATCCACTGATCATACAGCTCTGTCTGAGACTGTAGAGTGAGGTTCACAAGTTATGTGTTTGTATCGTCTGCCTCCACTGATCATACAGCTCTAGCTCTGTCTGAGACGGTAGAGTGAGGTTCACAAGTTGTGTGTTTGTATCGTCTGCCTCCACTGATCATACAGCTCTGTCTGAGACTGTAGAGTGAGGTTCACAAGTTATGTGTTTGTATCGTCTGCCTCCACTGATCATACAGCTCTGTCTGAGACGGTAGAGTGAGGTTCACAAGTTGTGTGTTTGTATCGTCTGCCTCCACTGATCATACAGCTCTTTCTGAGACTGTTGAGTGAGGTTCACAAGTTGTATGTTTGTATCGTCTGCCTCCACTGATCATACAGCTCTGTCTGAGACTGTAGAGTGAGGTTCACAAGTTGTATGTTTGTATCGTCTGCCTCCACTGATCATACAGCTCTGTCTGAGACTGTAGAGTGAGGTTCACAAGTTGTATGTTTGTATCGTCTGCCTCCACTGATCATACAGCTCTAGCTCTGTCTGAGACGGTAGAGTGAGGTTCACAAGTTGTGTGTTTGAGTGAGCCTCCACTTCACAAGACTGTGTATGTTTGTGTCGTCTGCCTCCACTGATCATACAGCTCTTTCTGAGACTGTTGAGTGAGGTTCACAAGTTGTATGTTTGTATCGTCTGCCTCCACTGATCATACAGCTCTTGTCTGAGACTGCAGAGTGAGGTTCACAAGTTGTATGTTTGTATCGTCTGCCTCCACTGATCATACAGCTCTGTCTGAGACTGTAGAGTGAGGTTCACAAGTTGTATGTTTGTATCGTTTGCCTCCACTGATCATACAGCTCTGCCTGAGACTGTAGAGTGAGGTTTACAAGTTGTATGTTTGTATCGTCTGCCTCCACTGATCACAGAGCTCTGCCTGAGACTGTAGAGTGAGGTTTACAAGTTGTATGTTTGTGTCGTCTGCCTCCACTGATCATACAGCTCTTTCTGAGACTGTTGAGTGAGGTTCACAAGTTGTATGTTTGTATCGTCTGCCTCCACTGATCATACAGCTTTGTCTGAGACTGCAGAGTGAGGTTCACAAGTTGTATGTTTGTATCGTCTGCCTCCACTGATCATACAGCTCTGCTCTGAGACTGTAGAGTGAGGTTCACAAGTTGTATGTTTGTATCGTCTGCCTCCACTGATCATACAGCTCTGCCTGAGACTGTTGAGTGAGGTTTCACAAGTTGTATGTTTGTATCGTCTGCCTCCACTGATCATACAGCTCTGTCTAGAGTGAGGTTCCTGCCTCCACTGATCATACACTGAGCTCTGTCAAGTTGTGTGTTTGTATCGTCTGCCTCCAGCTTTGTCTGAGACTGTAGAGCCTCACAAGTTATGTGTTTGTGTCTGCCTCCACTGATCATACAGCTCTGTCTGAGACGGTAGAGACTGTTGAGTGAGGTTCACAAGTTGTATGTTTGTATCGTCTGCCTCCACTGATCATACAGCTCTGCCTGAGACTGTAGAGTGAGGTTCACAAGTTGTATGTTTGTATCGTCTGCCTCCACTGATCATACAGCCTCTCTGCCTGAGACTGTAGAGTGAGGTTCACAAGTTGTATGTTTGTATCGTCTGCCTCCACTGATCATACAGCTCTGCCTGAGACTGTTGAGTGAGGTTCACAAGTTGTATGTTTGTATCGTCTGCCTCCACTGATCATACAGCTCTTTCTGAGACTGTTGAGTGAGGTTCACAAGTTGTATGTTTGTATCGTCTGCCTCCACTGATCATACAGCTCTGCCTGAGACTGTAGAGTGAGGTTCACAAGTTGTATGTTTGTATCGTCTGCCTCCACTGATCATACAGCTTTGTCTGAGACTGTTGAGTGAGGTTCACAAGTTGTATGTTTGTATCGTCTGCCTCCACTGATCATACAGCTCTTTCTGAGACTGTTGAGTGAGGTTCACAAGTTGTATGTTTGTATCGTCTGCCTCCACTGATCATACAGCTCTTTCTGAGACTGTTGAGTGAGGTTCACAAGTTGTATGTTTGTATCGTCTGCCTCCACTGATCATACAGCTCTGTCTGAGACTGTAGAGTGAGGTTCACAAGTTGTGTGTTTGTATCGTCTGCCTCCACTGATCATACAGCTCTAGCTCTGTCTGAGACTGTAGAGTGAGGTTCACAAGTTGTGTGTTTGTATCGTCTGCCTCCACTGATCATACAGCTCTGCCTGAGACTGTAGAGTGAGGTTTACAAGTTGTATGTTTGTATCGTCTGCCTCCACTGATCATACAGCTCTGTCTGAGACTGTAGAGTGAGGTTCACAAGTTGTATGTTTGTATCGTCTGCCTCCACTGATCATACAGCTCTTTCTGAGACTGTTGAGTGAGGTTCACAAGTTGTATGTTTGTATCGTCTGCCTCCACTGATCATACAGCTCTTTCTGAGACTGTTGAGTGAGGTTCACAAGTTGTATGTTTGTATCGTCTGCCTCCACTGATCATACAGCTCTGTCTGAGACTGTAGAGTGAGGTTCACAAGTTATGTGTTTGTATCGTCTGCCTCCACTGATCATACAGCTCTAGCTCTGTCTGAGACGGTAGAGTGAGGTTCACAAGTTGTGTGTTTGTATCGTCTGCCTCCACTGATCATACAGCTCTGTCTGAGACTGTAGAGTGAGGTTCACAAGTTATGTGTTTGTATCGTCTGCCTCCACTGATCATACAGCTCTGTCTGAGACGGTAGAGTGAGGTTCACAAGTTGTGTGTTTGTATCGTCTGCCTCCACTGATCATACAGCTCTTTCTGAGACTGTTGAGTGAGGTTCACAAGTTGTATGTTTGTATCGTCTGCCTCCACTGATCATACAGCTCTTTCTGAGACTGTAGAGTGAGGTTCACAAGTTGTATGTTTGTATCGTCTGCCTCCACTGATCATACAGCTCTGTCTGAGACTGTAGAGTGAGGTTCACAAGTTATGTGTTTGTATCGTCTGCCTCCACTGATCATACAGCTCTTTCTGAGACTGTTGAGTGAGGTTCACAAGTTGTATGTTTGCATCGTCTGCCTCCACTGATCATACAGCTTTGTCTGAGACTGCAGAGTGAGGTTCACAAGTTGTGTGTTTGTATCGTCTGCCTCCACTGATCATACAGCTCTGTCTGAGACTGTAGAGTGAGGTTCACAAGTTGTGTGTTTGTATCGTCTGCCTCCACTGATCATACAGCTCTGTCTGAGACTGTAGAGTGAGGTTCACAAGTTGTGTGTTTGTATCGTCTGCCTCCACTGATCATACAGCTCTTTCTGAGACTGTTGAGTGAGGTTCACAAGTTGTATGTTTGTATCGTCTGCCTCCACTGATCATACAGCTCTTTCTGAGACTGTTGAGTGAGGTTCACAAGTTGTATGTTTGTATCGTCTGCCTCCACTGATCATACAGCTCTTTCTGAGACTGTTGAGTGAGGTTCACAAGTTGTATGTTTGTATCGTCTGCCTCCACTGATCATACAGCTCTTTCTGAGACTGTTGAGTGAGGTTTACAAGTTGTATGTTGTATGTTTGCCTGAGACTGTCGTCTGTTTGTGTCTGCCTCCACTGATCATAGAGCTCTTTCCTGAGACTGTTGAGTGAGGTTCACAAGTTGTATGTTTGTATCGTCTGCCTCCACTGATCATACAGCTCTTTCTGAGACTGTTGAGTGAGGTTCACAAGTTGTATGTTTGTATCGTCTGCCTCCACTGATCATAGCTCTTTGTCTGAGACTGTAGAGTGAGGTTCACAAGTCTGAGACTGTAGAGTGAGGTTCACAAGTTGCCTCCACTGATCATACAGCTCTGAGACTGTAGAGTGAGGTTCACAAGTTGTATGTTTGTATCGTCTGCCTCCACTGATCATACAGCTCTAGTCTGAGACTGTAGAGTGAGGTTCACAAGTTGTATGTTTGTATCGTCTGCCTCCACTGATCATACAGCTCTGTCTGAGACTGTAGAGTGAGGTTCACAAGTTGTATGTTTGTATCGTCTGCCTCCATCAAGTGTATGTTTGTATCGTCTGCCTCCACTGATCATACAGCTCTGTCTGAGACTGTTGAGTGAGGTTCACAAGTTGTATGTTTGTATCGTCTGCCTCCACTGATCATACAGCTCTTTCTGAGACTGTTGAGTGAGGTTCACAAGTTGTATGTTTGTATCGTGTTTGTATCGTCTGCCTTTCTGAGACTGAGACAAGTGAGGTTCACAAGTGTATGTTTGTATCGTCTGCCTGTTTGTATCGTTGTGCCTCCACTGATCATACAGCTCTGCCTGAGACTGTAGAGTGAGGTTTACAAGTTGTATGTTTGTATCGTCTGCCTCCACTGATCATACAGCTCTTTCTGAGACTGTTGAGTGAGGTTCACAAGTTGTTGTTTGTATCGTCTGCCTCCACTGATCATACAGTCGTCTGCTTCCACCTCCACTGATCATACAGCTCTCCACTGATCATACAGCTCTGAGACTGTTGAGTGAGGTTCACAAGTTGTATGTTTGTATCGTCTGCCTCCACTGATCATACAGCTCTAGCTCTGTCTGAGACTGTAGAGTGAGGTTCACAAGTTGTGTGTTTGTATCGTCTGCCTCCACTGATCATACAGCTCTGTCTGAGACTGTAGAGTGAGGTCACAAGTTGTGTGTTTGTATCCTCCTGTCTCATAGCTCGGTAGTTGAGTGAGGTTCACAAGTTGTATGTTTGTATCGTCTGCCTCCACTGATCATACAGCTCTAGCTCTGTCTGAGACGGTAGAGTGAGGTTCACAAGTTGTATGTTTGTATCGTCTGCCTCCACTGATCATACAGCTCTGTCTGAGACTGTAGAGTGAGGTTCACAAGTTATGTGTTTGTATCGTCTGCCTCCACTGATCATACAGCTCTGTCTGAGACTGTAGAGTGAGGTTTACAAGTTGTATGTTTGTATCGTCTGCCTCCACAAGTTGTCATGTTTGTTTGTCTGCTGCCTCCATCGTCTGCCTCCACTGATCATACAGCTCTTTCTGAGACTGTTGAGTGAGGTTCACAAGTTGTATGTTTGTATCGTCTGCCTCCACTGATCATACAGCTCTTTCTGAGACTGTTGAGTGAGGTTCACAAGTTGTATGTTTGTATCGTCTGCCTCCACTGATCATACAGCTCTTTCTGAGACTGTTGAGTAGTGTTCACAAGTTGTATGTTTGTATCGTCTGCCTCCACTGATCATACAGCTCTTTCTGAGACTGTTGAGTGAGGTTCACAAGTTGTATGTTTGTATCGTCTGCCTCCACTGATCATACAGCTCTGTCCTGAGACTGTAGAGTGAGGTTTACAAGTTGTATGTTTGTATCGCTCTGCCTGAGACTGTTGAGTGAGGTTCACAAGTTGTATGTTTGTATCGTCTGCCTCCACTGATCATACAGCTCTTTCTGAGACTGTTGAGTGAGGTTCACAAGTTGTATGTTTGTATCGTCTGCCTCCACTGATCATACAGCTCTGCCTGAGACTGTAGAGTGAGGTTTACAAGTTGTATGTTTGTGTCGTCTGCCTCCACTGATCATACAGCTCTTTCTGAGACTGTTGAGTGAGGTTCACAAGTTGTATGTTTGTATCGTCTGCCTCCACTGAACATACACCTCTTTCTGAGACTGTTGAGTGAGGTTCACAAGTTGTATGTTTGTATCGTCTGCCTCCACTGATCATACAGCTCTTTCTGAGACTGTTGAGTGAGGTTCACAAGTTGTATGTTTGTATCGTCTGCCTCCACTGATCATACAGCTCTTTCTGAGACTGTTGAGTGAGGTTCACAAGTTGTGTGTTTGTATCGTCTGCATCCACTGATCATACAGCTCTGTCTGAGACTGTAGAGTGAGGTTCACAAGTTATGTGTTTGTATCGTCTGCCTCCACTGATCATACAGCTCTAGCTCTGTCTGAGACGGTAGAGTGAGGTTCACAAGTTGTGTGTTTGTATCGTCTGCCTCCACTGATCATACAGCTCTGTCTGAGACTGTAGAGTGAGGTTCACAAGTTATGTGTTTGTATCGTCTGCCTCCACTGATCATACAGCTCTGTCTGAGACGGTAGAGTGAGGTTCACAAGTTGTGTGTTTGTATCGTCTGCCTCCACTGATCATACAGCTCTTTCTGAGACTGTTGAGTGAGGTTCACAAGTTGTATGTTTGTATCGTCTGCCTCCACTGATCATACAGCTTTGTCTGAGACTGCAGAGTGAGGTTCACAAGTTGTATGTTTGTATCGTCTGCCTCTACTGATCATACAGCTCTGTCTGAGACTGTAGAGTGAGGTTCACAAGTTGTATGTTTGTATCGTTTGCCTCCACTGATCATACAGCTCTGCCTGAGACTGTAGAGTGAGGTTCACAAGTTGTATGTTTGTATCATCTGCCTCCACTGTTTACACAGCTCTGTCTGAGACTGTAGAGTGAGGTACACAAGTTGTATATTTGTATCGTCTGCCTCCACTGTTTACACAGCTCTGTCTATAACTGTAGAGTGAGGTTCACAAGTTGTATGTTTGTATCATCTGCCTCCACTGTTTACACAGCTCTGTCTGAGACTGTAGAGTGAGGTTCACAAGTTGTATATTTGTATCGTCTGCCTCCACTGTTTACACAGCTCTGTCTATAACTGTAGAGTGAGGTTCACAAGTTGTATATTTGTATCGTCTGCCTCCACTGTTCACACAGCTCTGTCTGAGACTGTAGAGTGAGGTTCACAAGTTGTATGTTTGTATCGTCTGCCTCCACTGTTTACACAGCTCTGTCTATAACTGTAGAGTGAGGTTCACAAGTTGTATATTTGTATCGTCTGCCTCCACTGTTCACACAGCTCTGTCTGAGACTGTAGAGTGAGGTTCACAAGTTGTATGTTTGTATCGTCTGCCTCCACTGATCATGCTCTGTCTGAGACTGTCTGTAACTGCAGAATGAGGTTCACAAGTTGTATGTTTGTATCGTCTGCCTCCACTGATCATACAGCTGTCTGAGACTGCAGAATGAGGTTCACAATTTGTATGTTTGTATCGTCTGCCTCCACTGATCATACAGCTGTCTGAGACTGCAGAGTGAGGTTCACAAGTTGTATGTTTGTATCGTCTGCCTCCACTGATCATACAGCTCTGTCTGAGACTGAAGAGTGAGGTTCACAAGTTGTATGTTTGTATCGTCTGCCTCCACTGATCATACAGCTGTTTGAGACTGCAGAATGAGGTTCACAAGTTGTATGTTTGTATCGTCTGCCTCCACTGATCATACAGCTGTCTGAGACTGCAGAGTGAGGTTCACAAGTTGTATGTTTGTATCGTCTGCCTCCACATACAGCTGTCTGAGACTGTAGAGTGAGGTTCACAAGTTGTGTGTTTGTATCGTCTGCCTCCACTGATCACACAGCTCTGTCTGACTGTAGAATGAGGTTCACAAGTTGTATGTTTGTATCGTTTGCCTCCACTGATCATACAGCTCTGTCTGAGACTGTAGAATGAGGTTCACAAGTTGTATGTTTGTATCGTCTGCCTCCACTGATCATACAGCTCTGTCTGAGACTGCAGAGTGAGGTTCACAAGTTGTATGTTTGTATCGTCTGCCTCCACTGATCATGCAGCTGTAACTGCAGAATGAGGTTCACAAGTTGTATGTTTGTATCGTCTGCCTCCACTGATGATACAGCTCTGTCTGAGACTGCAGAGTGAGGTTCACAGGTTGTATGTTTGTATCGTCTGCCTCCACTGTTCATACAGCTCTGTCTGAGACTGTAGAGTGAGGTTCACAAGTTGTATGTTTGTATCGTCTGCCTCCACTGATCATACAGCTCTGTCTGAGACTGTAGAGTGAGGTTCACAAGTTATGTGTTTGTATCGTCTGCCTCCACTGATCATACAGCTCTGTCTGAGACTGTAAGAGTGAGGTTCACAAGTTGTATGTTTGTATCGTTTGCCTCCACTGTTCATACAGCTCTGTCTGAGACTGTAGAGTGAGGTTCACAAGTTGTATGTTTGTATCGTCTGCCTCCACTGATCATACAGCTCTGTCTGAGACTGTAGAGTGAGGTTCACAAGTTGTATGTTTGTATCGTCTGCCTCCACTGATCATACAGCTCTTTCTGAGACTGTAGAGTGAGGTTCACAAGTTGTATGTTTGTATCGTCTGCCTCCACTGATCATACAGCTCTTGGTCTGAGACTGTAGAGTGAGGTTCACAAGTTGTATGTTTGTATCGTCTGCCTCCACTGATCATACAGCTCTGTCTGAGACTGTAGAGTGAGGTTCACAAGTTGTATGTTTGTATCGTCTGCCTCCACTGATCATACAGCTCTGTCTGAGACTGTAGAGTGAGGTTCACAAGTTGTATGTTTGTATCGTCTGCCTCCACTGATCATACAGCTCTTTCTGAGACTGTTGAGTGAGGTTCACAAGTTGTATGTTTGTATCGTCTGCCTCCACTGATCATACAGCTCTTTCTGAGACTGTTGAGTGAGGTTCACAAGTTGTATGTTTGTATCGTCTGCCTCCACTGATCATACAGCTCTTTCTGAGACTGTTGAGTGAGGTTCACAAGTTGTATGTTTGTATCGTCTGCCTCCACTGATCATACAGCTCTTTCTGAGACTGTTGAGTGAGGTTCACAAGTTGTATGTTTGTATCGTCTGCCTCCACTGATCATACAGCTTTGTCTGAGACTGCAGAGTGAGGTTCACAAGTTGTATGTTTGTATCGTCTGCCTCCACTGATCATACAGCTCTGTCTGAGACTGTAGAGTGAGGTTCACAAGTTGTATGTTTGTATCGTTTGCCTCCACTGATCATACAGCTCTGCCTGAGACTGTAGAGTGAGGTTTACAAGTTGTATGTTTGTATCGTCTGCCTCCACTGATCATAGAGCTCTGCCTGAGACTGTAGAGTGAGGTTTACAAGTTGTATGTTTGTGTCGTCTGCCTCCACTGATCATACAGCTCTTTCTGAGACTGTTGAGTGAGGTTCACAAGTTGTATGTTTGTATCGTCTGCCTCCACTGATCATACAGCTTTGTCTGAGACTGCAGAGTGAGGTTCACAAGTTGTATGTTTGTATCGTCTGCCTCCACTTGTATCGTCTGCCTCCACTGATCATACAGCTCCACTGTCTGAGACTGTAGAGTGAGGTTCACAAGTTGTATGTTTGTATCGTCTGCCTCCACTGATCATACAGCTCTGCCTGAGACTGTAGAGTGAGGTTCACAAGTTGTGTGTTTGTATCGTCTGCCTCCACTGATCATACAGCTCTGTCTGAGACTGTAGAGTGAGGTTCACAAGTTTGTGTTTGTATCGTCTGCCTCCACTGATCATACAGCTCTGAGACTGTAGAGTGAGGTTCACAAGTTATCGTCTGCCTCCACTGATCATACAGCTCTGTCTGAGACTGCAGAGTGAGGTTCACAAGTTGTGTGTTTGTATCGTCTGCCTCCACTGATCTACACTGTAGAGTGTTTGTATCGTCTGCCTCCACTGATCATACAGCTCTGATCATACAGCTCTGAGACTGTAGAGTGAGGTTCACAAGTTGTATGTTTGTATCGTCTGCCTCCACTGATCATACAGCTCTGCCTGAGACTGTTGTATGAGTGAGGTTACAGCTCTGCCTGACAAGTTGTATGTTTGTATCGTCTGCCTCCACTGATCATACAGCTCTGCCTGAGACTGTAGAGTGAGGTTCACAAGTTGTATGTTTGTATCGTCTGCCTCCACTGATACAGCTCTGCCTGAGACTGTTGAGTGAGGTTCACAAGTTGTATGTTTGTATCGTCTGCCTCCACTGATCATACAGCTCTTTCTGAGACTGTTGAGTGAGGTTCACAAGTTGTATGTTTGTATCGTCTGCCTCCACTGATCATACAGCTCTGCCTGAGACTGTAGAGTGAGGTTTACAAGTTGTATGTTTGTGTCGTCTGCCTCCACTGATCATACAGCTCTTTCTGAGACTGTTGAGTGAGGTTCACAAGTTGTATGTTTGTATCGTCTGCCTCCACTGAACATACACCTCTTTCTGAGACTGTTGAGTGAGGTTCACAAGTTGTATGTTTGTATCGTCTGCCTCCACTGATCATACAGCTCTTTCTGAGACTGTTGAGTGAGGTTCACAAGTTGTATGTTTGTATCGTCTGCCTCCACTGATCATACAGCTCTTTCTGAGACTGTTGAGTGAGGTTCACAAGTTGTGTGTTTGTATCGTCTGCATCCACTGATCATACAGCTCTGTCTGAGACTGTAGAGTGAGGTTCACAAGTTATGTGTTTGTATCGTCTGCCTCCACTGATCATACAGCTCTAGCTCTGTCTGAGACGGTAGAGTGAGGTTCACAAGTTGTGTGTTTGTATCGTCTGCCTCCACTGATCATACAGCTCTGTCTGAGACTGTAGAGTGAGGTTCACAAGTTATGTGTTTGTATCGTCTGCCTCCACTGATCATACAGCTCTGTCTGAGACGGTAGAGTGAGGTTCACAAGTTGTGTGTTTGTATCGTCTGCCTCCACTGATCATACAGCTCTTTCTGAGACTGTTGAGTGAGGTTCACAAGTTGTATGTTTGTATCGTCTGCCTCCACTGATCATACAGCTTTGTCTGAGACTGCAGAGTGAGGTTCACAAGTTGTATGTTTGTATCGTCTGCCTCTACTGATCATACAGCTCTGTCTGAGACTGTAGAGTGAGGTTCACAAGTTGTATGTTTGTATCGTTTGCCTCCACTGATCATACAGCTCTGCCTGAGACTGTAGAGTGAGGTTCACAAGTTGTATGTTTGTATCATCTGCCTCCACTGTTTACACAGCTCTGTCTGAGACTGTAGAGTGAGGTACACAAGTTGTATATTTGTATCGTCTGCCTCCACTGTTTACACAGCTCTGTCTATAACTGTAGAGTGAGGTTCACAAGTTGTATGTTTGTATCATCTGCCTCCACTGTTTACACAGCTCTGTCTGAGACTGTAGAGTGAGGTTCACAAGTTGTATATTTGTATCGTCTGCCTCCACTGTTTACACAGCTCTGTCTATAACTGTAGAGTGAGGTTCACAAGTTGTATATTTGTATCGTCTGCCTCCACTGTTCACACAGCTCTGTCTGAGACTGTAGAGTGAGGTTCACAAGTTGTATGTTTGTATCGTCTGCCTCCACTGTTTACACAGCTCTGTCTATAACTGTAGAGTGAGGTTCACAAGTTGTATATTTGTATCGTCTGCCTCCACTGTTCACACAGCTCTGTCTGAGACTGTAGAGTGAGGTTCACAAGTTGTATGTTTGTATCGTCTGCCTCCACTGATCATACAGCTCTGTCTGAGACTGTAGAGTGAGGTTCACAAGTTGTATTTTTGTATCGTATTCCTCCACTGTTTACACAGCTCTGTCTGAGACTGTAGAGTGAGGTTCACAAGTTGTATGTTTGTATCGTCTGCCTCCACTGATCATACAGCTGTCTGAGACTGCAGAATGAGGTTCACAATTTGTATGTTTGTATCGTCTGCCTCCACTGATCATACAGCTGTCTGAGACTGCAGAGTGAGGTTCACAAGTTGTATGTTTGTATCGTCTGCCTCCACTGATCATACAGCTCTGTCTGAGACTGAAGAGTGAGGTTCACAAGTTGTATGTTTGTATCGTCTGCCTCCACTGATCATACAGCTGTTTGAGACTGCAGAATGAGGTTCACAAGTTGTATGTTTGTATCGTCTGCCTCCACTGATCATACAGCTGTCTGAGACTGCAGAGTGAGGTTCACAAGTTGTATGTTTGTATCGTCTGCCTCCAGTGATCATACAGCTGTCTGAGACTGTAGAGTGAGGTTCACAAGTTGTGTGTTTGTATCGTCTGCCTCCACTGATCACACAGCTCTGTCTGAGACTGAAGAGTGAGGACTGAAGAGTGAGGTTCACAAGTTGTATGTTTGTATCGTTTGCCTCCACTGATCATACAGCAATGTCTGTAACTGCAGAATGAGGTTCACAAGTTGTATGTTTGTATCGTCTGCCTCCACTGATCATACAGCTCTGTCTGAGACTGTAGAGTGAGGTTCACAAGTTGTATGTTTGTATCGTCTGCCTCCACTGATCATGCAGCTGTCTGTAACTGCAGAATGAGGTTCACAAGTTGTATGTTTGTATCGTCTGCCTCCACTGATGATACAGCTCTGTCTGAGACTGCAGAGTGAGGTTCACAGGTTGTATGTTTGTATCGTCTGCCTCCACTGTTCATACAGCTGTCTGAGACTGTAGAGTGAGGTTCACAAGTTGTATGTTTGTATCGTCTGCCTCCACTGATCATACAGCTCTGTCTGAGACTGAAGAGTGAGGTTCACAAGTTATGTGTTTGTATCGTCTGCCTCCACTGATCATACAGCTCTGTCTGAGACTGTAAGGTGAGGTTCACAAGTTGTATGTTTGTATCGTTTGCCTCCACTGTTCATATATCTCTGTCTGAGACTGTAGAATGAGGTTCACAAGTTGTATGTTTGTATCGTCTGCCTCCACTGATCATACATCTCTGTCTGAGACTGTAGAGTGAGGTTCACAAGTTGTATGTTTGTATCGTCTGCCTCCACTGATCATACAGCTCTGTCTGAGACTGTAGAGTGAGGTTCACAAGTTATGTGTTTGTATCGTCTGCCTCCACTGATCATACAGCTCTTGGTCTGTCTGAGACGGTAGAGTGAGGTTCACAAGTTGTGTGTTTGTATCGTCTGCCTCCACTGATCATACAGCTCTGTCTGAGACTGTAGAGTGAGGTTCACAAGTTATGTGTTTGTATCGTCTGCCTCCACTGATCATACAGCTCTGTCTGAGACGGTAGAGTGAGGTTCACAAGTTGTGTGTTTGTATCGTCTGCCTCCACTGATCATACAGCTCTTTCTGAGACTGTTGAGTGAGGTTCACAAGTTGTATGTTTGTATCGTCTGCCTCCACTGATCATACAGCTCTTTCTGAGACTGTTGAGTGAGGTTCACAAGTTGTATGTTTGTATCGTCTGCCTCCACTGATCATACAGCTCTTTCTGAGACTGTTGAGTGAGGTTCACAAGGTGTATGTTTGTATCGTCTGCCTCCACTGATCATACAGCTCTTTCTGACTGTTGAGTGAGGTTCACAAGTTGTATGTTTGTATCGTCTGCCTCCACTGATCATACAGCTTTGTCTGAGACTGCAGAGTGAGGTTCACAAGTTGTATGTTTGTATCGTCTGCCTCCACTGATCATACAACTCTGTCTGAGACTGTAGAGTGAGGTTCACAAGTTGTATGTTTGTATCGTTTGCCTCCACTGATCATACAGCTCTGCCTGAGACTGTAGAGTGAGGTTTACAAGTTGTATGTTTGTATCGTCTGCCTCCACTGATCATAGAGCTCTGCCTGAGACTGTAGAGTGAGGTTTACAAGTTGTATGTTTGTGTCGTCTGCCTCCACTGATCATACAGCTCTTTCTGAGACTGTTGAGTGAGGTTCACAAGTTGTATGTTTGTATCGTCTGCCTCCACTGATCATACAGCTTTGTCTGAGACTGCAGAGTGAGGTTCACAAGTTGTATGTTTGTATCGTCTGCCTCCACTGATCATACAGCTCTGTCTGAGACTGTAGAGTGATTCACAAGTTGTATCTGCCTCCACTGATCACACAGCTCTGCCTGAGACTGTAGAGTGAGGTTCACAAGTTATGTGTTTGTATCGTCTGCCTCCACTGATCATACAGCTCTGCCTGAGAAGCTCTGTCTGAGACGTGAGTGAGGTTCACAAGTTGTGTGTTTGTATCGTCTGCCTCCACTGATCATACAGCTCTGTCTGAGACTGTAGAGTGAGGTTCACAAGTTATGTGTTTGTATCGTCTGCCTCCACTGATCATACAGCTCTTTCTGAGACTGTTGAGTGAGGTTCACAAGTTGTATCGTCTGCCTCCACTGATCATACAGCTCTGAGACTGCCTGAGACTGTGTGAGTGAGGTTCACAAGTTGTATGTTTGTATCGTCTGCCTCCACTGATCATACAGCTCTGCCTGAGACTGTAGAGTGAGGTTTACAAGTGTAGTGTCGTCTGCCTCCACTGATCATACAGCTCTGCCTGAGACTGTGAGTGAGGTTCACAAGTTGTATGTTTGTATCGTCTGCCTCCACTGATCATACAGCTCTTTCTGAGACTGTTGAGTGAGGTTCACAAGTTGTATGTTTGTATCGTCTGCCTCCACTGATCATACAGCTCTGCCTGAGACTGTAGAGTGAGGTTTACAAGTTGTATGTTTGTGTCGTCTGCCTCCACTGATCATACAGCTCTTTCTGAGACTGTTGAGTGAGGTTCACAAGTTGTATGTTTGTATCGTCTGCCTCCACTGAACATACACCTCTTTCTGAGACTGTTGAGTGAGGTTCACAAGTTGTATGTTTGTATCGTCTGCCTCCACTGATCATACAGCTCTTTCTGAGACTGTTGAGTGAGGTTCACAAGTTGTATGTTTGTATCGTCTGCCTCCACTGAACATACACCTCTTTCTGAGACTGTTGAGTGAGGTTCACAAGTTGTATGTTTGTATCGTCTGCCTCCACTGATCATACAGCTCTTTCTGAGACTGTTGAGTGAGGTTCACAAGTTGTATGTTTGTATCGTCTGCCTCCACTGATCATACAGCTCTTTCTGAGACTGTTGAGTGAGGTTCACAAGTTGTGTGTTTGTATCGTCTGCATCCACTGATCATACAGCTCTGTCTGAGACTGTAGAGTGAGGTTCACAAGTTATGTGTTTGTATCGTCTGCCTCCACTGATCATACAGCTCTAGCTCTGTCTGAGACGGTAGAGTGAGGTTCACAAGTTGTGTGTTTGTATCGTCTGCCTCCACTGATCATACAGCTCTGTCTGAGACTGTAGAGTGAGGTTCACAAGTTATGTGTTTGTATCGTCTGCCTCTACTGATCATACAGCTCTGTCTGAGACGGTAGAGTGAGGTTCACAAGTTGTGTGTTTGTATCGTCTGCCTCCACTGATCATTCAGCTCTTTCTGAGACTGTTGAGTGAGGTTCACAAGTTGTATGTTTGTATCGTCTGCCTCCACTGATCATACAGCTTTGTCTGAGACTGCAGAGTGAGGTTCACAAGTTGTATGTTTGTATCGTCTGCCTCTACTGATCATACAGCTCTGTCTGAGACTGTAGAGTGAGGTTCACAAGTTGTATGTTTGTATCGTTTGCCTCCACTGATCATACAGCTCTGCCTGAGACTGTAGAGTGAGGTTCACAAGTTGTATGTTTGTATCATCTGCCTCCACTGTTTACACAGCTCTGTCTGAGACTGTAGAGTGAGGTACACAAGTTGTATATTTGTATCGTCTGCCTCCACTGTTTACACAGCTCTGTCTATAACTGTAGAGTGAGGTTCACAAGTTGTATGTTTGTATCATCTGCCTCCACTGTTTACACAGCTCTGTCTGAGACTGTAGAGTGAGGTTCACAAGTTGTATATTTGTATCGTCTGCCTCCACTGTTTACACAGCTCTGTCTATAACTGTAGAGTGAGGTTCACAAGTTGTATATTTGTATCGTCTGCCTCCACTGTTCACACAGCTCTGTCTGAGACTGTAGAGTGAGGTTCACAAGTTGTATGTTTGTATCGTCTGCCTCCACTGTTTACACAGCTCTGTCTATAACTGTAGAGTGAGGTTCACAAGTTGTATATTTGTATCGTCTGCCTCCACTGTTCACACAGCTCTGTCTGAGACTGTAGAGTGAGGTTCACAAGTTGTATGTTTGTATCGTCTGCCTCCACTGATCATACAGCTCTGTCTGAGACTGTAGAGTGAGGTTCACAAGTTGTATTTTTGTATCGTATTCCTCCACTGTTTACACAGCTCTGTCTGAGACTGTAGAGTGAGGTTCACAAGTTGTATGTTTGTATCGTCTGCCTCCACTGATCATACAGCTGTCTGAGACTGCAGAATGAGGTTCACAATTTGTATGTTTGTATCGTCTGCCTCCACTGATCATACAGCTGTCTGAGACTGCAGAGTGAGGTTCACAAGTTGTATGTTTGTATCGTCTGCCTCCACTGATCATACAGCTCTGTCTGAGACTGAAGAGTGAGGTTCACAAGTTGTATGTTTGTATCGTCTGCCTCCACTGATCATACAGCTGTTTGAGACTGCAGAATGAGGTTCACAAGTTGTATGTTTGTATCGTCTGCCTCCACTGATCATACAGCTGTCTGAGACTGCAGAGTGAGGTTCACAAGTTGTATGTTTGTATCGTCTGCCTCCAGTGATCATACAGCTGTCTGAGACTGTAGAGTGAGGTTCACAAGTTGTGTGTTTGTATCGTCTGCCTCCACTGATCATGCAGCTGTCTGTAACTGCAGAATGAGGTTCACAAGTTGTATGTTGGTATCGTCTGCCTCCACTGATCATACAGCTCTGTCTGAGACTGAAGAATGAGGTTCACAGGTTGTATGTTTATATCGTCTGCCTCCACTGTTCATACAGCTGTCTGAGACTGTAGAGTGAGGTTCACAAGTTGTGTGTTTGTATCGTCTGCCTCCACTGATCACACAGCTCTGTCTGAGACTGAAGAGTGAGGACTGAAGAGTGAGGTTCACAAGTTGTATGTTTGTATCGTTTGCCTCCACTGATCATACAGCAATGTCTGTAACTGCAGAATGAGGTTCACAAGTTGTATGTTTGTATCGTCTGCCTCCACTGATCATACAGCTCTGTCTGAGACTGCAGAGTGAGGTTCACAAGTTGTATGTTTGTATCGTCTGCCTCCACTGATCATGCAGCTGTCTGTAACTGCAGAATGAGGTTCACAAGTTGTATGTTTGTATCGTCTGCCTCCACTGATGATACAGCTCTGTCTGAGACTGCAGAGTGAGGTTCACAGGTTGTATGTTTGTATCGTCTGCCTCCACTGTTCATACAGCTGTCTGAGACTGTAGAGTGAGGTTCACAAGTTGTATGTTTGTATCGTCTGCCTCCACTGATCATACAGCTCTGTCTGAGACTGAAGAGTGAGGTTCACAAGTTATGTGTTTGTATCGTCTGCCTCCACTGATCATACAGCTCTGTCTGAGACTGTAAGGTGAGGTTCACAAGTTGTATGTTTGTATCGTTTGCCTCCACTGTTCATATATCTCTGTCTGAGACTGTAGAATGAGGTTCACAAGTTGTATGTTTGTATCGTCTGCCTCCACTGATCATACATCTCTGTCTGAGACTGTAGAGTGAGGTTCACAAGTTGTATGTTTGTATCGTCTGCCTCCACTGATCATACAGCTCTGTCTGAGACTGTAGGGTGAGGTTCACAAGTTATGTGTTTGTATCGTCTGCCTCCACTGATCATACAGCTCTAGGTCTGTCTGAGACGGTAGAGTGAGGTTCACAAGTTGTGTGTTTGTATCGTCTGCCTCCACTGATCATACAGCTCTGTCTGAGACTGTAGAGTGAGGTTCACAAGTTATGTGTTTGTATCGTCTGCCTCCACTGATCATACAGCTCTGTCTGAGACGGTAGAGTGAGGTTCACAAGTTGTGTGTTTGTATCGTCTGCCTCCACTGATCATACAGCTCTTTCTGAGACTGTTGAGTGAGGTTCACAAGTTGTATGTTTGTATCGTCTGCCTCCACTGATCATACAGCTCTTTCTGAGACTGTTGAGTGAGGTTCACAAGTTGTATGTTTGTATAGTCTGCCTCCACTGATCATACAGCTCTTTCTGAGACTGTTGAGTGAGGTTCACAAGGTGTATGTTTGTATCGTCTGCCTCCACTGATCATACAGCTCTTTCTGACTGTTGAGTGAGGTTCACAAGTTGTATGTTTGTATCGTCTGCCTCCACTGATCATACAGCTTTGTCTGAGACTGCAGAGTGAGGTTCACAAGTTGTATGTTTGTATCGTCTGCCTCCACTGATCATACAACTCTGTCTGAGACTGTAGAGTGAGGTTCACAAGTTGTATGTTTGTATCGTTTGCCTCCAAGACGACACAAACATACAACTTGTAAACCTCACTCTACAGTCTCAGGCAGAGCTGTATGATCAGTGGAGGCAGACGATACAAACATACAACTTGTGAACCTCACTCAACAGTCTCAGAAAGAGCTGTATGATCAGTGGAGGCAGACGATACTAACATACAACTTGTGAACCTCACTCAACAGTCTCAGGCAGAGCTGTATGATCAGTGGAGGCAGACGATACAAACATACAACTTGTGAACCTCACTCTGCAGTCTCAGACAAAGCTGTATGATCAGTGGAGGCAGACGATACAAACATACAACTTGTGAACCTCACTCAACAGTCTCAGAAAGATATGTATGATCAGTGGAGGCAGACGATACAAACATACACCTTGTGAACCTCACTCAACAGTCTCAGAAAGAGCTGTATGATCAGTGGAGGCAGACGATACAAACATACAACTTGTGAACCTCACTCAACAGTCTCAGAAAGAGCTGTATGATCAGTGGAGGCAGACGATACAAACATACAACTTGTGAACCTCACTCAACAGTCTCAGAAAGAGCTGTATGATCAGTGGAGGCAGACGATACAAACATACAACTTGTGAACCTCACTCAACAGTCTCAGAAAGAGCTGTATGATCAGTGGAGGCAGACGATACAAACACACAACTTGTGAACCTCACTCTACCGTCTCAGACAGAGCTGTATGATCAGTGGAGGCAGACGATACAAACACATAACTTGTGAACCTCACTCTACAGTCTCAGACAGAGCTGTATGATCAGTGGAGGCAGACGATACAAACACACAACTTGTGAACCTCACTCTACCGTCTCAGACAGAGCTAGAGCTGTATGATCAGTGGAGGCAGACGATACAAACACATAACTTGTGAACCTCACTCTACAGTCTCAGACAGAGCTGTATGATCAGTGGATGCAGGCGATACAAACACACAACTTGTGAACCTCACTCAACAGTCTCAGAAAGAGCTGTATGATCAGTGGAGGCAGACGATACAAACATACAACTTGTGAACCTCACTCAACAGTCTCAGAAAGAGCTGTATGATCAGTGGAGGCAGACGATACAAACATACAACTTGTGAACCTCACTCAACAGTCGCAGAAAGAGGTGTATGATCAGTGGAGGCAGACGATACAAACATACAACTTGTGAACCTCACTCAACAGTCTCAGAAAGAGCTGTATGATCAGTGGAGGCAGACGACACAAACATACAACTTGTAAACCTCACTCTACAGTCTCAGGCAGAGCTGTATGATCAGTGGAGGCAAACGATACAAACATACAACTTGTGAACCTCACTCTACAGTCTCAGGCAGAGCTGTATGATCAGTGGAGGCAAACGATACAAACATACAACTTGTGAACCTCACTCTACAGTCTCAGACAGAGCTGTATGATCAGTGGAGGCAGACGATACAAACATACAACTTGTGAACCTCACTCTGCAGTCTCAGACAAAGCTGTATGATCAGTGGAGGCAGACGATACAAACATACAACTTGTGAACCTCACTCAACAGTCTCAGAAAGAGCTGTATGATCAGTGGAGGCAGACGACACAAACATACAACTTGTAAACCTCACTCTACAGTCTCAGGCAGAGCTCTATGATCAGTGGAGGCAGACGATACAAACATACAACTTGTGAACCTCACTCTGCAGTCTCAGACAAAGCTGTATGATCAGTGGAGGCAGACGATACAAACATACAACTTGTGAACCTCACTCAACAGTCTCAGAAAGAGCTGTATGATCAGTGGAGGCAGAAGACACAAACATACAACTTGTAAACCTCACTCTACAGTCTCAGGCAGAGCTCTATGATCAGTGGAGGCAGACGATACAAACATACAACTTGTAAACCTCACTCTACAGTCTCAGGCAGAGCTGTATGATCAGTGGAGGCAGACGATACAAACACACAACTTGTGAACCTCACTCTGCAGTCTCAGACAAAGCTGTATGATCAGTGGAGGCAGACGATACAAACATACAACTTGTGAACCTCACTCAACAGTCTCAGAAAGAGCTGTATGATCAGTGGAGGCAGACGATACAAACATACAACTTGTGAACCTCACTCAACAGTCTCAGAAAGAGCTGTATGATCAGTGGAGGCAGACGATACAAACATACAACTTGTGAACCTCACTCTACCGTCTCAGACAGAGCTGTATGATCAGTGGAGGCAGACGATACAAACACATAACTTGTGAACCTCACTCTACAGTCTCAGACAGAGCTGTATGATCAGTGGAGGCAGACGATACAAACACACAACTTGTGAACCTCACTCTACCGTCTCAGACAGAGCTAGAGCTGTATGATCAGTGGAGGCAGACGATACAAACACATAACTTGTGAACCTCACTCTACAGTCTCAGGCAGAGCTGTATGATCAGTGGAGGCAGACGATACAAACATACAACTTGTAAACCTCACTCTACAGTCTCAGGCAGAGCTGTATGATCAGTGGAGGGAGACGACACAAACATACAACTTGTAAACCTCACTCTACAGTCTCAGGCAGAGCTGTATGATCAGTGGAGGCAAACGATACAAACATACAACTTGTGAACCTCATTCTACAGTCTCAGACAGAGTTGTATGATCAGTGGAGGCAGACGATACAAACATACAACTTGTGAACCTCACTCTGCAGTCTCAGACAAAGCTGTATGATCAGTGGAGGCAGACGATACAAACATACAACTTGTGAACCTCACTCAACAGTCAGAAAGAGCTGTATGATCAGTGGAGGCAGACGATACAAACATACACCTTGTGAACCTCACTCAACAGTCTCAGAAAGAGCTGTATGATCAGTGGAGGCAGACGATACAAACATACAACTTGTGAACCTCACTCAACAGTCTCAGAAAGAGCTGTATGATCAGTGGAGGCAGACGATACAAACATACAACTTGTGAACCTCACTCAACAGTCTCAGAAAGAGCTGTATGATCAGTGGAGGCAGACGATACAAACACACAACTTGTGAACCTCACTCTACCGTCTCAGACAGACCTAGAGCTGTATGATCAGTGGAGGCAGACGATACAAACACATAACTTGTGAACCTCACTCTACAGTCTCAGACAGAGCTGTATGATCAGTGGAGGCAGACGATACAAACATACAACTTGTGAACCTCACTCTACAGTCTCAGACAGAGATGTATGATCAGTGGAGGCAGACGATACAAACATACAACTTGTGAACCTCATTCTACAGTCTCAGACAGAGATATATGAACAGTGGAGGCAAAAGATACAAACATACAACTTGTGAGCCTCACCTTACAGTCTCAGACAGAGCTGTATGATCAGTGGAGGCAGACGATACAAACACATAACTTGTGAACCTCACTCTTCAGTCTCAGACAGAGCTGTATGATCAGTGGAGGCAGACGATACAAACATACAACTTGTGAACCTCACTCTACAGTCTCAGACAGCTGTATGAACAGTGGAGGCAGACTATACAAACATACAACCTGTGAACCTCACTCTGCAGTCTCAGACAGAGCTGTATCATCAGTGGAGGCAGACGATACAAACATACAACTTGTGAACCTCATTCTGCAGTTACAGACAGCTGCATGATCAGTGGAGGCAGACGATACAAACATACAACTTGTGAACCTCACTCTGCAGTCTCAGACAGAGCTGTATGATCAGTGGAGGCAGACGATACAAACATACAACTTGTGAACCTCATTCTGCAGTTACAGACAGCTGCATGATCAGTGGAGGCAGACGATACAAACACACAACTTGTGAACCTCACTCTACGTCTCAGACAGAGCTGTATGATCAGTGGAGGCAGACGATACAAACACATAACTTGTGAACCTCACTCTACAGTCTCAGACAGAGCTGTATGATCAGTGGAGGCAGACGATACAAACACACAACTTGTGAACCTCACTCTACCGTCTCAGACAGACCTAGAGCTGTATGATCAGTGGAGGCAGACGATACAAACACATAACTTGTGAACCTCACTCTACAGTCTCAGACAGAGCTGTATGATCAGTGGAGGCAGACGATACAAACATACAACTTGTGAACCTCACTCTACAGTCTCAGACAGAGATGTATGATCAGTGGAGGCAGACGATACAAACATACAACTTGTGAACCTCACTCAACAGTCTCAGGCAGAGCTGTATGATCAGTGGAGGCAAACGATACAAACATACAACTTGTGAACCTCACTCTACAGTCTCAGACAGAGCTGTATGATCAGTGGAGGCAGACGATACAAACATACAACTTGTGAACCTCACTCTGCAGTCTCAGACAAAGCTGTATGATCAGTGGAGGCAGACGATACAAACATACAACTTGTGAACCTCACTCAACAGTCTCAGAAAGAGCTGTATGATCAGTGGAGGCAGACGACACAAACATACAACTTGTAAACCTCACTCTACAGTCTCAGGCAGAGCTCTATGATCAGTGGAGGCAGACGATACAAACATACAACTTGTAAACCTCACTCTACAGTCTCAGGCAGAGCTGTATGATCAGTGGAGGCAGACGATACAAACACACAACTTGTGAACCTCACTCTGCAGTCTCAGACAAAGCTGTATGATCAGTGGAGGCAGACGATACAAACATACAACTTGTGAACCTCACTCAACAGTCTCAGAAAGAGCTGTATGATCAGTGGAGGCAGACGATACAAACATACAACTTGTGAACCTCACTCAACAGTCTCAGAAAGAGCTGTATGATCAGTGGAGGCAGACGATACAAACATACAACTTGTGAACCTCACTCTACCGTCTCAGACAGAGCTGTATGATCAGTGGAGGCAGACGATACAAACACATAACTTGTGAACCTCACTCTACAGTCTCAGACAGAGCTGTATGATCAGTGGAGGCAGACGATACAAACACACAACTTGTGAACCTCACTCTACCGTCTCAGACAGAGCTAGAGCTGTATGATCAGTGGAGGCAGACGATACAAACACATAACTTGTGAACCTCACTCTACAGTCTCAGGCAGAGCTGTATGATCAGTGGAGGCAGACGATACAAACATACAACTTGTAAACCTCACTCTACAGTCTCAGGCAGAGCTGTATGATCAGTGGAGGCAGACGACACAAACATACAACTTGTAAACCTCACTCTACAGTCTCAGGCAGAGCTGTATGATCAGTGGAGGCAGACGATACAAACATACAACTTGTGAACCTCACTCAACAGTCTCAGAAAGAGCTGTATGATCAGTGGAGGCAGACGATACAAACATACAACTTGTGAACCTCACTCAACAGTCTCAGGCAGAGCTGTATGATCAGTGGAGGCAAACGATACAAACATACAACTTGTGAACCTCACTCTACAGTCTCAGACAGAGCTGTATGATCAGTGGAGGCAGACGATACAAACATACAACTTGTGAACCTCACTCTGCAGTCTCAGACAAAGCTGTATGATCAGTGGAGGCAGACGATACAAACATACAACTTGTGAACCTCACTCAACAGTCTCAGAAAGAGCTGTATGATCAGTGGAGGCAGGACGATACAAACATACACCTTGTGAACCTCACTCAACAGTCTCAGAAAGAGCTGTATGATCAGTGGAGGCAGACGATACAAACATACAACTTGTGAACCTCACTCAACAGTCTCAGAAAGAGCTGTATGATCAGTGGAGGCAGACGATACAAACATACAACTTGTGAACCTCACTCAACAGTCTCAGAAAGAGCTGTATGATCAGTGGAGGCAGACGATACAAACATACAACTTGTGAACCTCACTCAACAGTCTCAGAAAGAGCTGTATGATCAGTGGAGGCAGACGATACAAACACACAACTTGTGAACCTCACTCTACCGTCTCAGACAGAGCTGTATGATCAGTGGAGGCAGACGATACAAACACATAACTTGTGAACCTCACTCTACAGTCTCAGACAGAGCTGTATGATCAGTGGAGGCAGACGATACAAACACACAACTTGTGAACCTCACTCTACCGTCTCAGACAGAGCTAGAGCTGTATGATCAGTGGAGGCAGACGATACAAACACATAACTTGTGAACCTCACTCTACAGTCTCAGACAGAGCTGTATGATCAGTGGATGCAGGCGATACAAACACACAACTTGTGAACCTCACTCAACAGTCTCAGAAAGAGCTGTATGATCAGTGGAGGCAGACGATACAAACATACAACTTGTGAACCTCACTCAACAGTCTCAGAAAGAGCTGTATGATCAGTGGAGGCAGACGATACAAACATACATCTTGTGAACCTCACTCAACAGTCGCAGAAAGAGGTGTATGATCAGTGGAGGCAGACGATACAAACATACAACTTGTGAACCTCACTCAACAGTCTCAGAAAGAGCTGTATGATCAGTGGAGGCAGACGACACAAACATACAACTTGTAAACCTCACTCTACAGTCTCAGGCAGAGCTGTATGATCAGTGGAGGCAAACGATACAAACATACAACTTGTGAACCTCACTCTACAGTCTCAGACAGAGCTGTATGATCAGTGGAGGCAGACGATACAAACATACAACTTGTGAACCTCACTCTGCAGTCTCAGACAAAGCTGTATGATCAGTGGAGGCAGACGATACAAACATACAACTTGTGAACCTCACTCAACAGTCTCAGAAAGAGCTGTATGATCAGTGGAGGCAGACGACACAAACATACAACTTGTAAACCTCACTCTACAGTCTCAGGCAGAGCTCTATGATCAGTGGAGGCAGACGATACAAACATACAACTTGTGAACCTCACTCTGCAGTCTCAGACAAAGCTGTATGATCAGTGGAGGCAGACGATACAAACATACAACTTGTGAACCTCACTCAACAGTCTCAGAAAGAGCTGTATGATCAGTGGAGGCAGAAGACACAAACATACAACTTGTAAACCTCACTCTACAGTCTCAGGCAGAGCTCTATGATCAGTGGAGGCAGACGATACAAACATACAACTTGTAAACCTCACTCTACAGTCTCAGGCAGAGCTGTATGATCAGTGGAGGCAGACGATACAAACACACAACTTGTGAACCTCACTCTGCAGTCTCAGACAAAGCTGTATGATCAGTGGAGGCAGACGATACAAACATACAACTTGTGAACCTCACTCAACAGTCTCAGAAAGAGCTGTATGATCAGTGGAGGCAGACGATACAAACATACAACTTGTGAACCTCACTCAACAGTCTCAGAAAGAGCTGTATGATCAGTGGAGGCAGACGATACAAACATACAACTTGTGAACCTCACTCTACCGTCTCAGACAGAGCTGTATGATCAGTGGAGGCAGACGATACAAACACATAACTTGTGAACCTCACTCTACAGTCTCAGACAGAGCTGTATGATCAGTGGAGGCAGACGATACAAACACACAACTTGTGAACCTCACTCTACCGTCTCAGACAGAGCTAGAGCTGTATGATCAGTGGAGGCAGACGATACAAACACATAACTTGTGAACCTCACTCTACAGTCTCAGGCAGAGCTGTATGATCAGTGGAGGCAGACGATACAAACATACAACTTGTAAACCTCACTCTACAGTCTCAGGCAGAGCTGTATGATCAGTGGAGGCAGACGACACAAACATACAACTTGTAAACCTCACTCTACAGTCTCAGGCAGAGCTGTATGATCAGTGGAGGCAGACGATACAAACATACAACTTGTGAACCTCACTCAACAGTCTCAGAAAGAGCTGTATGATCAGTGGAGGCAGACGATACAAACATACAACTTGTGAACCTCACTCAACAGTCTCAGGCAGAGCTGTATGATCAGTGGAGGCAAACGATACAAACATACAACTTGTGAACCTCACTCTACAGTCTCAGACAGAGTTGTATGATCAGTGGAGGCAGACGATACAAACATACAACTTGTGAACCTCACTCTGCAGTCTCAGACAAAGCTGTATGATCAGTGGAGGCAGACGATACAAACATACAACTTGTGAACCTCACTCAACAGTCAGAAAGAGCTGTATGATCAGTGGAGGCAGACGATACAAACATACACCTTGTGAACCTCACTCAACAGTCTCAGAAAGAGCTGTATGATCAGTGGAGGCAGACGATACAAACATACAACTTGTGAACCTCACTCAACAGTCTCTGAAAGAGCTGTATGATCAGTGGAGGCAGACGATACAAACATACAACTTGTGAACCTCACTCAACAGTCTCAGAAAGAGCTGTATGATCAGTGGAGGCAGACGATACAAACACACAACTTGTGAACCTCACTCTACCGTCTCAGACAGAGCTGTATGATCAGTGGAGGCAGGCGATACAACACACAACTTGTGAACCTCACTCAACAGTCTCAGAAAGAGCTGTATGATCAGTGGAGGCAGACGATACAAACATACAACTTGTGAACCTCACTCAACAGTCTCAGAAAGAGCTGTATGATCAGTGGAGGCAGACGATACAAACATACAACTTGTGAACCTCACTCAACAGTCGCAGAAAGAGGTGTATGATCAGTGGAGGCAGACGATACAAACATACAACTTGTGAACCTCACTCAACAGTCTCAGAAAGAGCTGTATGATCAGTGGAGGCAGACGACACAAACATACAACTTGTAAACCTCACTCTACAGTCTCAGGCAGAGCTGTATGATCAGTGGAGGCAAACGATACAAACATACAACTTGTGAACCTCACTCTACAGTCTCATACAGAGCTGTATGATCAGTGGAGGCAGACGATACAAACATACAACTTGTGAACCTCACTCTGCAGTCTCAGACAAAGCTGTATGATCAGTGGAGGCAGACGATACAAACATACAACTTGTGAACCTCACTCAACAGTCTCAGAAAGAGCTGTATGATCAGTGGAGGCAGACGACACAAACATACAACTTGTAAACCTCACTCTACAGTCTCAGGCAGAGCTCTATGATCAGTGGAGGCAGACGATACAAACATACAACTTGTAAACCTCACTCTACAGTCACAGCTCTGCCTGAGACTGTAGAGTGAGGTTTACAAGTTGTATGTTTGTGTCGTCTGCCTCCACTGATCATACAGCTCTTTCTGAGACTGTTGAGTGAGGTTCACAAGTTGTATGTTTGTATCGTCTGCCTCCACTGATCATACACCTCTTTCTGCGACTGTTGAGTGAGGTTCACAAGTTGTATGTTTGTATCGTCTGCCTCCACTGATCATACAGCTCTTTCTGAGACTGTTGAGTGAGGTTCACAAGTTGTATGTTTGTATCGTCTGCCTCCACTGATCATACAGCTCTTTCTGAGACTGTTGAGTGAGGTTCACAAGTTGTGTGTTGTATCGCCTGCCTCCACTGATCATACAGCTCTGTCTGAGACGGTAGAGTGAGGTTCACAAGTTGTGTGTTTGTATCGTCTGCCTCCACTGATCATACAGCTCTTTCTGAGACTGTTGAGTGAGGTTCACAAGTTGTATGTTTGTATCGTCTGCCTCCACTGATCATACAGCTCTTTCAGAGACTGTTGAGTGAGGTTCACAAGTTGTATGTTTGTATCGTCTGCCTCCACTGATCATACAGCTCTTTCTGAGACTGTTGAGTGAGGTTCACAAGGTGTATGTTTGTATCGTCTGCCTCCACTGATCATACAGCTCTTTCTGACTGTTGAGTGAGGTTCACAAGTTGTATGTTTGTATCGTCTGCCTCCACTGATCATACAGCTTTGTCTGAGACTGCAGAGTGAGGTTCACAAGTTGTATGTTTGTATCGTCTGCCTCCACTGATCATACAACTCTGTCTGAGACTGTAGAGTGAGGTTCACAAGTTGTATGTTTGTATCGTTTGCCTCCACTGATCATACAGCTCTGCCTGAGACTGTAGAGTGAGGTTTACAAGTTGTATGTTTGTATCGTCTGCCTCCACTGATCATAGAGCTCTGCCTGAGACTGTAGAGTGAGGTTTACAAGTTGTATGTTTGTGTCGTCTGCCTCCACTGATCATACAGCTCTTTCTGAGACTGTTGAGTGAGGTTCACAAGTTGTATGTTTGTATCGTCTGCCTCCACTGATCATACAGCTTTGTCTGAGACTGCAGAGTGAGGTTCACAAGTTGTATGTTTGTATCGTCTGCCTCCACTGATCATACAGCTCTGTATGAGACTGTAGAGTGAGGTTCACAAGTTGTATGTTTGTATCGTTTGCCTCCACTGATCATACAGCTCTGCCTGAGACTGTAGAGTGAGGTTCACAAGTTATGTGTTTGTATCGTCTGCCTCCACTGATCATACAGCTCTAGCTATGTCTGAGACGGTAGAGTGAGGTTCACAAGTTGTGTGTTTGTATCGTCTGCCTCCACTGATCATACAGCTCTGTCTGAGACTGTAGAGTGAGGTTCACAAGTTATGTGTTTGTATCGTCTGCCTCCACTGATCATACAGCTCTGTCTGAGACGGTAGAGTGAGGTTCACAAGTTGTATGTTTGTATCGTCAGT
>CBDHHR010000758.1:0-7540 GCA_965263245.1 Metamycoplasmataceae bacterium | reverse complement strand
AATCCCTTCTGATTTGTCTTCCATCGTCCCGCTCCCATAACGCTACCACTCCCTCTGTGTAAGTGCGTGCGTGTGCGTGTGCGTGTGCGTGTGCGTGTGCGTGTGCGTGTGCGTGTGCGTGTGCGTGTGCGTGTGCGTGTGCGTGTGCGTGTGCGTGTGCGTGTGCGTGTGCGTGTGCGTGTGCGTGTGCGTGTGCGTGTGCGTGTGCGTGTGCGTGTGCGTGTGCGTGTGCGTGTGCGTGTGCGTGTGCGTGTGCGTGTGCGTGTGCGTGTGCGTGTGCGTGTGCGTGTGCGTGTGCGTGTGCGTTGCGTGTGCGTGTGCGTGTGCGTGTGCGTGTGCGTGTGCGTGTGCGTGTGCGTGAGCGTGAGCGTGTGCGTGAGCGTGAGCGTGTGCGTGTGCGTGTGCGTGTGCGTGTGCGTGTGCGTGTGCGTGTGCGTGTGCGTGTGCGTGTGCGTGTGCGTGTGCGTGTGCGTGTGCGTGTGCGTGTGCGTGTGCGTGTGCGTGTGCGTGTGCGTGTGCGTGTGCGTGTGCGTGTGCGTGTGCGTGTGCGTGTGCGTGTGCGTGTGCGTGTGCGTGTGCGTGTGCGTGTGCGTGTGCGTGTGCGTGTGCGTGTGCGTGTGCGTGTGCGTGTGCGTGTGCGTGTGCGTGTGCGTGTGCGTGTGCGTGTGCGTGTGCGTGTGCGTGTGCGTGTGCGTGTGCGTGTGCGTGTGCGTGTGCGTGTGCGTGTGCGTGTGCGTGTGCGTGTGCGTGTGCGTGTGCGTGTGCGTGTGCGTGTGCGTGTGCGTGTGCGTGTGCGTGTGCGTGTGCGTGTGCGTGTGCGTGTGCGTGTGCGTGTGCGTGTGCTGTGCGTGTGCGTGTGCGTGTGCGTGTGCGTGTGCGTGTGCGTGTGCGTGTGCGTGTGCGTGTGCGTGTGCGTGTGCGTGTGCGTGTGCGTGTGCGTGTGCGTGTGCGTGTGCGTGTGCGTGTGCGTGCGCGTGCGCATGCGTATGCGTAGTAGGCGTGCGTACGTGTATCTATATGGTATTGTGTGTGTATGTATGTGTGTGTGTGTGTGCGTGTGTGTGCGTGCGTGCGAGCGTACGTGCGGGCGCGGATACGAATGTGTATGCATAAATTAGTATGCTGCAAAAATGAAATACGGTATCGTATACCTAATATTACCTACGTGTGAGTTCACTTCTGAACTTGTTTCTCGTAATTTACGGTCTCAGCGTCAGTGTCACGTGTCGTCGGTTTTATACAAGCACGACTTTATGAATGCGACAAATTGCGCGTTAACTAACAGCGAGACCACAACCAGTGGGCGACACCGCACTGCGGGAAACAACTACCCGTGATGGCGCCGTACTGACGACATCGCGCTACCCGCCGCACCGCAAACTGCTGCCGTTGTCAGGGGCACCCGCAGGAGCGTCCAGCGATGCTTTCAGCGACCAATACTGGGAAGAGTTTTTAATGCTCTTTATAAGAATCTCATAAACATAGTCAATCGGATGGTACGAGTCATTGAACAAACCGTTTTTCGGGTGCTTAAAATACAGCCAACACGCGCCAAATCGACGCCGTTTTATATCGTATGGTTTACTTGAGAACATCTATGGAACATTACGACGCTGACTGTTCACACATCAGTTTATTGTTAACTTCATCAGGGAACAGAACTTGCTCCGTAAAAGAAGTACGGTTTATTCATCATGACTTATAAATTATTATAGAGAGCTTAGATGGTTAGATCAAGCGTATCACTCAGCTAAAGACATATTTTGCTTAGTTAGTTTTTTATAGTTTGTTAAATATTTCTGCAGATGTATGACTTTCGATGTTTTATTGATCTTTGATGCTCCAAAACACAGCAGACATACACAAATACTTGACATTTTCTTCTTGGAATATCAACGCAGGTTCCGCTTCAGGGAAAGAACACAAGCCCCACGCTGACGTCTTCAACGACGCTGAAGGCACCAAAGTGGTTGGTGGTTCACCCGCCCGCCTTGTCAATGAGACATCAAAGAATTAGGATGTTGTGACGTCAGTGTGCTCACCAACAATGTCTACGTTGTTGGAAAACTTGACAACAGCTGGAATAAAAAGGCTTAGGGAGAAGGACAAGGAGACATATGGGCAAATGGGGGGTAGCGAGAGGACGCTACGATGCTACAACTATAGAACGGACACACGTATATATATATATATATATATATATATATATATATATATATATATATATATATATATATATATATATATATATATATATATAAAACAAAAGTTTAACATAATTTAACATCGAATCGGTATGGCGAATGGACAAGTGATAACTTCCCCGCGTCAAAACACGTAACGATGTTGACAGAAGAATCAGTCGAACCAACAACAATCCGACATCGCCGACAATCACCCCGTTACGTCACACTTCCGTCTTTTTCACCCAATACCCCTTTCTCAAAGCGCCCCATACAACCCCGTATCGGTGGCTGTTCGATGTTTTGGGGTGACAATGCCTTAATCCCTGCATCCTATCGCCGTTTCTCCCTGCCCCTTGGCGACCCCCGACATCAAGGCCGGCCCGCCGACCTCACTCCGTCTGTTTGCGGCGTAAAGCACCGCGACGGGGCCGCTTTGTCCCGGCACACGATGTGTCCGTGACGGCGTGACGCAACAACGCACACCTGTGGCTTTGAGGTGCGAAAACTGTTACATGGACAATTAGCTTGTCCTAAGTGGCCGGTGGGTGTTCCTCGCAGAGTCATGTGAGACGAGATGCATAAAATTAGATGGGTTCAGTCCATGAATTAAATTAAGTAAAATGAGTTTTCATTTATCAATATTACAGCACATATTTTTTTAATTATATATATATATATATATATATATATATATATATATATATATATATATATATATATATATATATATATATATATATATATATATATATATATATATATATATATAAGAACTCACCTCACCTACTTACGATCATTATAAAAGCCATGTGAGTATCACATAAACACGCACAGCGAACAGAGAATTGTTGTGATAGTTTGTACAGTTCGTTCACACTTTCGTCTTAAATTGGTTCCGTGCCTATGGCAGATACTGGCGATCGTGACGGCTGTGTGCTTTCTGCGGTAGCTCTGTGGCGCTCCCTCCAAACCATGGTCCCATGTATCTAGTATGTATTAGTATTCACTGACGACCTCTGCATCTATTTGCCTCCATTGTTCTCTCTTTTAGCCGCAACGTAATCACAACAGACATGACTGTATTTTCACATTTTACACATAATATTTGCGTACACATAACACACATTTTAAAATTTCTGATGTTCTTCCATGGTCAGCATATTTTCATTATTTAATTACACACAAATAATACAACGTCCTGTTGTATTGTGCATACAGCTTCTTGTTGTTGTTGTATATATATATATATATATATATATATATATATATATATATATATATATATATATATATATATATATATATATATATATATATATATATATATATATATATATATATACGTGTGTGTGCATGTGTGTGTGTTCGCGCGCGTGGGCGTATCCGTGTGTAGGTATGTATAGCGATTATTCATTATAGAAACAAAATGAAAGTGAATTAATCAGACCAGACACGTTTCATAAACCAACGTTATCACAAACATGACACACTGCGTCAGTATAACAACATCGATTATGTGATACGCAAGGTAAAACCCAATACAGAGTTGATTGGAATGCGTCAGGCGGTATAATTAAGGGGGGCCCACCATCAAACAATTCCCCATATCAACCACCGTCCGTCGGTGTACCTGCAGTAAGACGTTTGACACCTGCCGTAGGTGACAAGTTTACGACGAGTGCCGTGGTCTTTGACGGCCGGGTGCGAGTGTTGGTGTCGTAAACAGGACGCCAGGCCGTGGCCGTGTCGGTTACGAGCCAGTCACACAGCACGGTCTGTCACAACAACGCCACACTGACAGTCCTCTCACCCAGTTGTGGGTCTAACCTACAATAACGCTCACAAAAACACAAAACTCGACCTCCGACTGCACCCAGTTGAGGTCTACCAACAATCTCCAACTGCACCTTTTCTGACCCCATTCACTGTTATCCACCGATCAACCACTTTAGACCCGACACAAATCGGCCGACTTATCGGTCAGTTAATATGGATTTCCTGTAATAAAAATATGTTCGATCCGTAACTTCACATTAAATACATCGCTTTGGGAGGAGCTATCATAGAAGGTGTTTGCAAAGAGGTGGGTACACGAACCCCTGGACAATGTGGTCACTACACTGGACATGTCATTAACAGTAGAATTACATGTCTACGTATGCAGTACAAAGACGATATTATCGTCTACTATACTGAATAGTATTCTTCAAGAAACTCTTTAACTTAATCGTAAATCATTACCATTAATTTTGACAGTGAAATGTATCGCAACGAGTCATAAACCTGTAGCTACTTGCCCGGCGAGCAACACTGACATAGAAGGGTTAACAGTTTTATTAAGGTCTTGTTATCTTCCCAGAGTGTCTGGCCGCGGACACCGGCCAGCAGTGCCTGATAGCAGGCGAGATGACCACAACGCTAGATAAATTCTTATCAACTCCAATGTCGACTAGCTGATCACAATGCCGCCATTTTGAATGGGCAAATTAAAGTGAAACAAGGCGGAACATACACAACAGATACTTAAATATAACTTTATTGGTAAGTACAATTCATCCTTGTATACAAATAAACATTCTTTTGATAAAATAATTTTGCGCGTATAGTGAAACAGAAGAATTATCACATCATGAGCATCTTTAATTGCGTCTGACTTGAACTATCAGTTGGAACAACGTGACAATTGGTAAATTATACTTTAGAAATATATCAATTATGTATATATGTATATATATATAAATATATATATATATATATATATATATAATATATATATATATATATATTGCAATTGTCACATTTATACTTATATAACACAGCTACTGGACACATGGCTCATGTAATACTGACTCCATATAGGCATGAGAAGAAAATATATGTTTGGTAAATAAATAAAATGTTATGTATTTCATTATGATATGTTAACTTATCGTAACACCAAACAGGCTGATACTCTCTAATTATTTTACGACGAATTTGATTCATGTAATCAATTAAACAATTATATAACAATAACAGTAATTAACATATGTACACACTACATACATACGTACATACGGTCGAACACACGCACATGTACAACACCGGCATACGCGCGCAGAGCGCACGCACAAGAAACACATAAAATCAATCAATATTTCAAATACACAAAGAAGTCGACTTATTGTGCATTGCTGTTCCTATAGAACATCTGTGAACATTACAACTGTCTGGTAATCCGGCTACAGTCCGGTAGTCCGCCTACAGTCCAGTAGTCCGGCTACAGTCCGATAGTCCGTCTACAGTCCGGTAGTCCGGCTACAATTTGGTAGTCCGTCTACAGCCCGGTAGTTCGGCTAAAGGCCGGCGGTCGACTGTGGCGTGTATGTCTTGTAGTAGGAACCATCGGCCGCCATCGTTACAGGTGGCGCTGCGAGCTGTCTGTCGGCCAGCGACTGTGGCGCCATGTACGGCGACCCTGGGTACTCGGCTGCGGACTGGACGGCGGACTGGACGGCCGCCTCGTACAGCTTCATGTCCAGCTTGTTGTCCGACTGCTGCGACATGAGACTCGTGATCGAGAACGGGTGGTTGAAGTGCGGGTACGGGCCGCTAGGTGGCACCCCACTCATCTGTGATGTCATGCCGAGCGGCTGGAGACCGGATGGCATCGCCATCGCCATCTGGTGGTGGCGCGAAGAGTCGGCGGCCATCGATGGCAGCACATGGGAAACTGTCCGCAGCGCCCCCACCGTCGACGACACGGTGCCCGTCGGCACGCCAGGTGTCGCTTCACCGCGGTCCGGATCATGTGGTTGTTGTTGTTGTTGTTGTTGCTGCTGCTGCTGTTGCTGCTGATGTTGCTGCTGCTGTTGTTGTTGCTGTTGTTGTTGTTGCTGCTGCTGCTGCTGTTGCTGCCGTTGCTGCTGTTGCCGCTGCTGCTGCTGCTGCTGCTGCTGCTGCTGCTGCTGCTGCATGTTTTGTTGTGAGGCGGCCATGATGTTTTTGTTCGGAAGATCAGCCCGCGGGAGGTTCGCTTGACCATTGTGTCCGGCCGTGCCGCCATCGCGACTGGCGGGGCTTGAGTGTCCCCTAGCGTCCGTCTGCTCGTACTCGCGGAAGTTGCCGTCAGAGGGCGTACCGTACTGACTTCCGGCGGAAGTTGGTGGCGTCATCATCGTGTCGCTGCGGTCGTCCTGGTCAGCGCCATCGGACGGCGTCTTTGGACACTTGAAGCGTTTCTGTCGCCGCAGGTAACAACCGTTCTGGAACATGTTGCCGGCGTCCGGGTGCAGAGTCCAGTAGCTGCCTTTGCCCGGCCGCTCTGGTGAACGCGCCACTTTGAGGAAGCAGTCGTTGAAGGAGAGGCTGTGGCGGATGGAGTTCTGCCAACGCTGCTGGTTCTGGCGGTAGAACGGGAACAGGTCCATGATGAACTGGTAGATCTCGTTGAGCGTGCACATCTTGCTCGGAGACTGCTGGATCGCCATCGTGATGAGCGAGATGTACGAGTAGGGCGGCTTGGCGTGCGTATAGCTGCGTCGATAGGGCTTGTCACGTGGTTGTCCGAGTGACGTCACACCCCCTCCGACGCCAGGATCGTGTCCGAAACCTCCGATAGGGGCGAGCGACTGCGCCATCGAGCCCCCTACGGCGCTCATAGGGGGCATCATGCCGGGGGACGACATCTCGGCGAGGCCCCCAGCGCCCACGTGACCCATCCCATTCATGGACGGCGGCGCCATCATCGACCCCATGCCCACCATGCCCATGCTGCCCATGCCCTGCTGGGAGTAACCGACGTTACCCATCTGGTATGACGTCACCTGGTTCATGGCGCCCATATTGCTCATGCTGTAACTCACCGGGTGGTAACTCCCGACGCCGCCGTCAGGTGGCGGGCCTACACCCGGCTGATCGTAGGCACCTTTCGACGACAGCATCATGCTACTTCCGGTGTGGTCCCGTCGCCGCTCAGCGGTCATGCCTGTCCGCGCGCCGGCCGCGAATCGACGGTCTGTCGTCGAGCTTCGCTGATACACCGGGCCCGAAGTTGAGACGTCGACACCGGGTCGTTATCGCGTGCACTGTCCGCCCGTCCGACCGCCTCACGTCGTCTGTGTCAACACGTCCAGTACTCAGGATTAGACGATGCAAATGAAGTCGCCGGATTAGTACTGTTTAGGCGATTGGCCTCGCTGTCATCGTGAGCCCGACCCATCGTCAGTCGAGTGTGGTCCTTACCGCCGTCTGTTGGTGACGCGCCAACTTAAGTCGTGTTGACACACTTGAGCGTACACCAAAACCACTGCTGTCCACGGCCACCGCGACTCAACTGTCTTTTATGTCCAAATTAGCTCCAGGAAGGTAATTAA
>CBDHHR010000757.1:5000-7093 GCA_965263245.1 Metamycoplasmataceae bacterium | reverse complement strand
ATATGTGGTGCCATATAGTTGACAGTTAATAGTTGTGGCGTATGTGATTTGAATGTGTAGTCTGTTTGCTACATACTATGCGTATTTGTTGGAATCATTGAGTTAGCGCGGTTTTTGAATTTGTTCACATGTTTTGGGAAGGCAGAGTACCATTTTGCCATAAAGGATTACATTGTATTAACACAGCCGTCTGTTGCCTCAAACTACAGACGTGTCCATTTGTACATCCAAATCTGAAAACAAAATCACAATATTTAGAATGAAGACAAGTGCGCCCATGTGCAAACGTAGACGCACGTGTTCAGTGTGCCATTAACAAGTCCGTCTACTAAAACCATTTAGAGATATTTAAAAAAATACTAGTTTTTATTTTGATAAGTCATTTTCAATAGCAAATGTCTTAAATATGCCGAAACACACGTCTTATGTTAGTTATAGTGTAAAGAACATATTTTCAAGGTGTTGACGTTGTAGTAGTTATAATTAGATCTTTACTGCGGACACTATAAACGATCGTGCTTCCGATAACGTTTAGATTTACGTTATACTAAGAGTAACTTGTCTGCTGAGCGCAGATGTTCACTTGTTGGTAAATACGGTTTGAAAAGTATGTAAGAAAGACACGATGGATTGCCTCGAATATAAATATGGTTATTTGATAGAATGAGTTGGAGATTGGGATACCTGTGCCTTGGAAGATGACTGGGGTATTTGCGAGCTTTGAGTCATGTTGTTCCACTGTCTGTCCACACAGTTGTAGTTTCACGATCCCAGACGCACTGTTGATAGCGATGTGGTCGGTGTCGCTGATGAACGTGACATCACCGACCTGGGGGAAACAGAAAACAGGACGTATTGTCACTAATGGTGGTCTTTGTGTCACGTGGCGTCAGCTGAGACTAGTTGCAAATGACCATAACTGTCAATAATGTATTAAAGGGAGGCAGTCTTTTCCTCTATTATGATTTAGATAAGATAAGATCAATTTATTGCCACGTGTTTTCATTGCAGTTGTAAAGAAAACTGTGGAATACGTTGTAATTTTGGGTCGTCGTACAAGTATATTCACATGACACTCACACGCACCAAGCGATTATGATAAAATATTCTATGACTTTAAATAAAATAAATAAGAGCAATCACATACAATAGGTCCGAATAAAAAATTGTTCTTTATAACATCGATAAATAATAGTTGATATGATCTAGCATAAACATAAAATCATAACATATAAAATGTGGAATAAAATAATATATAATACATTTTGATAACCTGGCGTAGTCAGTTACACAGGACGTCTACTAAATAATGTAACCATATCGCTGGCGTACACCTTCAACAAGCGAATACATTTACGGAGACACTACACACAATTTGCATTTAACAATTTATTATATTCTGACGAACATCATATTATTTAATTAATTAGTAAAGAGGAAGAATTTTAAAGGGATTCTGTGTAAGCTTATATACTATCGAACTGTAATGTATCGAAGCATGCTCATTTCACATTTGTCTATGCCTTACGTGAGTGTTATCTTCGCTAAAGCCGATACATCATTGTGTTTACGCGAAACATTTTGAGCTTTCTGCCACGCGAGTGATTATAACAACTTTAACCAATATTCATTTCGGCGCAGTAAGCCACAGACTTTAGACGACGTAGAACAATCATTTCGAACCGAAGTATGGCGAACGGCACCAAATATTCATGAACATGCATTATATTGTTGTATAGCAGAATTACATGGTTATATAGCAGAATTATATGGTTATATAGCAGAATTATATGGTTGTATAGCAGAATGATATGGTTATATAGCAGAATGATATGGTTATATAGCAGAATTATATGGTTATATAGCAGTATTATATGGTTATATAGCAGAATTATATGGTTATATAGCAGAATTACATGGTTATATAGCAGAATTATATGGTTATATAGCAGAATTATATGGTTGTATAGCAGAATGATATGGTTATATAGCAGAATGATATGGTTATATAGCAGAATTATATGGTTATATAGCAGTATTATATGGTTATATAGCAGAATTATATGGTTATATAGCAGAACTATATGGTTATA
>CBDHHR010000757.1:0-2500 GCA_965263245.1 Metamycoplasmataceae bacterium | reverse complement strand
GTGTATGTGTATGTGTATGTGTATGTGTATGTGTATGTGTATGTGTATGTGTATGTGTATGTGTATGTGTATGTGTATGTGTATGTGTATGTGTATGTGTATGTGTGCGTGAGGTATGAGTTTGTTTATGTATATGTTCCTGTGTTTGTTCTTGTGTGTGGGTGTGTTTGTGTACGTGTGTGGCTGCATGCGAATGTGTGTGGATTCAGTTACCACATTTCGTTCTGACACACCAGGTAGCGGTGTTTGCACTAACCGCTAGTGACGTCAAACACGAGCACGCTGTGGTTGTCGGGATAGCTGCTACATGCACTGTCAAGAGCGGCGAACAAATGTGTACGATGTTCACTCATCCGCAACTGGAGAGTGCTGCTGCCAACGTCATATCCGCCGAAAACCTTCCATAACGCTATCTCATGGACCAGCTCAAACGACTTCATGTCCCACACACAAACAGCACACGTTCCCCAGGCTGCCACCAGGCGGCTCCCTTGCAGGCTCTGTAATGTAAATCGGTTCTATTATAGTTCAAATAACAAGGTAGTCTTGGACACGTTATCGTCTGTCATTGCAGAGTATAGGAAACATTCTCATTACGATTTAGTCTACTACTAAATGCTATTATATGTCGTGGTTACAATATATAATGATGTGTATGTGACCGGTGTATAGTCTATGTATGTGTGGTTTATAGGCACACACACTACACTACTAGGAGAAACCCATTATTTTGTTATTGGAACGGTTTAAAACAAATAATTAATTTTGTATTTTTGGGTGATCGTGACCAGCGCAGTCTACCTAAATAACATCATAGGGGACTGGTTCAGAATCACAGTCGGAGTAAGACAAGGTTGTGTGCTCTCCCCACTCTCTACAACATCTTCTTGGAGAGAATTATGACTGACGCACTGAATGACCATGAACGGACTGTCAGCATTGGTGGCAGGAAAATTACAAACTTGCGTTTTGCCGACGACATAGACGGCCTGGCAGGAAGGGAAGAGGAGCTAGCTGACTTGGTGGAGCGCCTTGACAAGACTTCTACAGCCTTCGGCATGCAGATCAATGCAGAGAAGACCAAACTGATGACCAACAACACCAATGGCATCAGCACTGACATCAGGGTCAACGGCGAGAAACTAGATTCCGCCAACAGGTTCAAATACCTGGGAGCAATCGTCGCAGATGAAGGATCCAAACCTGAAATTCTCGCCAGGATCGCTCAGACCACAGCAGCACTCACAAAACGCTCAGCTCAAAGATCAGACTGATGCGCTCCCTGGCTATGTCCATTTTCCTATACGCCTGTGAGTCTTGGACACAGGCCATGGCGATGAGATGCCTCAGAAAGCTCCTCGGCATCACTTACAGAGACCACCTCTCCAACGAAGAGGGGCGAAACAGAACTCGGCAAGCCATTGGACCCCACGAAGACCTCTTGACCACAGTAATGCGACGCAAACTGAAATGGTACGGGCACGTAACAAGATCTACAGGGCTTGCCAAGACAATCCTGCAGGGCACAGTGCAAGGAGGGAGAAGTATAAAAGGAATGAGTACAGGAGTACATAATGTGACGTTGAGTGCCGTTGGAGATTTTCGGAGAGCGCTAACGGGGGTGCAGTTTGCCGTTGGAGGATTTTAGAGTGTTTCGTCCCTTAAATATACGCTACGCTCACACGCTAATGGTCAATGCATGTGTAACTGGGATTTGCCATGAGCATAACTGGAAAACAGATAATGGGTACATTTTACCCAAAATTCACATTTATGGCTAGGCATGCACACACTTGCTTGCGCAACTGCTGTGAAGACATGTGTGAGAGGTGTGGTGGGGTTTACCCTTGCAACACGTGGTCACCCAGCACGTAGATTATGTCATTAATAGACAATCATATGAGATAGCGTCAGCAAAACACTTATTCCCAGATTACACCAGATATCGTTGAATTCAACAATACGGACACTTGTCTGCACTAATATAAATGATAAGAGTGTACGCGTAACTATTCCTTACTGACCTAGTTCGTCTTTATAGTTCATACCTGTATCTGCTCGAATGTTGCTGATTTCTTCGGCCGCTGACTGCTGTGCCACTGGACGGCGCTGTGGCTGGGGGCGAGGACGGCCATCACAGAAGCCGTCTGGGTGGAACACACCGACAACTCGCAGGAGGAGGTCGGCAACAGCAGCACTGAGACCAGACAAATACAACACCAACTGAAGGTTAGAACTTATCGGTTCCGCACTAGCTTAGCATTCTGAGATGTTGTTGCTGAAGCAAAGCTCAACCTGGGTATATAGTTTATTTATGTCACTGCGCCCCGTCACCATAAAATCATTTGAAACTAAAGCCAGCATACTCAAGCATATTATGTGTTTCAGAATTGTATTTCCATCCCGAACCACTTGATGAAGTCAGTGCTCATGTCGTGGTTAGTTGTTTTGGTTTTTGTATGAACGACCATACAGCTCAAATGAAGATAATAATATCTCC
>CBDHHR010000756.1:10000-11018 GCA_965263245.1 Metamycoplasmataceae bacterium | reverse complement strand
GTATTACGTATCTACTTAAAAAAACATAATATCAACATAATATACTATTAAATAGTTAACGTGTATTTGTCATGATACTAAAATTGCAATTTTCATCATGCAAACCAGTCTACAGTATAAATATTTTAGAAATGTGTGTTTTTTGTCAACCATTCGTTGGATAGATTTTGAAACTTATCCATTCGTTCATATTTATATCCAACATTTCCAGCTTGGCTTCTATTGCTGTTGTATTTCAATATGACGTTGTTGTGCGAAACATTTGAATGAGTCGTGCATTGTCTCTTTGTGTATGTCAACATCATACATTCTGTCGTAATTTCGTCTGAAAAACCAATATTACACTAAATTGTTCCTGGTAATATATATTATATATATATATATATATATATATATATATATATATAGTTTACCCTCATATATAAAACATATTAATTTACAAACACACGCACATATACATAACATAAATTACACACACACACACACATATATATATATATATATATATATATATACATATACATACATATATCACATAAAACCTGAGCTGCAGGGATATACTTACAAAAGAGCCACAGAGCGACGCCACCTAGCGCCATTGCCAGGAGCAAGATGCCAACAATGGCACCGATGATAAACCGGAACTTGTTTTTGCTTATCCAGCGTCCACGTCCACTGCGGCCGCTATATTCACTTCCGCTCCCGAATGACGATCTACGGATCCATTTATGATTAGTCGCCGTTTAGGTTTAGTTTTATACAATATTTACTGACATTTTCTTTGTACTTGATATTTTTGGTTGACAGTATTTTGTAGCATAATTTTCATGAAATAAAATGTCATATTAAAAGTGTGATGCACTGCTTATGTATTGCTGATGACGTGAGTTGCTGTAACATATATACGTTGCCTGTGTGTGTATCTGTATCTGTATGTGTATGTGTATGTTTGTGTGAAGAAGAGAAAATGTATTTACGTTTGCCTTCGTGTGGATCGATCCATGTTTTAGGATGTGTG
>CBDHHR010000755.1:0-3207 GCA_965263245.1 Metamycoplasmataceae bacterium | reverse complement strand
GGTGGCAGGGTGAGTGAGGTGGGAGGGTGAGTGAGGTGGTAGGGTGAGTGAGGTGGTATGGTGAGCGAGGTGGTAGGGTGAGCGAGGTGGTAGGGTGAGTGAGGTGGTAGGGTGAGTGAGGTGGTAGGGTGAGGGAGGTGGTAGGGTGAGTGAGGTGGTAGAGTGAGTGAGATGGTAGGGTGAATGAGGTGGTAGGGTGAGTGAGGTGGTAAGGTGAGTGAGGTGGTAGGGTGAATGAGGTGGTAGGGTGAGTGAGGTGGTAGGGTGAATGAGGTGGTAGGGTGAGCGAGGTGGTAGAGTGAGTGAGATGGTGGGGTGAGTGAGGTGGTAGGGTGAGTGTGGTGGTAGAGTGAGTGAGATGGTAGGGTGAGTGAGGTGGTAGGGTGAGTGAGATGGTAGGGTGAATGAGGTGGGAGGGTGAATGAGGTGGTAGGGTGACTGAGGTGGTAGGGTGAATGAGGTGGTAGGGTGAGCGAGGTGGTAGAGTGAGTGAGATGGTGGGGTGAGTGAGGTGGTAGGGTGAGTGTGGTGGTAGAGTGAGTGAGATGGTGGGGTGAGTGAGGTGGTCGGGTGAGTGAGGTGGTAGGGTGAGTGAGGTGGTAGGGTGACTGAGGTGGTAGGGTGACTGAGATGGTAGGGTGAGTGAGGTGGTCGGGTGAGTGAGGTGGTAGGGTGAGTGAGGTGGCAGGGTGACTGAGGTGGTAGGGTGAGTGAGATGGTAGGGTGAATGAGGTGGGAGGGTGAATGAGGTGGTAGGGTGAGTGAGGTGGTAGGGTGAGTGAGGTGGTAGGGTGAGTGAGGTGGTAGGGTGACTGAGGTGGTAGGGTGAGTGAGATGGTAGGGTGAATGAGGTGGGAGGGTGAATGAGGTGGTAGGGTGAGTGGGGTGGTAGGGTGAGTGAGATGGTAGGGTGAGTGAGGTGGTAGGGTGAGTGGGGTGGTAGGGTGAGTGAGGTGGTAGGGTGAGTGGGGTGGTAGGGTGAGTGAGATGGTAGGGTGAGTGAGGTGGTCGGGTGAGTGAGGTGGGAGGGTGAATGAGATGGTAGGGTGAATGAGGTGGGAGGGTGAATGAGGTGGTAGGGTGAGTGAGATGGTAGGGTGAGTGAGATGGTAGGGTGAATGAGGTGGGAGGGTGAGTGAGATGGTAGGGTGACTGAGGTGGTAGGGTGAGTGAGATGGTAGGGTGAGTGAGGTGGTCGGGTGAGTGAGGTGGTAGGGTGAGTGAGGTGGTAGGGTGAGTGAGGTGGTAGGGTGACTGAGGTGGTAAGGTGAGTGAGATGGTAGGGTGACTGAGGTGGTAGGGTGAGTGAGATGGTAGGGTGAATGAGGTGGGAGGGTGAATGAGGTGGTAGGGTGAGTGAGGTGGTAGGGTGAGTGAGGTGGTAGGGTGAGTGAGGTGGTAGGGTGAGTGAGGTGGTAGGGTGAGTGAGATGGTAGGGTCAGCGAGGTGGTAGGGTGAGTGAGGTGGTAGGGTGAGTGAGGTGGTAGGGTGAGTGAGGTGGTAGGGTGAATGAGGTGGGAGGGTGAATGAGGTGGTAGGGTGAGGGAAGTGGTAGTGTGAGTGAGGTGGTAGGGTGAGTGAGATGGTAGGGTAAGCGAGGTGGTAAGGTGAGGGAGGTGGTAGGGTGAGTGAGGTGGTAGGGTGAGTGAGGTGGTAGGGTGAATGAGGTGGGAGGGTGAATGAGGTGGTAGGGTGAATGAGGTGGTAGGGTGAATGAGGTGGCAGGGTGAGTGAGGTGGCAGGGTGAGTGAGGTGGTAGGGTGAGTGAGGTGGTAGGGTGAGCGATGTGGTAGGGTGAGCGAGGTGGTAGGGTGAGTGAGGTGGTAGGGTGAGTGAGGTGGTAGGGTGAGGGAGGTGGTAGGGTGAGTGAGGTGGTAGGGTGAGTGAGGAGGTAGGGTGAGTGAGGTGTAGGGTGAATGAGATGGTAGGGTGAGTGAGGTTGTAGGGTGAGTGAGGTGGTAGGGTGAGTGAGGTGGTAGGGCGAGTGAGATGGTAGGGTGAGTGAGGTGGTAGAGTGAGTGAGATGGTAGGGTGAGTGAGGTGGTAGGGTGAGTGAGGTGGTAAGGTGAGTGAGGTGGTAGGGTGAGTGAGGTGGTAGGGTGAGCGAGGTGGTAGAGTGAGTGAGATGGTGGGGTGAGTGAGGTGGTAGGGTGAGTGTGGTGGTAGAGTGAGTGAGATGGTAGGGTGAGTGAGGTGGTCGGGTGAGTGAGGTGGTAGGGTGACTGAGGTGGTAGAGTGAGTGAGATGGTAGGGTGAGTGAGGTGGTCGGGTGAGTGAGGTGGTAGGGTGAGTGAGGTGGTAGGGTGACTGAGGTGGTAGGGTGAGTGAGATGGTAGGGTGAATGAGGTGGGAGGGTGAATGAGGTGGTAGGGTGAGTGAGGTGGTAGGGTGAGTGAGGTGGTAGGATGAGTGAGGTGGTAGGGTGAGTGAGGTGGTAGGGTGAGTGAGATGGTAGGGTCAGCGACGTGGTAGGGTGAGTGAGGTGGTAGGGTGAGTGAGGTGGTAGGGTGACTGAGGTGGTAGAGTGAGTGAGATGGTAGGGTGAGTGAGGTGGTCGGGTGAGTGAGGTGGTAGGGTGAGTGAGGTGGTAGGGTGACTGAGGTGGTAGGGTGAGTGAGATGGTAGGGTGAATGAGGTGGGAGGGTGAATGAGGTGGTAGGGTGAGTGAAGTGGTAGGGTGAGTGAGGTGGTAGGATGAGTGAGGTGGTAGGGTGAGTGAGGTGGTAGGGTGAGTGAGATGGTAGGGTCAGCGACGTGGTAGGGTGAGTGAGGTGGTAGGGTGAGTGAGGTGGTAGGGTGAGTGAGGTGGTAGGGTGAATGAGGTGGGAGGGTGAATGAGGTGGTAGGGTGACGGAAGTGGTAGTGTGAGTGAGGTGGTAGGGTGAGTGAGATGGTAGGGTAAGCGAGGTGGTAGGGTGAGTGAGGTGGTAGGGTGAGTGAGGTGGTAGGGTGAGTGAGGTGGTAGGGTGAATGAGGTGGGAGGGTGAATGAGGTGGTAGGGTGAGGGAAGTGGTAGTGTGAGTGAGGTGGTAGGGTGAATGAGATGGTAAGGTGAATGAGGTGGTAGGGTGAATGAGGTGGTAGGGTGAGTGAGGTGGTAGGGTGAGGGAAGTGGTAGTGTGAGTGAGGTGGTAGGGTGAATGAGGTGGTAGGGTGAATTAGGTGGAAGGGTGAATGAGGTGGTAGGGTGAGTGAGGTGGGAGAGTG
>CBDHHR010000754.1:5000-7011 GCA_965263245.1 Metamycoplasmataceae bacterium | reverse complement strand
ATTCTGATTTGCCCAAGAGTCGGGGATTACTTGTAGTATCCACAACAGTAGGCTGTCTTTGCAATCATATCCCTTATTACCTCGCATCGCACTGTTCAGACATTCACCATTGTCTAACAATTGTGAAGCTACGAACCAACATCTGAATCATCTGATGTTCTTCTGTAGTTGCTGTTCTACTTGGAGTGTTGTCGCGGCATCCCAAAGGTCCACCGACTGTATGAGAAGATCAACAAGGTCGACCCGTCTATCAAGGAACACGACGTCGCAGCCGTCTTAGACAAGATACGTGGTCGACGAAAGAACATAGACTTCGATGAATTTCTGTACGAGCTCGCACAGCTGTCGGGTCCTGACAGTCGTAAGTAGGGAGACGGGGGCTTCTTCTGTGCCGAGGTCAAAAGTCACGTGATTAAGTGGGTGGGTAATTAGATTTTTTAAAGCAGCAGTTATCACGTCGAAATTAGCCTTAACAGACATATTCATAAAGTGCTCGTCCCATATCGAGTTCGTTTTGCGAACAACCTCGCAATGTCTGTTCACTATGACACGTTCGGTCATTTTACGACCTTTTTATGAAGTGTTGGCAAAAAGCAAATTGCGATTTAAACTTCGAATTTGTAAACGGAAAACGATTCTTTTATTGGAATCTTTACACGTAAATGGACAGTGGGCGAGAATTGTAAACTTTTTTTACGCCATTTGTATTATTAATCACATTAATATTATTATTTCATACAATTCTACGCCTTTTTAATTATAATCTGTTTTATTAAGCCTAATGAACCCGACGATATATCGGAATTTCTCGCTTGGGCTCCGGCTATGCTAAGGCATGACCGTTCATCATAATTGGGCTGCATAATTAATCATCCATGTGGCAGCAAAATGATTGGTATAAACACAATAACGTATCGGCTTTTGCGCAACACAAATATTACTCATACACTTACAAGATAGATATTACTTATACGTATCGTATCTTATCACGATATGACACAAGGCATCGCGAATGTAGCCCTTATATACGCTTGCAAAGAAGCAATACTGAAAACAAAGTCGATAATGACTCTGCTTTGTTGGAGTTCATGAGTTGTTTAGCACACATCCACATCCACATCCACATCCACATCCACATCCACATCCACATCCACATCCACATCCACATCCACATCCACATCCACATCCACATCCACATCCACATCCACATCCACATCCACATCCACATCCACATCCACATCCACATCCACATCCACATCCACATCACAAAACACTTTCTCATTTCAAACAAACACATCCACATCACAACACACCTTTCTCACTGCACACATCCACATCACAACACACTTTCTCACTTCAAACAAACACTTCCAAATAAACTTGAGATGTAAAAAGGACCATATTACTTTTCACCATGAAAATATGGTGGCTCCTATGATAGCGCCATTGTTGTCTTAATAGGAGCTACCGACGCCAATTTGTAACAGTTAAATGATTGTGGTTTGGTTTGGTACAACAATAATTACTGTAAGTACACACGTTTGTATGTATTGTTGGTCTACTGTATAAACTAATACTGGTACGTGAACATGAAATAATATGTGAGTTTATATGCTTGTATAAACATACTTATGAAATTTATGTAATTTCAACATATATTGCGGTCAATAAATATTATGGTTATGGTTATGGTAATTGCCCTTTCCATGCTATATTATGCAAACAATCGAGCATACAAATATAGCGGTCTGCTTCATTTGCATTTGTCTACCTCGCTAACTCTTGCAGCTGAGAAGGGGAAGTTCACTCGTCGCCAGACGCTCTTCTACACTGTCATCACCAAGTTCGCCATCACGAACACGCGCTGGGGTCTGAGGAAGTACTACGAGAAGGAGCTGCCTAACATCAAGGACATCTACATAGCGGCAATGCGCTACAATAAGGACCGGGAGCATCTCTACGATCAGATGCTGCACTCGAAAGGTCACCTGGCGACGCATTGTACCATCGA
>CBDHHR010000753.1:5000-7926 GCA_965263245.1 Metamycoplasmataceae bacterium | reverse complement strand
GTACTCGCAGTCAATTTGCTGCGATCACGTATTTTTAGGGAAGTATATTGACCATCCAGTGACGCCACGGGGTATGACCTATGTTGACCCTGGCCGGAGTGGACAAGTTTCCAGGTGAAGGTGTAGTAAATTCTCACAGACTGTGTGATACATCCCCACTGAAGGTGTGATACATCCCCACAGACAGTGGTACAGTCCCACTGAAGGTGTGGTACACCCCCACAGACAGTGGTACAGTCCCACTGAAGGTGTGGTACACCCCCACAGACAGTGGTACAGCCGCACTGAAGGTGTGGTACATTCTCACAGCCTGTGTGATACATCCCCATTGAAGGTGTGGTACATCCCCACAGACAGTGGTACAGCCGCACTGAAGGTGTGGTACATTCTCACAGCCTGTGTGATACATCCCCATTGAAGGTGTGGTACACCCCCACAGACAGTGGTACAGCTGAACTGAAGGTGTGGTACATTCTCACAGCCTGTGTGATACATCCCCATTGAAGGTGTGATACATCCCCACAGACAGTGGTACAGTCCCACTGAAGGTGTGGTACATCCCCACAGACAGTGGTACAGCCGCACTGAATGTGTGGTACATTCTCACAGCCTGTGTGATACATCCCCATTGAAGGTGTGGTACATCCCCACAGACAGTGGTACAGTCCCACTGAAGGTGTGGTACATTCTCACAGACAGTGTGGTACAGCCCCACTGAAGGTGTGGTACATCCCCACAGACAGTGGTACAGCCGCACTGAAGGTGTGGTACATGCCGGCGTGGAGTGGTCGCAGTGGTGGTGTGTCGACCACGCGTGTGTCTGACGGAATCCTCCTGGTCTGCCATAATGTTGTTTCACGGCGCCCGCCCGGCACAGCGCCGACACGTCGGGCGGAACAGACACTTCGCGCCGTTGTCGACGGTAGCATTAGTGTCGACAGCGGCCGGTTAATCAACGTATTTACACTAATCGGTGCGTATCTGGAGAGACGGAACCAGCGTGAGACGTCTCACGACCTCGCACTGAGGCACGGACGGTAAATACACAAGGTCACACGCGGACATGCCACATAGTAGATGGACCATAGATGGACCATAGATGGACCCCGAAAAGACCCTGAATATTGGAATCGACGCGGGGAAAGAACACACTGAGGACTAACTACAGGTGGACGACTGAGCACCTAACTGAGAATGTGGCGAGATAAAATCACGCCTCAAGGAAAGATATTAACCCAGGAGTGATAAAGAGGGTGCGCTGGGGAAAGCATAGTCCATCCCTAAATTCTATTTATCCTCTACTTAATAACAATAGTAATAATGACATTTAATTAAACACTAGTCTCCAGAGTATGAATCCGTCCAGTGGTGTTTACAAGTCTTCTTTAAAACAATATAAGTTATGTATACATAAATAAACTAAACTTTAGTGTATAATTGTATATCCAGGCTGATCGAAGTTATTATTAGCAGTCAAGACAATGAAATGTTTGTTTTAAAATATAAACTAATTAAACGAGAGTCAGAATAAGACATCAAACTATATAAACCAGATAACATACATGTGAAACTTACACTAATTTATACATATAATAACACGTTATTAAATAAATAATTATTACAATCTTAGAGTAGTATAATCGTAAACATCCATATAACTAGACATTAAGAGCATATTGTATATGACGAATCTTAGGGCCCGCTGTATACATTATGTGTTCACGCACTCGGCCTCCGTCGCGTGTTGGTGCACGTCACACGGCTGTAAGGTAACCTATTATACATTAAAATTAACTTGTAATAGGAGGACTAACTAGTGTATTCGTAATGGTAGACATCGTGTGTCCCTTTGTCCCGGAGTCGACTTTCCATTCCACACGTATCTGGACGCTACAATGGAAAGAGATACGTGTGGACGCTACAATGGAAAGAGATACGTGTGGACGCTACAATGGAAAGAGATACTGTGTGGACGCTACAATGGAAAGAGATACGTGTGGACGCTACAATGGAAAGAGATACGTGTGGACGCTACAATGGAAAGAGATACGTGTGGACGCTACAATGGAAAGAGATACGTGTGGACGCTACAATGGAAAGAGATACGTGTGGACGCTACAATGGAAAGAGATACGTGTCTTTCCATTGTAGCGTCCACACGTATCTCTTTCCATTGTAGCGTCCACACGTATCTGGACGCTACAATGGAAAGAGGCGTCCACACGCATCTCTTTCCATTGTCGCGTCCACACGCATCTCTTTCCATTGTAGCGTCCACACGCATCTGACGCTACAATGGAAAGGGATACGTGTCGGACGCTACAATGGAAAGGGATACGTGTCCTTTCCATTGTAGCGTCGACACGTATCCCTTTCCATTGTAGCGTCGACACGTATCCCTTTCCATTGTAGCGTCCACACGCATCTCTTTCCATTGTAGCGTCCACACGTATCTCTTTCCATTGTAGCGTCCACACGTATCTCTTTCCATTGTAGCGTCCACACGCATCTGGACGCTACAATGGAAAGGGATACGTGTGGACGCTACAATGGAAAGAGATACGTGTGGACGCTACAATGGAAAGAGATACGTGTGACGCTACAATGGAAAGGAGATACGTGTCTTTCCATTGTAGCGTCCACACGTATCTCTTTCCATTGTAGCGTCCACACGTATCTCCTTTCCATTGTAGCGTCACACGCATCTGGACGCTACAATGGAAAGAGATACGTGTGGACGCTACAATGGAAAGAGATACGTGTGGACGCTACAATGGAAAGAGATACGTGTGGACGCTACAATGGAAAGAGATACGTGTGGACGCTACAATGGAAAGAGATACGTGTGGACGCTACAATGGAAAGAGATACGTGTGGACGCTACAATGGAAAGAGATACGTGTGGACGCTACAATGGAAAGAGATA
>CBDHHR010000753.1:0-2500 GCA_965263245.1 Metamycoplasmataceae bacterium | reverse complement strand
AATAATAATACTATACTACAAAAACTATTTAACTTATTCAAATTATACATGTCACACAAAATAATCATAAATGAAAATTGTTCGTTGGTTTTTTCCATCTCATTTTAATGTCCGATGGACGTATGGCTTCACTTCGTGTCCGCAGTGCGCCGTTAGCTCTCATATCTAAGATACCCGTGAGGCTTTATGCTAACAATTTGGCATAGACGTATCTTAGTGAACGGTATTGTGCACGACAAGTTTGTAATTGATTAGATGGTTCTGAACGGCGATGCGACGAGGCTATTCGCACAGATGCTCAGGGCATAATTGAAACGTCAGAATAACATTCGTTCTACCTAGGTTAATAAGTTTACTGCTTCGACCAAAACACAACAAGGTGTTTCAAAGCATATCAACATCTCTAATTCCTTGCATGTTGTGCATACAAATATTTCAAATGTTTTTTGGAGTCGCCTGGGCCCAGGATTCGAAGTCGAATCTGGACCCACGTCACTGGGGCTGGCTGCACTGAGCGAGTAGGTGTGACGTGACGTCGGCGCCTGAATGACATCATCCGACGGCGGTCACACCCCGCAGTGATTGCCAGGAATGTCGGCGGCGGGGGGGGGGGGGTGACGGGGTCGATATCGTGTGACACGGAAGACGGTCAACGGACAAGTCCAAACAAGAACCAACTGCCACGGGAGACCACTGAAATAACGCAGCTTTGACCGGTGTCCAGCCCGGGGCGGGACGTCGCGGTACGTGAGAAGTCGTTAGTCGACAGTGACAGCTTCAAGGGCGCCATTATTTCCCACGGCCGGGATACAACTCATATCACGTTGCTTCCCGGCTAAGCGGAATTATTTCTGGGATGCGGATCAGTCAGGGGTGGAATGTGGGAAACCATCGCGGGAACACGAGGGTTATACCCAGGGGCTGGGGTTTGGGAGGGGTGATTAACTGGGAAGGAGGGAGTGAGAAGGATGATAAGCCAGTGGGAGGAAGGAAATAACAGGCGAGCACACGAGATGGGAAGCGCAGGAGGGAGGAATTCCGGAGGGGGGTCACTACCCGATAACATGTGGGAGCGGAGGAGTCGGCTATCACCCACCAAACAGCCTTAACCTGGGGGCAAATTTAAGAAAGAAAAAACTGAAACAAACTCCTACACAAAGGTCCCGCTCTGTCACCGACACGTACCGACATATACGCGAGAAGTAAATGTGAATGTTGCGATGAAAACATAGCCTTGTTCTAGGGAGGGTTCCTCAACATGCCACCCTGTGTACGGGGAGCATTTATTTATTATAACGATAACCTTATTCTATTCGGAATTTTTTTTGAAACCAGATCTTTGACATAGGGAGTCTCGGTCAAAAACGACGTTTGAATTCGGCACACCCACGGAACTGTTGGGAGGACAGCACACCCCGGGGGAGAAGAGAGGGTCTGGATGCACGGAAGGACGGTGGGAAGGAACAAAGCAGCCGGGAAGAGCACGATGTGAAAGTATTGACCATTTGGGAGTCTGACACACACACACACACACACACCGCCTCTCGCCGATTCGATCCGCTCTACGCCGTCAGTTATGTCTAGCGATAAAAAGTGTACGCACTGGAAGCGAGCGCTTATCCCCGTGGTTAGTCACTGCTCGAAACCGCCTGTCTACGACTACGTCACGTCGTCGGTCTACGACTACGTCACGTCGTCGGTCTACGACTACGTCACGCCGTCGGTCTACAACTACGTCACGCCGTCGGTTTACAACTACGCCACGCGTCGGTCTACAACTACGTCACACCGTCGGTCTACGACTACGTCACACCGTCGGTCTACAAATACGTCACGTCGCCGGTCTGCGACTACGTCACGTCGCCGGTTTACGTCAACCACGTCACAACGTCGCGCCTAAGTCACGCCGCCGGTCTGCGACTACGTCACGCCGCCGGTTTACGCCAACTACGTCACGCCGGCTGTATACGATTATGTCATGTCGGTGGTATTCGCCTGCGTCACACAGGCCGTTTATGACTCCATCACGCCGGCAGTCTACAAGTCGCGTCGTCTCTCTTCGACTGCGTCACGCCGCCCGTACACGGCTGTCGACCGATTCCCGCCGCCAGTCCGCCGACCGCCCAGTGTTTCTTCCCGACGGGATTTTCCCTCGTCCTGGGACGCCGCCCACATCCCCGTGAAGCGGTGCGTGTTGTGTTCCCAGTCAACCGCTGGTCGGGAGCCGCTTCCGGGCTGATCGACTCCCTCCATCCCTCCTCCGTCACACCGCCGCGAAGTCGGACGGAATCCACCCGGGAGAAAGATTCGATTACGATTATTCGGCGAATCAGCTCCGTGAGTCAGTGTTCGACCCGTGAGAGCGGTCAGACCGACTCACGGTGTCACTGCTGAGAAAATGAACTTACCATTCGTTCATTTCCATTACTAAGCTTCAGTTGTCCATTATTAACCGACAGAGGCACATCACTTTCTCTTATTCGTAAGTGATACTATACAT
>CBDHHR010000752.1:10000-15478 GCA_965263245.1 Metamycoplasmataceae bacterium | reverse complement strand
TACATTGCCGTACGGCAACGAGAAGAGTAGTTTTAATGACAAATGAACAGGCGTAGCCATCTCGTCTCGCTTCACGAGTTCGCGAGGTGTTTCCGCTTATCCGTCGGCTTGCGTCATAAGGCGCGTATTGTGCAGACAGGATTTCGATTATACGATACAGCGATGGTGTGCGGTAGCTGTTGACAAGCAAGTCTTAAACATTCGAAAGGTATGTGCATAAAGTTCGCTTCAAACAAAGCACGTAAAGGTGCTGCAAAGTCGCAAGGTTTATGTTGAGAGTGAACGTGTTGTCGCAACGTCGTTAGATTTATTATATACTATATTACATATGACCAACTTGTGTTACCGAGATGTGTTTAATGAAAACGTTGCAGTTACGCCCAGCGAGAAGGGCTACGCTCATTCTTTAGTGTTATGTACCTGTTTATATGTGTAATAATAATAATAGGAATTTACATAGCGCCCATATCGACATAAAATCAAATGCCCACGGGCGCTTTACTAAAAACTTCATCAATAAAAAAACTAATTAATATTTAAAAATAATAAATATTAAATAATAAATATTGTAAAAGCGTTGATTTATGTAAAGGGCCTTGAATAGTTTTAACTAGATGTGGCGCTATATAACAATATGTATTTATTTTATTATGTTTTAATGATATAGAAATACAAAATAAATAAACACATAATATTTGCATTAATAGTACCCGTATGAATAAAATATTACAGATAAATTAAATATTAGTATATCGGTGTTCGTTATTGCATGTTATCGCGGACGAATGCTTTTACCAGATCAAGGTATATTATATACGATGCCAGGTAACAGGGTGGTATCTAAGTAACAGTTTTAATCTTGTCAGCGCGTTTGATTAATAAATAACTCAACAATTGTCTGGATACTTATAAACACATGTTCTGTTATGTGGAGAAACCGGGGCTAGTTATAACACGGGTAAGTTGTAACAGAGGGCTTGCTGACAAAACTGCTAATGCAAACTATTCTGCAAGAAGACAGCATGTTCATCAATAGATGTGAACATGCCGTGTGTAATATCACATGAATCCGTCTACCCGCCGTAAAGTTACGCCATTTTAAAAGAAAAGAGGTACTACCGTACCGGGGTAACTTGTAGCACTTTAGGACACCTCATATAACTTATTATGCCACAAATATGTAACAAGCCAGGCATTTAATTATGCACCAGTTATCTTCGGGAGATATGTGGGGAACCTTTGGCATGACAAACGTTTCAAACGGTTAAGAAACCTACCCGCAATCCTTAAATGTGTTGGTTTTATTACAACTAGCCCCGGTCTCCCCTAAACGTTGTTGGATACCCACAGTTTGATTGAGGTCACGCGTAACTTTTATTCTGACGTACCGGGACCCAGCGACTCCATCTGAAGCCATAAAATGACAATTATTCATACATGGACACTTAACAAATAAAGTTAGAAGTATCAGCGGCAATAACTTTGTTGTACTCAACTGAAGACATGTAAAGGGTCATAATGGTGTCAGTTGCTTCACGTATCCTGTGAACTCCTCTCACTGTATATGATATGGATGTGGCGTACATTTGATGTAGTGACTACTTAGTCAATCGGAAATGGGAAAATAATGTAAACATATAGGACCTATCACATGGATGACGTGAATGTAATAGAGTTATCAAATTGTTGCATTGGTGTCACTTAGTGAGACTTTAGCCCGGCTACCTAGCCATGGTTAGCGGACTATGTAGTCAATTACGCTAAGGTTATTGCAAAAGGACTAACCATCCAGGTTGCTTAGCAAACTCCGTCAAGCAGTCAACAAAATGGCTGCCTAAACACATGCTGTTCATCGTATATTTTGTTGAAATTCTCTCTTCAGAAAATTACCTCTGTGACAAATATCAAAGGGAAAGTTGCTAAAATGTCAACGATGTGCAGTAATGTTTGCTCCAGGATATGTCACGTCGCATCAGTAATATAACTCCAATATTTAACACTTATCAACAATGTTGGCAATGACAAAGCGTGACGGAGGTCTCGCGCTGTATTTCGATTGTGACGTAGGCAGACCACGATTTACTGGATATTTCAATTGACATATCCAGGTTGCTTAACAAACTCCGTCAAGAGTGGCTACCTGAGCATATGCATTTTGTCGTACATTTAATTGCAATTCGGGTTTCAGAATATGGTTTGTATGTTAGTAACATAAAAACAAATTGCTCCAGTGCAAAGTTGCAACTAATGACGATGCAGACAAATATGAAATTATGCAGCTGGAACACCATGTACAGCGTTTTGAAATACTGAGCCCCCAAGTTATTCACCCCCACACGAATATTGATAAAAAAAACCACCAAATATATAAGCTGTCGGAATAGGGTATCTGGAATATTTATAGCATGAACAATGTAAATTTGCTACAAGTAAAACTGAAGGAGATGTGCGTCCACATACATGAAAAGTACGGTTTTGTTTTATTTAATATAGCTACTATATTTATAATCGCACACACATGATGACGTACACAAAACGCTTACATTTACTGTAGACAAAATAAGCATAACACATTAAAATAGGTTATACAATATATCGTCAGTAATATGAATAGCATATTATGTTGAATTAGGATCATGCTTCGAAAAACTACAATATATAGCTATTGTTTATATTAAACTCGGCTACTTGTTTTAGATGTTGCAGACGGATGGACACATATAAGAGTATAGCGCACAAACTACAAGTTGACGAACTAACTGTTTGTAGTAAAGGTGACGCTGCTGGAACGTTTCTTTTCAATTTTATCCGTTCTGGTGAGAAATAACGAGGTTTTTTTTATTCATCGACCAGCTCGAGAAATAACGTCGACTCGGCTCGTTATTTGTCGAGCAGATGTGAGCGTGCATGCGTATGCTCTTAGCAATGTTTTCGTGGCATGTATATCGATATACGTATTGTGTGTAGTAAATACGACACTGTTAGATCGTTTCCTCCTTATATTTATCAGTTCATATGAGAAACAACGAGTTTTCTAGCCATCGGGCTGCTCGAGAAATAATGCCGACTTGGTTCGTTATTTGTAAAGCAGATCTGGACATGTATGCATGTGCTCTTAGAAATATTTTCGTCCCATCTATGTGTACATACTAATTGTTTGTAGTAAATGCGAACGGTGTTGGGTCGTTTCTGATTGTATTTATCAGTTCGAGAAATAACGACGACTTCGGTCGTTTTTGTCGAGCAGATCTAGAGGTGCATATGCATTGCATATTCGCGGGTGTGTGAACAGTTGTGTGTAGTAAATGATACGTTATTGGTTCGTTTCATGCCTGTTTCTGGTTGGGAATGAAGATGATTCTTGTTTCAGTTATTTCTATAGCGTATTCGTTAATTGCAGTAACTTACAAATCGTATTACTTTAACTGCTTGACATCACGCCAAGTCCACACCTGCATATACACGTCATCGCAGGCATCACGTCAAACCCATACATGATGCCCACACCTGTACTAGTGCTTCACCTGCACATCTTTCATTGTTCATTGGCATCACTTTCAGCCTCCATATGTACGTCTATATGTCATTGCTTGGCATCAATTTAAGCCCATCTCACCTGTACACGTCTTTCATCACTTGGCATCACACCTGTAAGAAACGTCGTTGTTTCCCATTAGAACAGACAAATACAGACACGAAACAATTCATCAAGGTCTGATTAACGACAAACAATCAGTATGTCCACGTATACTTCTTCTTCTTCTTCTTCGCCTTTTCCCACTAGGTGGGGTCAGCGGCCCGAATTCTTGATTTCCAGAATGTTCTGTTCTGTGCATCTTCCGGGTGGATCGCAGTATACCCCTTCGGACGCAATCCATCCATCCCCCTCTTGGTCTCCCCCTTGGTCTTCTTCCTGGCACTATCATATCACCAACTGCTCTCACTTCGTAGTTTTCTTCCATTCTCTGCATGTGTCTATAACAGCGTAGTCTCATTTCTCTGACATTCTCTTGTATGCTGTTCGCTCCTTGCTGATGTCCACACTGTTTACTTCATCTCTCAATGTTACTCCTTTAATTTTTCTCAACTTCCTCATCTCTGTTTTCTCGAGCAGCTCGACAAATAAGAAAACTCGTTATTTCTCACCAGAGCAGATAACTACAGGCTGGAAACAATCCAACAGCGTATCACTAACTACAAATATTCAGTATTCAGTATACATACATTCAAACTATTTCTAAATGCATATGCATGCACGTCCAGATCTGCTCGACAAATAACAAACTAAATCGGCGTTATTTCTCTAGCAGCTCGAGAAATAACGAATCAATTTAGCGTTATTTCTCGATGGCTAAAAAAACTCGTAGTTTCTCATAAGAACTAATAAATAAGAAGAGGAAACGACCCACCAGCATCGCATTTACTACAAATAACTAGCATATGCCCGTAGACGGCAGGAAATTATTTGTAAGAGCCCATGTATGCACATCCAGATCTGTTCGACAAGAAACGAGCCAAGCCGGCGTTATTTCTCGAGCGGCTCGATGAATAAGAAAACTCATAATTTCTCACCAGAACGGATAAATACATGCAAGAGATAACCCAACAGCGTTGCATTTACTACACATAATTAGTATGTACAAGTAGATGGCACGAACATATTTCTAAGAGCACATACATGCACATCCAGATCTGCTCGATAAAACACGAACCAAGTTGGCGTCATTTCTCGAGCAGCTCGAAAAATGACGGATCGAGATGGCGTTATGTATCGAGCAGCTCGATGGCTAGAAAACTCTTTGTTTCTCATCTGAACGGATAACTACATGCAAGAAACGACCCAAAAGCGTCGGTCGCACTTACTACAAATAATTAGTATGGGTACGTAGATGGCAGGAAAATAGTTCTAAGAGTATACGTGTGCACGACCAAATAACGAGCCAAGTCGGCGTGATTTTTCGAGCAGCTCGATGAATAAGAAAACTCGTTATTTCTCACCAGAACGGATAAATACATGCAAGAAACGACCCCTCAGCTTCACATTTACTATACACAATTAGTATATACTGATACATGCCACAAACGTGTTTCTAAGTGCAATATTAGATGCACGTCCACACCTGTTCGACAAATAACGAACCCCAGATCTGCTCGATAAATAACGTAACAATTCGGTATAATTTCTCGAGCTGTTTGATAAATATAACGAACAAAGTTGCCGTTATTTCTCGAGCTGCTCGACAAATAATTGCCCGACTTCGCGTTAGTTCTCGTGCTAGACGACAAATAACGACTCGACTGCTTCTTATTTATCGAGCGGCTCGCAAAAAATAGTCTTCCACATTTTAGCAATGGTGACGACAAAACCATTATTCTGAGCAGGCGCAATTTGTGACACCACTTGCAGCTACGGCAGTCATTCGTTTGGTGTGATGTGATTACCCATCCAGCATACGTACACAGGTGAATGTGTAACAT
>CBDHHR010000751.1:0-15391 GCA_965263245.1 Metamycoplasmataceae bacterium | reverse complement strand
ACTCACAAATTCTAGAGAAAAACAACTCCTGCGTAAGCCCAAGTTTGGGCTGTTTGGAGGTAATCACCTAAGACCTAAGACCTAAGACTCCAACACTCCAACACTCCAACACTCCAACACTCCAACACTCCACCACACCTACACTCCAATACTCCAACACACCAATACTCCAACACTCCTACACTCAAACACTCCAACACTCCAACACTCCAACACTCCAACACTCCTACATTCAAACATTCCAACACACCAACACTCCAACACTCCAACACTCCAACACTCCAACACTCCAACACTCCACTCCAACACTCCAACACTCCAACACTCCAACAACACTCCCAACACTCCCAACACTACAACACTCCAACATTCCAACACTCCAACACTCCAACACTCCAACACTCCAACACTCCAACACTCCAACACACCTACACTCCAATACTCCAACACTCCAACACTCCAACACTCCTACACTCCAACACTCCAACACTCCAACACTCCAACATTCCAACACTCCAACACTCCAACACTCCAACACTCCAACACTCCAACACTCCAACACTCCAACACTCCAACACTCCAACACTCCTACACTCCAACAATCCAACACTCCTACACTCCAACACTCCAACACTCCAACACTCCAAAACTCCAAAACTCCAACATTCCAACACTCCAACACTCCAACACTCCAACACTCCCAACACTACAACACTCCAAAACTCCAACACTCCAACACTCCAACACTCCACCTCTCCAACACTCCAACATTCCTACACTTCAACACTCCAACACTCCAACACTCTAGCAGTCCAGCACTCCAACACTCCAAAACTCCAACACTCCAACACTCCAACACTCCAACACTCCAACATTCCAACACTACAACACTCCAACCCTCCAACCCTCCTACACTCTAACATTCCAACACTCCAACACTTCAGCACTCCGACACTCCAACACTCCAACACTCCAACATGCCAACACTCCAACACTCCAACACTCCCACAATCCTACATGCCAACACCCCATCACTCCAACACTCCAACACTCCCACAATCCAACATTCCAACACCCCATCAATCCAACACTCAAACACACCAACACTCCAACACTCCAACAATCCAAAACTCCTACACTCCAACACTCCAACACTCCAACACTCCAACACTCCAACACTCCAACACTCCAACACTCCAACACTCCAACACTCCAACACTCCAACACTCCAACACTCCAACACTCCAACACTCCAACACTCCAACACTCACTCCAACACTCCAACACTCCAACACTCCAACACTCCAACACTCCAACACTCCAACACTCCAACACTCCAACACTCCAACACTCCAACACTCCAACACTCCAACACTCCAACACTCCAACACTCCAACACTCCAACACTCCAACACTCCAACACTCCAACACTCCAACACTCCAACACTCCAACACTCCAACACTCCAACACTCCAACACTCCAACACTCCAACACTCCAACACTCCAACACTCCAACTCCAACACTCCAACACTCCAACACTCCAACACTCCTCCAACACTCCAACACTCCAACACTCCAACACTCCAACACTCCAACACTCCAACACTCCCAACACTACAACACTCCAAAACTCCAAAACTCCACCTCTCCAACACTCCAACATTCCTACACTTCAACACTCCAACACTCCAACACTCTAGCAGTCCAGCACTCCAACACTCCAAAACTCCAACACTCCAACACTCCAACACTCCAACACTCCAACACTACAACACTCCAACCCTCCAACCCTCTTACACTCCAACATTCCAACACTCCAACACTTCAGCACTCCTACACTCCAACACTCCAACACTCCAACATGCCAACACTCCAACACTCCAACACTCCAACACTCCCACAATCCTACACTGCCAACACCCCATCACTCCAACACTCCAACACTCCCACAATCCAACATTCCAACACCCCATCAATCCAACACTCAAACACACCAACACTCCAACACTCCAACACTCCAACACTCCAACACTCCAACACTCCAACACTCCAACACTCCAACACTCCAACACTCCAACACCACAACACTCCAACACTCCAAAACTCCCAACACTACAACACTCCAACACTCCAGGGGAGCGGTGGTCGCGTGGTAGAGCGCCGGACTGTCAATCGAGGGGACGGTGGTTCAATCCCACCTACCGCCGTTTCGAAACTTAGGCAATTTCTTCACCCCACATTTGCCTGTGTCTTTCGGAAGAGACACTAAAAGCCGGTGGTCCCTTCTGTCTGGTGTCTATGCCAGGGGAAGAAAAAGATCCCACACAGGGGGTAAATGTGTAACCTGTAGTGGACTCACAAATTCTAGAGAAAAACAACTCCTGCGTAAGCCCAAGTTTGGGCTGTTTGGAGGTAATCACCTAAGACCTAAGACCTAAGACCTAAGACTCCAACACTCCAACACTCCAACACTCCAACACTCCACCACACCTACACTCCAACACACCAATACTCCAACACTCCTACACTCAAACACTCCAACACTCCAACACTCCAACACTCCAACACTCCTACATTCAAACATTCAAACACACCAACACTCCAACACTCCAACACTCCAACACTCCAACACTCCAACACTCCAACACTCCAACACTCCAACACTCCAACACTCCAACACTCCAACACTCCAACACTCCAACACTCCAACACTCCAACACTCCAACACTCCAACACTCCAACACTCCAACACTCCAACACTCCAACACTCCAACACTCCAACACTCCAACACTCCAACACTCCAACACTCCAACACTCCAACACTCCAACACTCCAACACTCCAACACTCCAACACTCCAACACTCCAACACTCCAACACTCCAACACTCCAACACTCCAACACTCCAACACTCCAACACTCCAACACTCCAACACTCCAACACTCCAACACTCCAACACTCCAACACTCCAACACTCCAACACTCCAACACTCCAACACTCCAACACTCCAACACTCCAACACTCCAACACTCCAACACTCCAACACTCCAACACTCCAACACTCCAACACTCCAACACTCCAACACTCCAACACTCCAACACTCCAACACTCCTACACTCCAACACTCCAACACTCCAACACTCCAACACTCCAACACTCCAACACTCCAACACTCCAACACTCCAACACTCCAACACTCCAACACTCCAACACTCCAACACTCCAACACTCCAACACTCCAACACTCCAACACTCCAACACTCCAACACTCCAACACTCCAACACTCCAACACTCCAACACTCCAACACTCCAACACTCCAACACTCCAACACTCCAACACTCCAACACTCCAACACTCCACCACACCTACACTCCAACACTCCAACACTCCAACACTCCAACACTCCAACACTCCAACACTCCAACACTCCAACACTCCAACACTCCAACACTCCAACACTCCAACACTCCAACACACCAACACTCCAACACTCCAACACTCCAACACTCCAACACTCCAACACTCCAACACTCCAACACTCCAACACACCTACACTCCAACACTTCAACACTCCAACACTCCAACACTCCAACACTCCCAACACTCCCAACACTCCCAACACTACAACACTCCAATATTCCAACACTCCAACACTCCAACACTCCAACACTCCAACACTCCAACACTCCAACACACCTACACTCCAATACTCCAACACTCCAACACTCCAACACTCCTACACTCCAACACTCCAACACTCCTACACTCCAACATTCCAACACTCCTACACTCCAACATTCCAACACTCCAAAACTCCAACACTCCAACACTCCAACAATCCAACACTCCAATACTCATACACTCCAACAATCCAACACTCATACACTCCAACACTCCAACACTCCAACACTCCAAAACTCCAAAACTCCAACATTCCAACACTCCAACACTCCAACACTCCAACACTCCAACACTCCAACACTCCAAAACTCCAACACTCCAACACTCCAACACTCCAACACTCCAACACTCCAACACTCCAACACTCCAACACTCCAACACTCCAACACTCCAACACTCCAAAACTCCAACACTCCAACACTCCAACACTCCAACACTCCAACACTCCAACACTCCAACACTCCAACACTCCAACACTCCAACACTCCAACACTCCAACACTCCAACACTCCAACACTCCAACACTCCAACACTCCAACACTCCAACACTCCAACACTCCAACACTCCAACACTCCAACACTCCAACACTCCAACACTCCAACACTCCAACACTCCAACACTCCAACACTCCAACACTCCAACACTCCAACACTCCAAAACTCCAACACTCCACCTCTCCAACACTCCAACACTCCTACACTTCAACACTCCAACACTCCAACACTCTAGCATTCCAGCACTCCAACACTCCAAAACTCCAACACTCCAACACTCCAACACTCCAACACTCCAACACTCCAACACTCCAACACTCCAACCCTCCAACACTCCAACATTCCAACACTCCAACACTTCAGCACTCCGACACTCCAACACTCCAACACTCCAACATGCCAACACTCCAACACTCCAACACTCCAACACTCCAACACTCCCACAATCCTACATGCCAACACCCCATCACTCCAACACTCCAACACTCCCACAATCCAACATTCCAACACCCCATCAATCCAACACTCAAACACACCAACACTCCAACACTCCAACACTCCAACACTCCAACACTCCAACACTCCAACACTCCAACACTCCAACACTCCAACACTCCAACACCACAACACTCCAACACTCCAAAACTCCCAACACTACAACACTCCAACACTCCAGGGGAGCGGTGGTCGCGTGGTAGAGCGCCGGACTGTCAATCGAGGGGGCGGTGGTTCAATCCCACCTACCGCCGTTTCGAAACTTAGGCAATTTCTTCACCCCACATTTGCCTGTGTCATTCGGAAGAGACACTAAAAGCCGGTGGTCCCTTCTGTCTGGTGTCTATGCCAGGGGAAGTAAAAGATCCCACACAGGGGGTAAATGTGTAACCTGTAGTGGACTCACAAATTCTAGAGAAAAACAACTCCTGCGTAAGCCCAAGTTTGGGCTGTTTGGAGGTAATCACCTAAGACCTAAGACCTAAGACTCCAACACTCCAACACTCCAACACTCCAACACTCCAACACTCCACCACACCTACACTCCAATACTCCAACACACCAATACTCCAACACTCCTACACTCAAACACTCCAACACTCCAACACTCCAACACTCCAACACTCCTACATTCAAACATTCCAACACACCAACACTCCAACACTCCAACACTCCAACACACCTACACTTCAACACTTCAACACTCCAACACTCCAACACTCCAACACTCCCAACACTCCCAACACTCCCAACACTACAACACTCCAATATTCCAACACTCCAACACTCCAACACTCCAACACTCCAACACTCCAACACTCCAACACACCTACACTCCAATACTCCAACACTCCAACACTCCAACACTCCTACACTCCAACACTCCAACACTCCTACACTCCAACATTCCAACACTCCTACACTCCAACATTCCAACACTCCAAAACTCCAACACTCCAACACTCCAACAATCCAACACTCCAATACTCATACACTCCAACAATCCAACACTCATACACTCCAACACTCCAACACTCCAACACTCCAAAACTCCAAAACTCCAACATTCCAACACTCCAACACTCCAACACTCCAACACTCCCAACACTACAACACTCCAAAACTCCAACACTCCAACACTCCAACACTCCACCTCTCCAACACTCCAACATTCCTACACTTCAACACTCCAACACTCCAACACTCTAGCAGTCCAGCACTCCAACACTCCAAAACTCCAACACTCCAACACTCCAACACTCCAACACTCCAACATTCCAACACTACAACACTCCAACCCTCCAACCCTCCTACACTCTAACATTCCAACACTCCAACACTTCAGCACTCCGACACTCCAACACTCCAACACTCCAACATGCCAACACTCCAACACTCCAACACTCCCACAATCCTACATGCCAACACCCCAACACTCCAACACTCCAACACTCCAACACTCCAACACTCCAACACTCCAACACTCCAACACTCCAACACTCCAACACTCCAACACTCCAACACTCCAACACTCCAACACTCCAACACTCCAACACTCCAACACTCCAACACTCCAACACTCCAACACTCCAACACTCCAACACTCCAACACTCCAACACTCCAACACTCCAACACTCCAACACTCCAACACTCCAACACTCCAACACTCCAACACTCCAACACTCCAACACTCCAACACTTCAACACTCCAACACTCCAACACTCCAACACTCCAGCACTCCAGCACTCCAACACTCCAACACTCCAACACTCCAACACTCCAACACTCCAACACTCCAACACTCCAACACTCCAACACTCCAACACTCCAACACTCCTACACTCCAACACTCCAACACTCCAACACTCCAACACTCCTACACTCCAACACTCCAACACTCCAACACTCCAACACTCCAACACTCCAACACTCCAACACTCCCACAATCCTACATGCCAACACCCCATCACTCCAACACTCCAACACTCCCACAATCCAACATTCCAACACCCCATCAATCCATCACTCAAACACACCAACACTCCAACACTCCAACCCTCCAACCCTCCTACACTCCAACATTCCAACACTCCAACACTTCAGCACTCCGACACTCCAACACTCCAACACTCCAACATGCCAACACTCCAACACTCCAACACTCCAACACTCCAACACTCCCACAATCCTACATGCCAACACCCCATCACTCCAACACTCCAACACTCCCACAATCCAACATTCCAACACCCCATCAATCCAACACTCAAACATACCAACACTCCAACACTCCAACACTCCAACACTCCAACACTCCAACACTCCAACACTCCAACACTCCAACACTCCAACACTCCAACACTCCAACACTCCAACACCACAACACTCCAACACTCCAAAACTCCCAACACTACAACACTCCAACACTCCAGGGGAGCGGTGGTCGCGTGGTAGAGCGCCGGACTGTCAATCGAGGGGGCGGTGGTTCAATCCCACCTACCGCCGTTTCGAAACTTAGGCAATTTCTTCACCCCACATTTGCCTGTGTCATTCGGAAGAGACACTAAAAGCCGGTGGTCCCTTCTGTCTGGTGTCTATGCCAGGGGAAGTAAAAGATCCCATACAGGGGGTAATTGTGTAACCTGTAGTGGACTCACAAATTCTAGAGAAAAACAACTCCTGCGTAAGCCCAAGTTTGGGCTGTTTGGAAGTAATCACCTAAGACCTAAGACCTAAGACTCCAACACTCCAACACTCCAACACTCCAACACTCCAACACTCCACCACACCTACACTCCAATACTCCAACACACCAATACTCCAACACTCCTACACTCAAACACTCCAACACTCCAACACTCCAACACTCCAACACTCCTACATTCAAACATTCCAACACACCAACACTCCAACACTCCAACACTCCAACACACCTACACTTCAACACTTCAACACTCCAACACTCCAACACTCCAACACTCCCAACACTCCCAACACTCCCAACACTACAACACTCCAATATTCCAACACTCCAACACTCCAACACTCCAACACTCCAACACTCCAACACTCCAACACACCTACACTCCAATACTCCAACACTCCAACACTCCAACACTCCTACACTCCAACACTCCAACACTCCTACACTCCAACATTCCAACACTCCTACACTCCAACATTCCAACACTCCAAAACTCCAACACTCCAACACTCCAACAATCCAACACTCCAATACTCATACACTCCAACAATCCAACACTCATACACTCCAACACTCCAACACTCCAACACTCCAAAACTCCAAAACTCCAACATTCCAACACTCCAACACTCCAACACTCCAACACTCCCAACACTACAACACTCCAAAACTCCAACACTCCAACACTCCAACACTCCACCTCTCCAACACTCCAACATTCCTACACTTCAACACTCCAACACTCCAACACTCTAGCAGTCCAGCACTCCAACACTCCAAAACTCCAACACTCCAACACTCCAACACTCCAACACTCCAACATTCCAACACTACAACACTCCAACCCTCCAACCCTCCTACACTCTAACATTCCAACACTCCAACACTTCAGCACTCCGACACTCCAACACTCCAACACTCCAACATGCCAACACTCCAACACTCCAACACTCCCACAATCCTACATGCCAACACCCCATCACTCCAACACTCCAACACTCCCACAATCCAACATTCCAACACCCCATCAATCCAACACTCAAACACACCAACACTCCAACACGCCAACAATCCAAAACTCCTACACTCCAACACTCCAACACTCCAACACTCCAACACTCCAACACTCCAACACTCCAACACTCCAACACTCCAACACTCCAACACTCCCAACACTACAACACTCCAAAACTCCAAAACTCCACCTCTCCAACACTCCAACATTCCTACACTTCAACACTCCAACACTCCAACACTCCAACATTCTAGCAGTCCAGCACTCCAACACTCCAAAACTCCAACACTCCAACACTCCAACACTCCAACACTCCAACACTGCAACACTACAACACTCCAACCCTCCAACCCTCCTACACTCCAACATTCCAACACTCCAACACTTCAGCACTCCTACACTCCAACACTCCAACACTCCAACATGCCAACACTCCAACACTCCAACACTCCAACACTCCCACAATCCTACATGCCAACACCCCATCACTCCAACACTCCAACACTCCCACAATCCAACATTCCAACACCCCATCAATCCATCACTCAAACACACCAACACTCCAACACTCCAACACTCCAACACTCCAACACTCCAACACTCCAACACTCCAACACTCCAACACTCCAACACTCCAACACCACAACACTCCAACACTCCAAAACTCCCAACACTACAACACTCCAACACTCCAGGGGAGCGGTGGTCGCGTGGTAGAGCGCCGGACTGTCAATCGAGGGGATGGTGGTTCAATCCCACATACCGCCGTTTCGAAACTTAGGCAATTTCTTCACCCCACATTTGCCTGTGTCTTTCGGAAGAGACACTAAAAGCCGGTGGTCCCTTCTGTCTGGTGTCTATGCCAGGGGAAGAAAAAGATCCCACACAGGGGGTAAATGTGTAACCTGTAGTGGACTCACAAATTCTAGAGAAAAACAACTCCTGCGTAAGCCCAAGTTTGGGCTGTTTGGAGGTAATCACCTAAGACCTAAGACCTAAGACCTAAGACCTAAGACTCCAACACTCCAACACTCCAACACTCCAACACTCCAACACTCCAACACTCCAACACTCCAACACTCCAACACTCCAACACTCCAACACTCCAACACTCCAACACTCCAACACTCCAACACTCCAACACTCCAACACTCCAACACTCCAACACTCCAACACTCCAACACTCCAACACTCCAACACTCCAACACTCCAACACTCCAACACTCCAACACTCCAACACTCCAACACTCCAACACTCCAACACTCCAACACTCCAACACTCCAACACTCCAACACTCCAACACTCCAACACTCCAACACTCCAACACTCCAACACTCCAACACTCCAACACTCCAACACTCCAACACTCCAACACTCCAACACTCCAACACTCCAACACTCCAACACTCCAACACTCCAACACTCCAACACTCCAACACTCCAACACTCCAACACTCCAACACTCCAACACTCCAACACTCCAACACTCCAACAATCCAAAACTCCTACACTCCAACACTCCAACACTCGAACACTCCAACACTCCAACACTCCAACACTCCAACACTCCAACACTCCAACACTCCCAACACTACAACACTCCAAAACTCCAACACTCCACCTCTCCAACACTCCAACATTCCTACACTTCAACACTCCAACACTCCAACACTCTAGCATTCCAGCACTCCAACACTCCAAAACTCCAACACTCCAACACTCCATCACTCCAACACTCCAACACTACAACACTCCAACCCTCCAACCCTCCTACACTCCAACATTCCAACACTCCAACACTTCAGCACTCCGACACTCCAACACTCCAACACTCCAACATGCCAACACTCCAACACTCCAACACTCCAACACTCCAACACTCCCACAATCCTACATGCCAACACCCCATCACTCCAACACTCCAACACTCCCACAATCCAACATTCCAACACCCCATCAATCCAACACTCAAACACACCAACACTCCAACACTCCAACACTCCAACACTCCAACACTCCAACACTCCAACACTCCAACACTCCAACACCACAACACTCCAACACTCCAAAACTCCCAACACTACAACACTCCAACACTCCAGGGGAGCGGTGGTCGCGTGGTAGAGCGCCGGACTGTCAATCGAGGGGGCGGTGGTTCAATCCCACCTACCGCCGTTTCGAAACTTAGGCAATTTCTTCACCCCACATTTGCCTGTGTCATTCGGAAGAGACACTAAAAGCCGGTGGTCCCTTCTGTCTGGTGTCTATGCCAGGGGAAGTAAAAGATCCCACACAGGGGGTAAATGTGTAACCTGTAGTGGACTCACAAATTCTAGAGAAAAACAACTCCTGCGTAAGCCCAAGTTTGGGCTGTTTGGAGGTAATCACCTAAGACCTAAGACCTAAGACTCCAACACTCCAACACTCCAACACTCCAACACTCCAACACTCCACCACACCTACACTCCAATACTCCAACACACCAATACTCCAACACTCCTACACTCAAACACTCCAACACTCCAACACTCCAACACTCCAACACTCCTACATTCAAACATTCCAACACACCAACACTCCAACACTCCAACACTCCAACACACGTACACTTCAACACTTCAACACTCCAACACTCCAACACTCCAACACTCCCAACACTCCCAACACTCTCAACACTACAACACTCCAATATTCCAACACTCCAACACTCCAACACTCCAACACTCCAACACTCCAACACTCCAACACACCTACACTCCAATACTCCAACACTCCAACACTCCAACACTCCTACACTCCAACACTCCAACACTCCTACACTCCAACATTCCAACACTCCTACACTCCAACATTCCAACACTCCAAAACTCCAACACTCCAACACTCCAACAATCCAACACTCCAATACTCATACACTCCAACAATCCAACACTCATACACTCCAACACTCCAACACTCCAACACTCCAAAACTCCAAAACTCCAACATTCCAACACTCCAACACTCCAACACTCCAACACTCCCAACACTACAACACTCCAAAACTCCAACACTCCAACACTCCAACACTCCACCTCTCCAACACTCCAACATTCCTACACTTCAACACTCCAACACTCCAACACTCTAGCAGTCCAGCACTCCAACACTCCAAAACTCCAACACTCCAACACTCCAACACTCCAACACTCCAACATTCCAACACTACAACACTCCAACCCTCCAACCCTCCTACACTCTAACATTCCAACACTCCAACACTTCAGCACTCCGACACTCCAACACTCCAACACTCCAACATGCCAACACTCCAACACTCCAACACTCCCACAATCCTACATGCCAACACCCCATCACTCCAACACTCCAACACTCCCACAATCCAACATTCCAACACCCCATCAATCCAACACTCAAACACACCAACACTCCAACACTCCAACAATCCAAAACTCCTACACTCCAACACTCCAACACTCCAACACTCCAACACTCCAACACTCCAACACTCCAACACTCCAACACTCCAACACTCCCAACACTACAACACTCCAAAACTCCAAAACTCCACCTCTCCAACACTCCAACATTCCTACACTTCAACACTCCAACACTCCAACACTCCAACACTCCAGCACTCCAACACTCCAACACTCCAACACTCCAACACTCCAACACTCCAACACTCCAACACTCCAACACTCCACTCCAACACTCCAACACTCCAACACTCCAACACTCCAACACTCCAACACTCCAACACTCCAACACTCCAACACTCCAACACTCCAACACTCCAACACTCCAACACTCCAACACTCCAACACTCCAACACTCCAACACTCCAACACTCCAACACTCCAACACTCCAACACTCCAACACTCCAACACTCCAACACTCCAACACTCCAACACTCCAACACTCCACTCCAACACTCCAACACTCCAACACTCCAACACTCCAACACTCCAACACTCCCAACACTCCAACACTCCAACACTCCAACACTCCAACACTCCAACACTCCAACATTCCTACACTCCAACACTCCAACACTCCAACACTCTACACTCCAACACTCCAACACTCCAAAACTCCAACACTCCAACACTCCAACACTCCAACACTCCAACACTCCAACACTCCAACACTCCAACCCTCCAACCCTCCTACACTCCAACATTCCAACACTCCAACACTTCAGCACTCCTACACTCCAACACTCCAACACTCCAACATGCCAACACTCCAACACTCCAACACTCCAACACTCCCACAATCCTACATGCCAACACCCCATCACTCCAACACTCCAACACTCCCACAATCCAACATTCCAACACCCCATCAATTCATCACTCAAACACACCAACACTCCAACACTCCAACACTCCAACACTCCAACACTCCAACACTCCAACACTCCAACACTCCAACACTCCAACACTCCAACACCACAACACTCCAACACTCCAAAACTCCCAACACTACAACACTCCAACACTCCAGGGGAGCGGTGGTCGCGTGGTAGAGCGCCGGACTGTCAATCGAGGGGACGGTGGTTCAATCCCACCTACCGCCGTTTCGAAACTTAGGCAATTTCTTCACCCCACATTTGCCTGTGTCTTTCGGAAGAGACACTAAAAGCCGGTGGTCCCTTCTGTCTGGTGTCTATGCCAGGGGAAGAAAAAGATCCCACACAGGGGGTAAATGTGTAACCTGTAGTGGACTCACAAATTCTAGAGAAAAACAACTCCTGCGTAAGCCCAAGTTTGGGCTGTTTGGAGGTAATCACCTAAGACCTAAGACCTAAGACCTAAGACTCCAACACTCCAACACTCCAACACTCCAACACTCCACCACACCTACACTCCAACACACCAATACTCCAACACTCCTACACTCAAACACTCCAACACTCCAACACTCCAACACTCCAACACTCCTACATTCAAACATTCAAACACACCAACACTCCAACACTCCAACACTCCAACACTCCAACACTCCAACACTCCAACACTCCAACACTCCAACACTCCAACACACCTACACTCCAACACTCCAACTCTCCAACACTCCAACACTCCCAACACTCCCAACACTACAACACTCCAACATTCCAACACTCCAACACTCCAACACTCCAACACTCCAACACTCCACCTACACTCCAATACTCCAACACTCCAACACTCCTACACTCCAACACTCCAACACTCCAACACTCCAACACTCCAACACTCCAACACTCCAACACTCCAACTCCAACACTCCAACACTCCAACACTCCAACACTCCAACACTCCAACACTCCAACACTCCAACACTCCAACACTCCAACACTCCAACACTCCAACACTCCAACACTCCAACACTCCAACACTCCAACACTCCAACACTCCAACACTCCAACACTCCAACACTCCAACACTCCAACAACACTCCAACACTCCAACACTCCAACTCCACTCCAACACTCCAACACTCCAACACTCCAACACTCCAACACTCCAACACTCCAACACTCCAACACTCCAACACTCCAAAACTCCAACACTCCAACACTCCAACACTCCAACACTCCAACACTCCAACACTCCAACACTCCAACACTCCAACACTCCAACACTCCAACACTCCAACACTCCAACACTCCAACACTCCAACACTCCAACACTCCAACACTCCAACACTCCAACACTCCAACACTCCAACACACTCCAACACTCCAACACTCCAACACTCCAACACTCCAACACTCCAACACTCCAACACTCCAACACTCCAACACTCCAACACTCCAACACTCCAACACTCCAACACTCCAACACTCCAACACTCCAACACTCCAACACTCCAACACTCCAACACTCCAACACTCCAACACTCCAACACTCCAACACTCCAACACTCCAACACTCCAACACTCCAACACTCCAACACTCCAACACTCCAACACTCCAACACTCCAACACTCCAACACTCCAACACTCCAACACTCCAACACTCCAACACTCCAACACTCCAACACTCCAACACTCCAACACTCCAACACTCCAACACTCCAACACTCCAACACTCCAACACTCCAACACTCCAACACTCCAACACTCCAACACTCCAACACTCCAACACTCCAACACTCCAACACTCCAACACTCCAACACTCCAACACTCCAACACTCCAACACCAACACTCCAACACTCCAACACTCCAACACTCCAACATTCCAACACCTACACTTCAACACTCCAACACTCCAACACTCCAAAACTCCAACACTCCAACACTCAACACTCCAACACTCAACACTCCAACACTCCAACACTCCAGCACTCCGACACTCCGACGCACCGACGCACCGACACTCCGACACTCCAACACTCCAACACTCCAACACTCCAACATGCCAACACTCCAACACTCCAACACTCCAACACTCCAACACTCCAACACTCCAACACTCCAACACTCCAACACTCCAACACTCCAACACTCCAACACTCCAACACTCCAACACTCCAACACTCCAACACTCCAACACTCCAACACTCCAACACTCCAACACTCCAACACTCCAACACTCCAACACTCCAACACTCCAACACTCCAACACTCCAACACTCCAACACTCCAACACTCCAACACTCCAACACTCCAACACTCCAACACTCCAACACTCCAACACTCCAACACTCACTCCAACACTCCAACACTCCAACACTCCAACACTCCAACACTCCAACACTCCAACACTCCAACACTCCAACACTCCAACACTCCAACACTCCAACACTCCAACACTCCAACACTCCAACACTCCAACACTCCAACACTCCAACACTCCAAAACTCCAACACTCCAACACTCCAACACTCCAACACTCCAACACTCCAACACTCCAACACTCCAACACTCCAACACTCCAACACTCCAACACTCCAACACTCCAACACTCCAACACTCCAACACTCCAACACTCCCAC
>CBDHHR010000750.1:7500-12500 GCA_965263245.1 Metamycoplasmataceae bacterium | reverse complement strand
GCGCCTCTGGATCTGTCCTTGACAATCTGCCTACCGACTACTCCTTAAGTCTGTACTGTATCCTAGTACGAATGTACTCAGAGGCGTTTCAAATGATCACTGCCAACAATAAGATTAACTATTGTATGCCCTTAGGGAGTGTTTAGAAACGACCAGCAACAACAAAAGAAATACGTATTACATCCATTTAGATGGTGTCTTGTATACTTGCTTAAGCAACACTATTAAAATTAAAACAAATATAATGCATTAAATATAAACGATTTAAATAAGTATATATATATATATATATATATATATATATATATATATATATATATAGTATATATGTAAATGTATATATATATATATTTCATTGTATCGTTGTGTCCAATACTATATACACACAAACACTCACATCGTATATATCCACTTACACACACACACACATATATATATATATATATATATATATATATATATATATATATATATATATATATATATATATATATATATATATATTAGTGTAGACAGACATGACAACATTCATGGTTAACCGCCATTAATACGGCTATGCGATTGTGCAAAATAACACAGTTCTATCCAATGACACGTGTAGAAACACTGGCATTGATGAAGTGACGGCCAAGCATCGATCTTATTACGCTTTGTCATCACCGAAAATCAAATCAGCAAATGTAGTTTTCGCCTACCCGGTGGTACGAAGTTACGTCATACACCGCAAAACACCAACATTTATTTGCGATGTCTTTACTGGTTATAGACAACGCCACAGGGGGCAAAAAAGATTCTCCAGGCAATTGCACCTAAAAAACGGCAGTAGCAGAAGTAGCAGATAAAAAGTGTCATAATATTGCCCGCTGTATATGATGATTTTGCACGCTTCGTCAAATGGAATGGAAAAGGTCACGTTGATATAAAGCCAAATGCTTTGAACGCGTGTATTTGATCAATAGCACAAAAGGACTTAGGATCGCTGAGCGCATGCGCCAGGGTAATGTTATTTCCGTTAACGACGTGAACGCGAACGAGGCTGAGAGATGGGTGTACACGATGTCCTTTTGTTCCCGTTCTACACTGGCCCTAGTTCCTTCAACTATACACGGACAGGTCGACGAATGAATGTGCATGCTCAATGTGCATGCTCAAAACATTTTTTTTCGCTTTACTTCCCTGGCAGACCTGTTCAATCAAGCACCATCTCAACTTCTCTGGGAAGCATTCAGCCACATGCTACAAGTATTGCGCAAAGTCTGCTCGTAAACATATCCACCACTGTCTATAGCCAGGAAATCATTTTTACAGCTGAGTGAACTGGAGCAATGTAGAGTGAAAAAACTTGCCCCAAGGTTGTGACACGGCAGCACAGGATTCGAACCCAAGTTATGTATCCCTAGAAGAGAGCACTGGAGATTTTCTTTGTTGAATACAAGTAGCCGAGTGTGAATTGAAAGGCACCAACTAAAAGTTATTTGCTTACAGTAGCAATCAAAAAATAAAATTTTATTTACGTTCCTCTGAATTTGTTCAGTGTAAAAGCTACTGTTCACATATGTGTCTGCATCCTTTGTGATTCTGCAAGTCTTTCTGAAAGGTTCTAGATTGTTAAACAGCAGCACAAAACTGCCCGGTATAAACCAATTTTGCTGCGACATCTTCAACTGTTGTGATTTGGCTGCGGCTTTAACTAGGCCCGCCGGTAGAGGCGCTACAGACGTGTTCTCAACGTGGCGACCTCTGAACGTTAGACCTCTAGATGGACGCTGCACGCCAACCACACCAGACCTCGCACGTGTACAAACGCCGAAAACTGTTGATACGACGGTGGCCTACCCACGCCACCGAGTCGACCAGCGCCATCGATTCGCACCCGTGTAACGTAGTTATCGCCCAGCTGCGGTTCAATGGCACCCAGCGCCTGGAGCAGCACTTGAAGACACCGTCGCAAACTCAATTTACTGTGTCCGTCTTTCGCGACACACCTGCGATCACAGTCAGCCACGGCGACAATTGCCGTGTCCGTCACTGGTCGCTTCCCGCCGGAACGTCACGAGGGAACGATCACCAAAAATTGTTTATCTATCCATTATCGACATACATTTTTTATCAGAAAATCAGTGCAATATTTGTTTGTTAATAAATATCCATCAACGTGTATAATTTGTTGTCGTGAAATCTACGAACAAGACATCTTAAAAACTACGCCATCGCCATCGTATGTCGTAATCATCACATTTGTCACATAGACGAAGACAAACATGAAGACAATGCAAGAGAAGGTCAATATACAAACTACAATATCAAGTATGACAACATAGTTCTTCTACAAATTTATAAGCCATACCACAAATAACATTTGCATGTGTTGCCACTGAATACTTACCGGTTTGCATTAGGATGAACACTTTCTAATATATTCTACACCGTCCCTTTACAAATGATATTTCATATCTTCTCGTCTTTCAGAAATACAAACAATATTACGGAGCGTAGAAATATTGTATGCGGGGTTTCGCTTATTCAAAAGATTTAATTTCTCAGACGTATTCCACCTCGAACTACATACAAATTAATAATGTTATCATCAATTCTTTACCCGGACGTAAACCAGTCAGAGTGCAACCCCTGGCAGGAGTCAGTGGCGACCCAATCAAAGCCGGACTGACGGACTACTAGGGCCACCTGGCGAGTGACTAACACAATAACATTTTGACGCAGGATAATGGCAACAAATGAGATAGATGACGCGGTAATTGCTGACAACCGGAATAGAAACGACAGCACCCCCTGTCATGTGGCCGCCTAACGAATTCGATCAAGCTAAAACGGTTTTCTAAAATATAGTAATCGACTTTCTGGTGGACGACAATCGTGTCTGGGCGCCCACGCTGGACTGTCCGGCCGACCCCCCACGGCCTTCAGCAATGGCCCACCAGTCGTCGTCTGGCGAACATTTTCAGTCAAGAAAACACCTGTACAAAATGTCTAGGGGACGAATAGCTTCACTTGGTTCAGAGCATGGAGTATGGAGACAGTAGGACGGAGGAACTGAGGTCGATATGAAGTAAATGTTCAAGACGACATCGGCGGTGAGTCGATGAAAGTGTCGTTAGGCGTAGTAAATGTTCAAGACGATATCGGCGGTGAGTCGATGAAAGTGTCGTTAGACGTAGTAAATGTTCAAGACGACATCGGCGGTGAGTCGATGAAAGTGTCGTTAGACGTAGTAAATGTTCAAGACGACATCGGCGGTGAGTCGATGAAAGTGTCGTTAGACGTAGTAAATGTTCAAGACGACATCGGCGGTGAGTCGATGAAAGTGTCGTTAGACGTAGTAAATGTTCAAGACGACATCGGCGGTGAGTCGATGAAAGTATCGTTAGACGTAGTAAATGTTCAAGACGACATCGGCGGTGAGTCGATGAAGGTGTCGTTAGACGTGGTACGGGGTGGAGAATAGCGAGCGACGAAAGCAGATGGCTCTGAAAGTGCACTAAAGAAGACGAACTGGAACACAACGACAGAGGTGGCAGGATTTTGTCAATCGACATTTGTCAGGAATTCAAAATAAGTGCAGAGAGAGAGAGTGGGAGACATCGAGAGACAGGAGAGAGAGAGAGTGAGAGAGGAGAGATAGAGAAAGGGGGAGAGAGAGAGAAAGGGTGGAGAGAGAGAGAAAGGGGAAGAGAGAGAAAGAGAGAGAGGGAGAGAAAGAGAGAGATAAAGAGAAAGAGAAAGAGAGAGAAAGAGAGAGAAAGAGAGAGAAAGAGAGAGAGAAAGAGAGAGAAAGAGAGAGAAAGAGAGAGAAAGAGAAAGAGAAAGAGAAAGAGAAAGAGAAAGAGAAAGAGAAAGAGAAAGAGAAAGAGAAAGAGAAAGAGAAAGAGAAAGAGAAAGAGAAAGAGAAAGAGAAAGAGAAAGAGAAAGAGAAAGAGAAAGAGAAAGAGAAAGAGAAAGAGAGAGAGAGAGAGAGAGAGAGAAAGGAAATAGAGAGATAGAGAGAGAGAGAGAGAAAGAGAGAGAGAGAGAGAGAGAGAGAGAGAGAGAGAGTAGGAAGGTGGTGAGAACAAGGAAAAGTGGAAAACAGGAGAAACCGACGACGACCCTAGCCTGAGACAGCCGGGGATGACAAGTCCAAGGATTACACCGTACGACGCACACCGACGTGAAAATGGGAGGCAAAGAAAGTAAACTTACGGTGATTCAACAGAAACTACACATGGAACTATCGACGTATCCAGCAAGATAATATTTCTAATTATATTCGAATTAGACTTTCTCCCAGACCACATTACACGGTACAGACGTTCTAGTCTCGCCGGTACTCTCATAACTCTGGCCACATCATGCAGGACTTGTTTTCCAAGAACACCAGTTGATGTCCCAACCACATTTGACATTCAACTGTTCTGTGAAGAACGGCTCGTCTGCAGCTAACGGCATTTACAAGCAAATGTCTGCTACAACATCGTAAACGACGTAGGTGATGCGATTACCTTCTGCAGCCAAAAGTGCCAAGCAACGCTGGGAAGAAACTCGCTCTTCAAAACATTGGGCGCTTTGGGAGAAGAAACATAATAAAAGATATTCGCAATTCGCGTCGAATGTGCAATCAAAACGTTGTAAATATAAGGCGTGGAAGTGTTCGCATACTCACCCACGACAGATGATATACTGAACAAGTTTTCGCCTGAAAACGTCAGGTGATATGTTGAATAAGGGTTCGTCTGCCCACGACAGATGATAAATTGAGCATGAGTTCACCTTCCAGTGCCAAGTGGTATACTGAACAAGGGTTCACTCTCTAATGACAGATGGTATGTTGAACATGGGTTCACCTTCCAATGACAGATGGTATATTGAACAAGGGTTCACCTTCCAGTGACAGGTGTATATTGAACAAGGGTTCACCTTCCACTGACAGAAGGTATATTGAACACGGGTTCACCTTCCACTGACAGAAGGTATATTGAACAAGGGTTCACCTTCCACTGACAGAA
>CBDHHR010000750.1:0-2500 GCA_965263245.1 Metamycoplasmataceae bacterium | reverse complement strand
CGGTCGATCGACTAATAAACTAGCCAACAACCAGCTGGTCAACCAAGCCGCCAACAGTGCATCCAGTCAGCTTGGCTGACACGACCCCTCGGCCCGACAGTCTTCTGTTCTGCTTGTGTGTCCTGTAAGCTTTCTGTCCTGTTCATCTGTGTCCTGTTCTACCCTCATGTCCTTCCTGCTCTGACTTTCCGTCAACCCGCCACAACTGTCTATCACACAATATGTCCGCCATTGCTTTTAATGGCGTGTCAGTATGTCTGCGGGTTTGTAAGCTCTACCTTGTTCGATGTGCCTGCTTGTTTGTCCTATGCATTTGTGTGTCCTGTCTACCTGTCCTATGTACTTACATGTCATGTCCGTCTGGCCTCCGGTCCTGTCTGCGTACTTCACATTATCATCTGGCCGGCTCCTTGTCTGAACGCCCACAGAATACATACACGGTCATATCCTGCGGCACAGTTCACCCAAGACGTTCGCACGTGAAACACTGGCCTATGAATCATCGCAAGCCTGGACATGTTGAAATGTTGTACTTTGGAATAACTCGATAACTTTACTTAAGTTGTCAGTTATTCCATTCATCTGCTGATGACTTTCGTATTGTACATGATTACGAGATTGTTTAATGCTTTCGTTTTGTTGCACCACACTGCTTGACCTGCGAGGATATTTGTGCATACAAATTATTTATTATTATCATTATCGTCATTACTATTATGCACTTCGCACATTTATATTGGAGAAAATCTCAAATAATTATAATTATAACTGGATCTGGCGTGGTATTACATGAATTTTTTTTTATTATTGTCATCATCATTAAACAACGCGTTTTAACTGTCGCCCTTTCTGTTTAAATGTTAATTTGATTTAAAATATGTATAAATATATAATGTATTATGTTCAATTTGAAATAAAGGACTGGTGTGAAACACACACTGCTCCCTAAAAAAATTGTTCGTTTTCTGTGATTCTTCCACCTGTATTGGACACCAAAGTAATCCTTTTGTGAACATGTTCACAACCAAATCTAAACAACAACATCCGTCTGGTCTTTGCTGGTAAACCACATTTTGTAATTATCACTTCTCCGTTCTGGAATCAATGATCTAGCACTCTAATCTAATTAATAATCTAATCAAACATGTATCTAGAATGTTGAGATGTACGACTGATCGGATCCTTTCTACTTCCGGTTCACCACAGAAGCACGACCTCGTAGTCCATCCTTCGAGTTTGTTCTCCCTTATCAGCAATCGCTGTTCATCTCTCGCAGCGTTTTACCCGTTAATATTATAAAGCGGCCGCTTTGTGAACGATCCGTGATTGCGGTCAACATTATTATCGAGATCAATACCGAGCCCTCTCCCACCTACACGACGAATGCCGGACGTTCGACCGTACACACGATGACCCTACACGAGGGACAGCGACAGTGGCGTCACATGTGTCCAGTCTGTGTCCAGTAGCGTGTGCCAGCTCCTGTGTGTTTTCGTTTACTTAAACGACATGGATGCTGATGGTTTACTCCTGTCAAGTTGTGTTTTGTCACGGAAACGGACAGAGGAGCATCGGATGCCGAGCAAGGGGAGGTGAAAGAGGGAGGGGGAGGGACAGGGACACGGAGTGGGGCAGGGACAGGGACAAGCTGTGAACAATGTTCGCAATGTGAAAGATTCCGCCAGCAACACGTTCAAAGGGTAAACAAAACATCCTGTTCCAAAACAAAATTGATTGGTAATAGTGAATAGATGAACAGATTCAACCATAATACCGTTTGGCTAACTCATCCATGTTCTAGACAGAATACTTCCCACTACAAATTAGTGCTCTGCCAACTCTGGGCAGACTAGCTGGCACCTTCCATTTAATACTTGTTTATCGTATAATGTATCCACGCGCCTACCATCCACGCATCGCTGCGTCTTGCTCACAGATTCGTTGCGCGTGACTCGTGTCTACACGACTCTGTCGGTTATGGTGTCACTGTCAATGGAGTGACGAACGCATCACATCCTGTCAATCTCCAGACTGTCATCGCCCGATACGGTCATCGCCCGATAACATTCGATAACGCATCAGAAGGCAGATTGCGTTTAATGTCTCCGTCGGCGCCCATGGTAACCGCATCTATGCTCGCAAAACCAATGAACCGTGGAACGTTATTAAGCCAACTGACACACTTAGTTGGTCAGGCCACGTTATCGCCTAAATAAAAACGTATTACAGTCCACTCATGTAATTAAGACACAATCTTGTTTACCAGCAGTTCATATGTAGCCTACCGTTTAATATTTAATGTAGCCTTTGAATGCATTTACAACACGTGCACCGAGTCATGCTCAAACGGTGGTTTATATGGAAATAAGGTTTCTTAATTATTTTTCCCGTGGATGTAAAACGTGCATCTCAAACGTTTAAAAAAATATACTTTATAATTTACAGCGTACACTAAATAAATGTTAAGCTTCTGCTGTACACGGAATCTGCAACAGCATCA
>CBDHHR010000749.1:5000-7520 GCA_965263245.1 Metamycoplasmataceae bacterium | reverse complement strand
GTAACGGTTCAACCCGTGTCCGCACACGAATAGGACAGAACCTTCCAGGGAGTGACGTCATTACAGACGTGTTTTCCCAACTTTAACGAACGGCGGACGATATTAGCGGGAAGGTAGTAGCCTTCTATATTCATCATCGATGATTGAAACATGCCGTTGAAGAAACTAGATGTTTGTACGCACCATATTGTCTCCCGTGTTTAATGATGTCGTGAACCCACCAACGGTGCCTTCGCTTTCTGTTTTGCAACACTTGACCCGCTGTCCCCACAACAGTTGTCATTTATAGTTGCTCAGATATATGGAAGCACGGCTCGTTGCGTCTGTAGATGAAGACCCCAGTCACATTCTCTCTCTGCCCGTACACGTACACGGTGGCCACATCGTCGTGTACACGGTGGCCACATCGTCGTGTACACGGTGGCCACATCGTTGTGTACACGGTGGCCACATCGTCGTGTACACGGTGGCCACATCGTCGTGTACACGGTGGCCACATCGTCGTGTACACGGTGGCCACATCGTCGTGTACACGCTGGCCACATCGTCGTGTACACGGTGGCCACATCGTCGTGTACACGGTGGCCACATCGTCGTGTACACGGTGGCCACATCGTCGTGTACACGGTGGCCACATCGTCGTGTACACGGTGGCCACATCGTCGTGTACACGGTGGCCACATCGTCGTGTACACGGTGGCCACATCGTCGTGTACACGGTGGCCACATCGTCGTGTACACGGTGGCCACATCGTCGTGTACACGGTGGCCACATCGTCGTGTACACTGTGGCCACATCGTCGTGTACACTGTGGCCACATCGTTGTGTACACGGTGGCCACATCGTTGTGTACACGGTGGCCACATCGTCGTGTACACGGTGGCCACATCGTCGTGTACACGGTGGCCACATCGTCGTGTACACGGTGGCCACATCGTCTTGTACACGGTGGCCACATCGTCTTGTACACGGTGGCCACATCGTCGTGTACACGGTGGCCACATCGTCGTGTACACGGTGGCCACATCGTCGTGTTCACGGTGGCCACATCGTCGTGTACACGGTGGCCACATCGTCGTGTACACGGTGGCCACATCGTCGTGTACACGGTGGCCACATCGTCGTGTACACGGTGGCCACATCGTCGTGTACACGGTGGCCACATCGTCGTGTACACGGTGGCCACATCGTCGTGTACACGGTGGCCACATCGTCGTGTACACGGTGGCCACATCGTCGTGTACACGGTGGCCACATCGTCGTGTACACGGTGGCCACATCGTCGAGTACACGGTGGACACATCGTCGTGTACACGGTGGCCACATCGTCGTGTACACGGTGGCCACATCGTCGTGTACACGGTGGCCACATCGTCGTGTACACGGTGGCCACATCGTCGTGTACACGGTGGCCACATCGTCGTGTACACGGTGGCCACATCGTCGTGTACACGGTGGCCACATCGTCGTCTACACGGTGGCCACATCGTCGTGTACACGGTGGCCACATCGTCGTGTACACGGGGGCCACATCGTCGTGTACACGGTGGCCACATCGTCGTGTACACTGTGGCCACATCGTTGTGTACACGGTGGCCACATCGTTGTGTACACGGTGGCCACATCGTTGTGTACACGGTGGCCACATCGTTGTGTACACGGTGGCCACATCGTCGTGTACACGGTGGCCACATCGTCGTGTACACGGTGGCCACATCGTCGTGTAGACGGTGGCCACATCGTCGTGTACACGGTGGCCACATCGTCGTGTACACGGTGGCCACATCGTCGTGTACACGGTGGCCACATCGTCGTGTACACGGTGGCCACATCGTCGTGTACACGGTGGCCACATCGTCGTGTACACGGTGGCCACATCGTCGTGTACACGGTGGCCACATCGTCGTGTACATGGTGGCCACATCGTCGTGTACACGGTGGCCACATCGTCGTGTACACGGTGGCCACATCGTTGTGTACACGGTGGCCATATCGTCGTGTACACGGTGGCCACATCGTCGTGTACACGGTGGCCACATCGTTGTGTACACGTTGGCCACATCGTTGTGTACACGGTGGCCACATCGGCTGGTTTGGCGCATATGCAACTGCTTGAATCTAATTTCCTTGGTTGAATTCCGACCAAAATTGGTTTATCTGATCGAGAATATCAGCTCCATTTGGCCCGGGTAACATACCGCGCGGTCGTAGTCTGATGAGACACCATGCGAAATCAAGAACAGGATTTGCGTTAGTCTTACAAGAATACAACGTCTGAAGTATAATTTATGTTCGAGTTGGCTCTGCATGGATCTTTGTTTTATCAAATGCGGCGCGTTGCAAAAGACTGTTCATACGGTGCCAGCGATTTTGACATCTTGTGCTCTGTTGCAATCTATGTCGTTGCTGGACAGTCAGCAGATTGTTCTTGAAATATTACCGTAGCAATCGACAAAGACATTCTATGTGATGACGATGACGATGACGATGACGATGACGATGACGATGACGATGACGAT
>CBDHHR010000748.1:2500-10000 GCA_965263245.1 Metamycoplasmataceae bacterium | reverse complement strand
CGCTGCCATGCGGACCTGGCAATGCGTAGACGCAAAAACAAAATACAACTCTAGTATACCTTCAGCAACAGTTTGCTTAAAAGTAAATAATAACAAATGGTAATTTTAGAAAGTCCTTCACTTATTTGGTCTTCGTTAATTTCCTAAATCAATTTATACATGCATTAGATGTATTTATAAATGTTTACAATTTACATTTGCTAATTATTAGTATTTAGTTTTTATTTCTTCAAATAAGTGGATAGACATTTATTTAAATCAGTACAATTTATTTACGTACGATGAAAATAACAGCTAAATGTTAAATATTATTCTTGATTTAGACATCATAAAAGTGAGACGTCATTGCTACGTACACTGCAGCACTCATACACTTGCACAATGTTTGGAAGGTCATTCCATGCCCAATGCCATTAATAACGTCGATAAGCTGTGACGAACACATAAACGATTACAAACCCGACGTAACGGGGTGCGAGCAACAACCCGCAGTTGATCGCTGCTTTGCCAACAGCAGATAGCGTGTACGGTGGAATCAACGTGACGACAATGTCACGGATACAAAATAGAACGCTGGCTACTGGATAGACGCAACCCAGTACCGCCTCAATGCAGGTCTGTGCTTGGTCACACGTCAGTCCTGTGGTCATTGGTATTGTCGTCAACCCTCTGGGACCTCCTGAGACATAATGACGGATATTTTAATATCAAAAAGGTCAAACGTAATAAATGTAAACAACAGTGTCTAAAATCGTTACAGTTTGGCTCCAGATTGCGTAGTTCTTAACATACGGACTTAGTCGGACGCCATCTTTAAAAATGGCGAACATGTCAATGTCAGTAAATTGATTTACATCGCTATCCACCAAACTATCCAGTATCGTAAGCATTTCTGTTCAGTGATACGCGGTTTTTCAGGTGTTCTAACATTTGTATTGACGACCGCCATCTTTAAAAATGGCAGAAGTTAAAGACGCAGAAGTACAAACATTTTATATTTGAAATCGTTGTTCCCAAAACATATATCAACACACCACAATTTTTTCCTTAGATGATATAATTATTAACATACGGGGAAATTAAACGTGGCGGCCATTTACGGGGAAATTAAGATTCAATATTTAGAAGACTTTATTGGCCGTTTAAAGTTAAATTAAAAAGGAAATTTTTCTTCAGTTACACATTAACTCGCCATTTTGAAAATGGCCGCTAAATCACTACATGACCAAATATAAAAAATGGCAACATGGGTTTTTAAGTTCTAAATACTGTTTGGATAACTTTAAAACCATTTGCCAAGATTATATGCAAACATATGACATGGCAGATTTTTTTTGACATTTACCGACTCAGCAGACATTATAAAAGATGACATTATAGTTGCTGCCAGTCAACATGTCTGGGAATGCACTACATATTTTATCAACGCGCGCGGTCCTCTTTATTATATAGTCATCGAAAATGTCAATTGCCTTTACATTTTCACTGTTCATATTAGTGCACACAACTTTATGAATGCGGTTGTGCATTAAAATGTTCGTTTTTAATGACACTTTTAAATTATATTCAATAGGGCAGACAATGATAACTTATCTTGTACAGTTTATAGAGACGATGATTCTATGAGTGAAAGTGATAAGCAGTAGCGCGGGTGGCTACTAGAATATGTTCATCCAAAGTTCGAGATTGCGCCAGCTGAAGCAAAGTCTTATCCCGATAACAAACTATTAAACGATTAAACGTATATTCTCCAGGATCACTTTTATTGTGACTAATTTTTTAAGCTGTGTATGATAAAACTGGACAAATCCCTCACAACGAACAATGCGAGCAAACACGCATTCACACACGCACGCACGAACATGCGGACAAAGGCATAACAACTCGTGCACACTCCCACATACGCACACGCACACACGCGCACGCGCACGCGCACGCGCACGCGCACGCGCACGCACTCGCACGCGCACGCGCACGCGCACGCGCACGCGCACGCGCACGCGCACGCGCACGCGCACGCGCACGCGCACGCGCACGCGCACACGCACACGCACACGCACACGCACACGCACACGCACACGCACACGCACACGCACACGCACACGCACACGCACACGCACACGCACACGCACACGCACACGCACACGCACACGCACACGCACACGCACACGCACACGCACACGCACACGCACACGCACACGCACACGCACACGCACACGCACACGCACACGCACACGCACACGCACACGCACACGCACACGCACACGCACACGCACACGCACACGCACACGCACACGCACACGCACACGCACACGCACACGCACACGCACACGCACACGCACACGCACACGCACACGCACACGCACACGCACACGCACACGCACACGCACACGCACACGCACACGCACACGCACACGCACACGCACACGCACACGCACACGCACACGCACACGCACACGCACACGCACACGCACACGCACACGCACACGCACACACCTTTTACTGCCACGAAAAGTGCCATCATTATTGAATTTGACGATGGTATTGTGCACGACTGTCTTGGAATAACCTAATTTAGCACAAATGTCTCTTTACTTATTATATCCTCCTCCATGTAGAGTCACTATTTGTTCACTTAGAACCCATTTCAGGGATGAAGATAAAACTGAAAAATACCTAATCGATACTGAAAGCAGCAGACAAATGACCTGGAAGTACTGACTAAGCGTATTTCTTCAAGGCCCAAATAATAATAATCATAATCATAAACAGTATTTATTCACGATAACCTTATAAAATATACATTTTATCTGCCTAAGGCTCGTGATTTCTAACGCACCTGTACATACACTAAACAAATGACTATCTAATAAATTGCGTAATGCGTTAACATATATTGAATACAAAATTAAAATTAGAATACATAAATAAATTACTGCCTACTAAATTGCGTAATCCGGTAAAATATAGTTAATACAAAATAAAATTAAATAAATTTATTAATAACATTAATTACAAAACAGGGTACATAGCAATATAACAAAGCATTTAAATTAAAATGTTCAGTGCATCGTGCGTCACTGTTGTCAATTGAAAACATTATGCATATATACTCTCTTAAACACACAGAGAGTTTGAGTTTCTTCGTTTTCCCAACTAATAGGAAGATGCAATCCAAACTTTATCTTATGCAGTCTGATGCCATACCGTAAAATGCTTAAACATCGTGCGTGGTCTTAAACCTTTGCAAATGGTTGAATTAGTATTACTTACAGCGAGATGAATAAGAGTAAGCTGCCATGGAGGTTTTACTCACCTCCTGGTCCGCTATGGTCTCCGTACCAAATTACATGGCCGCCGCCCCCGCCAGGACCGCCACCGCAATCAGCGGCACTCATTAGATTTCTTAGCGGAACCTCCAATTGTTGGTAGCGAGCACGGTCACAGATGTAGAGATAGCCGGCATACAATGCGATTGCAAGACAGGCGAGCCTGGATAAAAGACCAGGTATTGACTAATAATGATTCTTAATTATTACCATGTACAGATAAACTCAAGAACATTGTAGCGAAACATGTGTTAATTTGCTACCTATATAATTGTCCGTGCAGAAGTCGTATGCGCATGAGCGGAAATAGATAAACGAATGTTTCATTATTTAGACGAAACATTTGGTTGCTAATATATTAGGTAGATTTTACTTTTGGTTTGTTGTAATACATGAGAGGAATCAAATAAACCAACTATTCCTTTTGGCTGCATACTCGACACGTTTGGTCTGACATATTTGTCTGTTACGTTCTCAGTTGTCACTCTGAATACAAGTTTGTTTTTGATAATATTAACATATATGAATTGTGTTATTAAATCATGTGTTACTGCAATTACTTAATTAGCTTATAATTAAGAATATGGGAACAACTGGTTTGTTTGCTGTTATATAGTTTGTGTTCATTATAAGTTGATAACTGTAATTACGCACATCAAGATTGTGCATAATTAAATACAATCAAACGTTGTAGACTGATTTTGAATATGATAACAAATAATTAATTTACTAAGGATATTATTATTATGATATTATAATTATTATACTGGACAAAATCTACAGATTCACCATCTGGTGGTGTTTGTTTTGTACCGACAATTGATTTGGAAGAGAATAAAATTATGTGTATACAGTGTATATCAGTAATAAAAATGGCTTTCATAAATATAATAAAGCTGTAATCATAATAATGTTAGTATTATGCCAAATGATACATGTTTAGATTGGATCGTGTTTAGTCTAGAATGTGAGAGCATTAACTGATTAGATGTAGTCAAATAAATTGTCACACAGTGTATTCATGCACAACGTGATGATTTTAATATTATAACTGTTTTGCTAAACAAATATTATCAAGTTGTAATGAACATGAATTTAAAGATTTAAAAGTTCGCCTACTAGTCACGTTGCAACATCTAACGACAACACATTTCACTAAGTTTGCCTGGGAAATTTGAGCGTGACTCAAGATGTTTCATACAGGTCACTGCGTACAATTGAAAATCGACGAAATGTTTCAGTATAACATTATATGCGGTGACTCCACTTCTGAGGACTGAATCGTCAAAATAGCTATGTTATTTATTATGTGCATGACGATGCGGATTTCAACAGTGGAATTTCGACGAATGTTTGACAAAGATGCCGGCTTCTCATATCAGTGATCGAAACAAATTAATATTGTCTGTTAGGCAACATTTTTATTTGCTTGTTAGTGACACTTTTGATGTCTACCTATATCGGGATTAGGTTTGACTACGTGCACAGAACAAAGTGACACCGCTACTACACCGTAACTCATATACAAATGCATATCTTAGACATAGATTAATAATAAGTTGAATCATTCGGAAGACAACTTTTTCAACAAGACATATATAAAGCGTTTAGAAAAATTACAATAGTAAAAATTATTCGTCGTTCATTCAGTTACCGTAATACGTCAGAGTACGCGTATCGTTTTACTCACGGGCTGCGCTTTGAGATGGTGCCTCCATGTTCTGCAATGTAGCTCTGTTTTCTGGCTTCGTCGATGACGACGTGTACAGGAATGAACATTGTAGCGTTCGCTTCAATACTTCCAAGTTCACCTTCGTCCTATAAATGAACAATATTCCTACATGGGATATGCCTGACATTCGGTGAAGATCATACGTAAACTATTCTATGTATCTGAAAATAATTTAATTATCTTTTTTATTATTATATGGTGCTATCTCCCTTGATCGACCCGTCATCGTGGATCCCCTGTCCTTTGTGTGTTCTTATCTGTTGTTCAAACTTCATATTCCCCACCCCCATTCTTTTGCCGTCAACCGCTTCGTCTAGTGTTGTTTTCTCTGAATTGATTCCTTTATAATGAAGTGACAAACAATAATATTTCATACTTAATATAGACTAGTTTCATATTTACTCATCCGGCATAATAGCTTTTATATTTCTACCATGTTAAGTTCCATTTATGCATACACTTTCTTTGTCACCACACATTTCGAATGCTCTCAATCTCTGATGCGTTCTTTTTGGAAGTCGTTCTTTTTAAATAGAGATTTTAAAAGATCTTATAAGCCTTATATTGAACGGAACGTTACACTTACCAATGTACAATAAAACATATCGTTAAAGGGGATCTGAAGTGTTGCATTATAAATGTGTATATAAACGTATACTATATATCCATTAATGGTGACAGAAGCATCGTGGATGTTCAACTACACAGACCATTAATCATACATATGTTTGGTGTGTAGTAGTCGAACTTGCCTGGTCAAAACAGCATTCAGTATACCATTGCCGAACCACGATCACGCCGGTGAAATACGTGTTAGCATAATGCGAATGTTAATCCACAGTTCCGTATTTTCCTCGGTTTGTTTCAGGCCAATATCTAGCAAACTAATCAATTTACCTACGTAATCATTTTTAGCTGACGTATTTCGTACCATTTCGAAATGCATGAACGGATGACTGTTTCTCGCGGGAAGACGGAACGTGACGTTTTCCGCCCGGATTAGACCGTGGTTTGTGAGTTCGAAGTTGATGACTGGCATCAAGCCTCTCTGAAGAACCTCCAGGTCGAGTTCTAGCGGTGTAATCGTTACGACAGGCATGGGAACGTGCGTCTCAAATGTCGCCTCTAGAGTGACCTTGTACTCGTCTTCAAACGTCACACGTTTCACATTCCAACTACAATTCAACATATTAATATTACGTGCATCAATCTGTCTGCATTAGTTATTTTGTCGAAATATCTTTGGCATATTGCACGACAACAATGAATATTGAGGTCTTTAAGCTAAGCGTCCAGGCACGACGCCTGCACGATGTTGAAGTGAGGAGATTAGACAGGAAGAACAGGCGAAACGTTGTGACAAAGTTGACATCACAAAAGCACAATTCAAGTCGACTCATTGTGAGGAGAAACGTTTGTTACCGAACACCAATGACATATAACCGACAAACACATGGCCAATGACAATGTTACTTGTTACATCAATGTTACATTCTCCCAAGAGGCAACACGCCAAAGTCAGCCAGTGTCACAATTCCAACATTACCATATTGAACTGGTTCTCGCTGATCACTTAAATTATGCCGTCGTCAATTATAACTTGCATCTTCTATTAATTTAAGTCAAGTATTAAGTTACAGTGACCTCTGTAAATTTGATCTGTCTCCGACATATAGGAACGGGTATAAGATATACGTAACTCATAAAGAAATACACGTAAAACACTATGCGTTTGCGTGATACATCGAAATTGGTATAATAACCACAATGGACCAAGCAGGTACATGAAACTAGTAAGAGGCGACTATGTATTGGAACCTAGAGAAGATACGGCTAGACCATATCAAATGTAACGTTACTCGTACCTTTACCAACAAGGCGTCACAACTCACCTGTACGTGACGGCCGTTCTCTGCAGAAAGACTCGCACGTCATTGTCAGAGGGCGTGGCCAGTATCACTCGAGTGTCACCGATGTGTTTGGTAGCGCTCGTGTACAGACTGTAGTAGTCCTCTCTGATGTCGGAGAACACCGCAATACCTTTGTGGATGTAATCAATACATCATCAGTTACTTCACACAACCCAACTTTCCCTGCATTTCGTCACGTATTGGTCGTTACAGTTGCAGACTTGTGTGCTGATAGTTATAACAGACTCCAATATTGATCAATATTATTGATGTTTTAAAAGTCACAAAAGACTAAAGGACACACCTATATATATATATATATATATATATATATATGTGTGTGTGTGTGTGTGTGTGTGTGTGTGTGTGTGTGTGTGTGTGTGTGTGTGTGTGTGTGTGTGTGTGTGTGTGTGTGTGTGTGTGTGTGTGTGTGTGTGTGTGTGTGTGTGTGTGTGTGTGTGTGTGTGTGTGTGTGTGTGTGTGTGTGTGTGTGTGTGTGTGTGTGTGTGTGTGTGTGTGTGTGTGTGTG
>CBDHHR010000747.1:7500-12500 GCA_965263245.1 Metamycoplasmataceae bacterium | reverse complement strand
TTAGCTAACTATACTGTACACGAATACTAATATATACTGTTTTACTCAAATATATAATTATCTCCTAATTGTGCGGTGTTTGTTGTTCATGAGTTCTCCAGATGTAATGTTTCATTGCCTTTTTAAATATATGCATTGACGTAAAGTCTTCAATATGATTCTTCGTGGTGTAACAGATACTATAGTGAAGACTATTGTAGTCTGTGTGGCAGCTATTTAGTAAAAAGGTATAGTTGACACATCCGCCAGCACATGGTAAAGGTCAACCTGGCTGAGTTCTGATACTGGCTGGTGAAGCCACATGTATGTGGAAGACTCTCATTAAAAGACGATTACACCTTTTTACAGGTGTTGTGCCGTTGAATTGATTTGGTTTCTCGAACTGCCGATGAGCGAAACAGCGAGAGTGATAATAGAATTATATTCCACAATATACAAACATGTAGCGTAGCACGTAGCGTGGTGTTCAGTATTCAGTTGTACTCCGAGCCCTCTAAACTATATTCCATGGCGGATCTAGTTAATCGAACACCATATCGGCTTCTCTTCTCTTTTAAGGACTCAGCCATGAAATCATACTTGATGAAATTGACTCATCAATAGCAATATACAATATTGCTTTTACGTGATCTACTAATATGTATTTTTCAGAAACAAATATACAACTGATACTTATCAATAAAATGTTTTCAGAAGACGTTATGTTTGGCTTAATCCTTATCAATATGTTGCTTCAGTGCCGAGAGGAACCCTGGGTAGGCCGTGTCTGTTTGGCGACGTGTGTACAGACAATACCCTGCGCTGTACGGCCGGGGTGTGTCGATGTCGAACGGGATTCAGGCTGATTAACGGCAAATGTGGTAATGTTCGTTTGCAGATTCTTATTCTTATTACTTGAGCTTATCAAGTACACACATACTAGAAATTAGACTCCTGATGCAATTAAAAACAAAATATACACTCACAGCTTGCATGGCTTTATAATTTATATAAAAACATGTTTGCTAAACAACTACAGTGATATGTGTACTCTATGAAATTGTTATATATGTCAACTAAATTAATAAATACAATATATGTTAATGTTCATTAGCCCTTCTCCACACCACATCACACATTTGAGTTAGCCATCTTGTATACTAAGGACCATACTATTTTATACCATGAAATTATGGTGGCTCCTGTGACAGCGATATTTGTAAATGTTATATGATTGTGGGTTTTTATTTTCTATTTTGGTACAAAAAGAATTACTATAAGTGCACACATTTGTATGTATTGTATGCCTACCGTATAGACTTATAATAGTATGTGAACATGATATAATATGTGTGTATGCTTGTATAAATGTACTAACGAAATTGATGTACTTTCAACAAATTCTATACCTACTTGGGGTCAATAAATATTATGGTTATCATTCTGTATGAGATTGGGATAAGCCGGCATGCTCGCTAGGATTGCTGTATTATTGTATGTCACAACGCATCAGTCACAATATGAAGCGATCTTTATAGGCGGTTGATAAATATGCAAAAGGATGATCGTAACATTCGGGTTTTACAACGTACGGATGCTGTATAACACCATAGAATATGATTGTATAGATATGGTTCTCCATGTATAAATTAATAGACATTTACATGTTCCACCTACAGAAACGTCTGGATCGACAACTTCCGGTGTCGCGCTATACGGGGCGTGTTCTTTTGTTAACGTTTGCCAAGACGTCAACGCCATATGTTGGAACGGAACGTGTCTGTGCCAGACGTCGTACCATGACGACGACGGAACCTGTAGTAAGTCTATTCTGCGATAGAATAAACCGCAAATATCTTCGAATGCTAAGCACTAAGACGTGAACAATTCCTTGCATTTGTATTCGACCACAAACAATTGGCGGAATCAATGCAAAGTCAAATGCATTCAGCATGAAAGTATGACGATTTAAGGAGTTAATGCTTTATTGTTGTTGATTAACCTCATGTCCAGGGATCGAGCTTAATGCTCGCCCAGTAGATATTCCCGGTGAGTCACGTTTGGCAAGTAGCAAATTTTCACTCGTTTTGTAACAATATAATGCAAACCTGAGTTAGGCGTACACACATGGTATATTATATTAATCTTGCATAAAAACATTTGTCCACCAACATTAGGGATAGGTGATGTGTAATGGGGTTAAATAACACTTTTAAGGCTAATAGTCAGCCAGGCGACTGGGTGAATTTCTTCATTTTGACCTCTGCATCATTTGGGGTTCTACTAATTGACCCGTCTCCTTTACATTTACCACAAGCTAATGACAGTTTCAAATTAATTTCGCACAATCTATGTTTTACGATAAACAATCCACAAAGGCGATGTATGTCTCTACTTCGAAGGATCAAAGGGTTATTTGGACGCGCCATGCCTGTTCGGCCAGTTCTGCTCTGACCGGAACCAGTACTGTCAATCCGGCAGGTGTCGCTGCAGAACCGCATTTGTCCGCCAGGGGGAAATGTGTGGTGAGTGAATTTTTATACAGATCTACATTCACTGAACACATATTTAGAACTTTGGCTGAAAAATATAATATAACGCTAACTTGTCGTACCGTTGAGAGTATTATTCATTTAAAACGAGGGTACCAGCTCTTAGATTTTGTTTATTTTCATTTAAAATTACGTTCGTATGACTAGAAGTTGTTTGTTGAAAGTTTACTGCCTGCTAATTTGTACTTAATTACTTTATTAAGCTCGGAAATTGTTTCGCAATTTGAAAGAATCTGCCTGCAACACGTTCAAATGTTAAACAAAACATCCCGTTTCAAAATAAAATTGAGTTGCACTAATGCCGAGGCGCAGAGTTAACAGGAATATCCTTTGATGTTCAACTTTCCCACGTTCTAGACAGCAGACTTCCTGTTACAAATTATTACTGGGCTGAGGAGCTACACCTTCCGCTTAAAATCTTATTTATCACCACACCAATTTAGACTTATGCCCGTAGTGCCTGAGTGCCGATTTATTTTATTTCTCCAAGATAATGAACTCTCAAGAAAATTCATCACTAAAGAGAATCTGTTATTAAATTTACGGAACGACATCAAAATGAAAACAGCTGCAGTGATAGCACATTATTTCAGCACACATTGGCGAAAGTGTCCTGTACTGAAAAATTATTATTAGGCTTAAACTAGGTGGCGCCACCATGTGTTAGTTAATGTACTTCTAATCACAGTGTCAAGTTCTAACACATTAAGAGGTGGTCATAGTTTACTCAACATTTCGGCTGAGTTGAGGTGTGACAGGTATTCCTTTAATATTTGTGTATTTTTAGTGCGCAGAACGATTCTAAAACAAACGTGCACCGATGACTTGACGTGTAACCATGACAACGCCGCGTGCCTCGATGGAGTGTGTGTCTGTCGCCATGGTTACGTTGAGCGCAACGGGGAATGCGGTAAGTGACTCTGATGGTAGTCGTGGCGTGTAACCTGTTTAAAGTGTCAGAAAAATGAACAAAACGGGATTCGAAATGATGTTGTTGCAAAAAGAAGACCGCTTTATTTAACAATTGAGCTATGAATTCACAAATGTTAGACTATTTTAAATACAGCTCAATCTAGGCCTAGTTTCTTCGTTCAACTGTTGTTCATTTCCTTGGACTTGTTCGTCTGGTCAACCAAATGGCACAGTTGAGGGGCTTAAAAGTGCTGCCACCTCACGGAACATGGATAACCGAGGCTACGTAATCGTAGGTTTGTCTATATTCTAGCCTCGGTTACCCAGGCTCCGTGAGCCCCTCAACTCTGCCTGGGAAACTAATGCTCTGCATTTATAACCGCCAGGGCGGTCTTGCCCCAGATTAAGGTAGATACGCTGATTAGCTCGCAGGCCAAGTATTAAATAAAATTAAACTAACGATATACTTTTACAAGATAATGATATCCTATGAAAAATATTCTGCATAGAACTTACATTAACACAAAAATAGGTACAAATTTCAATTTACAGTTGTTTATAAAATAAGAATTGCGGCAGGATTAACCAGTATCCGTGAGGTGGCAGCATTATTTAGCCCCACACGGATAGAACACAAATTAAATAAGGATACCTTTTTTATCAAATATTGCTGTATTATAAAAACTATTAAAAATTCAACTTATATTAACACAACATAAATAGAAATACAAATTTGCATTTGTTTATAAAAATAAAAATTATGGCAGGATTAACCAATATCCTTGGGGTGGCAACAACGGATAATACTCAAAAGCCGGCTAAATCACCGGACTGTCTTCTCGGCGTAGTTACGCAGCCGACCGACAGTCGGTTAAGCGAGACTATCTATTTTCACCGTCAGTTGTGCACGTTTCAAATATCACACATAAATATCTAACTACACTGGAGTTGCATGTAGTTGCTATTGTAGTCTAATGTAAAACCTTCCAGAGAACAGTTAGCTGGCTGATGTATTTCGTAGACGCCAACGCGAGATTTGCCTCGATTACCCAGACGCCGTGAGGTACCAGCACTTATTAACCCCTCACAGCCGTCTGGGGAGTTAATATTCTGCCAACGTTACCGCAAGAGCGGCCTTACCACATAATAGGATAGTGACGCTGATTGGTTCCCAGGCCGAATTTACACGTAACCGTGTGAATTGATCCAAAACAGTGACGCCATCTGTTGGATTCGACCAGTGACGCTACATAAGGGTTACATAAGTATTATTAACCTGCATAGCGCCTTGAGCATTCTTAATGGCTGGGCACTGCATTAAATAAGAACGCATGTTATTATTTAATCACAAATAAAATACCCTGGCAGGGGAAGACATTTGGTCTTTTTAACATCGTAATTTGATTTATTTTCCTATAACGATTCACGCGTGTCACGTTTTTGCTACTGCGTGTTAGACGAAGACATCTCTGCAGGTTGGTGACATTTGAAGTGCGATGTCACTGAGAGGGGACATGTGAGGTCAAATGTCATCTACGTACGACAATACTCTGACCT
>CBDHHR010000747.1:0-2500 GCA_965263245.1 Metamycoplasmataceae bacterium | reverse complement strand
TACACGGGTTGCTTAGGCATTCTCTATATTATTAAATAAATTATTGCTTTGCAAAATTATTGGTTACCACGTCATGCCATTGGACTGATAAACTCTTGGCATACGGGCATAACTGTTTGCTTTCTGTTATCTTATCTTGTTATCGTGTTATCTTAACATTGCTTGTTGTTCTCCCCTTGGCATCCCTATCGTTACGTGTGAGGTTGGCCATGGTTACCGTCGTCTCTTTCTTCGTCTTGTCTTTCCTAACTTCTCTCACCACGTTCTCTGTCAAGTCTCCAACTCGTTATACCTTTTGCTGTTGTTCTCCATTCAGCTCCCACTTTTTCAAGATCTCCCTTAACCCAATCCTCCCACCGCACTTTCGGTCTTCCTCGCCTCCCTTCTCCTCCACTTTCTGGGCATCTGATCTTTTCATCACCAATTTTTTTCCACATGACCGGCAAATGTCAACCTACTCCTCACCAAGTTCATCTTTAAACTTCCCGTCATTCCAATCATCCATTCTTCTCTCATCCGCTGTCTTCTCTCCCAAGATTCTTCTTATCAGGTGTTTTCGCAAATCAACACTTTCTTCTGTTATCTCTCTCGTCTATAAGTCACTCGTGTCTGCCGGCATCTCTCATGAGGTGAGCATTTATTATACGACAAACTTTCATTACGAAAAACGTCTATATGGATTTGTGGAACATTTATGGGTCACATCGATGAGATTCGCTGGAAAGGTGTATTTTAAAGACGGACAATATCAGAATGTAGTCTTGTACATGGAAAGCGTTTGGTGACATCGTGTTGCAGGACTGAAGGGTGTTCTGGACGCGCCGTGTATTTTCTCTTCCGTCTGTCTCGGCCAGAATGCCGAGTGCAAGTCCAATCGATGCGTGTGTCGGGAGGAATTCTTCGAGAAAAATGCAGTTTGTGGTAAGTTTCCCGACATAAACGTGGTGCCATGTGCTTACTGTGAATGTGTAGAACATTCACATATACAATCTGCAAACTTTGTTTTATTTTATTGTCGAAATGTTGAACAATTCCCTTCAACTCACTCATGTTCACTCATTTGTATAAAGGAACACGCGGAAAATGTGCAGTGGTGAGATTAAATAAGTGATCGAATGCGTTTTGAGTAGTATTTGCAACATAGCTGAATGGTTTCGCAAATAGATAAGTCAGTTGGGAAACTTGTAATATTTTAATAAGATTTTATACTTTAATATTAATTTATACATTTCCGTAGTAACGCCTTACTAAAGGCGAACAACAATTTTCAATTAAGTTAGCAAATTGTTAAACAAATCTGTTCAAAATTAAACAGGACCGGCATGAGGAGCTTGTAGTTCTGTGTGTCTGTTACATCCAGTGCCACTCATCGGCCTATGGGCGCCATGTTTTTCTCGGGACAAATGTGTCGACAGTGGCGCCGTCTGTCTGTCCGGCCAGTGCCGATGCCGCAGTGGATTCTACGACGTTGATGGCAGATGCGGTAAGCTGACGACGGGTGACGTTCATCTGATCAGTGTGACAAATGCGTAGCAATTAAAACGATTAATGTAAATACGGTAGCGTTATTGCAATTTAGTTTTCTTATTCTTATTCTTATTCTTATTCTTATTCTTATTCTTATTCTTATTCTTATTCTTATTCTTATTCTTATTATTATTATTATTATTATTAGTAGTAGTAGTAGTAGTAGTAGTAGTAGTAGTAGTAGTAGTAGTAGTAGTAGTAGTAGTAGTAGTAGTAGTAATAGTAGTAGTAGTAGTAGTAGTAGTAGTAGTAGTAGTAGTAGTAGTAGTAGTAGTGTTGGTGGTAGTAGTAGTAGTAGTACTAGTAGTAGTAGTAGTAGTAGATGTAGTAGTAGTAGTATTAGTAGTGGTTGTAGTAGTAGTGGTGGTAGTAGTAGTAGTAGTAGAAGAAGAAGAAGAAGAAGTAGTAGTAGTAGTAGTTGTTGTTGTTGTTGTAGTAGTAGTATTAGTAGTAGTAGTAGTAGTAGTAGTAGTAGTAGTAGTAGTAGTAGTAGTAGTAGTAGTAGTAGTAATAGTAGTAGTAGTAGTAGTAGTAGTAATAGTAGTAGTAGTGGTGGTAGTAGAAGAAGAAGTAGTAGTAGTAGTAGTAGTAGTAGTAGTAGTAGTAGTAGTAGTAGTAGTAGTAGTAGTAGTAGTAATAGTAGTAGTAGTAGTAGTAGTAGTAGTAGTAGTAGTAGTAGTAGTGTTGGTGGTAGTAGTAGTAGTAGTACTAGTAGTAGTAGTAGTAGTAGTAGTAGATGTAGTAGTAGTAGTATTAGTAGTGGTTGTAGTAGTAGTGGTGGTAGTAGTAGTAGTAGTAGAAGAAGAAGAAGAAGAAGTAGTAGTAGTAGTAGTAGTTGTTGTTGTTGTGGTAGTAGTATTAGTAGTAGTAGTAGTAGTAGTAGTAGTAGTAGTAGTAGTAGTAGTAGTAGTAGTAGTAGTAGTAATAGTAGTAGTAGTAGTAGTAGTAGTAGTAATAGTAGTAGTAGTGGTGG
>CBDHHR010000746.1:10000-15000 GCA_965263245.1 Metamycoplasmataceae bacterium | reverse complement strand
CTCTGCGGAACGGTTAGACATGACGTAACCCAGCTGCTCCAGCCGCGAACAAATGACTCTTATTCTTAGCACGGACTTATATGCACTGGACTGCTGTCTCCGCCGCTCGCGGCGCTTCGCGAGCGGCGGAGTTGGCTGCAAAGGTCACGAGCGCACAAGATGTACTCCCCACTTCCGGTCTACTAGCCACTGCGATGGAGATGCCAAACATCGACAGGATTCTTGCGGTGAATATAACTGTTTAATTCAATAATAGTGATAATTTTCCTAAACGATGACTGTACCTAGTTTGGTAAATGTTGTGGCTATCTCCAGTGTAGTTCTAAATGGTTTATTTAATTCTATTTTCGTCGTACATGACGTATAATATGCATCGGGGTGTCGGCGTAATGGCGTAAACAATACCGAAGACAAGGCTAACTTTTTTCTTGGGCAAGTGACGCAAGTTTTAACTAGTCTTGCTATGGGTGTAAGTTCATAGATTGGAATTATATGTAATGTTTAAATATTCATAATAATTTGTTAATCTCAAGCCAGTTTAACAACAGCCGATCATTTAACCGATCTGTCATTCTGTGCTGTCAGTTTATACCAGCCTTTGCTTGGCCTAGGCCCAAGCCCAGTTAGGCATTGATAACTGTTTTCAATATTTACTGCCATTCGCTTGTATTTATTATTGATTTGTGTTATTTATATTTTGATGATTGTTCATGTGCAAATTATTTATTCTGATCCTGTTTTATTATTGTGAATAAAATATCACTACAACTATTCCTAATTATAATTAATAATAATAATGCATTTTACTTCTAGAAATTTAAGCATTACTAAGAATTGTGTATTTGTTATTTCTAGTATATGTATTTAAATGCTTGGCACAATAATTCTATGTGTTTGATTAATTATTGTAGTTATTACATGCATTTTGAATTGTTTTATTTCAGAAATCTCGCACCTGAAAGTTACACACATTACGTGTATGCATGATTACAAGCTTCATCTGGCTGAAGATGACACAGCAACATATCTATGCTGTCTAAAGATACAGTCCCTGTGAACATGACATATACACTGCAGTTTTAATAGACAAGAACACAGCATTATTGCATTGCCTGAACAAAACTATCTGTCATTTAACTGTGAAGGTAGTAGTTCAAGGTACATAGCCTACAAAGTCGTCAATATATCATAGGCATCATCTGCATACACTAAATAATTTTACACAATTTATCTCGCTGAATGTGACACATAATACACATTGAATAATACAGACATCACTTTACAACTTAATTACAAAGCCCTGGAATTAGATGGTTTTTGTACGACACAGGACACACTGGATTATGAACATTCCTGCGTAGATCTTGCAGAATATTGTGAATATTGCAAAAAGATTTGTGAGGTGGAGTAATGTGAGCAGCTTCTTCACCATGCACTTTATCCCTATGGAGGGTAACCCAGAAAGCAGCATTTGGCACACGAGATGTTGGAGTCGGTGACGAAACACTGTTAACATTTATAAACATTACTTCATCAAGTTCATGTTGAAATGCAGAATATTATGAAATGGTAAACATTTATTACTGGTCTCTACTGAGCCTGCAGTATTTGTCCAACCTGTAAACACACGGTCACCCATAAACAAGTGAAGTATGACAACTGTGCTTCATTGTCATGCATTAATCTGTTGAGTTTGTTATTTAGATAATATTTATTAATAAAGATATTATTTAATGACATGTATTTATTGATGGTTGATCATAATGTTTCATATGGTTCTAAACATTGCATAAAGTATAATTACTTCATAATTATTTACTGCTGGCTTTCATCAAAACATAACCCTTTGCCGAGTTAGCATGCTAACATTAGCCAATTTTAACTTATTAATTAAGTTGGTGTTAATATGAAATTTCTGGCTAATGTATATTTACTACCGTAATTAATGTGGACATGTCTTAATAATTATGGACATTATGGCCGTTTATTCATGTGTATATACAAAGTACGGCTGCTAATTATATATTGATTTATTCATTAATTTATTATTAATGATTTTTTATTACATAATTATTTAATTTATATCTCTTACCATAAGTAAGGTGGTTTTACAAATTTCATGTTTATATAATATAAACATATTCATGGACATTGTGGCATTTTACAAAAAAAGTTTCTGTCTGTTGAGGTTGCCTGCTAATTATCACCTATTAACTAATTTATTATTACATGACTAGTTAATATATATTATATGCCAATTATCACCTATTAACTAATTTATTATTACATGACTAGTTAATATATATTATATGCCAATTATCACCTATTAACTAATTTATTATTACATGACTAGTTAATATATATTTATTCTCGTAATAAATGTGGTTATGCACACTGAATAATAATATTATGTATAAATATCTTCATATTTATGGACTCGGCTGGTCTTAATTAGAATGTTTCGGCCTGTTAACTTGGTGCACTACTTAACTAATATTAGCTAATTAACTGGATTAATTAGTATGAAAAAACATCAGTATTGAAAATTTATCACTCCATTCAATGTATTTTAAAATGTTGCAAACAATATTTTAATAGTTCTATAAATTACAACGTTATGCCATTTTAAAGTCACTTATTCGAATATTTATCAACAGAAACAAAAATGAGCTTATTTTACCATTATAAGAGATACACAAATTTAGCGCAATTTTTTCGTTTTAAAATTGCAATAATTTTGGATTTAATAAAGGTATCGTAATAAAATTAACAGTTACGTGATCTGTAACTTATTACCTTTCATTTAAGCCTAAATCCTGTGGTAATTTTTTTTGAAGTGCCTACAGCAGGGCTACCTACTATATTTTCCGTAACGATCATATTCATGGGGTGTGGAGGGGGAGGGTTGTCTCGGGACCATCTGTATACTGTCCTAAAGTCCATCTCGTGGCTGTAACTAAATCCCAAGTCATTCATTTTGATTAAAACTGATGAATTGTTTCCTTCCCTAGTCTGGGTTTGCCCCAACCACCGAAGCATCCACGGTTTCATTTACTGATAAATTGCAACACGGACTAGTACTTCGTAGTTGCCAAGTTGGGTCGATGATTTTTTTCGCGGCAACGCATTTTAGCCGTTTAAAATCGTCAATACTTCACTCAAAACAACTTTCCAAACAATGTATTTGCTAGGATTTTATTAAACATACGTGTCATGTAAGAGTTTATCCAAATGTCTTATTAAAACGATGTTTTCCTGCGGTCAACTGCGAAATTGCCGGCAACCAGCAGACAACCGGAAGTAACTTATACATCTTGTGCTAGGTTGACCTTGCTGCGCTACTCTAGCGGCCTTGAACCCGGAGACAGCAGTCCAGTGCATATAAGTCCGTGTTCTTAGTAACAAAGAAGCCATCACCGCTAGCCTGGCTGTTGGTCGACGTGAGTGCAAATAGTTCGTATGCAGCTGCATCCTCTTTCAATCAATAATGCGAATTTGTGATGCAGATAAAGTGACGCCGATGAACCAGGAAGGACCGATATTTTCAATAAGCCTTGTTCTGTAGCTGTCTTTGTGCAAACGACATATTACATTGTCAGTGAATAGACTTATTGAGACGCGTCTACATATTGCTCTCTTTTCTTAGTGCGCTTGCATATCACGGCAAGTCAGCTTTGCTCGTGGTTTCCGGTTGTTGTTCGTCAGGTTTTGTTACCGTTATCTCTACCTACCGTCTGTCCGCCGGGACAAGAGACAGCCTGGTGGCACATGCCTTACGGACCTTTGCATTTTGGCCACGTTCTGAAGTTGTGAGCTTCGCCGCGAAATCTGTTTACTGGCACCCCAAACTCGCCCCACCCGCCACCCGTCTGCCTACGTTAGGCTTCGAAGAGGTAGCATGAATGTGGTCCAACAATTGGGAACGCCGCTGCGAAATTAACTAAATATGCAGTATCTTTCTGTCTTCTCCTTTCGTGTCGTAATAACGTTCCGGCTCAGGACACCCAGTCGTAGGGTTGTGCCCCATAGACAGGTGCAAATCGGGTTTGAACCCCCTATAGTACTGTCTCTGATCCCCACTTGGAGTGTTTTATGTCAGAAGGTAATTGTAACGATGTATCTATTTGTACATCCGTCATCCTGTGGTATCATGTTACGTCAGGTCTGCCAAGTTTCAGGATTATTTATGAGCTTCAGGTTTTTTTGACAGGCTCACGGGCGTTTTGACAAATGTTGACGGATTTAGAGTTTCCTCACGAATGCAAGTTAATTAATTATGTTTTTTTACATTAGTTTTATTTAGAATGCCTTATTGAGTGGCTTCATTAGTGTGTGTTCGCTCAATCTCGGCCGTCTCGTCGTTTTCTACGGTATCTGTGTTAAGGACGCTGTGCTGTGTGTCTAACAGCCCCAGCTCTGATGGATTAGCTCTGCTTTTTATCAAGTTTCAAAGATGGCAGCATATTTTGCCAAACTTAATTACGATGATTTTAAAGAGGCTGTTTTGGAGGCTTACTTCAAACGTATCTTAACATATCTCTTATGGTAACAGTAACACTGTTGATCAATGAAACATCCATGAGTAGGTCCATAGTCCTACCAATCGTTCCTGGCGTGTGACGTCATGGAGCATCCAAAATGGTTGCTCATTTGACAACGACATGTCCGAAAACGTCATCTCACCAACTCATCAAATATAGTCTTAATCTTATATCACTCACTAGTGCAATCATCCCAAGTCCTGTCAGGTTTTAGGTAGACATGAGGGATGCAAACGCAGCTAATGCTCTCCACTGGAGGCGGTCTAGTGCTAGTCTCAGTAGCGGTGGATGTCAAGGTCAAGGTCAGGCCACTCCACAATGTTGTCCATCCAGGTCTTTCTTCGTATTCCGCACAGTCTGCTGTCTTATAGTGTGTCTAAATCTTCTTTGTCGTCGCAGCAGTCGATGTTCAATTGTCGTAGCCGTAGAGCAAGACAGAGACAACACCGACTCTGGACA
>CBDHHR010000746.1:0-2500 GCA_965263245.1 Metamycoplasmataceae bacterium | reverse complement strand
CTTGTTCGTCATAAAAATAATAACAAATAAAAAAGTTTAGGTTATGCATTATGATTGTTAGAAGCTTGATTTATCTATCTATGTTTTACTATCATTTTACATTATTTTACTGTGTATGCTTAATTTACGTACATTTTATAAATTAATATTTTTGAATGTTGTATTGTATGCGCCTCTGAGCGGAGTTAAGCCCTATGTTCTGGTATACGGCGCTTCATAAATTACTAAACACGCCAAACGTATAATGGAAGATAACACTGCTCGCTTTTTATGAAATGTTATACTTTTGAGTAGATTTTATCTTTCTATATTAGTATAATTATGTTGACACCGATGCGTTGTACACAGCCATACTATCTACGGTTGCACGGGAGGGGCATGTACTATGTCACGCAAGGACTGAGGTGTCCAGGTATATGAAGAAAGGGTCACATAGATGTGGCGGTTTCTCGGAGAGTTTATTGCGAAACGAAAACATCTTAGATCGCCTGTTGAAATATCAGACTTAAAGCTATCATTACTATATCAGTTGATTTTAGAAGTGTGCCTGTTGTTTCGTGAATATAGTGAATCATTAACGTCCTGTCTTACGCTGGCGCTGCGCTTGTATTCCGCCGAGACAAGGCTCTTGTTTTGCCTCCATGATCACAATAAAGGATTTGATATAATCTAAACAAGTACCGAACACGATCTTACATTTATTATTTGCATTTTCACTTCCCCAGTGGCGTAGCCAGAGTTGGGGCAGAGGGACAATGCCCCCCTCAAATCCGTAAAAACAATTAGGATGATGGGCAACGGAGGACCAATAACTGGCTTGCTGGGTAAAGTCACAAAGTACAGTGGATTTTTCAGGCTACCCGTGAACCATTTTTTTCCCAGTCCTACCCTTTCGCGAAACAAAATGTCATCATTCAAATAGGATTAAATTATGAATTTTCCACTTCTGTCGCTGGCTGAAGCATAAGAGTTGACAGAGCAATAAAAATTTCATTATTTTGAATGTGCATGATGGCTAATGATTATCAAGAATTCTAAATAATAGTAGCAGCCCGTTACTAAACTATGGTCAAATTGTATTTTTCTTCTTCTTGAATATGAATTCCATTCATATTTAAGAAAATAAAACCATGAATTCCTTTTCCATTGTCCTTTTCTTCCTCTCACTTTTTCTTACTACGTTCTCTGTCAGCAGTCTCCAATTCCTTCTATCTATCATTTATTTCCACTCTTCTCCCATTATTTCTAGGGCACTTTTAATGGAATCCCCCATCGCAATTTCGGTCTTCCTCTCCTCCATTTCCCCTTCACTTTCTGGGCATCCGCTCTCTGCCTGTTTTTCATCTCCCATTTTTTCTACATGACCAGCCCATGTACTCCTCGCCAATTTCTTCTTAGAACTTTCCTTTACTCCAACCTGTACTCTCATTTAATCCATTTGTTTCTATAAACTCTTCTCAACTCCCACGATTATTCTTACCAGGTTGTTTTTCGCAAACCTGGACCTTCTCCTGTTGTTTCTCTGTTAGTGCCATCGTCTCTAGTGCATTCATGTATGCCGGAGTAGCACACGAGCTGAGCACATTTCCTTTACGTTTACGTGATATGCGTCTATCTCCCGTCACCCCTTCCACTTTCCTCCAAGCGTCTGCCCTGGCTGCAATCCTCATTGTAACCAAAGCAATTAATCTAGTGGATTTTGCACTGGGAAAATGCCACTTCCTATCATGAATTTATAAATTGTAATACACAACGTTACACGTTGTGAAGTTACTGGTTGAACGCCAACGCCACATCATCTATGTTAATGTAGGGATGTTTAATAGGGCGTGTAAGTCTCGCGCGTGAAAACGAGGCTGGAGGCAGTTGGGGGCAGGAAGTCCATATTTTTCATGTTAACATATAGGACTTTGTTTTGTTTTTTGTTTTAATAATCGAACTGTTCCCAAATAGCGTATTTCAGTAATATTGTCCGAAGGGTTATTAGAAGCAATGGAACACTTTGTCCGTGACAATGATCACGGAAATCATGAATTTTAATCGATTATTATGGTGGTTGGCATGGCATCGGCCATCGCCGGCTAGTACTTGTGTTTGACGATCTTGACTAATAATGAAGAGTGACATCTTTCGCGCAGTACAACCTGTTTCAGGCAAACGTGTTATGATTATGTGCATTTAGATAACTTGTCAGCTATAAGTGTTTATCGAAACCACAACGTACAGCAATGTAAAATGCAAATCCCGTAAAGACACATACGGCCTAAAATCGTGTTTATTATCTGCATACGTAAATCGCTATATGTCTATGACAGTGTGATAAACTCAATATTAAATCGGACATTTAAGATAAGAAAGGTATAACACAGTATATATGTTTTTGATTTTCGTAGTATTCATAAGTCGGAAGCTACAACTGGCATCCATCGTTAGAATATTATTCTTGTGACCAGTCCCCAATGAGCTCCAGTCGCGCAGAGTCTCGCCATGTATCGTGACC
>CBDHHR010000745.1:2500-8867 GCA_965263245.1 Metamycoplasmataceae bacterium | reverse complement strand
TGATTAATTATACGTATTTGGGGGTGGACATATTAGTCAATTTTTTGGGATTTCCTTTACGAAATCCCAAACCGACTGAATGACAATGGAAGTTGTATTACTACAAAGGGTACACACCAGTTAACGTTGATCCCAAACTACTTATCCGTCTCTACCGTAATATCATTGAGCGTCTCATAACTGAGTGCACTCTTTATCATTACCCTGCTCTTTCTGTGAGTAACCTGTAACTTTAACAGGATTCTAAAATTTCACACGCGGTCGTCAAAATCAATGGTTTACCTACATCAATGCTGTCTGAAATGGTAGCAACCGTGCAATCTTGAAGAAAGCTCGTGCTATCGCCGCTGATTCTGGCCACCCGCTCCAGTCGTATGTTCGTGTTCTTCCCGCTGTAAGGAGGGACTGGTGCAAGACATGCTGGGTTCGGTACAGCAGGGGTTTTGTGCCTGCGGCGATCAGAAAGTTGAACCAGTAATAATAATAATAATAATAATAATAATAATAATAATAATAATAATAATAATAATAATAATAATAATAATAATAATAATAATAATAATAATAATAATAATAATAATAATAATAATAATAGTAATAATAATAATAATAATAATAATAATAATAATAATAATAATAATAATAATAATAATAATAATAATAATAATAATAATAATAATAATAGTAATAGTAAAGCTTTATTTTAAAACCATCAAATCCGGGACGTCTGTCCCGTTCACGTGTGTGTACATATATGTAAATAACTAGACGTTATGACAATAAAAACCTGTGTATACTGATTAAATAATGATGAAAGTAATAACATATAAAGTAGTGATACGCTTTGATAAAAACCTTATAGACTATGTTATGTATAAATTAAGTCATATATGTATTTACACATTAAATTATATTCTTTAAAATGATTACTAGAAATATGAAATTAGAAACAAAGCACTAATACTAACAATACTGCAGTGATAGTAATAAACATAAATATATATATATATATATATATATATATATATATATATATATATATATGTATATTATGTACATAATAATAATAAGTTAAGCAAAAATATAATGTTCGTTGTGTAAAACAAGTTATGTGGAAAATAAAATGTCTTTAATTGGTTCTCAAATTGTGAAATTGTGCCAGATTGCCGTTGACGCGCATATTCCTAGGGAGTAATACTGATGTCCGCGTGTTCGGTGTATTTTTTCTATTTTGCATTTTATTTATCTGCTATGACAATATTGTTTTTAAATACACTATATATGTACTATGTCTTTTTTGTATACGAGATCATGAGTTGTATGACGAATATACTCCTTAGGACAATAAAGTGAATTGAATTTTCGCCGATAGGGAGGGCGCTCCAGCAAGCGGATGCACGCGCAGCTGAGTGACAACATCACCCGTATCCCGGAGACCAACATCCAGGTGATGACGGAGATACTGGGCGAGGGACGGTTCGGGCAGATCCTCAAGGGGTACCTCAAGCAGGACGGCAACATCAAACAAGTGGCATTTAAGGTTCTCAGCCGTAAGTATCAATTAACTCATCAACACGTGGCATGCGGAGAAGAATGGATAGATATGAACACAGGGGTTGTGTCAGCCATAAACACACACGGACACGTGTACACACGCATATATTCGCATACGCACGCACGCACGCGCGCGCGCGCACACACACACACACACACACCACACACACACACACACACACACACACACACACACACACACACACACACACACACACACACACACACACACACACACACACACACACACACACACACACACACACACACACACACATAATGTCTAGTTAATTTAATTAGTCAAACCAATGTCAAACCGTTTCATGTCACTTTCGCTACGAAATATGGAAAACAGTTAGTTGAGTTGCTGCTTAGCAGAGTGCACCCGTGGAGTGTGCCGTCCTTAATTGACCGATATCGGATCCTATCCCTTGGTCGCCTCCAGAGAATAATCCAGGATCCAGCCTACTAATATTAAACTACCTAAATGTTGCTTTCATTCATTTTGCCAAATGGCAAAATGAATGAAAATGGCGAGATGTTGGCTGACTTTTGTGCATTTAACAACATGATCATCGGAGGCAGCGTGTTCCCGCATCGCAGGATTCATAAGGCAACCTGGGTATCACCAGACCACAGAACAGAAAATCAAATAGATCATATCTGCATAGGACGGAAGTTCAGAAGATCAATGCAGGATGTGAGAGTGCAGAGAGGGGCAGATGCAGCCTCAGACCACCATCTAGTGCTGGCCAGAATGAAGATGAAGCTAAAGAAGAGAGAAGTCAAGAGGAGCACCAGAACGCAGTACAATGTGGACTTCCTAAAGGACAGGCTGACAACAGAGACCTTCCGACTTACAGTCAGAAACAAATATGAAGCCCTACAAGATCTTCTTGACGAAGGAAACATGGACATAGACACACAATGGCAACAGATCAAGGAGATGTGGACCAGCACATGCAGCGAAGTTCTGGGAAAGAAGAAATACCAACAAAAAGACTGGATTTCTGCAGACACTCTCAACAAAGTGCAAGTGAGGAAGGAAAAGAAAGGTGCAATTAACAACAGCCGAACGAGAGCAGCAAAAGCAACAGCCCAGGAAGAGTACACAGAGGCAAACAGAGCAGTCAAGAACAGCGTAAAAACAGACAAGGCAAACTTCATTGAAGACCTAGCCAAGGAAGCAGAGGATGCATCAGCCCAAGGAAACATGAAACAACTGTATGAAATAACAAGAAAATTAGCAGGAAAGTACAAGCGTACAGACAGACCTATCAAAGATAAGAATGGCAATGTACTTACCAGTGACGAAGACCAGTTGAAGAGATGGAGGGAACATTTTGAAGAACTGCTAAACCGGCCACCACCCCAGAACCCTCCAGACATCACACCAGCTGAAGAAGTTCTCCAGATAAACTGCGAAAGACCAAGTAAGGCAGAGATTGAGAAAGCCATCCATCACATGAAGAGAGGGAAAGCTTCAGGCCCAGACAAAATTCCTGCCGAGGCAATCAAGGCTGACATAGAGACCTCCACAGAGATACTGCATGATCTATTGGGGAAGATATGGGAGCAAGAAGAAATACCAACTGAATGGAAAGAAGGATACCTCGTGAAGCTCCCAAAGAAAGGAGATATGCAAGATTGTAATAACTACAGAGGGATAATGCTCCTATCAGTACCCGGAAAGGTCCTCAACAGAGTCATCTTGGACAGACTGAAGACAGGGGTGGATGCCAAGCTCAGAGACCACCAAGCTGGCTTCCGCAAAGACAGATCATGCACCGACCAAATAGCAACACTGCGAATCATTGTTGAACAATCCATGGAATGGGACTCATCCCTGTACATAAACTTTGTAGACTACGAGAAGGCATTTGATAGCCTCGACAGAGATACACTGTGGAAGCTTCTACAGCACTACGGGATACCGAATAAACTTATATCTCTGATAAGAAATAGTTACGAAGATATGGCATGCAGGGTCATTCATGCAGGACAACTTACAGACTCCTTCATGGTGAAGACAGGAGTGAGGCAATGATGTCTTCTGTCACCATTCTTATTCCTGCTCGCCATAGACTGGATCATGAAAAAGACTACAAAATATAGAAGAAATGGGATCCAGTGGACACCTTTGAGCCAGTTGGAGGACCTGGACTTTGCGGATGACCTCGCTCTCCTCTCACACAGCCATCAACAAATGCAAGAAAAAACAGAGCTACTAAACACAGTGTCAACACAGCTAGGACTCAACATCAACAGAAGCAAGACAAGGATTATGAAAGCCAACACAAAGAACAACAACCCCATTACAATGAACGGAGAGCCACTGGAAGAGACAGACTCATTCACATACCTGGGCAGTACAATCAACAAACATGGAGGCACAGCAGAAGACATCAAAGCAAGGATACAGAAAGCAAGAGTTGCATTCATCATGTTGAGAAAAATTTGGAGAGCAAAACAAATTAAAACTAACACCAAACTGAGAATATTCAATTCAAATGTCAAGGCAGTTTTACTCTATGGATCGGAGACATGGCGAAGTACAAAGAAGACACTAAAAAGAATACAGACCTTCATCAACAAATGCCTGCGTAGAATCCTACACCTGAAGTGGACAGACAAGATATCCAACACTACACTCTGGAAAATGACCAAGCAACTACCCATAGAAAATGAAATAAAGAAGAGAAAATGGAGGTGGATAGGACATACACTCAGGAAACCACCAAACACCATCACCCGTCAAGCCATCACATGGAACCCCCCAGGGAAGAGACGAAGAGGTAGGCCACGAAACACCTGGCAAAGAGACACAGAAAAAGAAACGAAGGAGATGGGATACACCAGGAGAGAAATGGAGAAGATGGCCACGGACAGAAAACGGTGGCGTTCCTTGGTCGATGGCCTATGCTCCCAGCGAGCAATCACGCATAAGTAAGTAAAGTAAAGTAAATGTTGCTTTATGTAGGACGTGACCATTTTGCTTTCAAAAAACATCTTTCGTCATAACTTCTTGGACTACAGATCTTGTTTGTTTGCATAGTAATGCGGTAAATTGACATTACTAACATAGATGTAAGTAATAGAGCTTTAAGTTTTTTTTAAATTATGTTATATCGATGGTGCAATGTTATTACTGTGTGCAGCGTTCGTCACAGAAGACGAGATGACCGCATTTCTAAGTCAGTTGGATTTGTTCTCGTTGCTCGGCCGTCAGCCGAACGTCATTGGTTTCTACGGCGTGAGCGTCATCGGGGGCAAGTAGCATGTTTACAACACTTGCTACTCGCTGTGTGAGTAGCATGTTTACAACACAAATTACTCGCTGTGTGAGTAGCATGTTTACAACACAAATTACTCGCTGTGTGAGTAGCATGTTTACAACACTAGCTATTGTGTGAGTAACATGTTTACAAAGCTAGCTACTCGCTAGTGTGTAGCATATTTACAACAGTAACTACTCGCTGTGTGAGTAGCGTGTTTACAACACTAACTATTGTGTAAGTAGCATGTTTGCAACATTAGCTACTCGCTTGTGAGCAACATGTTTACAACTCCAGCTACTCACTGTGTAAGTAACACTGTTTATAACACTAACTACTTGTTGTTTGAGTAGCATGTTTACAACACTAACTACTTGCTGTATGAGTAGCATGTTTACAACTGTGTTAGTAGCATGTTTACAACACTAACTATACTCGCTAAGTTAGTAGCATGGTTACTATACTCACTAATCGAATCTTCGAATAAAAGTCATGTTTTCTTCCTACACAGTAATGTGTGAATATGCATGCGTATATGCACGAGTGTGTATGTACTATTTTGTATAATTATATATGACATGAGAATTGTTTACGTGTTATTCGCAATCTACATAGATAATCAGCGGACCTCATGTTTTTATTAAGACCCCTTTAACGTATGCACCTTTCAATATAAATATAATATAAACTTACTCATACCATGCGTACTGTTATAGATACCATATACGCTGCTTTCGAATATGCCAAATACGGCGACCTTCGGTCCTTCATGCGGAAGAACTCCGTGGCCGGCTGGGCTCAGTGTCGCTCGCTCAATCTCTACCTTCGAGTGGCGCGAGACATCGCCACAGCATTGACGCAGCTCTCGCGCTCCGGGGTAGGCATCGACGCGCACACCTCATGACATATTGTAAAATATAATCACCAAGTTTTAACTTGTAAACACTAAGCACCAACTTACGTGTTTACGAAGAGATCCCACTAGTTGCTTTAAAACTTCGTAAATAAAAATGTACAATTATGAATTTCATTTCTTTTCTTTAAATAAGGCAGTTGTAGGCTCCCGTGCACTTGATATGCATTGTTTTGCATGCGATCGATAATAAACATACTTAACGACCAAAAATGTCAACAAACCTCTCGTAACCATCGTAGCAATGAAGACGGGCCAGCCGTAGCTGCTACAAACACAACTCTCCACACGGCTTATAGTTACATGATTACCGCTGCAATAAACTCGTCGTAATGCGCTTGATTCGCTTTTTACTTTGACTGCCACCATGCGTCATTGTGAAGCAGGAATTCTACATCATCAGCATGTTTCGTTTATTAATAGTTCAACAACAATTCGATGGTTTACCTCTATTGTGTTCTTCCGGCAGATCGTCCACGGGGAGTTGGCCGCCAAGAACGTACTCCTCTGCGAGAGCTATGTCGGCAAACTCTCGGGTCTCAACACAAGTCGCGGGCGGTCTTCGAAGGTAGGAAATGTACGCGATGTTAAAACTGTCTTTCAAGTAACTCTAACAGTCATACAT
>CBDHHR010000744.1:15000-16430 GCA_965263245.1 Metamycoplasmataceae bacterium | reverse complement strand
ACACACACACACCACATGCACTCTCTCTCTCTCTCTCACACACGCACACACACACACACACACACACCCACACACACACACACACACACACACACACACACACACACACACACACACACACACACAATGACCCCTGGCCCTAATGTACACCCTATCACCCCACCCCTATAGTCACAACCATCGAAAGAAAATGCTGAAGTAACATTGGAATTTGACAACATCCAACAAAGAAAGACACAGTTCAACACAAATTTAACACTGGTTCGTCTACATCAAAACCCTCAGTAAGACCTAAAAACCCACAAATATGAGAACTACCCTTAAAGTCTGACCAGAGTACATCTAAGGTTACATCTACCTCACCCTAGTCACCACACTGACCACTGGTCACCAGCTGGCCTGTGAAGTGCCAATCACTGCTCTTTTGAGCTGAGTAATTCCATCTTGCAGTTGGCTGCCAGTCTCAGGCAATCACTACTTCTCCTGCTAGTCTCAGTAGATTGGTTTATTACGAGAAACGTCTGAGGCAGAAAAACAGCAGGAGGCAGAATGTGAGGACAGTCACCTGCCTGACCGGACACTGTCAACATCTGGACACAGCTTGACAGCCCTGTGACACACTGGAAGTGTTGACAGGTAAGTGTGTGCTCCACTCTCTATAGGAATGTCATTGTTAGGGCTGTCTGTGGTAGTTGTACTATTACATAGAAACGTCATTTTACCGTTATCTCGATAATACAGCCACTTTGCAATTAAGGCCGAGTGGTCCCAACTTATTTCTGCAACAGTATAGGAAACTAATCCCGCTAAAATGGTTACCTTGCTATTCGGGTCACTTTTGTGCAGTTCCAAGGGTGACCTTAATTGAGAGGGTTCACATGTTATGACTATATTCAGACTATATGCTTTTAGGCACCCTAACATTCACCAACAATTATATAGTAATCTTAATTGGTTTAAGATATATGTACTTCTGTTGAAGACAGTCTTGCAATCATCCAAATGGTGGTTCTATAAACGACGCTGCTATTATTAACTTTGTTGATGTTAGAATATCAAAATTAAGGGGGGAATTTGTTATGAACATTGATTTTTAGAATAAATAGCCATGCTGATTTGGGTAGCATAATTTTATTATAGCCATGAATACCATATACATATAGACCATATATATTTATGTTGAATACGTTTACAGGTTCCCATGTTTAAATTATTAAATTTTATTTCAACTTTTTTTAAGATATATGAAATTAACCTTAATCTAATCATGTTTGTAGCTATTACCAGGTAGTGTTCACTGATGGTGATTAAAAAATCTTACTTAGAGTTTTTTCTATTAAAACCATTGTTCACCATTTAATATTTTTGTTGTTATTAGTGGTTAGGGTAGACAACTGCATTTTATGAACTATGCCATCAATTTAACAACA
>CBDHHR010000744.1:7500-10000 GCA_965263245.1 Metamycoplasmataceae bacterium | reverse complement strand
AACCTGACCTGGGGGGAGAACGTGTGTGGAGGGCTGTGAGGGCAGCAAGGAGGGAGGGAGCCAGGTGCTAGGTGGATCAGAATGTGTCCCCGGGGAAGACGGAACCTGCAGTGTTTGAGATAATGATTGAGAAGACTTAGGCAGTGAACATGTCTTGTTTGCAAATGAGCACACGTAGTGTGATATAGATGATAGGGTTAGCCTAAGGCTTCACGGGCATTCAGCTAACAGGGCAGGCATAGTATGGAGTAGATGTGTGTTCACGCATGCATGTGTGCACAGATTTGAAGGCACGCACATGAAGGCACATGTGTAAAGTAGATGTGGTATGCATGCACGCATTACAAACCGTACATGGAAGCACACACCACTGACACACACACACACACACACACACACACACACACACACACACACACACACACACACACACACACACACACACACACACACACACACACACACACACACACACACACACACAACACACACACACACACAAACACACACACACACACACACACACACACACACACACACACACACACAAACATACACACAAACACACACACACACAAACAAACACACAGACACATACACACAAACACACACACACACAAACACACACACACACACACACACACACACACATATACACACACAACACACACACACACACACACACATACACACACAACACACACACACACACACACAAACACACACACACACACACACACACACACACACACATACCAGCGTATACACCACACAAACATACACACATGCATGCACACTTGCATGCATGCATGCACACATGCCCCTCCACACACACTGTAATGCTAATACATATTCAAACACCTAAGAATAGTTAACTTCTCAGCTGACCAAAACCACAGTAAAGTCAAAGTCCAAAAATACACAGTCCTTATCATTATGAAATGTTTCTCCTCCATCTCCTAACAGTAACACATGTATAAAGACATACGACATGGACAAGTTATAATTTCTGTCAATTTTGGGGTCCATAAACTTTCAAGCTCCAAAACACAGATAATCTTTACAGTACACCAATCATTATGTGACCCACTTTCTTTCATCATAACCACTACAGAAGTCGGTCAGCTAGTCCAATATTTGATTGGAATATAATCACGAGATCTCCTTCTGTACCGCGTAGACATTTTCCCGCTTCAAGATGACATTTTGATTTGCAGTGTGTGGAATTAATGCGATGACACCAGGCCCAGAACCGCTCTCACTGCCTGTGTCTTAATGCGATTGAAATTGTTGCTTTTTCTCGCGCGTCGCCTAATCAAGATTATTCAGCCAGCGTGAAATTTGTACCGTCGTGCCACGGCGGAATTTATGTATAAATCTGACGGTGTCGCGTTGGCTAACCATATCTGATGTGTGCATGCATGAACCAGACGCACTTGTTAAGTGTTTGACTGTAGTGTTTTACTCCAGCCGTCGTTCGTTGTGTTTCGTGTTAGTTCTAGCTCCGTTGCCAGAAACTCACTCGCACGTATTTATTATCTGCGAATCCACAGTATTGACAGCGTGAATGCTGATAGACGCTGGTGCAACGGATGGCTTCGGCGTTCATCACTACATTTCTGTGGGGATAGACTCGGAGAGAGACACTCGATTTAAAAGGAGCAGGAGAGAAGGGAAGCTGAGCGCAGGTGAGAGAGTTTACTCTGGAGTAAAATGATACTGTATTTGCTCCCCAGGTGGGATATGTGAGAGGGTGTTGTCGTCGCATCTTTGGAAGCGGCCACATCTGGTGCATCAGTTGAACGTCTGACAGCTTCGGTTAATAGAAGGGAACAGGTACGTGCCTGGTCTTGTTGTATAGCAGTTAACATGTAGTATGAAAACAAATACATTTATTTCAGGTACAAACCCATAGTTGATACATGTGACACACATAAACAATCTCTAAAAACTAAATATAGTACCAATATGAGTAGATAAAGATTAAATGAGGTTATAAGTTAGTAATGTAAAAGTGTAGTGATAACTGATAAGAATAATGTGCAGTATAACTGATTGTGCAATTGATGAATATACAGTTTATACATGTAGATAAACACCATTTAAAAATAAAAAGACTAGTTAAAATAAATAAATTGTATAAGTTAAAAATTAGTAAATATGTATCCAAGATATGATATGAATCTCACTGGTATAGAGTGTACAGAAATTTGGCCATTGGAAGAAACATATGTAATAAACATAATATAAGAACAACATAATATAGTTATTTTAGTATGCATATTTGCGAAATGATTTACAGCGAATTGGGGCTTAAAAACAGATATTTAATATTTTTAAAGTGCATGTTATAATTTGGTTTGGTCTCATTATGATGACGTTTGTACAAATACCACTCAGATTTAAAACACAATACTTATACATGTGCTGATAGCAATCAGTGCATTATAATTTGTTTAAATAATACTAACATTACTTGTCCACAGGAATGGGAAATATA
>CBDHHR010000744.1:0-2500 GCA_965263245.1 Metamycoplasmataceae bacterium | reverse complement strand
TGGCTAACTGATGTGAGTAAATAAATAACGTGATAATTATGTAGAAACCTTGGTGCAGTCCTATGTATATACAGGGACTGCAGTGTCTTTCTGTCTGGCAGTAGCATGGCTGTCTCCAGCCCGTGTTGACTTCAAATATCATGTGGCAACTGATAGCGGCCGAGCGATCTTGTTCTACTGGTGTGTTCTATTTATATCTATGGGGGAAACACATATAAGATTAATATTTATGATATTTACATATTACAGAAAAGGCAGTAAGACTGGTGTGCGATGTAAATTATGATTGAACTGAAAACTACTATGATAATGTATAAGGCTCACAAGAGATGCTTACCGGAATATTTACAAAATATGTTCAAAAGTAGTTTTCACTCAACCTATGCCACCTGTCAAAGTGAAAATATAAGAAAGTTTTTAGCAAGGACGAAAAAAGCTAATTGTATAATTATATAATAAATATAATTGTGAAATAAGCTACATACTAAAATAAAGGCATCTACCCCCTTGGGTAGTGATATCACTACCTTTAATAAGTTATATAGAAATATTATATCAGATAAATGTATTACTACTCTAATTATGTAATTAGAACATTGAAATTGTGTTACATACTTTATGTATGATATAACATCGTTATACAATTACATATTTTTTCTTCGTATTTTCATAATGCTAATATTTTAAGTATTATAATATATAACATTGTTACACAATTACATATTTTGTCTTCTTATTTTCATAATGCTAATGCGTTACTTATTAGTGTATTGCGTATACTGCCTGGCAGTAGCATGGCTGTCTCCAGCCTGTGTTGACTTCAAAGTATCATGTGTCAACAGATAGGGGCCGAGCGATCTTGTTCTACTGGTGTGTTCTCTTTATATCTATGCGTCCTCAGAACTGCTCAAAACACTTCACATTTTACTTCCCAGCACACCTGCTCAGTTAAACACCGTCTTAACTTCTCTTAGAAGAATTCAGGTATTGCTGCAATGACTGTATGAAAGGCTATTCGTACATATATGTCCACCACTTTCTATAGCCAGGTACTCATTCATATAGTTCAGTGAACAGGAGCAATGTAGAGTAAAAAACATGACCAAGATTCAAAACGGCAGCACTGTATTCAAACCCAGGTTCTCTTGTTTAAGATGTTCTAACCACTGTGCCACAGCACTTATGAAGTCTGCCAGACAAGAGACAAGAATCATTCCATAAGGTTTCGATGGACATGTCTAGATTAATACATTCAATACGAATAAATACATGAATAAATATATTCAGTATGAAGAATGTTGATTAAATAGGACATACTCAGCAGTTAATTCTTCATTAAATTACACAGTCAAAATGTACACACTTTTAGAAGTTGTCCAGAGAGAGAGATAGAGGGGGGAGGAGAGAGAGAAAGGGAGAGAGAGAGAGAGGGAGAGAGAGAATGAGAGAGAGATGGAGAGATGGCGAGAGAGAGAAAGGGAGGGAGAGTAGGAGGGAGGGAGAGTAGGAGGGAGGGAGGGAGGGAGGGAGGGAGAGAGAGAGGAAGGGAGGGAGAGAGAGAGAGAGGGAGGGAGAGAGGGAGGGAGGGAGGGAGGGAGGGAGGGAGGGAGGGAGGGAGGGAAGGAGAGAGAGAGAGAGAGAGGGAGGGAGGGAGGGAGGGAGGGAGATAGAGAAAGGGAGAGAGAGAGATGGAGAGAGAGAGAGAGATGGAGAGAGAGAGAGGAAGGGAGGGAGGGAGGGAGGGAGGGAGGGAGGGAGGGAGGGAGGGAGGGAGGGAGGGAGGGAGGGAGGAATGGAGGGAGGGAGAGAGAGAGAGGGAGGGAGGGAGGGAGGGAGGGAGGGAGGGAGGGAGGGAGGGAGGGAGGGAGGGAGGGAGGGAGGGAGGGAGGGAGGGAGGGAGGGAGGGAGGGAGGGAGGGAGGGAGGGAGGGAGGGAGGGAGAGAGAGAGAGAGAGAGAGTACAGGAATCTAGAGCACAGTTAACATGTATGATTCTATTGGTTCATGAAACATTTTACCAGGGCATTGGCAAGCCGTCATCTAGTTTGTGCGAAATTTATGATCATTGCCTTGGAAAAATGTTATTTAGCCTCACGCTAAATGACCCGCGTGGCGATCGCTGACATTTACAGATCGCTCATGCGGAGAGATTCGTTTGCGCTAGTGCAGGCTTCTGGCTCGAGTTTAATGGACCGCACCTTAAACCACTGTCACTTTCATGACTCCCAATGGTAATTGGCCTTTCGATTCAACGATGTCCCTTGAAGGTGACATGTCGTTTTCATGATAAGCATATCAACTTATTCGCTTCCGCACGTTTAGTTGACTTCACATGTTATGTCCATCAGATGTGTGCTCGTAACTCGCTTGAATGTGTCGCACGTCTGCTTAGAGGTGATTCGGTAATGTTTATTGCGTGGCTGTAGTCAATAGTTCAGTGTGGTAAATCATCGTTTGCGATGCTCAGTTAACTTATGTGATAGCATACCTCAATTACCGTT
>CBDHHR010000743.1:0-34063 GCA_965263245.1 Metamycoplasmataceae bacterium | reverse complement strand
GGGCATGTGGTTGCTTGGACGTTTGGACACTTGGTCATTTGGGCATCTGGGTATTTGGGCATTTGAGCATTCATTTGGCCATTTGAGCATTTGGGTATGTGGTTATTTGGGCGTTTTGGGCATTTTGATATTTGGACATGTGGGCATTTAGCCATTTGGTTATTTGCGCATGTGGTTATTTGGTAATATGGTTATTTCGGCATTCGGGCATTTGGGCATTACGGTAATTGGGCATTTGAGCATTCATTTGGACATTTGGCCATGTGGGCATTTAGCCATTTGGGCATTTGGTATATGGGCATTTGGCCATCTGGGAATTTGGGCATTTGGGAATATGGGCATTTGGCCATTTGGGCACTTAGGCATTTGGGCATGTGGTTATCTGGGTATTTGGGTATTTGGACATTCATTGGGACATTTGGGCATGTGGGTATTTATACATTTGGGCATGTGGTTATTTGGGAATTTCGGCATTTGGCCATTTGGATCTTTCGGCATTTGGTTATTTGTCCTTTGGGAATTTGGGCATTGGTTTTTGGGCATTTGTACATTTGGGCCTTTGGTATATGGGCATTTGGCCATCTGGGAATTTGGGCATTTGCGAATATGGGTATTTGGCCATTTGCGCATTGATGCGTTTGGTCATTGGGACGTTTGGGAATTTGGGCAAATGTCCATTTGGGTCTTTCGGCATTTAGTTATTTGGGCATTTCAGCATTTGGGCATGTGGTTATTTGGGCACATGGGCATTTGGGCCTTTCGGTATTTTGTTATATGGCCATTTGGCCATTTGTGCATTTGGGCATTCATTGGGACATTTGGCCATTTGGATATTTGGGCATTTCGGCATGTGTTTATTTGGGCATTTTGGCATTTGGCCAGTTTGGTCTTTTGGCATTTGGTTATTTGGGCCTTTGGGCATGTGGTCTTTGGGGCATTTGAGCATTTGGGCATGTGGTTATTTAGCCATTTGTCAATTTGGGCCTTTATTTATTTGGGCATTTGGGCATCAGGTTATTTGGGCACGTGGAACCTTAGACACTTGGCCATTTGTGCATTTCAGCATATGGCCAATTGTCCATTTGTGCATATGGGCATGTGGTTTTTTGGGCACTTGGGCACTTGGGCATTAGGGTATTTGGGCATTCATTTGGCCATTTGGGCATGTGGTTATTTTGGCATTTGAGCATTTGGGCATTGGATCATTTGGGCATTTGGGCTTTTTGGCATTTGGAAAGGTGCATTTGGGCATTTGTGTATTTGGGCACTTGGATATTTGGTCATTTGTGAATTTGGGCATTTGGCCATTTTGGAATTAGGTTAATTGGGAATTTGGGCATTTGGCCGTGTGGTTATTTCGGTATTTGGGCATTTGGGCATTTGGCCGTTTAGGCCTTTGGATATATTTGGGTATTTGGGCATTTAGGCATTTGGACATTTCGCCATTTGGGTCTTTCGGCATTTGGTTACTTGGGCATTTGGGCATGTGGTTATTTGGGCATTTGGCCATTTGGGCCTTTCGGAATTTGGTTATTTGGGCATTTGGGCCTTTGGGCAAGTGGTTATTTGGGGGGCAGTTAGGCATTTGGGCAGGTGGTTATTTGGGTATTTGGCCATTTGTGCCTTTGGGCATTTGGTCGTTTGGACATTTGGTCTTTTGGTCATTTGGCATTGGTGCATTTGGGCATATGGGCATTTGGCCATTTGTACATTTGGGAATATGGGCATTTGGCCATTTGGGCACTTAGGCATTTGGGAATGTGGTTATCTGGGTATTTTGGTATTTGGGCATTCATTGGGACATTTGGGCGTGTTGGTATTTGGGCATGTGGGTATTTGGGAATTTGGGCATTGGTTTTTGGGGAATTTTTCCATTTGTCCATTTGGGCCTTTGGGCATTTGTGTATGTGGGCATTTGGCCATTTGGCCTATATGTCCCAATGAATACCGAAATGCCCAAATAACCACAAGCCCAAATGCAAAAATAATCAAATGCCCAAAGGCATTTGGGCATTTGAGGAATCATTTGGACATTTGTTCATTTGTTCATTTGGCCGTTTGGGCATTTGGGCATTCATTGGGAAATTTGACCATTTGGGTATTTGTGCATTTGGGCATGTGTTTTTTTGGGTATGCTCGCCAAAAGGCCAAACGGCTCAATGCCTAAATACCCAAATCTCCAAATATCCAAGTGAATGCCCAAAAGCCCAAATGCCCATGTGTCCAAATAACCACATGCCTAAATGTCCAAATGCCCAAATTGCTAAATGGCCAACTGGACAAATGGCCAAATACCCAAATGGCCAAGTGGCTAAGTGGCCAAGTGTCTAAGTGCCCAAGTGCCCAAATGATCTTATGCCCAAAAGCCCAAATGCCCATATGCCCAAATAACCAAATGCCCAAAGGCCCAAATGGCCAAAACGCCAAATGCCCAAATGCGCAAATGCGGAAATGTCCAAATTCCCAAAGGCCCAAATGCCCAAAGGCCCAAATGGACAAATGGCCAAATGGCCAAATAACCACATGCCCAAATTCTCAAATGCCCCAAAAAATACATGTCCAAATGCCCAAATAACCACATGCCCAAATGCCCACATGCCCAAATGGCCAAATGCCCAAAGTCCCAAATAACCACATGCCCAAATGCCCAAATACCCAAACGCCCAAATGTCCCAATGAATGCCCAAATGCCCCAAATCCCCAGATAACCACATGCCCAAATGCCTAAGTGCCCAAATGGACAAATGCCCATATTCCCAAATGCCCAAAGGCCCATGTGCCCAAATAACCACATGCCAAAATTCTCAAATGCCCAAAAAACACATGCCCAAATGCCCAAAGATCCAAATAACCAAATGCCGAAAGACCCAAATGGCCACTTGCCCAAATCCCCAAATTCCCAAACATACCAATGACCAAATGCCTCAATGCCCAAAGGCCAAAATGGCCAAATACCCATATTCGCAAATGCCCAAATGGGCAAATGCCCATATACCCAAATGCCCAAATGTCCCAAATAACCACATGTCCAAATGCCCAAATAACCACATGCCCAAATGTCCCAATGAATGCCCAAATACCCAAGTACCCAGATAACCACATGCCCAAATGCCTAAGTGCCCAAATGGCCAAATGCCCATATTCCCAAATGCCCAAATTCCCAAATGTACAAATGGCCAAATGCCCATATGCCCAAATGACCAAATGGCCAAAGGCACAATTGGCCAAATACCCAAATGCCCAAATGGCCAAATAACCACATGCCCAAATGCCCAAGTAACCAAATGCCGAAAGACCCAAATGGCGAAATGCCAAAATAAACACATGTCCATATGACTAAATGCCCAAATACCCAAATAATCAAATGCCCAAAGGCCCAAACGGCCAAATGCCCAAATGCCCAAATGACGAAATAACCACATGGCCAAATGCCCAAATGCCCAAATGCCCAACTGTCCAAATACCCAAATGCCCAAATGCACCAATGCCAAATGCCAAAAGGCCTAAATGACACAATGTTCAAATGCCCAAATAACCACATGTCCAAATGTCCAAATGGCCAAATGAATGCTCTAAATGCCCAAATGCCCAAATACCCTAATGCCCAAATGCCCAAATAACCACTTGCCCATATGCACAAATGGGCAAATGCCCAAATGGCCAAATTGGCCTAATGCTCAAATGCCACAAATGCCACAAATGCCCAAGTGGCCAAATGAATGCTCTAATGCCCAAATACCCTAATGCCCAAATAACAACATGCCCATATGCACAAATGGGCAAATGCCCAAATAGGCTAATTGGCCAAAAGCAAATGCACAAATGGCCAAATGGCCAAGTGTCCAAATAAGGTTCGAAATGCCCAAATAACCTGATGCCCAAATGACTAAAGGCCCAAATGGACCCAAATAACAAATGGCCATAAATGCCCAACCACATGCCCAAATGCAAAATGCCAAAAAAACCACATGCCCAAATGCCCAAAGACCCATATAACCAAATGCCAAAAGACCACAAATGGCCAAATGCCCAAATAAACACATGCCGAAATGCCCAAATGGCCAAATGTCCCAATAAATGCCCAAATGACAAATGCACAAATGCCCAAATGCCAAATGCCCAAATGCACAAATGCCCAAATGGCCAAAAGGCCAAATGGCCAAATGTCCAAATGTCTAAGTGTCCAAACAAACTGATGCCCAAATGCCCAAATAACTAAATGCCCAAAGGCCCAAATGGCCATATAACCACATGCCCAAATGCTCAAATGCCCAATGAATGCCCAACCAGATACCCAAATGCCCAAATAACCAAATGCCCAAATACCAAAATGTCCAAATGGCCAAATGCCTAAATGCCCAAATGGCCAAATGCCCAAATTGCCAAAAATGGCCCCAGTGAATGCCTAAATGCCCAAATAACCATATGCCCAAATGCCTAAATGCCCAAATGCAAAATGGCCAAATGCCCAAATAACCAAATGGCCAAATGGCCAATTGCACAAATGCCCAATACCCAAATGCCCAAATGCCCAATCAAATGCTCAAATTCCCAAATGGACAAATGCCCAAACACCCAAAACGCCCAAATGCACAAATTGCACAAATGAATGCTCAAATGCCCAAATAGCCATATGCCTAAATGGCAAAGTGCCCAAATAACCACAAATGCCCATAAATGCCTAAATGCCAAAATGCCCAAAGAAACATGCCCAAATGAATGCCCAAATATGCCCAAATAACCATATGCCCAAATAGGCCCAAATGCCCAAATGGCCAACGAATGCCCAAAGGCCCAAATGGCCAAATGCCAAATAACCACATGCCCAAATGCCCAAATGCCCAAAAAAACACATGCCCAAATGCCCAAAGGCCCAAATAACCAAATGCCGAAAGACCCAAATGGCCACTTGCACAAATACCCAAATTCCCAAACGTCCCAATGACCAAAGGCCAAAATGGACAAATGGCCAAATACCCATATTCGCAAATGCCCACATTTGGCCATATGGTTATTTGGCAATTGTGGACTTGTGGTTATTTGGGCATTTGGGCATTCATTGGGACATTTGGGCGTGTTTTTGGGGCAATTGGGCATTTGGCCTTTTGGGCAAGTGGTTGCTTGGACGTTTGGACACTTGGTCATTTGGGCATCTGGGTATTTGGGCATTTGAGCTTTCATTTGGCCATTTGAGCATTTGGGTATGTGGTTATTTGGGCGTTTGGGCACTTTGATATTTGGACATGTGGGCATTTAGCCATTTGGTTATTTGCGCATGTGGTTATTTGGTAATTTGGTTATTTCGGCATTCGGGCATTTGGGCATTAGGGTAATTGGGCATTTGAGCATTCATTTGGACATTTGGCCATGTGGGCATTTAGCCATTTGGGCCTTTGGTTATTTGGAATGCGGTTATTTGGGAATTCGGGCATTTGGTCATTTGTGCATTGGTTAATTGAGCATTTGGGCATGTGGTTATTAGGGCATTCGGGAATATGGGTAATTGGGCATTTGGAAATGGCGGCATTTGGTCATTGTTATTTGGGCATGTATTTTTTGGGCAATTGGGCATTTGAGCATTCATTTGGACATTTGGCCATGTGGGCATTTAGCCATTTGGGCCTTTGGTTACTTTGGCATTTGGGCATGTGTTTATTTGGGCATTTGGACACTTAGACATTTGGGCCTTTTGGCATGTGGTTATTTGGGCATTTGGGCATTTTTCCATTTGGGTATTAGGGTATTTGTTCACTTGGGCATTTGAGCATTCATTTGGACATTTGGCCATGTGGGCATTTAGACATTTGGGCCTCTGGGCATTTGATTATTTGCGCCTGTGGTTATTACGGCATTTGGGAATATGGGTATTTGGAAATTTGGGCATTTGGCCATTTGGCCATTTGGTTATTTGCGCATGTGGTTATTTGGTCATTTGGGCATTCGGGCATTTGGGCATGTGGTTATTTGGGCATTAGGGTAATTGGGCATTTGGGCATTCATTTGGACATTTGGCCATGTGGGCATTTAGCCAATTGGGCGACTGGGCATTTGGTTATTTGGGAATTTGGGCATGTGGTTATTTGGGCATTTGGCCAAGGCATTTGGACATTTGGGAATTGGGCGATTTGGCCATGTGGGCATTTAGCCATTTGGGTCTTTGGTTATTTAGGCATTCGGGCATTTGTGCCTTTGGTTAATTGGGCATTTGGTTATTAGGGCATTTGGGAATATGGGTATTTGGAAATTTGGACATGTGGGTATTTGGAAACTTAGATATTTGGGCCTTTGGGCATGCGGTTATTTGGGCATTCATTTGGGCATTTTTACATTTGGGCATTAGGGTTATTTGAGCATTCATTTGGACATTTGGCCATGTGGGCATTTAACCATTTGGGCCTCTGGGCATTTGATTATTTGGGCATGTGGTTATTTGGGCTTTTGGTTAATAGGGCATTTGGGCATGTGGTTATTTGCCATTGGTGCATTTGTGTATTTGTGCATTTGTGTATTTGTGCATTTGAGTGTTTGGCCAATTGGCCATTTGTGTATATGGGCATGTGGTTATTTGGGCATCTGGGCATTTGGGCATTAGGGTATTTGGGCATTTGAGTATTCATTTGGCCATTTGGGCATGTGGTTACTTGGGCATTTGGGCCTTTGGGGAAGTGGTTATTTGGGTATTTGGCCATTTGTGCCTTTGGTCATTTGGTCATTTGGCATTTGTGCATTTGGGCGTATGTTCATTTGGCCATTTAGCCATTTGGACATTTGCCATTTGTGCATATGGGCATGTGGTTATTTGGGCATCTGGGCATTTTGGAATTAGGGTATTTGGGCATTTGAGCATTCATTTGGCCATTTGGGCATGTGGTTATTTTGGCATTTGGGCCTTTGGGCAAGTGGTTATTTGGGCACTTATGCATTTGGGCATGTGGTTATCTGGGTATTTGGGCATTCATTGGGACATTTGGGCATGTGGGTATTTATTTTGGGCATGTGGTTCTTTGGGAAATTGGCCATTTGTCCATTTGGATCTTTCGGCATTTGGTTATTTGTCCTTTGGGCATTTGGGCATTGGTTTTTGGGCATTTGACCATATGTCCATTTGTCCAGGGCCTTTGGGCATTTGGTATATGGGCATTTGGCCATCTGGGAATTTGGGCATTTGGGAATATGGGCATTTGGCCATTTGGGCACTTAGGCATTTGGGCATGTGGTTATCTGGGTATTTGGGTATTTGGGCATTCATTGGGACATTTGGGCATGTGGGTATTTATACATTTGGGCATGTGGTTATTTGGGAATTGAATTTGGGCATTTGGCCATTTGGATCTTTCGGCATTTGGTTATTTGTCCTTTGGGCATTTGGGCATTGGTTTTTGGGCATTTGTCCATTTATCCATTTGTCCATTTGGGCCTTTGGGCATTTGGTATATGGGCATTTGGCCATCTGGGAATTTGGGCATTTGCGAATATGGGTATATGGCCATTTGCGCATTGATGCGTTTGGTCATTGGGACGTTTGGGAATTTGGGCAAGTTTCCATTTGGGTCTTTCGACATTTGGTTATTTGGGCATTTTAGCATTTGGGCATGTGGTTATTTGGGCACATGGGCATTTGGGCCTTTCGGTATTTGGTTATATGGCCATTTGGCCATTTGTGCATTTGGGCATTCATTGGTACATTTGGCCATTTGGATATTTGGGCATTTCGGCATGTGTTTATTTGGGCATTTTGGCATTTGGCCAGTTTGGTCTTTTGGCATTTGGTTATTTGGGCCTTTGGGCATGTGGTCTTTGGCGCATTTGAGCATTTGGGCATGTGGTTATTTAGCCATTTGTCAATTTGGGCCTTTATTTATTTGGGCATTTGGGCATCAGGTTATTTGGGCACGTGGAACCTTAGACACTTGGCCATTTGTGCATTTCAGCATTTGGCCAATTGGCCATTTGTGCATATGGGCATGTGGTTATTTGGGCACTTGAGCACTTGGGCATTAGGGTATTTGGGCACTCGTTTGGCCATTTGGGCATGTGGTTATTTTGGCATTTGAGCATTTGGGCATTGGATCATTTGGGCATTTGGGCCTTTTGGCATTTGGAATTGGTGCATTTGGGCATTTGGGTATTTGGGCACTTGGTTATTTGGTCATTTGTGAATTTGGGCATTTGGCCATTTGGGAATTAGGTTATTTGGGAATTTGTGCATTTGGCCGTGTGGTTATTTCGGCATTTGGGCCATTTGGCCGTTTGGGCCTTTGGGTATTTGGATATTTGGGTATTTGGGCATGTGGTTATTTGGGCATTTGGCCATTTGGGCCTTTGGGAATTTGGTTATTTGGGCATTTGGGCCTTTGGGCAAGTGGTTATTTGGGCACTTAGGCATTTGGGCAGGTGGTTATTTGGGTATTTGGCCATTTGTGCCTTTGTGCATTTGGTCATTTGGACATTTGGTCTTTTGGTCATTTGGCATTGGTGCATTTGGGCATATGGGCATTTGGCCATTTGTACATTTGGGAATATGGGCATTTGGCCATTTGGGCACTTAGGCATTTGGGCATGTGGTTATCTGGGTATTTTGGTATTTGGGCATTCATTGGGACATTTGGGCATGTGGGTATTTGGGCATGTGGGTATTTGGGAATTTGGGCATTGGTTTTTTGGGAATTTTTCCATTTTCCATTTGGGCCTTTGGGCATTTGTGTATGTGGGCATTTGTCCACTTGGGAATTTGGGCATTTGCGCATATGGATATTTGTCATATGGCCAAGTGGCCAATTCCCCAAATACCCCCCAAAAAACCGTGCCCAAATGCCTATATGTCCCAATGAATACCGAAATGCCCAAATAACCACAAGCCCAAATGCAAAAATAATCAAATGCCCAAAGGCATTTGGGCATTTGAGCAATCATTTGGACATTTGTTCATTTGTTCATTTGGCCGTTTGGGCATTTTGGCATTCATTGGGACATTTGACCATTTGGGCATTTGTGCATTTGGGCATGTGTTTTTTGGGCATACTCGCCAAAAGGCCAAACGGCTCAATGCCTAAATGCCCAAATGTCCAAATATCCAAGTGAATGCCCAAATGCCCATGTGTCCAAATAACCACATGCCTAAATGTCCAAATGCCCAAATTGCTAAATGGCCAACTGGACAAATGGCCAAATACCCAAATGGCCAAGTGGCTAAGTGGACCAAGTGTCTAAGTGCCCAAGTGCCCAAATGATCTTCTGCCCAAAAGCCCAAATGCCCATATGCCCAAATAACCAAATGCCCAAAGGCCCAAATGGCCAAAACGCCAAATGCCCAAATGCGCAAATGCGGAAATGTCCAAATTCCCAAAGGCCCAAATGCCCAAATGGACAAATGGCCAAATGGACAAATAACCACATGCCCAAATGCTCAAATGCCCCAAAAAATACATGCCCAAATGCCCAAATAACCACATGCCCAAATGCCCACATACCCAAATGCCCAAATACCCAAACGCCCAAATGTCCCAAAGAATGCCCAAATACCCCAAATCCCCAGATAACCACATGCCCAATGCCTAAGTGCCCAAATCGACAAATGCCAATATTCCAAATGCCCAAAGGCCCATTTGCCCAAATAACCACATGCCAAAATTCTCAAATGCCCAAAAAACACATGCCCAAATGCCCAAATGCCCAAATAACCAAATGCCGAAAGACCCAAATGGCCACTTGCCCAAATCCCCAAATTCCCAAACATACCAATGACCAAATGCCTCAATGCCCAAAGGCCAAAATGGCCAAATACCCATATTCGCAAATGCCCAAATGGGCAAATGCCCATATACCCAAATGCCCAAATGTCCCAAATAACCACATGTCCAAATGCCCAAATAACCACATGCCCAAATGTCCCAATGAATGCCCAAATACCCAAGTACCCAGATAACCACATGCCCAAATGCCTAAGTGCCCAAATGGCCAAATGCCCATATTCCCAAATGCCCAAATTCCCAAATGTACAAATGGCCAAATGCCCATATGCCCAAATGACCAAATGGCCAAAGGCACAATTGGCCAAATACCCAAATGCCCAAATGGCCAAATAACCACATGCCCAAATGCCCAAGTAACCAAATGCCGAAAGACCCAAATGGCGAAATGCCAAAATAAACACATGTCCATATGACTAAATGCCCAAATACCCAAATAATCAAATGCCCAAAGGCCCAAACGGCCAAATGCCCAAATGCCCAAATGACGAAATAACCACATGGCCAAATGCCCAAATGCCCAAATGCCCAACTGTCCAAATACCCAAATGCCCAAATGCACCAATGCCAAATGCCAAAAGGCCTAAATGACACAATGTTCAAATGCCCAAATAACCACATGTCCAAATGTCCAAATGGCCAAATGAATGCTCAAATGCCCAAATGCCCAAATACCCTAATGCCCAAATGCCCAAATAACCACTTGCCCATATGCACAAATGGGCAAATGCCCAAATGGCCAATTGGCCTAATGCTCAAATGCACAAATGCACAAATGGCCAAGTGGCCAAATGAATGCTCAAATGCCCAAATACCCTAATGCCCAAATAACAACATGCCCATATGCACAAATGGGCAAATGCCCAAATAGCTAATTGGCCAAAAGCACAAATGGCCAAATGGCCAAGTGTCTAAGGTTCGACGTGCCCAAATAACCTGATGCCCAAATGACTAAAGGCCCAAATGGACAAATGGACAAATGGCTAAATAACCACATGCCCAAATGCTCAAATGCCAAAAAAACCACATGCCCAAATGCCCAAAGACCCATATAACCAAATGCCAAAAGACCAAAATGGCCAAATGCCCAAATAAACACATGCCGAAATGCCCAAATGGCCAAATGTCCCAATAAATGCCCAAACGCACAAATGCACAAATGGCCAAATAACCAAATGTCCAAATGCACAAATGCCCAAATGGCTAAAAGGCCAAATGGCCAAGTGTCCAAATGTCTAAGTGTCCAAACAAACTGATGCCCAAATGCCCAAATAACTAAATGCCCAAAGGCCCAAATGGCCATATAACCACATGCCCAAATGCTCAAATGCCCAAAAAACCAGATACCCAAAGGCCCAAATAACCAAATGCCGAAAGACCAAAATGTCCAAATGGCCAAATGCCTAAATGCCCAAATGGCCAAATGCCCAAATTGAAAAATGCCCCAGTGAATGCCTAAATGCCCAAATAACCATATGCCCAAATGCCTAAATGCCCAAATGCAAAATGGCCAAAAGCCCAAATAGCCAAATGGCCAAATGGCCAATTGCACAAATGCCCAAATACCCAAACGCCCAAATGCCCAAATGCTCAAATTCCCAAATGGACAAATGCCCAAACACCCAAAACGCCCAAATGCACAAATTGCACAAATGAATGCTCAAATGCCCAAATAGCCATATGCCTAAATGGCAAAGTGCCCAAATAACCACATGCATAAATGCCTAAATGCCAAAATGCCCAAAGAACCACATGCTCAAATGAATGCCCATATGCCCAAATAACCACATGCCAAAAGGCCCAAATGCTCAAATAACGAATGCCCAAAGGCCCAAATGGCCAAATGCCGAAATAACCACATGCCCAAATGCCCACATGCCCAAATGGCCAAATGCCCAAAGTCCCAAATAACCAAAGGCCCAAATGCCCACATGGCCAAATGCACAAATGCCCAAATGACATTCTGCCCAAAAGCCCAAATGTCATATGCCCAAATAACCAAATGCCCAAAGGCTTAAATGGCAAAAACGCCCAAATGGCCAAAAGTCCCAATGAATGCCCAAATGCCCCAAATCCCCAGATAACCAAATGCCGAAAAATCCCCAAATGCTCAAATGCCGAAAGATCCAAATGGCCAAATGCCCAAATAACCACATGCCCAAATACCCACATGCCCAAATGTCCCAATGAATGCCCAAATACCCAGATAACCACATGCCCAAATGCCTACGTGCCGAAATGGCCAAATGCCCATATTCCCAAAGGCAAAAATGGCCAAATACCCAAATGCCTAAATGCCCAAATAAACACTCGCCCAAAGGCCCAAATAACCACATGCCCAAATGCCCAAATGCCCAATTAACCAAATGCCTAAATACCCAAATGGCCAAATAAACACATGTCCAAATGCCTAAATGCCCAAATACCCAAATAACCAAATGCCCAAAGGCCCAAACGGCCAAATGCCCAAATACCCAAATGCCCAAATGCCTAAACAACCACACGGCCAAATGCCCAAATGCCCAAATAACCTAATTCCCAAATGGCCAAATGCCCAAGTTCCCAAATGACCATATGTCCAAGTGCCTAAATACACAAATTCCCCAATGCCAAAAGGCCCAAATGCCCAAATGACCCAATGTCCAAATACCCAAATAACCACATGTCGAAATGGCCAAATGAATGCTCAAATGCCCAAATTCCCAAATACCCTAATGCCCAAATAACCACATGCCCATATGCACAAATGGGCAAATGCCCAAATGGCTAAATGGCCAATTGGCCAAATGCTAAAATGCACAAATGGCCAAGTGGCCAAGTGGCCAAGTGTCTAAAGGTCCACGTGCCCAAATAACCTGATGCCCAAATGCCCAAATGGACAAATTGACAAATGGCTAAATAACCACATACCCAAATGCCCCAAAGATCACATGCCCAAATATCCAAATGTCCCAATGAATGTCCAAATGGCCATATAAACAAATGCCCAAAGGCCCAAATGCCCAAATGTCCAAATGCACAAATTCCCAAAAAACACATGCCCAAATGCCCAAAGGCCCAAATAACCAAATGCCGAAAGACCCAAATGGCCACTTGCCCAAATACCCAAATTCCCAAACGTCCCAATGACCAAAGGCCAAAATGGCCAAATGGCCAAATACCCATATTCGCAAATGCCCACATTTGGCCATATGGTTATTTGGCAATTTTGGACTTGTGGTTATTTGCGCATTTGGGCATTCATTGGGACATTTGGGCGTGTTTTTGGGGCAATTGGGCATTTGGCCTTTTGGGCATGTGGTTGCTTGGACGTTTGGACACTTGGTCATTTGGGCATCTGGGTATTTGGGCATTTGAGCATTCATTTGGCCATTTGAGCATTTGGGTATGTGGTTATTTGGGCGTTTTGGGCATTTTGATATTTGGACATGTGGGCATTTAGCCATTTGGTTATTTGCGCATGTGGTTATTTGGTAATATGGTTATTTCGGCATTCGGGCATTTGGGCATTAGGGTAATTGGGCATTTGAGCATTCATTTGGACATTTGGCCATGTGGGCATTTAGCCATTTGGGCATTTGGTATATGGGCATTTGGCCATCTGGGAATTTGGGCATTTGGGAATATGGGCATTTGGCCATTTGGGCACTTAGGCATTTGGGCATGTGGTTATCTGGGTATTTGGGTATTTGGACATTCATTGGGACATTTGGGCATGTGGGTATTTATACATTTGGGCATGTGGTTATTTGGGAATTTGGGCATTTGGACATTTGGATCTTTCGGCATTTGGTTATTTGTCCTTTGGGAATTTGGGCATTGGTTTTTGGGCATTTGTCCATTTATCCATTTGTCCATTTGGGCCTTTGGGCATTTGGTATATGGGCATTTGGCCATCTGGGAATTTGGGCATTTGCGAATATGGATATTTGGCCATTTGCGCATTGATGCGTTTGGTCATTGGGACGTTTGGGAATTTGGGCAAGTTTCCATTTGGGTCTTTCGGCATTTGGTTATTTGGGCATTTGAGCATTTGGGCATGTGGTTATTTGGGCACATGGGCATTTGGGCCTTTCGGTATTTGGTTATATGGCCATTTGGCCATTTGTGCATTTGAGCATTCATTGGTACATTTGGCCATTTGGATATTTGGGCATTTCGGCATGTGTTTATTTGGGCATTTTGGCATTTGGCCAGTTTGGTCTTTTGGCATTTGGTTATTTGGGCTTTTGGGCATGTGGTCTTTGGGGCATTTGAGCATTTGGGCATGTGGTTATTTAGCCATTTGTCAATTTGGGCCTTTATTTATTTGGGCATCAGGTTATTTGGGCACGTGGAACCTTAGACACTTGGCCATTTGTGCATTTCAGCATTTTGCCAATTGGCCATTTGTGCATATGGGCATGTGGTTATTTGGGCACTTGAGCACTTGGGCATTAGGGTATTTGGGCACTCGTTTGGCCATTTGGGCATGTGGTTATTTTGGCATTTGAGCATTTGGGCATTGGATCATTTGGGCATTTGGGCCTTTTGGCATTTGGAATTGGTGCACTTGGGCATTTGGGTATTTGGGCACTTGGTCATTTGGTCATTTGTGAATTTGGGCATTTGGCCATTTGGGAATTAGGTTATTTGGGAATTTGTGCATTTGGCCGTGTGGTTATTTCGGCATTTGGGCATTTGGGCATTTGGCCGTTTGGGCCTTTGGGTATTTGGATATTTGGGTATTTGGGCATTTAGGCATTTGGACATGTTTATATTTGGGCATTTGGCCGTTTGGCCATTTGGGTCTTTCGGCATTTGGTTACTTGGGCATTTGGGCATGTGGTTATTTGGGCATTTGGCCATTTGGGCCTTTCGGAATTTGGTTATTTGGGCATTTGGGCCTTTGGGCAAGTGGTTATTTGGGGGGCAGTTAGGCATTTGGGCAGGTGGTTATTTGGGTATTTGGCCATTTGTGCCTTTGTGCCTTTGGTCATTTGGACATTTGGTCTTTTGGTCATTTGGCATTGGTGCATTTGGGCATATGGGCATTTGTACATTTGGGAATATGGGCATTTGGCCATTTGGGCACTTAGGCATTTGAGCATGTGGTTATCTGGGTATTTTGGTATTTGGGCATTCATTGGGACATTTGGGCGTGTGGGAATTTGGGCATGTGGGTATTTGGGAATTTGGGCATTGGTTTTTGGGGAATTTTTCCATTTGTCCATTTGGGCCTTTGGGCATTTGTGTATGTGGGCATTTGGCCATTTGGCCTATATGTCCCAATGAATACCGAAATTCCCAAATAACCACAAGCCCAAATGCAAAAATAATCAAATGCCCAAAGGCATTTGGGCATTTGAGGAATCATTTGGACATTTGTTCATTTGTTCATTTGGCCGTTTGGGCATTTGGGCATTCATTGGGACATTTGACCATTTGGGCATTTGTGCATTTGGGCATGTGTTTTTTTGGGTATGCTCGCCAAAAGGCCAAACGGCTCAATGCCTAAATACCCAAATCTCCAAATATCCAAGTGAATGCCCAAATGCCCAAATGCCCATGTGTCCAAATAACCACATGCCTAAATGTCCAAATGCCCAAATTGCTAAATGGCCAACTGGAAAAATGGCCAAATACCCAAATGGCCAAGTGGCTAAGTGGCCAAGTGTCTAAGTGCCCAAGTGCCCAAATGATATTCTGCCCAAAAGCCCAAATGCCCATATGCCCAAATAACCAAATGCCCAAAGGCCCAAATGGCCAAAACGCCAAATGCCCAAATGCGCAAATGCGGAAATGTCCAAATTCCCAAAGGCCCAAATGCCCAAAGGCCCAAATGGACAAATGGCCAAATGGCCAAATAACCACATGCCCAAATTCTCAAATGCCCCAAAAAATACATGCCCAATTGCCCAAATAACCACATGCCCAAATGCCCACATGCCCAAATGGCCAAATGCCCAAAGTCCCAAATAACCACATGCCCAAATGCCCAAATACCCAAACGCCCAAATGTCCCAATGAATGCCCAAATGCCCCAAATCCCCAGATAACCACATGCCCAAATGCCTAAGTGCCCAAATGGACAAATGCCCATATTCCCAAATGCCCAAAGGCCCATGTGCCCAAATAACCACATGCCAAAATTCTCAAATGCCCAAAAAACACATGCCCAAATGCCCAAAGACCCAAATAACCAAATGCCGAAAGACCGAAATGGCCACTTGCCCAAATCCCCAAATTCCCAAACATACCAATGACCAAATGCCTCAATGCCCAAAGGCCAAAATGGCCAAATACCCATATTCGCAAATGCCCAAATGGCCAAATGCCCATATACCCAAATTCCCAAATAACCACATGCCCAAATGCCCAAATACCCACATGCCCAAATGTCCCAATTAATGCCCAAATACCCAAGTACCCAGATAACCACATGTCAAAATGCCTAAGTGCCCAAATGGCCAAATGCCCATATTCCCAAATGCCCAAATTCCCAAATGTACAAATGGCCAAATGCCCATATTCCCAAATACCCAAATGCCCAAATGGCCAAATAACCACATGCCCAAATGCCCAAGTAACCAAATGCCGAAAGACCCAAATGGCCAAATGCCAAAATAAACACATGTCCAAATGCCTAAATGCCCAAACACCCAAATAACCACATGGCCAAATGCCCAAATGCCCAAATAACCTAATTCCCAAATGGCGAAATTCCCAAATTCCCAAATTCCCAAATTCCCAAATGTCCAAATACCCAAATGCCCAAATGCACCAATGCCAAATGCCAAAAGGCCTAAATGACCCAATGTTCAAATGCCCAAATAACCACATGTCCAAATGGCCAAATGAATGCTCAAATGCCCAAATGCCCAAATGCCCAAATACCCTAATGCCCAAATACCCAAATAACCACATGCCCATATGCACAAATGGGCAAATGCCCAAATGGCCAATTGGCCAAATGCTCAAATGCACAAATGCACAAATGGCCAAGTGGCCAAATGAATGCTCAAATGCCCAAATACCCTAATGCCCAAATAACAACATGCCCATATGCACAAATGGGCAAATGCCCAAATGGCTAATTGGCCAAAAGCACAAATGGCCAAATGTCCAAGTGTCTAAGGTTCGACGTGCCCAAATAACGTGATGCCCAAATGACTAAAGGCCCAAATGCTCAAATGCCCAAAAAACCACATGCCCAAAGACCCATATAGCCAAATGCCAAAAGACCAAAATGGCCAAATGCCCAAATAAACCCATGCCGAAATGCCCAAATGGCCAAATGTCCCAATGAATGCCCAAACACACAAATGCTCAAATGGCCAAATAACCAAATGTCCAAATGCACAAATGCCCAAATGGCTAACAGGCCAAATGGCCAAGTGTCCAAATGTCTAAGTGTCCAAACAAACTGATGCCCAAATGCCCAAATAACTAAATGCCCAAAGGCCCAAATGGCCATATAACCACATGCCCAAATGCTCAAATGCCCAAAAAACCAGATACCCAAAGGCCCAAATAACCAAATGCCGAAAGACCAAAATGTCCAAATGCACAAATGCCTAAATGCCCAAATGGCCAAATGCCCAAATTGAAAAATGCCCCAGTGAATGCCTAAATGCCCAAATAACCATATGCCCAAATGCCTAAATGCCCAAATGCAAAATGGCCAAAAGCCCAAATAGCCAAATGGCCAAATGGCCAATTGCACAAATGCCCAAACACCCAAAACGCCCAAATGCACAAATTGCACAAATGAATGCTCAAGTGCCCAAATAGCCATATGCCTAAATGGCAAAGTGCCCAAATAACCACATGCACAAGTGCCTAAATGCCAAAATGCCCAAAGAACCACATGCCCAAGTGAATGCCCATATGCCCAAATAACCACATGCCAAAAGGCCCAAATTCTCAAATAACGAATGCCCAAAGGCCCAAATGGCCAAATGCCGAAATAACCACATGCCCAAATGCCCACATGCCCAAATGGCCAAATGCACAAATGCCCAAATGACATTCTGCCCAAAAGCCCAAATGCCCATATGCCCAAATAACCAAATGCCCAAAGGCCCAAATGGCCAAAACGCCCAAATGGCCAAATGTCCCAATGAATGCCCAAATGCTCCAAATCCCCAGATAACCACAAGCCCAAATGCCTAAGTGCCCATGTGCCCAAATAACCACATGCCCAAATGCTCAAATGCCGAAAGATCCAGATGGCCAAATGCCCAAATAACCACATGCCCAAATACCCACATGCCCAAATGTCCCAATGAATGCCCAAATACCCAGATAACCACATGCACAAATGCCTAAGTGCCGAAATGGCCAAATGCCCATATTCCCAAATGCCCAAATACCCAAATGCCTAAATGCCCAAATAACCACTTGCCCAAAGGCCCAAATAACCACATGCCCAAATGCCCAAATGCCCAAGTAACCAAATGCCGAAATACCCAAATGGCCAAATAAACACATGTCCAAATGCCTAAATGCCCAAATACCCAAATAACCAAATGCTCAAAGGCCCAAACGGCCAAATGCCCAAATACCCAAATGCCCAAATGCCGAAACAACCACACGGCCAAATGCCCAAATTCCCAAATAACCTAATTCCCAAATGGCCAAATGCCCAAATTCCCAAATGACCAAATGTCCAAGTGCCTAAATACACAAATGCCCCAATGCCAAAAGGCCCAAATGCCCAAATGACCCAATGTCTAAATGCCCAAATAACCACATGTCCAAATGGCCAAATGAATGCTCAAATGCCCAAAAATGCCCAAATATCCTAATGCCCAAATAACCACATGCCCATATGCACAACTGGGCAAATGCCCAAATGGCTAAATGGCCAATTGGCCAAATGCTCAAATGCACAAATGGCCAAGTGGCCAAGTGGCCAAGTGTCTAAAGGTCAACGTGCCCAAATAACCTGATGCCCAAATGCCCAAATGGACAAATTGACAAATGGCTAAATAACCACATGCCCAAATGCCCCAAAGATAACATGCCCAAATGCCCAAAGGCCCAAATAACCAAATGCCAAAATGCCAAAATAAACACATGCCGAAATGCCCAAATATCGAAATGTCCCAATGAATGCCCAAATGGCCATATAAACAAATGTCCAAAGGCCCAAATGCCCAAAAGTCCAAATTCACAAATTCCCAAATGCCCATGTGCCCACATAACCACATGCCCAAATGCCCAAAAAAACACATGCCCAAATGCCCAAAGGCCCAAATAACCAAATGCCGAAAGACCCAAATGGCCACTTGCACAAATACCCAAATTCCCAAACGTCCCAATGACCAAAGGCCAAAATTGACAAATGGCCAAATACCCATATTCGCAAATGCCCACATTTGGCCATATGGTTATTTGGCAATTGTGGACTTGTGGTTATTTGGGCATTTGGGCATTCATTGGGACATTTGGGCGTGTTTTTGGGGCAATTGGGCATTTGGCCTTTTGGGCAAGTGGTTGCTTGGACGTTTGGACACTTGGTCATTTGGGCATCTGGGTATTTGGGCATTTGAGCTTTCATTTGGCCATTTGAGCATTTGGGTATGTGGTTATTTGGGCGTTTGGGCACTTTGATATTTGGACATGTGGGCATTTAGCCATTTGGTTATTTGCGCATGTGGTTATTTGGTAATTTGGTTATTTCGGCATTCGGGCATTTGGGCATTAGGGTAATTGGGCATTTGAGCATTCATTTGGACATTTGGCCATGTGGGCATTTAGCCATTTGGGCCTTTGGTTATTTGGACATGCGGTTATTTGGGAATTCGGGCATTTGGTCATTTGTGCTATTGGTTAATTGAGCATTTGGGCATGTGGTTATTAGGGCATTCGGGAATATGGGTAATTGGGCATTTGGAAATGTCGGCATTTGGTCATTGTTATTTGGGCATGTATTTTTTGGGCAATTGGGCATTTGAGCATTCATTTGGACATTTGGTCATGTGGGCATTTAGCCATTTGGGCCTTTGGTTACTTTGGCATTTGGGCATGTGTTTATTTGGGCATTTGGACACTTAGACATTTGGGCCTTTTGGCATGTGGTTATTTGGGCATTTGGGCATTTTTCCATTTGGGTATTAGGGTATTTGTTCACTTGGGCATTTGAGCATTCATTTGGACATTTGGCCATGTGGGCATTTAGACATTTGGGCCTCTGGGCATTTGATTATTTGCGCCTGTGGTTATTACGGCATTTGGGAATATGGGTATTTGGAAATTTGGGCATTTGGCCATTTGGCCATTTGGTTATTTGCGCATGTGGTTATTTGGTCATTTGGGCATTCGGGCATTTGGGCATGTGGTTATTTGGGCATTAGGGTAATTGGGCATTTGGGCATTCATTTGGACATTTGGCCATGTGGGCATTTAGCCAATTGGGCGACTGGGCATTTGGTTATTTGGGAATTTGGGCATGTGGTTATTTGGGCATTTGGCCAAGGCATTTGGACATTTGGGAATTGGGCGATTTGGCCATGTGGGCATTTAGCCATTTGGGTCTTTGGTTATTTAGGCATTCGGGCATTTGTGCCTTTGGTTAATTGGGCATTTGGTTATTAGGGCATTTGGGAATATGGGTATTTGGAAATTTGGACATGTGGGTATTTGGAAACTTAGATATTTGGGCCTTTGGGCATGCGGTTATTTGGGCATTCATTTGGGCATTTTTACATTTGGGCATTAGGGTATTTGGTCATTTGAGCATTCATTTGGACATTTGGCCATGTGGGCATTTAACCATTTGGGCCTCTGGGCATTTGATTATTTGGGCATGTGGTTATTTGGGCTTTTGGTTAATAGGGCATTTGGGCATGTGGTTATTTGCCATTGGTGCATTTGTGTATTTGTGCATTTGTGTATTTGTGCATTTGAGTGTTTGGCCAATTGGCCATTTGTGTATATGGGCATGTGGTTATTTGGGCATCTGGGCATTTGGGCATTAGGGTATTTGGGCATTTGAGTATTCATTTGGCCATTTGGGCATGTGGTTACTTGGGCATTTGGGCCTTTGGGGAAGTGGTTATTTGGGTATTTGGCCATTTGTGCCTTTGGTCATTTGGTCATTTGGCATTTGTGCATTTGGGCGTATGTTCATTTGGCCATTTAGCCATTTGGACATTTGGCCATTTGTGCATATGGGCATGTGGTTATTTGGGCATCTGGGCATTTTGGAATTAGGGTATTTGGGCATTTGAGCATTCATTTGGCCATTTGGGCATGTGGTTATTTTGGCATTTGGGCCTTTGGGCAAGTGGTTATTTGGGCACTTATGCATTTGGGCATGTGGTTATCTGGGTATTTGGGCATTCATTGGGACATTTGGGCATGTGGGTATTTATACATTTGGGCATGTGGTTCTTTGGGAAATTGGGCATTTGTCCATTTGGATCTTTCGGCATTTGGTTATTTGTCCTTTGGGCATTTGGGCATTGGTTTTTGGGCATTTGTCCATTTATCCATTTGTCCATTTGGGCCTTTGGGCATTTGGTATATGGGCATTTGGCCATCTGGGAATTTGGGCATTTGGGAATATGGGCATTTGGCCATTTGGGCACTTAGGCATTTGGGCATGTGGTTATCTGGGTATTTGGGTATTTGGGCATTCATTGGGACATTTGGGCATGTGGGTATTTATACATTTGGGCATGTGGTTATTTGGGAATTGAATTTGGGCATTTGGCCATTTGGATCTTTCGGCATTTGGTTATTTGTCCTTTGGGCATTTGGGCATTGGTTTTTGGGCATTTGTCCATTTATCCATTTGTCCATTTGGGCCTTTGGGCATTTGGTATATGGGCATTTGGCCATCTGGGAATTTGGGCATTTGCGAATATGGGTATATGGCCATTTGCGCATTGATGCGTTTGGTCATTGGGACGTTTGGGAATTTGGGCAAGTTTCCATTTGGGTCTTTCGACATTTGGTTATTTGGGCATTTTAGCATTTGGGCATGTGGTTATTTGGGCACATGGGCATTTGGGCCTTTCGGTATTTGGTTATATGGCCATTTGGCCATTTGTGCATTTGGGCATTCATTGGTACATTTGGCCATTTGGATATTTGGGCATTTCGGCATGTGTTTATTTGGGCATTTTGGCATTTGGCCAGTTTGGTCTTTTGGCATTTGGTTATTTGGGCCTTTGGGCATGTGGTCTTTGGCGCATTTGAGCATTTGGGCATGTGGTTATTTAGCCATTTGTCAATTTGGGCCTTTATTTATTTGGGCATTTGGGCATCAGGTTATTTGGGCACGTGGAACCTTAGACACTTGGCCATTTGTGCATTTCAGCATTTGGCCAATTGGCCATTTGTGCATATGGGCATGTGGTTATTTGGGCACTTGAGCACTTGGGCATTAGGGTATTTGGGCACTCGTTTGGCCATTTGGGCATGTGGTTATTTTGGCATTTGAGCATTTGGGCATTGGATCATTTGGGCATTTGGGCCTTTTGGCATTTGGAATTGGTGCATTTGGGCATTTGGGTATTTGGGCACTTGGTTATTTGGTCATTTGTGAATTTGGGCATTTGGCCATTTGGGAATTAGGTTATTTGGGAATTTGTGCATTTGGCCGTGTGGTTATTTCGGCATTTGGGCATTTGGGCATTTGGCCGTTTGGGCCTTTGGGTATTTGGATATTTGGGTATTTGGGCATGTGGTTATTTGGGCATTTGGCCATTTGGGCCTTTGGGAATTTGGTTATTTGGGCATTTGGGCCTTTGGGCAAGTGGTTATTTGGGCACTTAGGCATTTGGGCAGGTGGTTATTTGGGTATTTGGCCATTTGTGCCTTTGTGCATTTGGTCATTTGGACATTTGGTCTTTTGGTCATTTGGCATTGGTGCATTTGGGCATATGGGCATTTGGCCATTTGTACATTTGGGAATATGGGCATTTGGCCATTTGGGCACTTAGGCATTTGGGCATGTGGTTATCTGGGTATTTTGGTATTTGGGCATTCATTGGGACATTTGGGCATGTGGGTATTTGGGCATGTGGGTATTTGGGAATTTGGGCATTGGTTTTTTGGGAATTTTTCCATTTTCCATTTGGGCCTTTGGGCATTTGTGTATGTGGGCATTTGTCCACTTGGGAATTTGGGCATTTGCGCATATGGATATTTGTCATATGGCCAAGTGGCCAATTCCCCAAATACCCCCCAAAAAACCGTGCCCAAATGCCTATATGTCCCAATGAATACCGAAATGCCCAAATAACCACAAGCCCAAATGCAAAAATAATCAAATGCCCAAAGGCATTTGGGCATTTGAGCAATCATTTGGACATTTGTTCATTTGTTCATTTGGCCGTTTGGGCATTTTGGCATTCATTGGGACATTTGACCATTTGGGCATTTGTGCATTTGGGCATGTGTTTTTTGGGCATACTCGCCAAAAGGCCAAACGGCTCAATGCCTAAATGCCCAAATGTCCAAATATTCAAGTGAATGCCCAAATGCCCATGTGTCCAAATAACCACATGCCTAAATGTCCAAATGCCCAAATTGCTAAATCGCCAACTGCACAAATGGCCAAATACCCAAATGGCCAAGTGGCTAAGGGACCAAGTGTCTAAGTGCCCAAGTGCCCAAATGATCTTCTGCCCAAAAGCCCAAATGCCCATATGCCCAAATAACCAAATGCCCAAAGGCCCAAATGGCCAAAACGCCAAATGCCCAAATGCGCAAATGCGGAAATGTCCAAATTCCCAAAGGCCCAAATGCCCAAATGGACAAATGGCCAAATGGCCAAATAACCACATGCCCAAATGCTCAAATGCCCCAAAAAATACATGCCCAAATGCCCAAATAACCACATGCCCAAATGCCCACATACCCAAATGCCCAAATACCCAAACGCCCAAATGTCCCAAAGAATGCCCAAATGCCCCAAATCCCCAGATAACCACATGCCCAATGCCTAAGTGCCCAAATCGACAAATGCCAATATTCCAAATGCCCAAAGGCCCATTTGCCCAAATAACCACATGCCAAAATTCTCAAATGCCCAAAAAACACATGCCCAAATGCCCAAATGCCCAAATAACCAAATGCCGAAAGACCCAAATGGCCACTTGCCCAAATCCCCAAATTCCCAAACATACCAATGACCAAATGCCTCAATGCCCAAAGGCCAAAATGGCCAAATACCCATATTCGCAAATGCCCAAATGGGCAAATGCCCATATACCCAAATGCCCAAATGTCCCAAATAACCACATGTCCAAATGCCCAAATACCCACATGCCCAAATGTCCCAATGAATGCCCAAATACCCAAGTACCCAGATAACCACATGCCCAAATGCCTAAGTGCCCAAATGGCCAAATGCCCATATTCCCAAATGCCCAAATTCCCAAATGTACAAATGGCCAAATGCCCATATGCCCAAATGACCAAATGGCCAAAGGCACAATTGGCCAAATACCCAAATGCCCAAATGGCCAAATAACCACATGCCCAAATGCCCAAGTAACCAAATGCCGAAAGACCCAAATGGCGAAATGCCAAAATAAACACATGTCCATATGACTAAATGCCCAAATACCCAAATAATCAAATGCCCAAAGGCCCAAACGGCCAAATGCCCAAATGCCCAAATGACGAAATAACCACATGGCCAAATGCCCAAATGCCCAAATGCCCAAATGTCCAAATACCCAAATGCCCAAATGCACCAATGCCAAATGCCAAAAGGCCTAAATGACACAATGTTCAAATGCCCAAATAACCACATGTCCAAATGTCCAAATGGCCAAATGAATGCTCAAATGCCCAAATGCCCAAATACCCTAATGCCCAAATGCCCAAATAACCACTTGCCCATATGCACAAATGGGCAAATGCCCAAATGGCCAATTGGCCTAATGCTCAAATGCACAAATGCACAAATGGCCAAGTGGCCAAATGAATGCTCAAATGCCCAAATACCCTAATGCCCAAATAACAACATGCCCATATGCACAAATGGGCAAATGCCCAAATAGCTAATTGGCCAAAAGCACAAATGGCCAAATGGCCAAGTGTCTAAGGTTCGACGTGCCCAAATAACCTGATGCCCAAATGACTAAAGGCCCAAATGGACAAATGGACAAATGGCTAAATAACCACATGCCCAAATGCTCAAATGCCAAAAAACCACATGCCCAAATGCCCAAAGACCCATATAACCAAATGCCAAAAGACCAAAATGGCCAAATGCCCAAATAAACACATGCCGAAATGCCCAAATGGCCAAATGTCCCAATAAATGCCCAAACGCACAAATGCACAAATGGCCAAATAACCAAATGTCCAAATGCACAAATGCCCAAATGGCTAAAAGGCCAAATGGCCAAGTGTCCAAATGTCTAAGTGTCCAAACAAACTGATGCCCAAATGCCCAAATAACTAAATGCCCAAAGGCCCAAATGGCCATATAACCACATGCCCAAATGCTCAAATGCCCAAAAAACCAGATACCCAAAGGCCCAAATAACCAAATGCCGAAAGACCAAAATGTCCAAATGGCCAAATGCCTAAATGCCCAAATGGCCAAATGCCCAAATTGAAAAATGCCCCAGTGAATGCCTAAATGCCCAAATAACCATATGCCCAAATGCCTAAATGCCCAAATGCAAAATGGCCAAAAGCCCAAATAGCCAAATGGCCAAATGGCCAATTGCACAAATGCCCAAATACCCAAACGCCCAAATGCCCAAATGCTCAAATTCCCAAATGGACAAATGCCCAAACACCCAAAACGCCCAAATGCACAAATTGCACAAATGAATGCTCAAATGCCCAAATAGCCATATGCCTAAATGGCAAAGTGCCCAAATAACCACATGCATAAATGCCTAAATGCCAAAATGCCCAAAGAACCACATGCTCAAATGAATGCCCATATGCCCAAATAACCACATGCCAAAAGGCCCAAATGCTCAAATAACGAATGCCCAAAGGCCCAAATGGCCAAATGCCGAAATAACCACATGCCCAAATGCCCACATGCCCAAATGGCCAAATGCCCAAAGTCCCAAATAACCAAAGGCCCAAATGCCCACATGGCCAAATGCACAAATGCCCAAATGACATTCTGCCCAAAAGCCCAAATGTCATATGCCCAAATAACCAAATGCCCAAAGGCTTAAATGGCAAAAACGCCCAAATGGCCAAAAGTCCCAATGAATGCCCAAATGCCCCAAATCCCCAGATAACCAAATGCCGAAAAATCCCCAAATGCTCAAATGCCGAAAGATCCAAATGGCCAAATGCCCAAATAACCACATGCCCAAATACCCACATGCCCAAATGTCCCAATGAATGCCCAAATACCCAGATAACCACATGCCCAAATGCCTACGTGCCGAAATGGCCAAATGCCCATATTCCCAAAGGCAAAAATGGCCAAATACCCAAATGCCTAAATGCCCAAATAAACACTCGCCCAAAGGCCCAAATAACCACATGCCCAAATGCCCAAATGCCCAATTAACCAAATGCCTAAATACCCAAATGGCCAAATAAACACATGTCCAAATGCCTAAATGCCCAAATACCCAAATAACCAAATGCCCAAAGGCCCAAACGGCCAAATGCCCAAATACCCAAATGCCCAAATGCCTAAACAACCACACGGCCAAATGCCCAAATGCCCAAATAACCTAATTCCCAAATGGCCAAATGCCCAAGTTCCCAAATGACCATATGTCCAAGTGCCTAAATACACAAATTCCCCAATGCCAAAAGGCCCAAATGCCCAAATGACCCAATGTCCAAATACCCAAATAACCACATGTCGAAATGGCCAAATGAATGCTCAAATGCCCAAATTCCCAAATACCCTAATGCCCAAATAACCACATGCCCATATGCACAAATGGGCAAATGCCCAAATGGCTAAATGGCCAATTGGCCAAATGCTAAAATGCACAAATGGCCAAGTGGCCAAGTGGCCAAGTGTCTAAAGGTCCACGTGCCCAAATAACCTGATGCCCAAATGCCCAAATGGACAAATTGACAAATGGCTAAATAACCACATACCCAAATGCCCCAAAGATCACATGCCCAAATATCCAAATGTCCCAATGAATGTCCAAATGGCCATATAAACAAATGCCCAAAGGCCCAAATGCCCAAATGTCCAAATGCACAAATTCCCAAAAAACACATGCCCAAATGCCCAAAGGCCCAAATAACCAAATGCCGAAAGACCCAAATGGCCACTTGCCCAAATACCCAAATTCCCAAACGTCCCAATGACCAAAGGCCAAAATGGCCAAATGGCCAAATACCCATATTCGCAAATGCCCACATTTGGCCATATGGTTATTTGGCAATTTTGGACTTGTGGTTATTTGCGCATTTGGGCATTCATTGGGACATTTGGGCGTGTTTTTGGGGCAATTGGGCATTTGGCCTTTTGGGCATGTGGTTGCTTGGACGTTTGGACACTTGGTCATTTGGGCATCTGGGTATTTGGGCATTTGAGCATTCATTTGGCCATTTGAGCATTTGGGTATGTGGTTATTTGGGCGTTTTGGGCATTTTGATATTTGGACATGTGGGCATTTAGCCATTTGGTTATTTGCGCATGTGGTTATTTGGTAATATGGTTATTTCGGCATTCGGGCATTTGGGCATTAGGGTAATTGGGCATTTGAGCATTCATTTGGACATTTGGCCATGTGGGCATTTAGCCATTTGGGCATTTGGTATATGGGCATTTGGCCATCTGGGAATTTGGGCATTTGGGAATATGGGCATTTGGCCATTTGGGCACTTAGGCATTTGGGCATGTGGTTATCTGGGTATTTGGGTATTTGGACATTCATTGGGACATTTGGGCATGTGGGTATTTATACATTTGGGCATGTGGTTATTTGGGAATTTGGGCATTTGGACATTTGGATCTTTCGGCATTTGGTTATTTGTCCTTTGGGAATTTGGGCATTGGTTTTTGGGCATTTGTCCATTTATCCATTTGTCCATTTGGGCCTTTGGGCATTTGGTATATGGGCATTTGGCCATCTGGGAATTTGGGCATTTGCGAATATGGATATTTGGCCATTTGCGCATTGATGCGTTTGGTCATTGGGACGTTTGGGAATTTGGGCAAGTTTCCATTTGGGTCTTTCGGCATTTGGTTATTTGGGCATTTGAGCATTTGGGCATGTGGTTATTTGGGCACATGGGCATTTGGGCCTTTCGGTATTTGGTTATATGGCCATTTGGCCATTTGTGCATTTGAGCATTCATTGGTACATTTGGCCATTTGGATATTTGGGCATTTCGGCATGTGTTTATTTGGGCATTTTGGCATTTGGCCAGTTTGGTCTTTTGGCATTTGGTTATTTGGGCTTTTGGGCATGTGGTCTTTGGGGCATTTGAGCATTTGGGCATGTGGTTATTTAGCCATTTGTCAATTTGGGCCTTTATTTATTTGGGCATCAGGTTATTTGGGCACGTGGAACCTTAGACACTTGGCCATTTGTGCATTTCAGCATTTTGCCAATTGGCCATTTGTGCATATGGGCATGTGGTTATTTGGGCACTTGAGCACTTGGGCATTAGGGTATTTGGGCACTCGTTTGGCCATTTGGGCATGTGGTTATTTTGGCATTTGAGCATTTGGGCATTGGATCATTTGGGCATTTGGGCCTTTTGGCATTTGGAATTGGTGCACTTGGGCATTTGGGTATTTGGGCACTTGGTCATTTGGTCATTTGTGAATTTGGGCATTTGGCCATTTGGGAATTAGGTTATTTGGGAATTTGTGCATTTGGCCGTGTGGTTATTTCGGCATTTGGGCATTTGGGCATTTGGCCGTTTGGGCCTTTGGGTATTTGGATATTTGGGTATTTGGGCATTTAGGCATTTGGACATGTTTATATTTGGGCATTTGGCCGTTTGGCCATTTGGGTCTTTCGGCATTTGGTTACTTGGGCATTTGGGCATGTGGTTATTTGGGCATTTGGCCATTTGGGCCTTTCGGAATTTGGTTATTTGGGCATTTGGGCCTTTGGGCAAGTGGTTATTTGGGGGGCAGTTAGGCATTTGGGCAGGTGGTTATTTGGGTATTTGGCCATTTGTGCCTTTGTGCCTTTGGTCATTTGGACATTTGGTCTTTTGGTCATTTGGCATTGGTGCATTTGGGCATATGGGCATTTGTACATTTGGGAATATGGGCATTTGGCCATTTGGGCACTTAGGCATTTGAGCATGTGGTTATCTGGGTATTTTGGTATTTGGGCATTCATTGGGACATTTGGGCGTGTGGGAATTTGGGCATGTGGGTATTTGGGAATTTGGGCATTGGTTTTTGGGGAATTTTTCCATTTGTCCATTTGGGCCTTTGGGCATTTGTGTATGTGGGCATTTGGCCATTTGGCCTATATGTCCCAATGAATACCGAAATTCCCAAATAACCACAAGCCCAAATGCAAAAATAATCAAATGCCCAAAGGCATTTGGGCATTTGAGGAATCATTTGGACATTTGTTCATTTGTTCATTTGGCCGTTTGGGCATTTGGGCATTCATTGGGACATTTGACCATTTGGGCATTTGTGCATTTGGGCATGTGTTTTTTTGGGTATGCTCGCCAAAAGGCCAAACGGCTCAATGCCTAAATACCCAAATCTCCAAATATCCAAGTGAATGCCCAAATGCCCAAATGCCCATGTGTCCAAATAACCACATGCCTAAATGTCCAAATGCCCAAATTGCTAAATGGCCAACTGGACAAATGGCCAAATACCCAAATGGCCAAGTGGCTAAGTGGCCAAGTGTCTAAGTGCCCAAGTGCCCAAATGATATTCTGCCCAAAAGCCCAAATGCCCATATGCCCAAATAACCAAATGCCCAAAGGCCCAAATGGCCAAAACGCCAAATGCCCAAATGCGCAAATGCGGAAATGTCCAAATTCCCAAAGGCCCAAATGCCCAAAGGCCCAAATGGACAAATGGCCAAATGGCCAAATAACCACATGCCCAAATTCTCAAATGCCCCAAAAAATACATGCCCAATTGCCCAAATAACCACATGCCCAAATGCCCACATGCCCAAATGGCCAAATGCCCAAAGTCCCAAATAACCACATGCCCAAATGCCCAAATACCCAAACGCCCAAATGTCCCAATGAATGCCCAAATGCCCCAAATCCCCAGATAACCACATGCCCAAATGCCTAAGTGCCCAAATGGACAAATGCCCATATTCCCAAATGCCCAAAGGCCCATGTGCCCAAATAACCACATGCCAAAATTCTCAAATGCCCAAAAAACACATGCCCAAATGCCCAAAGACCCAAATAACCAAATGCCGAAAGACCGAAATGGCCACTTGCCCAAATCCCCAAATTCCCAAACATACCAATGACCAAATGCCTCAATGCCCAAAGGCCAAAATGGCCAAATACCCATATTCGCAAATGCCCAAATGGCCAAATGCCCATATACCCAAATTCCCAAATAACCACATGCCCAAATGCCCAAATACCCACATGCCCAAATGTCCCAATTAATGCCCAAATACCCAAGTACCCAGATAACCACATGTCCAAATGCCTAAGTGCCCAAATGGCCAAATGCCCATTTTCCCAAATGCCCAAATTCCCAAATGTACAAATGGCCAAATGCCCATATGCCCATATGACCAAATGGCCAAATACCCAAATGCCCAAATGGCCAAATAACCACATGCCCAAATGCCCAAGTAACCAAATGCCGAAAGACCCAAATGGCCAAATGCCAAAATAAACACATGTCCAAATGCCTAAATGCCCAAACACCCAAATAACCACATGGCCAAATGCCCAAATGCCCAAATAACCTAATTCCCAAATGGCGAAATTCCCAAATTCCCAAATGTCCAAATACCCAAATGCCCAAATGCACCAATGCCAAATGCCAAAAGGCCTAAATGACCCAATGTTCAAATGCCCAAATAACCACATGTCCAAATGGCCAAATGAATGCTCAAATGCCCAAATGCCCAAATGCCCAAATACCCTAATGCCCAAATACCCAAATAACCACATGCCCATATGCACAAATGGGCAAATGCCCAAATGGCCAATTGGCCAAATGCTCAAATGCACAAATGCACAAATGGCCAAGTGGCCAAATGAATGCTCAAATGCCCAAATACCCTAATGCCCAAATAACAACATGCCCATATGCACAAATGGGCAAATGCCCAAATGGCTAATTGGCCAAAAGCACAAATGGCCAAATGTCCAAGTGTCTAAGGTTCGACGTGCCCAAATAACGTGATGCCCAAATGACTAAAGACCAAAATGCTCAAATGCCCAAAAAACCACATGCCCAAAGACCCATATAGCCAAATGCCAAAAGACCAAAATGGCCAAATGCCCAAATAAACCCATGCCGAAATGCCCAAATGGCCAAATGTCCCAATTGAATGCCCAAACACACAAATGCTCAAATGGCCAAATAACCAAATGTCCAAATGCACAAATGCCCAAATGGCTAACAGGCCAAATGGCCAAGTGTCCAAATGTCTAAGTGTCCAAACAAACTGATGCCCAAATGCCCAAATAACTAAATGCCCAAAGGCCCAAATGGCCATATAACCACATGCCCAAATGCTCAAATGCCCAAAAAACCAGATACCCAAAGGCCCAAATAACCAAATGCCGAAAGACCAAAATGTCCAAATGCACAAATGCCTAAATGCCCAAATGGCCAAATGCCCAAATTGAAAAATGCCCCAGTGAATGCCTAAATGCCCAAATAACCATATGCCCAAATGCCTAAATGCCCAAATGCAAAATGGCCAAAAGCCCAAATAGCCAAATGGCCAAATGGCCAATTGCACAAATGCCCAAATACCCAAACGCCCAAAAATGCTCAAATTCCCAAATGGACAAATGCCCAAACACCCAAAACGCCCAAATGCACAAATTGCACAAATGAATGCTCAAGTGCCCAAATAGCCATATGCCTAAATGGCAAAGTGCCCAAATAACCACATGCACAAGTGCCTAAATGCCAAAATGCCCAAAGAACCACATGCCCAAGTGAATGCCCATATGCCCAAATAACCACATGCCAAAAGGCCCAAATTCTCAAATAACGAATGCCCAAAGGCCCAAATGGCCAAATGCCGAAATAACCACATGCCCAAATGCCCACATGCCCAAATGGCCAAATGCACAAATGCCCAAATGACATTCTGCCCAAAAGCCCAAATGCCCATATGCCCAAATAACCAAATGCCCAAAGGCCCAAATGGCCAAAACGCCCAAATGGCCAAATGTCCCAATGAATGCCCAAATGCTCCAAATCCCCAGATAACCACAAGCCCAAATGCCTAAGTGCCCATGTGCCCAAATAACCACATGCCCAAATGCTCAAATGCCGAAAGATCCAGATGGCCAAATGCCCAAATAACCACATGCCCAAATACCCACATGCCCAAATGTCCCAATGAATGCCCAAATACCCAGATAACCACATGCACAAATGCCTAAGTGCCGAAATGGCCAAATGCCCATATTCCCAAATGCCCAAATACCCAAATGCCTAAATGCCCAAATAACCACTTGCCCAAAGGCCCAAATAACCACATGCCCAAATGCCCAAATGCCCAAGTAACCAAATGCCGAAATACCCAAATGGCCAAATAAACACATGTCCAAATGCCTAAATGCCCAAATACCCAAATAACCAAATGCTCAAAGGCCCAAACGGCCAAATGCCCAAATACCCAAATGCCCAAATGCCGAAACAACCACACGGCCAAATGCCCAAATTCCCAAATAACCTAATTCCCAAATGGCCAAATGCCCAAATTCCCAAATGACCAAATGTCCAAGTGCCTAAATACACAAATGCCCCAATGCCAAAAGGCCCAAATGCCCAAATGACCCAATGTCTAAATGCCCAAATAACCACATGTCCAAATGGCCAAATGAATGCTCAAATGCCCAAAAATGCCCAAATATCCTAATGCCCAAATAACCACATGCCCATATGCACAACTGGGCAAATGCCCAAATGGCTAAATGGCCAATTGGCCAAATGCTCAAATGCACAAATGGCCAAGTGGCCAAGTGGCCAAGTGTCTAAAGGTCAACGTGCCCAAATAACCTGATGCCCAAATGCCCAAATGGACAAATTGACAAATGGCTAAATAACCACATGCCCAAATGCCCCAAAGATAACATGCCCAAATGCCCAAAGGCCCAAATAACCAAATGCCAAAATGCCAAAATAAACACATGCCGAAATGCCCAAATATCGAAATGTCCCAATGAATGCCCAAATGGCCATATAAACAAATGTCCAAAGGCCCAAATGCCCAAAAGTCCAAATTCACAAATTCCCAAATGCCCATGTGCCCACATAACCACATGCCCAAATGCCCAAAAAACACATGCCCAAATGCCCAAAGGCCCAAATAACCAAATGCCGAAAGACCCAAATGGCCACTTGCACAAATACCCAAATTCCCAAACGTCCCAATGACCAAAGGCCAAAATTGACAAATGGCCAAATACCCATATTCGCAAATGCCCACATTTGGCCATATGGTTATTTGGCAATTGTGGACTTGTGGTTATTTGGGCATTTGGGCATTCATTGGGACATTTGGGCGTGTTTTTGGGGCAATTGGGCATTTGGCCTTTTGGGCAAGTGGTTGCTTGGACGTTTGGACACTTGGTCATTTGGGCATCTGGGTATTTGGGCATTTGAGCTTTCATTTGGCCATTTGAGCATTTGGGTATGTGGTTATTTGGGCGTTTGGGCACTTTGATATTTGGACATGTGGGCATTTAGCCATTTGGTTATTTGCGCATGTGGTTATTTGGTAATTTGGTTATTTCGGCATTCGGGCATTTGGGCATTAGGGTAATTGGGCATTTGAGCATTCATTTGGACATTTGGCCATGTGGGCATTTAGCCATTTGGGCCTTTGGTTATTTGGACATGCGGTTATTTGGGAATTCGGGCATTTGGTCATTTGTGCTATTGGTTAATTGAGCATTTGGGCATGTGGTTATTAGGGCATTCGGGAATATGGGTAATTGGGCATTTGGAAATGTCGGCATTTGGTCATTGTTATTTGGGCATGTATTTTTTGGGCAATTGGGCATTTGAGCATTCATTTGGACATTTGGTCATGTGGGCATTTAGCCATTTGGGCCTTTGGTTACTTTGGCATTTGGGCATGTGTTTATTTGGGCATTTGGACACTTAGACATTTGGGCCTTTTGGCATGTGGTTATTTGGGCATTTGGGCATTTTTCCATTTGGGTATTAGGGTATTTGTTCACTTGGGCATTTGAGC
>CBDHHR010000742.1:2500-7596 GCA_965263245.1 Metamycoplasmataceae bacterium | reverse complement strand
TGAACAATATAGAGTACGCATGCTGGAGCGGTCGATACAATGGCTGGCTAACTTTGTATATAACAGATGCAAGCAGTCTTCGTTATATATCGCTGAACTACTGTCTGATGCTGACACTGTTAGTATAAGTGAGACTTGGCTGAGACCAGGAGAACTGTGCATTATCAAGCCTACACTAATTAACACGCCAGCCCTGAATGTTCTTAACGATGAAGACATCGTGACATTGCTTGCTTTTTAATGTTGTGTGTTTTGAAATAAATTGAATTGAATTGAATTGAATTGAATTGAATTGAATTGAATTGAATTGAATTGAATTGAATTGAATTGAATTGAATTGAATTGAATTGAATTGAATTGAATTGAATTGAATTGAATTGATATACGCAGTCTGACATGACTACAACAGATTCCTACTATACACAAAACTGTGACTTCAATTTTGTAAAAACATTTGGTTCGTGTGGAACCGTAAGATGATTATTTTGTTCCATGTGATGACTAGTGTTTGTATTACATCGGAATATCACACACACGCACGCGCGCGCGCACACACACATGCACGCACACACGCACACACACGCATGCACACACACACGCACGCACGCACGCACGCACGCACGCACACACACACACACACACACACACACACACACACACACACACACACACACACACACACACACATATTTATTATGACGTTCGTTTCGACGCAAATATTATCCTTGTAAATATGCTGTGAATACGTAGAAAGGGTCCTCCTGATATCAAGATGGGTTTAAGACATATGTTGACGGGGTTAAAACCGAATTTATACTACAAAAGTATTTATTAAAAAATTTTGTTGAATGTTATCAAATGTTACATACATATTTAATCTTTGTGGACACATGGAAAACGAATTTTAGGTTATGCCTTGTTTCTATTCCCTTTAAGTATAACAAAGCCTCGCCCACCATCCGTTTTGTTGTGATTTCTACCTATAGAAAAATCAGCGACCAGCGAGCCGACCACGGTCACGACGTCGACTAGTACCGGTAGGTGAACATAAAGGAGCGATAATTATGGGAAATAATCGTCCCGTTCGATACGTTTCATCTGGCCCACGTGCGGCGACTAAGAAAAACAACACTGCAACTGGCACCGACGGATGCTTGTTACGTTGTCGTGATTTTACAAAACTGTGCATGTTATAAAATGGCGCTAAGCCATTATGTATCTGTTCATTGTTACATACGCCTCGCAGATTTGCTTAATCTTCCTCCTTTCGTCAATCAAATTGCGAATATACCCAAAAGTATTTTTATACTACAAAAGTATTTTTATACATTTTTGTTGAATGTTTTCAAATGAAAATACATACTTAATCTTTGTGGACAAATGGAAAACGAATTTTAGGTTATGCCTTGTTTCTATTCCCTTTAAGTATAACAAAGCCTCGCCCACCATCCGTTTTGTTGTGATTTCTATCTATAGAAAAATCAGCGACCAGCGAGCCGACCACGGTCACGACGTCGACTAGTACCGGTAGGTGAACATAAAGGAGCGATAATTGCTCACCCTCATCGGTACTGTACTAAGTAAAGGTAATGGGAGCCTGCTGTGCTTTGCTCGTTTTATGGAGCGAGAGATAGCAAGAAAACAGAAACAAATGTGGGTGGGAAATGGCAATGCCCTTTAATTACACAAGTAATGAGAAGTCGCATAGTATATAGACTATGAGCATTGCCGTTGACCTAGATAAATAAAGCAAATCTCCTTAAAAGCATAGATGTCATGTTTGTCAATGGGGATAGCACGAGAAATTATCTAAGCAACTAGCTATCTAAGCAAAATAAATGTGGGGGCCAGAAACCACCCCCACAATATAGTACAATGTAAACATCGAGGTAAACATGCACTCGCCTATAGCCCAAGGGGCGCACTTCCTCTTGCTACTAGCAGTGTAGCACCTAAAGCAAACAGTAGATCACGTAAAAATCCATGTAAAGAAAGACAAGGGGAAAGCGGTAGGTACACGCGCACATGTCCTCGCCCTAAAACCCCTTGGAAAACGTAACCACCCGACAGAGTCAAAAAGTGACAAAATAAAGCAACATATCAATCATAAGGAAGCCGTGAAGGAAAGAGGCCAAGCCAAGCTGGAGCAGTGGTTAAAAACAGGATGCTCCGTGAAACGCACTTCCTCTGTTGACAAAGGAATTAAAAGTGAAGTCTCATGATATGCGATGCCAGGTGATGACTGTGTCCAGCCCCGCCCCAGCTTCACTGTGGCCTCATCTAAGGTGACATTGTCCAGATGTGACTGGACAATGTTTACAAGTTAGTTGGTGCTGTGAGCAAAATGTATTTAATCCTGCTGGATTAAATCCATATATTTTTTTTTTTTTTACAATACTTGGGAATGGGAATAATATCTTTTGTAGCCTATGTAATTAACTCCTTCATTTGTTCCAATTACTCTATCAAATCGTGAATGCCATTTAGCGCATTGACTGTGTTTTGAACTGTTACGTTGAATTTTTCTTTGAGATCTGAATCTGATCTGGTTTGCAAAAGATGCAAATAATATATTGCCTACTACAAAAATAAAGATATGGATGTGATTATTCTATATTTAATATCGTACCTGAATCTTAAACCCGATACATACTAAATATAATCTTTATTATAATCGTTGTTGTTATTATTATATTCCTGCTGTTGCAGCTGCTACTATTATAACACCAATTGAGCTCATATGGACACACCCTATGCATCGTGCAGAATGTCACCATTCCATGAGCAGTTCCTGTGAAAAATGAAGATGTAATTGTGTTCCGTTACGTGTTGCAGCTCCCTGTTCGTTCCCGGAATCGATGGTCAAACCGAAGAAATGGTGGACTAACAAGCTACAAAACCTTGGATTCTTACAAACATACACAAACTACAAGATCGAGGTCCTTCTAAAGACTGCTGCAGGCGAAACACCACTTGGTGGGTGAATGTGTCACTCCTGTATCAGTAGCAGCATCATTGTCGCGAGTTGCACACGGTGTAAGCATCAGTTTAGGGCAATTTGTTTTAGAGAAGTATTTAAAGTGACATTTGCAAGACATGTGCATACACATTTTTCTTGGTAGCACAGGGATGTCTGAAAAATGAAAGAATTAATCGCGCAGACTTGCAGACACATAGGCACAAACGCACACATGTAGGCATAAACGCACAGACGTAGGCATAAACGCACAAATGCAGACTACTTACATCGGTTACTATAAGACAATGTACTATCTTCAAATTGATTACATTCTTAGAAATTACCGTGTAATTAACCCTAATCTACCGTAACAATTTCCAATGTCTCTCCGTAAAATTGAATTACGGTACATTCGCTGTAATAAATATATTACATGTACCGGTTATATAAATGTTAAGTATAGATTGGTATTGTTCTTATCATTTTAGAGTTAGAACATTAAAAGTTGTCTTTATATGCCGTAGTTGACGACACTGCCACTTATTTACTACGGATAGAATGTTGTAAAATTTGCAATGAAAGCGGATGCAATTGTATGATTCAAATGTGCACACAATGTGTGTGCTCCCTGCTGTCCTTCGTAACAATTATAGATTGTTTTTAGAGCTAATTCTTTTTCTCGTGATATTGCATTAATGTTTCAGATGGTACACTTGTTTCAGTAGGAATATAGTAAACTGCTACAATTTATGTGTTTTGTATGTATAGTTACTGTATACGCTTTTCTTCCGATGCATTAACAGTATATATGCAGTATGCTGTAACACTTTCCTTGTATTTTAAGAGATGACAGGTCAGTATGAAATTGTTCTTTATGACAGCATTATAATTGTAGCACACTGATGTCAGTGTATGGTGTGGAACACATCACTATTCCACTTTCTCGGTATAATTATCTTCAATTGAGATGAAGAAAACCTGTTGAATGGTGACTTTCAAACGATTGTTAAAAGCTCATCAGTACACGGTTGTATATGCATTATAGGCACCTGTCAGTTTATCTAATTATTATTATTTACTTATATTATTTGTTTAACATATTTATTATCTTGTACACATTTTACACTAATTTTACACAATGTCTTCACTCATTTATTACCAATATACCCTTAATTTAATTTAAGGCGGTTTGTGTGAGACTCAGAATATGTGCGGGAAAAAGCCATCGAGTTTTGCCCGCTGCGTTGAGGTACCAAAGACGACAAATTCGGTCTTGTCTGCATTTAGCTTTCATTTACTGTTTTTCATCCAAAGAGAGACATATTGGAGACAATCCCTAAGAGCGTAGTTTGTTCAGATGTAGTTAAAATGTGATTTTATACCGTCTACGGCATTGAGATGAGTCTGGTATTAAAATACATATAACTATGCATAACTTGTCAATTCTAGTGAATATGTCACTCCTCCGATTGCATCAATAGCAGCATCAATATCGTCTGTTAAACATACACACGGTTTAAATATCACTAGAGGGTAATTTATTTTTTGTCTTGGTAGCACAATTTATATGCAATGTGAAAGTAATTTATCGCACACACGTAGGCACACATACAAAATATTCACATCGTTTACTATAAGTCAATGTACTATCGTCAAATCGACTAGTTTATATTGGTGTAGTTAAACTGTGATTCCCTATAGTAGACACCTGTTCGTTATGTATCATATATACTGTCTACTGCATTTAGAGGACGCTGGTGTTAAAATACACGTATATAACTATGCATAACTTCTAGTATCGAGTACGTGCGGTGATCACACTACCGTTGATGGAAGCATCTACTACACAAACATCAACACGGACAAGGCCAGTCTGGTGTCATGTATGGAAGACACGGTTATTCCCGATGCTGGCCTGTTATTCAACAAGAAGCGTGACATGCGTATGTACAACTTCGTTTTGTTAGGATAAATTCAAATTAAAGTTTGATACAATTGCGGCATGGGATAATTGTTAATAATGATTACACAATATCTGATTGTGTGATTGTGTGTGTGTGTGTGTGTGTGTGTGTGTTTGTGCGTGTGCGTGTGCGTGTGCGTGTGCGTGTGCGTGTGCGTGTGCGTGTGCGTGTGC
>CBDHHR010000741.1:7500-8668 GCA_965263245.1 Metamycoplasmataceae bacterium | reverse complement strand
AACTCCTTCTTTTGCTGTTGCTCTCCATTCTCCTCCCACTCTTTCCAAATCTCTTTTTAGTCTTAATGCAATGCTACCATCGCATTTTCGGTCTTCCTCACCTCCTTTTCCCTCCACTTTCTGGGCATCTGCTCCCTTTGCCAGTTTTTCAACTCCTATTCTTTCCACAAGACCGGCCCGTTTCAGCCCACTCCTTACCAGTTTCTTCTTAAAGTTTCCTTCACTCCAACCTCCTATCTCAGTTCGTCCATTCTTATCTCATCCGCTCTCTTCACTCTCACGATTCTTCTCATCCAGTTGTTTTCACAAACCTGCACTTTCTTCTCCATCTTCTCTAAGCCACACGTGTATGCCGGGGCAACACACGACGTGAGCATCGCGAGACAAAGTCCTGTCAAGAATGTTTGGGCAGAACGCTGATGGTTTTGGTGCATAAGAAACTGCAGCGTGGCGGCTTGACAGGCCCCTTGACACATTCTGAACTGGTAAGCAATCTGCCAATTCAGAAGTTTTAAACGCTGACCACCAGAGGGCACCACAGTGTTTGGCGTTCCGCCTGAGGTCTAAGGAGGTTGTCGTTTTAGGTTGTTTGCTTCGTTATTCGGAATCAACCATTCATTTCAGAGGCGGTACTAATTTACTAGTACCAAAGGTTTTGTTTATTCTCGTCTATGTTGTCCAACTTTCTATTTTACTCTGGGAACCAGATGCGGTCGCGTCAATTCAAAAAGCAATTCCGCCCGCCTTTGCTACATCCGCGTTTATATGCACCAATGAAATTCCCCCGTACCGGTTTGTCAAACCTCTCGATAGTGACCCAGCTGTGTCTGTTCACTCGTCTCTGTTTCTATGGTGCTGCCACCTGTTGCTTTAGGGCGATCTGTCTTTATTTTCCTTTCAAGGATCCATTATATTTCGGTTCTCGCCGCCAGGAGAGTGGAGGAGAAAACGAAACGACGATGACCTAGAGGCCAGACTGCGATGAGCTTTCTGTGACGGACATTAAAGAGACGATTTATAAGATTTAACCACCACGTGGCGCTATTATTTAACTATTAGTTACAATTATGGTCCCTGTGCAGATGAGGCGCCCGGTCTTCCCAGGAAGCAGCGTAACACTAACATGGTTGCCACGGGACCACGGCATGCTGGTCGCGTACAGCTGCTG
>CBDHHR010000741.1:0-2500 GCA_965263245.1 Metamycoplasmataceae bacterium | reverse complement strand
TCACCATGTGTCACTTATAAGAAGAGCTGCCTCCGTTTCGTTGACCACCGCAACAAGCGTTCCCAGCATAACGAAGACAACTTCATGTGGAGAGTTCTGACAACACTAAATGCATGCAGTAATGTTTGATTTAAGATATGTAATGTCGCAATAATAATAATAATTCAGTTAGTATGTACACATGTTGTCAACATTAGTGGCAACCGTGAAGCTGGTGAACGGAGGTCACGTATATAAGTGTGATTACGACATAAGCGAACCACGACATACTGGATCCATCAACTGACCTATTCATCATGTGACCTGTGATAACATTTAAAAAATCAACATGAAAACGAGAAGAAGAAAAAGAAGACGAGGAACAAAAATAACAACAGCAATAAGACAATTAGTACTATTCCTAGAGAACATTCGCCACGAGTGAAATATAAAGACCACCTCAACACAGGGAACTCAGACCAAATCACCACCAGTTTAAAACCATTAGGAAACACCTTTTATTCATCCGTAATATTTTTAGGATGACATCATAGAGAGTTTTTTGAGGGTTAGACTTCCGCTGTGTGAATCAATGACAGGTGTTTTCTATTTCTTTTAAATCCTAAGACACAAACTTCAGATAGACAGGACCAGCGGCCTGTCGCATCTCTCCGGAATGTCACCAGGCAACGCAGGACAAACAAAACTGCCCAACTGGACCAGTAGCGAACCACCGCCCGCCGGCACCACGATTCAAACTCCGGTTCCACCGAAGGGCGATCCAGCCACGGCCGCTTGACCACTGCGTTCTTATTACGTTCGCAAGATGACCATGCGAAGGCAACCGTGTCCACGAACATCGCACACAATGGAGCGTAAGACGCCAACCCCCAAAACGACCCACAAGACCCATTTACTACCTGTACCTGTGTCTGTGCCTAACGCCTACGGGGTGTGTCGGAGGCATCGTGTGTCGGGGGCTTCACGAGTTGGGGGCTTCACGTGTCTGCCGACACCATGATGAGCACGTGGTCAGTCGATACGTGGCTGTGAAGACAGCCGACGGCAGACATTGGCATTTGATCAATAACTGCCGGGTACGTTGTGGGCAGACTACACCGATAGCATATGATATAACATCGGTCATTCTGAACCGCAGTGGATACGGGTGGTCAAGTGACAGAGATTGTCAGGTAAGATCGTGTCTGCATTCAGCGCGGCCAAGTAGTGGCTAATTATTGTGTGCGCCAGCGCGTGTGTGTATGTGTACGTGTACGTGTACGTATACGTATACGCGCGTATATATATATATATATATATATATATATATATGTGTATATGTGTATATGTGTATATGTGTATGTGTGTGTGTGTGTGTGTGTGTGTGTGTGTGTGTGTGTGTGTGTGTGTGTGTGTGTGTGTGTGTGTGTGTGTGTGTGTGTGTGTGTGGTGTGTGTGTGTGTGTGTGTGTGTGTGTGTGTGTGTGTGTGTGTGTGTGTGTGTGTATATGTGCATGTGTGTGTGTGTGTGTGTGTGTGTGTGTGTGTGTGTGTGTGTGTGTATGTGCATGTGTGTGTGTGTGTGTGTGTGTGTGTGTGTGTGTGTGTGTGTGTGTGTGTGTGTGTGTGTGTGTGTGTGTATGTGTGTATGTGCATGTGTGTGTGTGTGTGTGTGTGTGTGTGTGTGTGTGTGTGTGTGTGTGTGTATATGTGCATGTGTGTGTGTGTGTGTGTGTGTGTGTGTGTGTGTGTGTATATGTGCATGTGTGTGTGTGTGTGTGTGTGTGTGTGTGTGTGTGTATATGTGCATGTGTGTGTGTGTGTGTGTGTGTGTGTGTGTGTGTGTGTGTGTGTGTGTGTGTGTGTGTATATGTGCATGTGTGTGTGTGTGTGTGTGTGTGTGTGTGTGTGTATATGTGCATGTGTGTGTGTGTGTGTGTGTGTGTGTGTGTGTGTGTGTGTGTGTGTGTGTGTGTGTGTGTGTGTGTGTGTGTGTGTGTGTGTGTGTGTGTGTGTGTATGTGTACGCATGTGTGTATATGATCAGATTTACGACAAATAAAGGTCTTACCTCAATACCCCGAGGGGATTCACCTGTTGACAAGATAACAGCTGCAGTCCGACACGGCGACATACGAACAGGAATACGTGTTCTTGAATGACAATACTTCGTGTCACTCTGGCATGGCAGAGGTCATCTGAATGTCTACCTCTTTGTGATTGTATCGCCGGATCTCATGTTAAACACATTTTTAGTACAAGACTTTACCTTTACTTTTTAGCCAGACATTCGGACAATGTGAGCAAAAGACGTCTACAAACTTTCGCAAGTAAAAACGAGGCAAACATGTTTTCGACAGACGTTTCGATAGCGAACGCAGACCATGTGACAAAACAACGGTGGTATTTCAATTTATGAGATGAATTGTGAGCAAATGTTCACATTAATCATCACAGGAAAGTTTACAAACAGCTGGTGTTTGTTACAGAAAGTCGGTTGCTTTATCTCACGGTAATATTTTG
>CBDHHR010000740.1:0-9002 GCA_965263245.1 Metamycoplasmataceae bacterium | reverse complement strand
CGATTGTAGGATTCCGGTAACGTGGCCAAAGTTGAGCCCTGGGCAGTGTTGGGCAACGTGTGTACAGTTTGAATGGCCGAGAGCGCACATGTTGGGGAACGTTGATGTTTGTTTTTGGTGTTCTATAATACATTTTAGAAGGTACCGTCTAAGCAGGCTTGTTCATTTGACAAATATATGATTCTCGTATACGGTTGCGATAGACTCCAAAATCGGCCTGCACAGACATAGAAGACGTTGCCTTAGTTCCAGAATCTGGCAGCGGAACGTATTAGCTTTGTCTCTCGACACTACACGCTCTGGCTATATTACTACAATATCGATACGTGTTAACACTTATGAGTTCGTGTGACCTGGCATTATTGCTCACGTCGTTTATCAACCCAACGTATCGTGCCCACGATACCTCTACCCAGGCACGAGACGACAACCGCGCACACGGAAGAATCCGGTTTTCGTGCGTGGAAATCTGTCGTTTCATTGCGATCACTCGGCATTCACACCACTGCCACTGGCGGTCTGAAGCACGCGCGCGTCCTGACATCCTCTCCACTGGCACGTGCAGACGTAGACAAACGACCACCAGTAACACGAGTCCGCCGACTGTCAGCCGCTGAATAAACGTTGTTGCACGGGCGAGACCCGGTCGCTGCCCCAGACGTCGGCACGGGCATAACTCTGCAGAACGCAACGGATCTGCGGGTAACCTTCATCGCGTCCGACGAGAAAAAAGCGAGAAAGTGTTTCCGCAGGTGGCTGACTGATGTACGCACCAGGACGGCCAGCGCCCCTGGTGAAAGCAGAACGAAGAAATGGCCATTAGATGACCCAGCCTCGGTGCATTTCGTGGGAACCGCCCGAACACGTGTTGATGGGCGTCACGGCACGGCACGGCACGGCACGGCACGGCACGGCACGGCACGGCACGGCACGGCACGGCACGGCACGGCACGGCACGGCACGGAACGGAACGGAACGGAACGGAACGGAACGGAACGGAACGGAACGGAACGGAACGGAACGGAACGGAACGGAACGGAACGGAACGGAACGGAACGGAACGGAACGGCTACTGCTGTAGCTACTGTACAGCTACTGCTATTTATTGGTGCAACTACAGCTACCTACAGCTACTATACAGCAATAGCTATAAATACGGTTATTGGTACAACTACGGCTATTGCTAGAGCTACTATACATCATTAGCTACATATTCAACTACAGTTATTGCTGCAGCTATGGCTACTGCTATAGCTACTCTACAGCAATAGCTACAGTTACAATTACAGTTATTTGTACAACTACGGTTACAGCTACAGCTGTTATACAGCAATAGGTACAGCTACATATACATTTATTGGTATAGCTGCGGCTACAGCTACTGCATAGCAACAGCAATAGCTACTGATATAGTTATAGGTGCAGGTACGGATATTGTTATAGCTACTGTCCAGCAATAGCTACATTTACAACTGCAATAGTAGCAGTAGCAGTAACAGTAGCAATGCAGTAACAGTAACAGTAACAGTAACAGTAACAGTAACAGTAACAGTAACAGTAACAGTAACAGTAACAGTAACAGTAACAGTAACAGTAACAGTAACAGTAACAGTAACAGTAACAATATCAGTGTAGTAACAGTAACAGTAACAGTAACAGTAACAGTAACAGTAACAGTAACAGTAACAGTAACAGTAACAGTAACAGTAACAGTAACAGTAACAGTAACAGTAACAGTAACAGTAACAGTAACAGTAGCAGTTGCAGTAACAGTAGCAGTTGCAGTAGCAGTAACAGTAACAGTAACAGTAACAGTAACAGTAACAGTAACAGTAACAGTAACAGTAACAGTAACAGTAACAGTAACAGTAACAGTAACAGTAACAGTAACAGTGCCGTAGCAGTAACAGTAACAGTAACAGTAACAGTAACAGTTGCAGTAGCAGTAACAGTAACAGTAACAATATCAGTGAAGTAACAGTAACAGTAACAGTAACAGTAACAGTAACAGTAACAGTAACAGTAACAGTAACACTAACAGTAACAGTAACAGTAACAGTAACAGTAACAGTAACAGTAACAGTAACAGTAACAGTAACAGGAACAGTAACAGTAACAGTAACAGTAACAGTAACAGTAACAGTAACAGTAACAGTAACAGTAACAGTAACAGTAACAGTGCCGTAGCAGTAACAGTAACAGTAACAGTAGCAGTAACAGTAACAGTAACAGTAACAGTAACAGTAACAGTAACAGTAACAGTAACAGTAACAGTAACAGTAACAGTAACAGTAACAGTAACAGTAACAGTAACAGTAACAATATCAGTGTAGTAACAGTAACAGTAACAGTAACAGTAACAGTAACAGTAACAGTAACAGTAACAGTAACAGTAACAGTAACAGTAACAGTAACAGTAACAGTAACAGTAACAGTAACCGTAACAGTAACAGTAACAGTAACAGTAACAGTAACAGTAACAGTAACAGTAACAGTAACAGTAACAGTAACAGTAACAGTAACAGTAGCAGAAACAATACCACATTCAGGAAGTGTCTGTAGCGTCAACAATGATCGACGGTTCTGTGCTACTTGTATGCATTCATTGATACCGGGGCTCGTCAACTGTGTCGGACGTAGAACGACGGAAGGGTCAAGGCGAGGGGTGAGGTGGCAAGGCTCAAGGTGAGAATGGGACAAAGGAGAGCCAAATTCACCCATTACCTTTCCAACGAAACTGTCGTAGCGCAACAGGTTATATAAAGAACAATGGCCACAGGGAGCCCTTGGTTGGCAGTCTCCTACTGAAGTGCCACGGGGTGTGAACCCACTGACCTTTGCATGACCAGGGACCGGGCATGGGCCGGAGGGAAATAACCCGGGCCGCAATGACGGATTTTTGTTGACGATCGGATTTTCGACTAAGATTATCCGGGTAAAAATTAGTTGTCGAACCTTGAACAAGTTCCACCACTTGCTCCAGCCGCCCGAATGAGTACCTGGCTATAGACGGTGGTGAATGTTTGTATACGAATATTCTTCGTGCATTAATTGCAGCGTGGCTGGATGCTTCCCAGAGATTTCGAGATGGTGTTCGATTGAACAGGTCTGCAAAGTGTAAGCGCTTTGATCAGTCCCGAGAAACTGAACACTGCGCTATATAAGAACTTACCTTTACATTACTTTTTTTTGCCTACGGCTCGTCCATTTGTGGTCGCCGTTTGATCCATGCCGACGAAACATAGGCTGGGTTGGGCTCGCCTGGTTAGTCTCTTTTGTTGTGTCCAGAATAGGCGTATAGTCTCGACGAGAGGGCAACAACGACTGTGACCGCATTTTCACACTTTGATTACTCCAGTTTTATTAGCGAGGCGTTGTAATCACGTCGCCTACAACCAGTTCAATGTCAGTAGACCGCAGATCACGAACCAAACACTAAATACGTGTGACGTCGCGTCGTTGCCGAGTCGTCAACACAGTTTCCAACCAGTTCCTGGACATTCCACGTGCGCCTTGCTGACATGTTATTAATAATACATACTGCAAAGAACTGCTTTTTCGAGTCTGCAATTGTGGTTGTATTAGACGAAATAGGGCGTGCAAGTCTCGCGCGCGAAAACGAGGCTGGGGCAGTTGGGGGCAGAAGGTCCATATACTCCATATTAACATATAGGAGTTTGTTTTGTTTTGGTCGTAATAATCGAACAGTCCCGAAATAGCGTATTTCAGTTATAATTTTGTTGTCCGAAGGATTATTACAAGCAGAAGCAGTGGAACATTTTGCCGGTGACAATGATCACGGAAATCATGAATTTTAATCGATTATTATGGTGGTTGCCATGGCAATAGCGGCAAGTAGTTGTGTTTGGCGATCTTGACTAATAATGAAGAGTGCCAGTTTTCGCGCAGTACAACCTGTTTGGGCCAAACGTATACATGTGTTATGATTATGTGCATTTAGACAACTTGTCAGATATAAGTGCTTATCGAAACCACAACGCACAGCAATGTAAAACGCAAATCCCGTAAAAGACACATACAGCCTAGCATCGTGTCGATTATCTGCACTACGTAAATCGCTATGTTTCTATGATAGTGTGATAAACTCAATATTAAATCGGACATTTAAGATCAGAAACGTATAACACAAGATATTTATGATCTGATTTTCCTAGTATTCATCAGTCGGAAGCTACAACTGTCATCCATCGTTAGAACATTATTATTGTGTCCAGTCCCCAATTAGTCTCGCTTAGTCCCCAATAAGCTCCAATCGCGCGGAGTCACGCCATGTATCGTGACCCACTTGCAGGCCCTATACCAATTGTTATGCCGTTTCAGAACATCTACAGAGCTGTACATTCTATATTGAGGTCCATCGCTCATGTACAATGTATATGACACGAGCAGCTGAGGTGTTGCGATATAGTGTTACGTAATAGCGAGGTATGTTGTCGAACACTTCGGCCTGACAGCCACAAGAGTGATCACCCGGCCCGCGGCGAAGCTATACACGTGGAAGTAGCAGTCATCTCGGAATGACGGGTCTGCAATAGACGAAACACCGGTCCATTAACTGACACGCTCGCTATACCGAGTTACCTACCAACGCGTCCGCCCGGTCAACCGAGTTATGCGCCTTCGAAGGCCAAATACCGTACACGGGTAACACACGGAAGACGGCGTTAAGAAATGCCGTGACATATATTTTATTGCACCGTCACAGTCCGGCGTTAAGCGGTTGATACTTTGCGGTTTCCTTATCAGACGGCAATAATCGGGCACGGCGGCGATGGTAGAAGTGAGTTGGCGGCTGTGGCGGGGTTATCGTGTCGGTGTATCGTTGTATCTGTGTACATTTCCGCGAGGCTATGTGTGGTTATAGTGGTCAGTCACGCACATTGGACATCTGTCCGCGGTCACGCTCTGACAACTCTCTCGCCACAAGTACTTGTGTTTTCTGGGTATAATCGTCACTCGTGCGCAGTGAAATGTTTGATGGATAAATTAAGAAGTACCGTAGTTGTTTAGGGTAGACAATTACCGAAGCAGCTTAATGATGGGGTGTAGCAACTGCTTGTCAACGCATCATTTAATGCGTGCGGTGTTCACCCGTGAGTATAATCTCAGTCATTTACCCGTCATCCCTGCACCCACCATCCGTTCGCACGCATCACCACAGAGCCCACCATCCGTCCGCACGCATCATCACAGAGCCCACCATCCGTTCGCACGCATCACCACAGAGCCCACCATCCGTCCGCACGCATCACCACAGAGCCCACCATCCGTTCGCACGCATCATCACAGAGCCCACCATCCGTCCGCACGCATCATCACAGAGCCCACCATCCGTTCGCACGCATCACCACAGAGCCCACCATCCGTCCGCACGCATCATCACAGAGCCCACCATCCGTTCGCACGCATCACCACAGAGCCCACCATCCGTCCGCACGCATCATCACAGAGCCCACCATCCGTTCGCACGCATCATCACAGAGCCCACCATCCGTTCGCACGCATCATCACAGAGCCCACCATCCGTTCGCACGCATCATCACAGAGCCCACCACCCGTCCTCATGCATCATCACTGCACCCACCATCCGCCCTCGTGCAACATCACTGCACCCACCACCCGTCCTCATGCATCATCACTGCACCCACCATCCGTCCTCATGCAACATCAACGTGTGTGTGTGTGTGTGTGTGTGTGTGTGCGTGCGTGCGTGCGTGCGTGCGCGCGCGCGTGCGCGTGTGCGTGTGGGTCTTTGTTTGTATGTGTCTCTTTGTGTGTGTATGCGTGTGTGTAAGCGTGTGCGTATGTGTGTGTGTGTGTGTGTGTGTGTGTGTCTATGTATATATATATATATATATATATATATATATATATATATATATATATATATATATATATATATATATGTGTGTGTGTGTGTGTGTGAGTGTGTGTGTGTGTGTGTGTGTGTGTGTGTGTGTGTGTGTGTGTATGTGTGTGTGTCTGTGTGTGTGTGCATGTGCGTGACCATGCGCTTTCGTGCGTGCGTATGAGTGTGTATGCGTGAATCGTACGTGAATATGTGAGTACGTGCGTGCGTGTGTGCGTGCGATGTTTTCACAAACACATTTCTCAGTTTCCATTTGCTGACGGTCTTTCGTAGACCGTGCCTTCCTCGAGTACTTCATTACCAAGAAGTGACTTGTTAATAGACTGCCCCGGAGGTGCGGGGAATGGTAATGGCGAAATGACGTGTCGCATTGTTCAAGAAATGGCATGTCATCTTGGAAAAAAATTAGAATATAACTTATGGAAATCAATGTGTGGCACTAGACGCATTGGCGCGGCTTCTTTGCTGCAAGGCACAGATATATTAGAAGCATGCATATTATTTCAATGTTAAGAAGGTATTTGCTTCCAATTACGTTTGCACGTAAAAAACACACCCAGAATTATTATCTGTACATAAATGCTTATAAATACGCAGGTATTCCATTGCAATGACTGCGAGGTATAGATTCACAACATAATGTCGTGTGTCGTACATTTGTATTTGAATGACATACGGACTACGAGAATGCACTCAACAACGCAGGATGTCTGACCCTTATTTGCAGTTCATTATAAAATGTTATTATAAAATGACAAATGGTTTCTTACTTTATGTTGATGTCTAGCATGGACGAACCAAAAGTCGGTAGTTTGGAGGCAGGAAAACTTCTTCATATTGTACCTTATTGAGGCTCGCCAAAATCGTGAGATTCTCCGTAAACTTCCAATTACTTGCCTATGTAGGTTGCCTGAAAACCCACCTTGAGGCTATGAAAAAACATTTCCGTTGCCCCACCTCGCGACTTGGCAAAATCACATATTGATGGTCTCCAAAAAATCTCTAATTGCAGTTCCCCCTGAGGGACGCCAAAACTGGGGCACATTCAAACGTTCTAAGGGGCACACGCCCCATGCCCCTGGATCCCCTATACCTAAGGAAATATTGTTTCGTTAACATTGCTGGCAATCGTACCGGCAAGCCACAACGTTAGACATGTGAATCGTTAGCAACACATATTTCAGCGTATTGTCCATGTTTTTTTTTATAATACACATATTGTGCTCTTTTCCAGAACCAAGCCTTATCGTCTTTTACAAACTGTTACAACACCAGTTTCATCCCATTTTCATAAAGTTCCACAGCACTGACTTTGTTTCAATTGATGTCACAGAGAATGTGTGAGAATTAGTGTTCACCTTGTATAGCGTATGTCTTAAGTACAGGCCGTGTGTACATGCAAGCCAGGTGTGTACGCACATACCAGGTGGACATGTCGACTTGGTGTGTACGAAGGAGAAGATTATGATATTATATAATATGTAGCACATACCACATATGCGTATAGGCCAGGTGTATATACAGGTCAGGCGTACACGAAGGCCAGGTATGCGTGCAGGCCTTATGTGCGTACATGCCAGATGTGTACATTCCAGGTGTGCGCATAGGTTAATGCTAACCTTAACATGTTTGATGATCGTTATCTGCGAACTCACTCTATGAGGCACTTACCCTCCCAGTTGAGATTAAAAGACTTAACTCTACTAAAATTACCGAGTTGTTCTACAACAATCGCACACACTACTCTGACGCACGTTCGTTTGTAGCTAGCAAAATTTTTCGTTTGCATCAAATTATATCCAAGTTTGTGCCAACATCTCCAGTTTGAGTTTGTTATAAAAAGCTGCTCGCTTATTGTTGGTTTGAAATGTTTTAATCGGCCACGATTCACTAAGCACTGTTATCTGTTAAGTGATGCGTGACAACCACACTTGTCCATCGGCAGAAAACATCGCGAAATGACGATATCATATCTCAGAAGTATCACGATGGAAAGTGATAAAACTATTGGTCTTTCATCTCTCGATACATTGATTAGACCGTCGCTAGCGCCATCTGCTTGAGTTGTGTCGTCGTATTCTTGCCCGCCTGTTTCTTGCCCGTCTGTTTCTTGCCCATTTGTTTCTTGCCAGTCTGTTTTTTGCCCGTCTGTTTCTTGCCCGTCTGTTTCTTGCCCGTCTGTTTCTTGCCCGTCTCTTTCTTGCCCGTCTTTTTCTTGCCCGTCTGTTTCTTGCTCGTCTGTTTCTTGCCCGTCTGTTTCTTGCTCGTCTGTTTCTTGCCCGTCTGTTTCTTGCCAGTCTGTTTCTTGCTCGTCTGTTTCTTGCCCGTTTGTTTCTTGCCCGTCTGTTTCTTGCCCGTCTGTTTCTTGCCCGTCTGTTTCTTGCCCGTTTGTTTCTTGCCAGTCTGTTTCTTGCCCGTCTGTTTCTTGCTCGTCTGTTTCTTGCCCGTCTGTTTCTTGCCCGTCTGTTTCTTGCCCGTTTGTTTCTTACCAGTCTGTTTCTTGCCAGTCTGTTTCTTGCCCGTCTGTTTCTTGCTCGTCTGTTTCTTGCCCGTCTGTTTCTTGCCCGTCTGTTTCTTGCCCGTTTGTTTCTTACCAGTCTGTTTCTTGCCCGTCTGTTTCTTGCCCGTCTGTTTCTTGCCCGTTTGTTTCTTGCCAGTCTGTTTCTTGCCCGTCTGTTTCTTGCCCGTCTGTTTCCTGCCCTTCTGTTTCCTGCCCGCCTGTTTCTTGCCCGTCTGTTTCTTGCCCGTCTGTTTCTTGCCCGCCTGTTTCTTGCCCGTCTGTTTCTTGCCCGTCTATTTCTTGCCCGCCTGTTTCTTGCCCGTCTGTTTCTTGCCCTTCTGTTTCCTGCCCGCCTGTTTCTTGCCCGTCTGTTTCTTGCCCGCCTGTTTCTTGCCCATCTGTTTCTTGCCCGTCTATTTCTTGCCCGACTCCTTGCTTGGTCAGTGGCATCTCTCACACATCTACCGTCTCACAACGTGAGTATATGTCTTGCGATGTTGTCTCTACTCTCTACACACCACGCCTGTCTTCTCGAGACATCGCTTCACACTATCCGTGGTAACATACCGTAGACTTGTGTGTCATACAGTCAGTCGAGATCAACATAGCTTC
>CBDHHR010000739.1:47500-53237 GCA_965263245.1 Metamycoplasmataceae bacterium | reverse complement strand
TGCTAACTTCAACAATGCATTTAGTACGTATCTTCATAGAAGCACTTTGCCTTTGGAATCTTCGTCATGACGCTTAAAAGCACGTGCGATTTCTATTGTGCCGTAGCAGGCCGATCTCGCATAAAACACGTGACCCAAAAAACGCAGTATGACGACATCTGTTGATTGTTTCGCCAGTTACATCCGGTGTAACGACGATTCTTTTTTAACAATAAAAAATACAAGTACGGATTTAAAATATTTTACTCACTGTGCATACTAGTTATTTAAAAATATATGTTATGTCTTTAGTAACACCTATTAACTACTGACCTAGCGCTTTTGGTCCGGATTTCGCTTCTGTTTTACCACCAGGTGGCGTCCATTTGAAATAAAAAGGAACGTACACTATTAATTGCATTTGCAGTGTTTAAATCATTCACTCAAACATACTAGCATGTTGATGCATACGCGTACACACACGCACGTATGCATACAGACACACAACCATGTTTATATAGCAACAACTGATAAGTTTAATGATTTGTGTTGTTGAACCATATAACACTGCATATAAGACTATAAACAACCTTATTACAACTATAAGTACACTATTCCAAACAAATTTCATAATTACACAACTAGCAATGTTCTACTTATTTCTACGTTTCGACCACCATCGGCGGCCTTCTTCAGGAACTGAATGTTCAGTGCTCACTGCTCGCTAGATGACGTTGTGAGCATTGTCCCACGCGTGACTTAGTATGTAGCCCCCCTCGTCTCTGTTCGTCTCCATATCCACCACTTTCGCTCCCTCCCTCCCTCCTTGTCTATCACACAGTTGTGTCTGTCCGCGATGGTGGTCGAAACGTATAAGTAAGTAGACCATTGCTAGTTGTGTAATTATGAAATTTGTTTGGAATAATATATTGCCAACTTGATGAATATTTTCAAGAATATAAGTACGCTTTATACAGAAATAATATAAAATTACAACAATATTTCGTTACCACAACAAGGGTCTACTCACGAACAGGGAGATATTCGGACACCACCGTCACTAGAACAACCAGGACCAACAAACGTCTGCATATCTTCTGAAAAGAAACAGTGCTGCGTTCACGGACTTACCAGCTGAGTGCAATTACGAATGTCAACGCCACCTTTCGAAGCGAGATTGTGGGTTTTGTTACCTGAAATCATTCCTCCAAGTTAGGTATGATACTCGTAAAGGAAAGTCACCTAACGTGCACCACCTCCCCAAAGAGCCCCACCCCTACCCTAGCGGATTGAATCAGCACGATGTAGTGATTTCACTCATGCGCCGAAACAAATAGCACATTCGCGTTCGCCTTGAGAAACACGACTTTCGGTGAGTTTTATGACACGTTTAACCTTATTTTGTGCTATCAGTAGAACAATTATATGACTGAACCATACGCGAATGCTATGGATTTCATTTATAAATACGTTTTGCAAATACCAGATTTAGTGTCACTAACTGTTTTCCCAAAAGCGCACCTCCCTCATGTCCCCAAAGCGCACGGCAGCAAAACTCATAAAATAGGAGGGGCAGTTTGGGGACATTCAATACTTTCATGTATATTATAAAGTAATTCATTTGTTTTAGCAAATATGATGTATTTCTCGCGTTCTAGATACAAAGTGGACTAATACACTCTGTACTAGTCACAGTTCACAGTCGGGGCGTTCTGGGGACCCGCAATAGACTACATTAATTAGTTTTCGTATGTTAAACGAGTTTACTTACACATATCAGTATCATATAGAAGCGTTGAACGGCAATACGGAATCCCTAGGCGAACCCTTCAAAGACACCATAAAGGCCAAGTAATATTTATGTAATTTAAGAAACAAAAACAGTGGCATCTATTTCACGATTTAAAATTCATTATTTTATCTTTGTAGGTGTTGACGCATAGCAGCAGATAATCTACGGTATATATCTGCTACAGATGTAGTACATAAACCTTATAATTAAGAATTTGTAAATATTTCAGATAGGCCTACTCGTCTTCTACAACATCATTACATACTGTTATCACTAGGAATCATGGACATTTTAGTAAAATTCGAGGGAGACACAAATTATGCAAAACTAGACATACCAGAGGTGGAGGACAATATTTCAGAATATCTTCGCTAGTAGTGTGTACTCCAAATCAGCAAAAGCAAGCCCATTGAAAAGGTAACTAAGGAAGGAAGACTATGATATGTGTTTGACGACCACTCTCTCCAACATTTATGCATAAATGGGGTTTCAAAGGGGGCTATAACTTTAAAACGTTTTAGGTATAACTATAGGTTTAGTTACAGAACAATTACATTACACTTACTGCTCTTCATAAACACTTATTTAGTGACGTTATGCAATTAAACATCATACAATTTTAATCACAGCTGGATACAAAGAATGAATCTTACCTTTTATATTAGTTATTATATTAACAAAACGTGTACATACATTATAGCTATACATTTACAATTGTGTTTGTTTAATGTGACGGTAGCTGTATGGTTCAGGGTGAAATGTCTCATGTCAAATGGATTTTCACAATATGTCATTGACCTGGACAAGAGTGCTTATATACAGTGTGCAGAGTTATGTGAATGGTATAAGTCCTATGTATAAGATTACTTCACCTGCACTTTGCAGGTGGCGAGACACTTTTGTAAATATCCTGGAGAAACGTAAGCACATTCACAAGTTCAAATATAAAAGTGATTGTGTATGTGTATAGTTGCCAAATAAATGCATGTATTGTCAAGTTATATATATATATAATTGTTCGAGCACATAAATTGTATTTATAAAACACCCACTGTCAAACATACCACACTATTATTTCACTGAAAGTTTCACTTTTATTCATGAATATAAGATCAGCAATGTTTATACATTTTGATACCACATGCATGTCTATGACTATGACTATGTTGCATTTACTGATATTATACGATCAGAATGCATTCAAAATGCAACGTGTTTTGGCCTATGCCTATGGAAGTATACTTTGTAAGATGATATGGACCGACTTGCTGACATTTAGTTCAGTTTTCAATTATATTAAAACAGCTAGATCAAATTAAAATGATACAGCCAAATGCAGATATTTATATTAACCAATTCGAAATAAATATGCCGTCTATCAACGGTTCGACCAACGTCATATGTTTATTACTTAACTGGTTAACCAATTTGTACTTACATACAGCAACGCCATTGCACCAAGCCGTGATTACAGTGCCACTTATTAGTATAATCTGTCTAGCTATCAACTACTATGTATTTTTCAAAATGACTGTGCTTTACATTTCCAGCATATAACGTCACAATCAAATACCGTACGTAACTAGGAGCGTTCTCGCGCTGTCGCTGTCCTAATACTTGGTTACTACCTGACAATGGGAAAGCCTGCTTGTCATCTGGGCAATTTCAATGGTTCTTTGAAGCAGTCCCCAGCCAGCACTCATTCACAAAAGGCGGTAGGACCAGTCTAATTGACTTCCCATTCATCACTTTCATCCACTGATTAATTGCTGGATAATGTTTGACCAACAGCTTTATCGTCCAACTGTTCTTGGTCATTAAAACTACTGCCTGCACAACAATACTTCCAACTGTCTGTAAAATATCAGATGCTCAATTCCTTTTTATTAAATTCCAATTCAATTCAAAATCTTTCAATTCCGATTCAATTCACTATCTTTCAATTCCAATTCAATCATTTTGTTACATAAAACGCTCCAATTCCGGAATTGAATTGCAATTGAATTGGTCAATTCCAATTCATTTTGAATTGACCCCAGCCCTTATCATTTTTGTTGGTGTTTTCGTGACCACGTTCGTTTTCAGTCCGTCAAGCCATGCTTTGGTTTCACTTGAATAAACCATCGGCGAAGAGTTTCTGCCATCGGCTGCCTCGAGGGTATTCGAACTGGTCGAGAGAGTTCTTCTTCATCTCCGTGGAGTAGCCCGGTTCCTGGAATCGTAAAAGATGACGATGTACCATAAGTACAACGTATGTGTTGCTATGAAAACGGTTACTATGTTATGTATCCGTGATTTTACAATGCACGCTAGCAGTGTCGAGTCTACATATCTCCACTGGCAGACTACTTCCGCCATTGTCCACCGCGACCTGAAGGACATTGACGAGTACCCACCGGCGGTTTATCAATCTTTATATCGGTCATCCTCTTCTCATTCTACCATCTTTTCCTTTTCGTTGTATAATTCACCCGATGCCAAAAACCCACGTCAGGACTTGTGCTTTTGTAATTTGACTGATGTAGTAGTACTCAGTCTAAACATAGGTCTGACAGCATGACAAGCGACGTAACTTTCCAAACATAGGTCTGACAGCATGACAAGCGACGTAACTTTCCAAACATAGGTCTGACAGCATGACAAGCGACGTAACTTTCCAAACATAGGTCTGACAGCATGACAAGCGACGTAACTTTCTAAACATAGGTCTGACAGCATGACAAGCGACGTAACTTTCCAAACATAGGTCTGACAGCATGACAAGCGACGTAACTTTCCAAACATAGGTCTGACAGCATGACAAGCGACGTAACTTTCCAAACATAGGTCTGACAGCATGACAAGCGACGTAACGTTCCAAACATAGGTCTGACAGCATGACAAGCGACGTAACTTTCCAAACATAGGTCTGACAGCATGACAAGCGACGTAACGTTCCAAACATAGGTCTGACAGCATGACAAGCGACGTAACTTTCCAAACATAGGTCTGACAGCATGACAAGCGACGTAACTTTCCAAACATAGGTCTGACAGCATGACAAGCGACGTAACTTTCCAAACATAGGTCTGACAGCATGACAAGCGACGTAACTTTCCAAACATAGGTCTGACAGCATGACAAGCGACGTAACTTTCCAAACATAGGTCTGACAGCATGACAAGCGACGTAACTTTCCAAACATAGGTCTGACAACATGACAAGCGACGTAACTTTCCAAACATAGGTCTGACAGCATGACAAGCGACGTAACTTTCCAAACATAGGTCTGACAGCATGACAAGCGACGTAACTTTCCAAACATAGGTCTGACAGCATGACAAGCGACGTAACTTTCCAAACATAGGTCTGACAGCATGACAAGCGACGTAACTTTCCAAACATAGGTCTGACAGCATGACAAGCGACGTAACTTTCCAAACATAGGTCTGACAGCATGACAAGCGACGTAACTTTCCAAACATAGGTCTGACAGCATGACAAGCGACGTAATTTTCCAAACATAGGTCTGACAGCATGACAAGCGACGTAACTTTCCAAACATAGGTCTGACAGCATGACAAGCGACGTAATTTTCCAAACATAGGTCTGACAGCATGACAAGCGACGTAACTTTCCAAACATAGGTCTGACAGCATGACAAGCGACGTAACTTTCCAAACATAGGTCTGACAGCATGACAAGCGACGTAATTTTCCAAACATAGGTCTGACAGCATGACAAGCGACGTAACTTTCCAAACATAGGTCTGACAGCATGACAAGCGACGTAACTTTCCAAACATAGGTCTGACAGCATGACAAGCGACGTAACTTTCCAAACATAGGTCTGACAGCATGACAAGCGACGTAACTTTCCAAACATAGGTCTGACAGCATGACAAGCGACGTAATTTTCGAATTAGCGACACTAAGAAACATATAAAACCAATATAACAACGTGCTACTAACGGTTGGTGCTTGGTAG
>CBDHHR010000739.1:37500-40000 GCA_965263245.1 Metamycoplasmataceae bacterium | reverse complement strand
TTCATCTGTCGCGACAGTATTGCTCAAAATACGAATTACAGCTATCGCAATATTATCGCGATAATAAAGCCACCCCGATAGTTACCCAAACATACCTCTTGAATCCATCCGCAAGAGCTTCTTTGCAAAGCTGAAAACATATCGAAAACAAAGATGTAGCGAAAACTAAACTAGACGGAGAACCACTTGTACCTCGTGACTGTGTACCTGTTAAATGCATTTCAACAAAACGCAACCGTTGTTTATATTAACGTACATAAACGTTCGGCCTATAACACGGGCCTGCGGTTTTTATTATGCGACATTGACCGACATAACTATACTTATAACTAAGCTAGCTGTAGCGCCATCCGAAAGTTGAGCATTTTGCGAGTGATACTAATGTATGTGTAGATTGTTTCTCACGATAACACATATGACGACTATGCGAAAGTAAAAAACACGTGAAAATGAAGGTAACTGGAGTTGACGGTAATTGGCATTATATATATATATATATATATATATATATATATATATATATATATATATATATATATATATATATATATATATCATGCCAATTTCAGTCAACTACAGTATATATATATATATATATATATATATATATATATATATATATATATATGTGTATATATATATATATATATATATATATATATATATATATATATATATATATATATATATATATATATATATATATATGTATATATTAAAACTGAATATGGTGAAATTTGCAAAGAGAGCAAGGAAAATGTAAATGGATTGAAATATTGGTCATAATTAAGACGGCTTTGTGGAGAAATCTGATCGAAAGACGAAAATGTAAAATGCAGCCTATGGTGTGGGAAAGTGACTGTAGATTGTAACTTGAGTGAGACAACACGTGGAGAAGGCGAAACAGACCATTTAATGTGGCCACAGTACACCAAGGAACCTAGAAGATGACGGTTCTCTTCAGCATACCTGAATGATTTTCTCATCGTTGTACCCCATCCATGCAACAGACGTTGTATAAGCCGCGATGCCATTGGCTAGAATGTCCGCCTCTAAAACAAGTGTCTGCTTATTAGCAAAACGTAGGACAGCATACAGCAACACTTCGGGTTTCTTTGCTATAAAACATCTACTGCTTACCTCTTTCTTTCTTTCCTTCTTGGCCTTTCTTGAGGATCTCTGAAAAATAAAACAAATGGGTCACATGGCGAAGGAAAGCATGATCTACAACAGTATTGCTTTGACGTATGATGATGACGATGATGATGATAATAATAATAACACTTAAGCCTCCGCTTCTGGAGAAGAAGCAGCAATAACAGGCATATATTAGCTAATATAAAATGGTGTCATTATTATAATATATATACAACGTATAAATGTTATATATATATATATATATATATATATATATATATATATATATATATATATATATATATATATATATATATATATATATATATATATCTGTAAAACATAAACAAAATACATTAGTGTGCAGCAGTTAAGAGGTGAACTCAAATATGTTCATGTGAATATGGTTTGGTAAAATTGTCGGTCAATAAAAAGGTGTATAATCGAGTCAACCTGGCCATTGTCCGGGCTGGTATGACAATAACAGATCTAGAGAGGTTATTAAATGCATCTATCGCAGTTCACACGTAACCAGGTTTTCACTTTCAAGCATACTACGTTTGTCGACATACGAGGCTGTCGTAGACACTCACCCAATGCTTCATCCTTCGACAAGGCATCAGTTCTAAAAAAAATACCGTTCAAACACGATGAAAGTATTCTCATGCCGTTCATATTAAATATGTAATACAGCCTTCTTCAAGTGATTTCGTTTTACAAGTAGAGTAATAAAATATTGCAAAAATATGCGTGTATTATATATATATATATATATATATATATATATATATATATATATATATATATATATATATATATATATATATATATATATATATATATATATATATATATATATATATATATATATATATTGCACCTTGCAAGCTCTGGACATTATTGTGATTTTCTATAAGTTGTGACCGTCGTACATTTATAATTTTTATGAGGTGTGGTTTGTGAAATACATGCACTACAATTCGTTGGACAATTTCATACAAGTACGCTATATATGAGAGTTTTTTTGTGGATTTTAGGACAATGCTTTGCTACATTGGTGATCAGTCAAGCTTGACGACACCTGGAACCATAGTGCACACCCAGTCTGCTGGCAGATTGGCCGTCACGCTTCAGTAGCAGCCTTAATTCACTGTATCCGGTAAAGCATGACAACACAAGACCAATTGTTCTACATTGCCTGTCAACTGGTCGAATGCAGACATTCCAATAAGTCACGCTTGAATGACACCACGTGGACCGTGTTACGTGAACTTGGCATTGCTGCTAGACTTCCCACCAAGCGCGGTGCCGAGGGGGGTGTAAACAACAACAACAACAACAACAACAACAACAACAACAACGA
>CBDHHR010000739.1:30000-32500 GCA_965263245.1 Metamycoplasmataceae bacterium | reverse complement strand
TATAATGAAAATACAAATGTACGTGCAAAACACATTTTCATATAATTATTGACAAGTAATAATTGAAACACTGTATATTAAATTGACTTTTTTGTAATTAAAAGAGTTCTTTTGTCTTACCATGTCAACCAGCAATTTCCACAATGGCTGAAACAGAGAAATGAAACTTATTAAAGTGATTCTATTGTTGTACATATGCCAGTACTGTTCCTTCTAATACAACGTGTACACACAATAAAAAATCATTGAAAACATAAACGATAATGTGCGCAATCTAAATTACCTCAAAGCTAAATGGATAAATATCTTGACGCAGGAACATTGAAATTAATGGTCAATACTTATGGTCAATTATCTAACATTAATGTTACGCATGGTATCGCAAGAAGTTAACGCGTTGTTATATTTACAAAATACTTTCATTTTAATATGTACTACGTACACTAGACACTTGGATAAGAACGATGCAAATAGAAATTGAACAAACTGGAAAGAACCGACACGACTTGGTTTGGCTCGCTCAAGACCGCTCTGACTGGAGGGAATTCGTTGATGCCATGTGGTCCAGTGGGAGCGAAGAGGATATAATAGGTAGATATACACATTTTACATTACCTTTCCTTCGATTTTAGCCCACAGGTCCCACAAAGCATTCATGATAGCTCCAACGGCTAAATGTACAACGCCTTTCTGGGGTCCGAGCTGCAGAAAAACAAACACTTCATGCATATCTCAAGTGAGAATGTTCTTTCCGGAAAAAATTATTTGATATGCTATGTCAAAGGTATCACATATATATATATATATATATATATATATATATATATATATATATATATATATATATATATATATATTTATATATATATATGTATATATGTATGTATGTATGTATGTATGTATGTATGTATGTATGTATGTATGTATGTATGTATGTATGTATGTATGTATGTATGTATGTATGCGTGTATGTATGTATGTATGTATCTAAGGCGGGCAATATATTATATCCCACAGTGCTGTCACTAATGTGTAACAACCACCAACCGCTGAAGACAGAATGCAATCTGTGTGTGTGTGTGTGTGTGTGTGTGTGTGTGTGTGTGTGTGTGTGTGTGTGTGTGTGTGTGTGTGTGTGTGTGTGTGTGTGTGTGTGTGTGTGTGTGTGTGTGTGTGTGTGTGTGTGTGTGTGTGTGTGTGTGTGTGTGTGTGTGTGTGTGTGTGTGTGTGTGTGTGTGTGTGTGTGTGTGTGTGTGTGTGTGTGTGTGTGTGTGTGTGTGTGTGTGTGTGTGTGTGTGTGTGTGTGTGTGTGTGTGTGTGTGTGTGTGTGTGTGTGTGTGTGTGTGTGTGCGTGCGTGCGTGCGTGCGTGCGTGCGTGCGTGTGTGCGTGTGTGTGTGTGAGTGTGTGTGTGTGTGAGTGTGTGTGTGTGTGTGTGTGTGTGTGTGTGTGTGTGTGTGTGTGTGTGTGTGTGTGTGTGTGTGTGTGTGTGTGTGTGTGTGTGTGTGTGTGTGTGTGTGTGTGTGTGTGTGTGTGTGTGTGTGTGTGTTGCTAACATTTATTACTGCACAATAACTTACATTTATATGTTTCAATTATATTTATATGTTTGGTAGAATATGTCTCAAAAGCAATCATATAGCTTTATTTTACGTTGTTTGTCAATGATCTTATTCTGACATCTTACAGCTGACTTTATTACCCATCTCAGCTGCGGCTCTTGGGTTATTTCATTCCAGAAAGAAGCGAAGTCTCCGAATATATCACTAAGGTTTCTGCCCACAACCAAATGCGAGTAGCTCTTTATGGCGAGACAAACTGTAACATCAATCATATCGTATTTCTATCAAACATGTATTCACTGAACAAATACTCTGGTACTGATCATTGTGTTACTTGCTGCTTTTGCTATACATTACACAAACTATGACATCAACGTCATAAATAAAAAAATAACAAACATAAATTCTGAAGACTTTAGCAGGGAGGGACGACGATCACAACATTACAATGGACAATAATATTACTTTTGTGAATAACATAACTGCTAACACCAATGCCCGTCCGTAGACTGGGTAATGTGGTAGCATATCAAATAAAATCATATTTACACAAACACTATATCGCATTCATATATGTGTGCAATGGTTTCAAGGCACAACAAACGTAGACAACCGCGTCACGCACATGCAATATTCGCTGAACGTCTAAGTTACGAAGCTCGGAGTGTACCATGAAGCCTAAGCGAAGTTCACGTCCTTCGAGCCAACTGTGATATATCTAAACGTCCTAAACGCAATATATATATATACATATATATATATATATATATATATATATATATATATATATATATATATATATATATATATATATATATATATATATATATATATATACTCATTGATGAATGTATTATCACTACCGCAAAGGCCTATGCACCGATCATTTATTTCTCTTGATTTTCTCATTTCCCATAAATGTCAAAATGTATCAAATTGT
>CBDHHR010000739.1:17500-22500 GCA_965263245.1 Metamycoplasmataceae bacterium | reverse complement strand
AGATATTGGTAAATAAGCCATTGTATCATAACTGATGTACTTTCTCAGGGGTATGATTGAGTTATATAATTATTATGACATTATGACATATAACAATAATCTTGTCTGCTTCATATAATTATTGCATAGACACCACTATGACTGTTGATGTCTGCTTGATACAGTACTGTATTAAAAAGTTTATAATTGGTGTTCACAACATTTCAGAATAAATATTCCATTGAAGAACTACTTTGGTGGTGTCATTTGGTTTCAGATTCAAGATCATCTCTGCAAAATCATCTCAACATCTCTGGTTGGTATACATTTACTGCATGCATCATTCTATCTGGTTATTCATACAACCATACTGAAGTTGAATGTTTGTTGGAGTATGAACCAACATTGGCATCCAATAACACAGTAAATCCCTGTTAAAGTGGACCGTATTTGCCTGCGTGTTTTACGCTATATCTTCAAAACTACTGGTTTTATATAACTGCGAGTTGTGTTTATGTTGGTGCTTGTTTAATTATCTTTAAAATGATGTGCCTGTGGTACTGGTTAAATACATATTATAAGAGAAGCATGCCAGGCATACACAATTAATTTTCTGGACAACTATATAGGTAACATTCATACACTATTGATACTATATGCTCCATTCGTGTAATTTAGTTGAGTTTCTGGTAATCTCATGAATAATCAGAGAAAATGTCAATTAAGTGATTACGGTAAAGATACTAGGCAGTGACTATGATTTACCAAAACACACATCATTCATAGTTATCAACTGAACTTGCTATAATTATAGTCCAACGGAAGTCAAGGCCTCTTTGCCCATTTATTTGGACCTGCTATGTCAAAATATATGTAAATATATTGAATGAATGTAAATTATAAAATGCTCATATTTTATATTGTGTTCTCTTCCAGCTTCCCCCGTACACACAATGGAGTGATGAATAGACCAGGCTAACCATGCACCATGCACTGTCGATAGTATGGCTGATGAAGAACGATTACCTGGTTAGTTATTGTACTTGTAGTTGTATACAACAAAGGACACAGTGAAATGTTTTGTAAGATTATCAAGAAATAAACATTCAGAAATCTGAAATATCATAATTTTGTATGCTGATAAAATGTCACCAAAATCACATCATTTAACAAGATGTAACAAGATTGCCACCTAGAGATTCAACTCTAGATGGCAGGTGGACTAGGAAGCCATTTGGCTTATCGAGAGTCCAACCTATCTATCTAAGTATACCCCGCCCGTCTTAGGTATATGTCGATTTTATTTTTAAATATATTAACACTACTAGCACCTACACAATCAGCTGATAATCTGTTCCATTCGTTTACTGTTCTTTGTGAAAATGAATATTTTTTAATATCTAGTCTACACTGCTTCTTTGCTTATGTAACTCCATGTCCTCTAGTCCTTCTCTCTTTCTTGACTGTGAAAAAAATATTTCTGTCAATATTTTCATATCCATTCAATATTGTAAACACCTCAATCTGATCTCCTCTCAATCTTCTGGTTTCTAGTGTTGTTAAACCACATTCTTTTAGACGCATTTCATAACTAATATTCCTGAGTTTTGGTATCATTTTGGTTGCTCTCCTTTGTACTCTTTCTAGCATATCAATATCCTTCTTGCGATATGGCCTCCATGCTTGTATACAATATTCTAAGTGAGGCCTAACTATTGTTTTATATAGCGGTATTATTAGTTCTTTTTCTTTGTACACTATATTTCGCCTAATTAATTGAAGAATTTGGTTTCCCTTCGCTGCTGCAATTCCACACTGCTCTGATACCTTCATGTCAGCACTAATAGTTAACCCTAAGTCCTTTTCCTTTAAGGTAGTATTTAGTACAGTACCACCCATTGTAGATTGTGCATCTTCATTCCCATGTCCTGTGTGAAGGCACTTACACTTTCCAAAATTAAACAGCATTTGCCACTTCTCAGACCATTCTATCAACTTATTAAGATCATCTTGTAAATGCTGTCTATCTGCATCACTTTTAATTTTCCTAAACACTTTTGTGTCGTCCGCAAACTTCAACACCTTGCTTGTTTAGTCATCATCCAAATCATTGATATACATTAAGAATAAAATAGGTCCCAGTACTGAGCGCTGGCGCGCCACCACCTTAACACCGAAGCTGTTGCTGTCTCCTTGCCCCGTCCTCACCACGGTACTCGCCTCACTGTACAATGTCATCTCTGTTCTCACTAACCACTCATACATATATACATGACGTCCCCATGACCCATTTTATTGCCTCCATTGGTACCCTGTCAAACGCCTTTTTCTGGGTAGAACTTCTTAGTATCTAGATGTTTCGCCTGCATTTGTCGTACGATGGAGATGGTATCTATTGTTTCTTTCTATGACATAACAACTAATAAGCATCTTGTTGATCCACACATCTGGGTAAGAGACGCCATAGACTTGAGAGAACAAATCATAAGATGGAAGAAGAATTTGGCAGGATCCCACTATGGACAACACATATCATTCATTATTTCGTACTCATATGAATGGAAACGATTCAGATAACAACGAGATTGCGGAGATGATCGTGGAGAAACGAACAAAACGAGTATTAGAAGGGCACCATCTGGCGGAGGATAGAGCAAGACAATTACATGCTGAGGCCTTCGTCCAACGATGGATATTATAAATGTAATCATATATTTGATTGCTTTTGTAACTTGGGCACTCATGTCACAACATATAAAAGGCGCATATTGTTTCTGTCGTCAGCTACGAAAAATAATTGAAAGAACCATGACGCTTTGGTAAATTATGTCGAAATAAACATCTCAAAATGCGTACTGGATATATTTATTGTGTAAATATATCATAATTATAATAATATATTTATGTAATTAGCTAATCCGATATTTTAATCAAATTCTTTATGTTTTTATAACGCTAGTACAGAAATCATGTAATTACTAGGCCCCTATACTTGCCGGCCCGGCTTTCGAACACTTGAATCAAAACATGCCGTATTTTATAAACATCAGAAGAAACAAGGTAATCCTATATTCTAAACCAATAGGACACGTTTTATAAAAAAAATTGTGCAAACATACGGGTTAAACATTTGACTAGAATATGGGTAAATTCGATTAGATTATGGGTAAATTCGAAATGAGAAGGTGAATGAAAAATATGTATTTCATTACATCGCCATTTCATTGGTAATTAACGTGAATAGTTAGATTCATTTTTGTTTTTGATTGTTAAAATGTTATGTTAAACCTTTCGCACACATATTTTATTTGTTATTTATTTTCTAAAATCCCTTACTCGTGGTGGCTATGGCCGACATGCTATGACATCACACGCGTACCAGATATGTTGATTTTTTTGTCACATAACCAAAAAAGAGACGAAGCGTAGGTAAGTGATATAATAATAATGTCTGGTATAGTTGATTTTACATGGATATGCACGTCTGAATTAATGATTATGCAGCGATATGTTTACGCGTTTGACTAGCGGACGATTCGATTGGAGGCACTTTATCGGTTTGCTCAAATCTAAAAGGAGTACGCATTTACTCAAACAATTATTCCATGCCAAACAAGTTCACTTCCGATTGCAGGTGCCATGCTAGAGTAATATGACATGCACTTATATACTATTTAAAATAAATATCTACACCTATTAAACATTTCCTCAATATATTGTCATGCTTAAATTCCGTTTATTTTGAAATATAAACTAATTTCTTCTGTAATTAACAATTTGTGCCAACATCATCAGAATTGTATAGCAAGCTTTCAATTATTGCGATCAGTTACTAAATGGTCCTGATCATGGCACTTCTAAAACATTTCTTATAGTTACAGGGTAATAAATTGGACAAATAACTTATTATGTCGTCACATAATACACATATACATTACCATGTGACATCTGATTGCGATAGAGTTTATATATGGATGTAGCAGTTACGAAAAGCTGTCTGTTGGTTGATTAAACTAATTTGATTTAACTTGTATTGATGTAAGTTCTTTTCGCAACATAAAACAGTAAAGCTAACAGATTTGAGGGAAATATATCCTAAACATTTCGAGATTGACACATAATAAAAACATGTGTCTGTACAAATTACTTTGCGAAATTCATCTACCATTAGATATTATGGAATCAGACCAGACGTGTTACTCGAGAAACCTGAAAAAACGTTAACAAATGCCGTGCATTAAATTGCAGCCGTTCGTGCTACAATTTTTCGACAGTAGCCGTTAGTGGACACCAACATTCGTATATATTTTATTTAGCTACGACTTATAACTATTAATTAGTATATACAAGCTGTTTATAATGTAATAATCGGGATTATGCATCGTAAAAGCAAATTTTGTGAAATTAGGTAAATGGGCAATAACGGCCGCGGTTTTACGCATTGGGCACGAACGACTGGGTCCGCACGTATATATATATATATATATATATATATATATATATATATATATATATATGTATATATATACATACATATATATATATATATATATATATATATATATATATATATATATATATATATATATATATATATATGTATATATATATATACGTATATATATATATATATATATATATATATATATATATATATATATATATATATATTATATATATATATATATATATATATATATAGCGACGAGAATCAAAATGTATTCCAATTAATCGCTCACTCTTGTTATTGTCAGTTGCAGATAAACAATAATACAGTTACTTGTTAGCATTATTAATGCAAGCTATACTATTTTACGGCCGTTCTATAATTTATTTATGGTTGCTATCTTCATTATCGTGATAAACTTACTTTAACATAACGTATTGCAACAATTACCCATTTCCACGTTATGGGACACGCCATATTTCTCTTACGACATCTATAATTATTTACACGCAGGTGACGTATTAGAGTTCTACTCACGATAGCATCAGATCCGTCCCCGGTTAAACTGGTCGGA
>CBDHHR010000739.1:0-7500 GCA_965263245.1 Metamycoplasmataceae bacterium | reverse complement strand
TTACTAAGTAAAGAATCGCTCCGGCATATAGTATCATGTCATGGATAAACTAATCAGGTTTCCTAGGCGGGATTGTAATGAGAGCCGCTTACAGCTTGTTTTGTTTCTGATGTTCATGGTAAAATCATATAGTCATACTGATATGCGATGCTATCTTATGTTCGGGCCTGGTTGGGGCCTAGCTTCCGCGTTTCTCCCCAGAGGGAGATTGTTATCCCCTTGTATATGTCCTACTCTGGTCCTACACTCCTACACAGGATGTACAAGTTAGCATGCTTCAGTTTAGAAATTCATATATATCCGCTCATACACACACATACACACACATACACACACACACACCCACACACACACACACACAACACACACACACACACACACACACACACACACACACACACACACACATGTGCAATAGGTAGAGAACAATTATACAAAGCTTCACAGAGACAGGTTATATATGCTAAAGACAACAACCTCTGAAATATGAATAATTTTTTTTTTTTTAAGAAGCCGGCGCAAAAGTCTAAGTCCCATATTTCAGACTGCCCTAACTCGAAAACAATCTAAGTTAGAAGCTCAAACGTTTGGTCCTTGCATATCTTACCAAAGACTTTCATAGCTTTCATCAAACTGATTCATTCAAAAATGGAAATTTTGGACATAAGGCGTTGTCTGAAGTGTTATTGTGTGTGTGTGTGTGTGTGTGTGTGTGTGTGTGTGTGTGTGTGTGTGTGTGTGTGTGTGTGTGTGTGTGTGTGTGTGTGTGTGTGTGTGTGTGTGTGTGTGTGTGTGTGTGTGTGTGTGTGTGTGTGTGTGTGTGTGTGTGTGTGTGTGTGTGTGTGTGTGTGTGTGTGTGTGTGTGTGTGTGTGTGTGTGTGTGTGTGTGTGTGTGTGTGTGTGTGTGTGTGTGTGTGTGTGTGTGTGTGTGTGTGTGTGTGTGTGTGTGTGTGTGTGTGTGTGTGTGTGTGTGTGTGTGTGTGTGTGTGTGTGTGTGTGTGTGTGTGTGTGTGTGTTTGTGTTTGTGTATAACATTACCCATATTTCACAGTTCAATATCAACCTATGACTATAATATTTCATGGAATAGTTTTTTACGATAATAAAAATATGTAATGTGAATATCAATGCAAGTAATGGATAATATGTAACAAACCGAAAAAAGTTATATATTCAACAACTCACTCACGGGAATATTTTCAGACCTCAGTATTGAGCAAAATACACATACCTCATAATCCCGAATTTCTTAGAAATTGACAAACATCTAACCAAAACATTAATGAAACGCAATATGAGTTATAAAACTTTCTATTTGTAAGGTAGTCCCTGTAACTCAATTAAATAGAAACTCATTATCCTTAACATGCTTTTTTAACACACACAATTGTGGGAAATTGGCTAATTTTAAAAGAAAAGGTAATATATTTTAATACGCACAGAATCATGACTAAGACATTCAAACAAGTCATGTTACTCTGATAATGCACAGTGATATGCATAAATACTTAATAAACCTAACTGTTATCCAAGGAATGTGTATTTAGCTCACAATCAATGTGCACTTTCATGAATTGTAAGTAGACTACATATTATATTATATATCGTAATAATGGGTGACTTCAATAAGATGAAAGATTCACATCTGAAACGAAATCATAATCTGAAACAAATTGTTGACTTACCAACAAGAGGCAATGCAATATTAGATAACATCTACACCAATGTATCTAACTTCTATCAACGCCCTGTCATTTGTGCACCAATCGGCCTCTCTGATCACAAGGTGGTAGTTTGCATCCCATCCACATCGTCGAAATATACATCACCAGTGGTTTCCTGTACACCATCTCGCAGCCATAAACCACGTGATCGTGCCCGTTTCGAAGGAGCACTTCACACCGCCTCATGGGAAACACTTTTCCGTCTCCAAACTTGCGAAGAGCAACTGAATTTCTTCAATTCTACTATAAGAACATTACTTGATGTGCATCTTCCTGAGCTCCAAAAAAAGACGTTGCTCAAATGACAGACTTTGGGTAGATATTAACTTTCGCTATTTAATTCGTCGACGTCAGAGAGCACTTCTGGGTGGAGATCGTACATTGTACAACCAATACAGGAATAAAGTTAACTGTGAACGAAAGTCGCTGCAACGGAGATACTATGAACATAAGATCCAAGCTCTGGAGAAAGATCACCCGAAACGTTGGTGGAATAACATCAAAGATATTGCTGGGGTCAAAGTGCATTGCGACAGTCTACAGGGACTTGCTAACTCGCATTGCGCGGGGAAATTATACGTTCTCGCCGATGACGTGTGTGATTTCTTGCAATCTGTGACGACTGACTTTACCCCTTTGTCACCGGACAATACCTTCCTCCTGGTAGGAGCAGATACCTCCGTCCCAGATACCTACGTCATCAGTGTCGCAGAAGTAACTGATTCTCTATCACGGATTAAAACAAACAAAGCTGCCGGCCCGGACGAAATACCCAACTGGATTCTACGTGATTACGCAACCACACTCGCTCCTCCCGTGGCGCAATCTTCAACAGCAGCCTCAGGGAAGGGATTGTACCACAGCCATGGAAATGCGCCGACATAAGACCTCTATCCAAAGTGCAACCGCTGAAGCTCATTCACAAAGACCTGCGGCCAATATCACTCACGCCGGTATAGTCAAAGTGCTTGGAGCATTTCATTTGCGCCTGGATAACGGCCATCGCCGACGACCAGGTTGACCCCCAACAATTTGGGTCAGTCAAGAGAACGTCCACTGTGCATGCACTTATCGAACTAGTGCACAGGTGGAAAACTGCGCTCGATTCCAGCGGTACCATGATCCGTGTACTACTTGTCGACTTTAGCTAGGCTTTTGACAGAGTGGACCATCATATTTTGCTGACTAAACGCATCTCTTATGCCAACGCAAACAGCGAGTAAAGATCGGCAGTGTAAAGTCTAAGTTCACTACCATCAACGCAGGTGTGCCACAAGGAACAATCTTCGCTCCCATTGGTTTCGTACATCACATAAACAACTTGCGAACAACCTGTGATCACGTCAAATATGTAGACGATTGCATAATTTGGGAATCATGTGCACCTTCGTTTGTTAACAGTTCACTCGAAACAGCGGCAGACGAAGTGGCACATTGGACAACCACCAACAATATGGCATTGAACTATGACAAAACAAAACAAATGCGCATTTGCTTCAAAAAAGAAACGCCAGACATAACTATTAACGACATCCAGATAGAACAAGTTCACAGCACTCGACTACTAGGTGTCACCATTTCACAAGATATTACGTGGCAACTCCATATCGACGATATCACAACAAAAGCTTCACGACGACTATACTTCATCATTCTGCTCAAGCGTGCTGGAATAGAACCGCATCATCTCGTCAAAATATATACCACAATCATACTTTCTCTCATCGAATATGCCTGCCAAGTGTGGCATACCAGTCTGACAATAAGTCAAACAAACCTGCTCGAAAGCATTCAGAAAAGGGCCATACGCATTATATTTTGTGGAATGTGTTATAACGACGCCATCGCTACTGAGAGAATACCAACGCTGGCAGACCGGAGAGAGGCGCTGTGCAGATCCTTGTTCGCGAGGATGCAGCAAACCAACTACAAGCTGCACCATCTCCTGCCGCCCCCCCCCCCCCCCCCCATGACATGTAACTACTCTCTTCGTAACGCCCGCGCTTACGGTGTTCCTCACTGTAAGGCCAATCGCTTCAAGAACTCTTTTGTGCCGTATGGACTGTATGATTGGCAGTGAATGGACTTCCCTATTTACAGACGGACATTACTGGCTTTGAACTGTGAATCGTTTGAGCTATTTATTCAATTGCTCTATTTTATACTAATTTGTAATTGCTTAGTCATGTTGTATGTTCCATTTATAATAATACATTTTGCTAAATATTTTAATTTTATGCTTTAATTTATCTAAATGTATATATTCACATTAGAGAAAATGTACAGTTTTATTATCCGACATTTTTATCGTCTTAATGTTACTAGACATTCTAATTAGTAACACTTTCATATATTGTTATGCTTTCATAAATAGTTTTATTAATATACATTCATGAATTTGTTATCAACCATAATGTTCTTATTGTACAATTCAGTCGTTTTGGCTACCAGTGAAGTGAATAAAACTTATTAATTACCCACACGCGCGCGCGCGCGCACGCACGCGCACACGCTCACGCTCACGCACACGCACACGCACACGCACACGCACACGCACACGCACACGCACACGCACACGCACACGCACACGCACACGCACACGCACACGCACACGCACACGCACACGCACACGCACACGCACACGCACACACACACACACATTCATTTCATTCACACGTCTCACTGCCCTTGCCTACAAAGGTTACACCGCTGACGAAACGGACCCACGAATAATCATGGCTCGTTAATTGGCATGTTAAGTCTTGAATTTGTTGTTCGCAGATGGACAAGACGTTCCATGATGGTGGCAATGGGACTAGTTGTGGCTACAATTGTGGCAGCCACCATCGCATTGACGTTAGTCTTTCACTACCGACAAGGTTCGCCATCCAGCGCCACTGATGAATCTTCCACAAGGCAGCAGCTACGTCGCTCTGTTTCCGCCAAGTATCGCTACGCCGCCGTAGGCAGCGATGCAGAACTCTGCTCGGAGATTGCAACGTAAGCGAGAATGAAACAGAACCTAACGCAACTCATTAAGAAATAGCTAATGGTGGAGTTAAACGAACAACCGCCGTTAGCGACTACAGTCAAGAATATTATGCCAGGAGGCTATGGTTTGTTAGTTTACTTACCTTGAATGAATATATATCTCATTTAAACAACATGCATAGCACCATCGTAGTAGAAGGCCATGAATGTTTACTCGTCCCAATTCTTCAGCAAATTCTGCTGTAACTACTAAAGTATTACCTCCGCATGGTACATGCACGTTACGACAATGTGTGTGTGTGTGTGTGTGTGTGTGTGTGTGTGTGTGTGTGCGTGCGTGCGTGCGTGTGTGTGAGTGCGCGCGCGCGTGCGTGCGTGCTTGCGTGCGTGCGTGTATGTATATGTATGTATAGCATCGCAACTGAAGGGAATACAAGTAACCAATATATATGAGCCGGCATATTCATAAGACAACAAGTCGGGGGGGGGGAGGGCACTAGCGCGTCAATGCAGAGTTATTGTCAACTATTTTGAGCTTATGATGGGTGTGTCTCAATGTGAGAGCCGATATTTTACAAGAATGTGACACTTACAAAAGAAATACTTAGTAAGCCACTGGCGGGGTTTTGTTAGTTGTATTTTCACATTGTTACATTTCATTAACTCTAGGTGTATACATGCTTAGCCAGTTGTTAGATCTCGACAATGATATATAGAGACGACCTACAGTTGACCTCGGCCAAGCTTTGCCTTAGTGAACATATTAATAGGTACACTGCGTTACCTAGGAGGCATGGCTTTTGACAGATCACTCTTTTCTGTATACCTCGTATATATATATATATATATATATATATATATATATATATATATATATATATATATATATATATATATATATATATATATATACTGTGCATTAAGAACGTGTGTTCGTGGCAGTGACATTCTCGGCAGACACGGAGGCTCGGCCGTTGACGCCGCCATTGCAAGCATCATCTGTGTCGGGGTCGTGAAGCCGCAGAGCAGTGGCATCGGAGGCGGGTCGATAGCCACAGTGTATGACACGTGAGTTCATGTGTGCGTATGAGCGAGCGATCATGTGAATGTTAGGTGTGGGTATGTGCGTATGTATGCGTGCATGCGAGCGTGTGTTAGGTGCGGGTGTGTGTGCGTGCGTGTATGTGCGTGCTTCCTACGAACATGTGCGTATTGAGCAATTGGGAGATTTATTTTATGTATTAATAGAACCAAAGATGCCATTACCATATGCCTGCCTGTCTCTCCCTTGCTCTCTCCCCTTCCACCCCCTCTCTCCCTCCCTCCATCCCCTCCCTCTATCTCTCGTTCTCTCTGTCTCTGTCTCTGTCTCTGTCTCTGTCTCTCGCTCTGGTTCTGGGTCTGTCCCTGTCCCTGTCTCTGTCTCTGTCTCTGTCTCTGTCTCTGTCTCTGTCTCTGTCTCTGTCTCTGTCTCTGTGTCTGTGTCTGTGTCTGTGTCTGTGTCTGTGTCTGTGTCTGTGTCTGTGTCTGTGTCTTGTGTCTGTGTCTGTGTCTGTCTCTGTCTCTGTCCCTGTCCCTGTCCCTGTCTGTCTCTGTCTGTCTCTGTCCCTGTCCCTGTCCCTGTCCCTGTCCCTGTCCCTGTCCCTGTCCCTGTCCTGTCCCTGTCCCTGTCCCTGTCCCTGTCCCTGTCCCTGTGTCTGTGTCTGTCTTTCTCTGTCTTTCTCTCTCTCTTTCTCTCTCTCTCTCTCTCTCTCTCCTCCTCCCCCTCTCTCTCTCTCTCTCTCTCTCTCTCCTCTCTCTCTCTCTCTCTCTCTCTCTCTCTAAATATACAATACGTACGTTGTAGACCAAGAAACGGAAAAGAAAAGAAGTTGGTGAACATAATATTTCGTGAAGTCGCCCCTTCTGCTGCCCATCGTGATATGTTTGTCAACGATTCGAAATTATCAGTAACAGGTAGGCCTATACAGGAGGATAAAACGCACGCACGCATACACCCACATATAAATGCGTATACACCCGCATGCATACAAGAATGATAGCATCATTGTTTTCTAATAGTCCACTCATTCCCCGTTTGTCCCGCAGGCGGACTTGCCGTGGGGGTGCCTGGAGAAGTGAACGGTCTCTACACGGCGTGGCAAATGTTTGGGCGAGTGAATTGGAAGGACCTGTTTGCACCGTCTATCCATCTGTGCGAGGAAGGGGTTCCCGTTGTCAACTCCCTCGCCACCGCCATTCGCCGATATGGCCACGTCATACGCAAGGACACACAACTAAGGTTACGTAGAGCGTCGTGACGTTGTTATCTCTTGGCGCTAGCTAACAGACGATAAGAACGATACAATTGTGTTACTTGTAAACGTGTCGTGGTATTTGTTATCAGATTTTTCTGTTGATCGTATTTATAACAATGCATATAACGATGCTCTAGAATACGTGAACTGGATGTATTTACTGTCTGCCAGATAGCGTTAATAAGCCATATACATTGTTCGTCATTTGAAACCACTCTATTATCACTCACCGTCGCAAGTCAGGGCTGTTTGCTATTCAAACTAGCCCTGGCAGATTCCCTTTGAGAAATACTTGATTTAGCGGAGTCGAACGAGTTTTTTGACTTCGCCAATTGTGACTGCTTCATCTGCGAAATCGCATGAGCACCTGAACGGTTTTGTGTAACTCGTTCCATTACATCAACTAATCCAGCACTAGAATATATTCTTCATTCGATGCAGACGGGTGTTTGCCAATGCAGACGGCACATTGAAGAAGGAGGGTGACA
>CBDHHR010000738.1:7500-17500 GCA_965263245.1 Metamycoplasmataceae bacterium | reverse complement strand
TGCAGTGTAAACAGTATAGGGTGGGCATCATTCACGGTTCCACCCCTTCTGTCAGGTGCAGTGTAAACAGTATAGGGTGGGCATCATTCACGGTTCCACCCCTTCTGTCAGGTGCAGTGTAAACAGTATAGGGTGGGCATCATTCACGGTTCCATCACTTCTGTCAGGTGCAGTGTAAACAGTATAGGGTGGGCATCATTCACGGTTCCACCCCTTCTGTCAGGTGCAGTGTAAACAGTATAGGATAGGCATCATTCACGCTTCCACCCCTTCTGTCAGGTGCAGTGTAAACAGTATAGGGTGGGCATCATTCACGGTTCCACCCCTTCTGTCAGGTGCAGTGTAAACAGTATAGGGTGGGCATCATTCACGGTTCCATCCCTTCTGTCAGGTGCAGTGTAAACAGTATAGGGTGGGCATCATTCACGGTTCCATCCCTTCTGTCAGGTGCAGTGTAAACAGTATAGGGTGGGCATCATTCACGCTTCCACCCCTTCTGTCAGGTGCAGTGTAAACAGTATAGGGTAGGCATCATTCACGGTTCCATCCCTTCTGTCAGGTGCAGTGTAAACAGTATAGGGTGGGCATCATTCACGGTTCCATCCCTTCTGTCAGGTGCAGTGTAAACAGTATAGGGTGGGCATCATTCACGGTTCAATCCCTTCTGTCAGGTGCAGTGTAAACAGTATATGGTGGGCATCATTCACGGTTCCATCCCTTCTGTCAGGTTCAGTGTAAACAGTATAGGGTGGGCATCATTCACGGTTCCATCACTTCTGTCAGGTGCAGTGTAAACAGTATAGGGTGGGCATCATTCACGGTTCCATCCCTTCTGTCAGGTTCAGTGTAAACAGTATAGGGTGGGCATCATTCACGGTTCCATCCCTTCTGTCAGGTGCAGTGTAAACAGTATAGGGTGGGCATCATTCACGGTTCCACCCCTTCTGTCAGGTGCAGTGTAAACAGTATAGGATGGGCATCATTCACGGTTCCACCCCTTCTGTCAGGTGCAGTGTAAACAGTATAGGGTGGGCATCATTCACGGTTCCACCCCTTCTGTCAGGTGCAGTGTAAACAGTATAGGGTGGGCATCATTCACGGTTCCACCCCTTCTGTCAGGTGCAGTGTAAACAGTATAGGGTGGGCATCATTCACGGTTCCACCCCTTCTGTCAGGTGCAGTGTAAACAGTATAGGGTGGGCATCATTCACGGTTCCACCCCTTCTGTCAGGTGCAGTGTAAACAGTATAGGGTGGGCATCATTCACGGTTCCACCCCTTCTGTCAGGTGCAGTGTAAACAGTATAGGGTGGGCATCATTCACGGTTCCACCCCTTCTGTCAGGTGCAGTGTAAACAGTATAGGGTGGGCATCATTCATGGTTCCACCCCTTCTGTCAGGTGCAGTGTAAACAGTATAGGGTGGGCATCATTCACGGTTCCACCCCTTCTGTCAGGTGCAGTGTAAACAGTATAGGTTGGGCATCATTCACGGTTCCACCCCTTCTGTCAGGTGCAGTGTAAACAGTATAGGGTGGGCATCATTCACGGTTCCACCCCTTCTGTCAGGTGCAGTGTAAACAGTATAGGGTGGGCATCATTCACGGTTCCACCCCTTCTGTCAGGTGCAGTGTAAACAGTATAGGGTGGGCATCATTCACGGTTCCATCACTTCTGTCAGGTGCAGTGTAAACAGTATAGGGTGGGCATCATTCACGGTTCCACCCCTTCTGTCAGGTGCAGTGTAAACAGTATAGGATAGGCATCATTCACGCTTCCACCCCTTCTGTCAGGTGCAGTGTAAACAGTATAGGGTGGGCATCATTCACGGTTCCACCCCTTCTGTCAGGTGCAGTGTAAACAGTATAGGGTGGGCATCATTCACGGTTCCATCCCTTCTGTCAGGTGCAGTGTAAACAGTATAGGGTGGGCATCATTCACGGTTCCATCCCTTCTGTCAGGTGCAGTGTAAACAGTATAGGGTGGGCATCATTCACGCTTCCACCCCTTCTGTCAGGTGCAGTGTAAACAGTATAGGGTAGGCATCATTCACGGTTCCATCCCTTCTGTCAGGTGCAGTGTAAACAGTATAGGGTGGGCATCATTCACGGTTCCATCCCTTCTGTCAGGTGCAGTGTAAACAGTATAGGGTGGGCATCATTCACGGTTCCATCCCTTCTGTCAGGTGCAGTGTAAACAGTATATGGTGGGCATCATTCACGGTTCCATCCCTTCTGTCAGGTTCAGTGTAAACAGTATAGGGTGGGCATCATTCACGGTTCCATCACTTCTGTCAGGTGCAGTGTAAACAGTATAGGGTGGGCATCATTCACGGTTCCATCCCTTCTGTCAGGTTCAGTGTAAACAGTATAGGGTGGGCATCATTCACGGTTCCATCCCTTCTGTCAGGTGCAGTGTAAACAGTATAGGGTGGGCATCATTCACGGTTCCACCCCTTCTGTCAGGTGCAGTGTAAACAGTATAGGATGGGCATCATTCACGGTTCCACCCCTTCTGTCAGGTGCAGTGTAAACAGTATAGGGTGGGCATCATTCACGGTTCCACCCCTTCTGTCAGGTGCAGTGTAAACAGTATAGGGTGGGCATCATTCACGGTTCCACCCCTTCTGTCAGGTGCAGTGTAAACAGTATAGGGTGGGCATCATTCACGGTTCCACCCCTTCTGTCAGGTGCAGTGTAAACAGTATAGGGTGGGCATCATTCACGGTTCCACCCCTTCTGTCAGGTGCAGTGTAAACAGTATAGGGTGGGCATCATTCACGGTTCCACCCCTTCTGTCAGGTGCAGTGTAAACAGTATAGGGTGGGCATCATTCACGGTTCCACCCCTTCTGTCAGGTGCAGTGTAAACAGTATAGGGTGGGCATCATTCACGCTTCCACCCCTTCTGTCAGGTGCAGTGTAAACAGTATAGGGTGGGCATCATTCACGCTTCCACCCCTTCTGTCAGGTGCAGTGTAAACAGTATAGGGTAGGCATCATTCACGGTTCCACCCCTTCTGTCAGGTGCAGTGTAAACAGTATAGGGTGGGCATCATTCACGCTTCCACCCCTTCTGTCAGGTGCAGTGTAAACAGTATAGGGTGGGCATCATTCACGGTTCCACCCCTTCTGTCAGGTGCAGTGTAAACAGTATAGGGTGGGCATCATCCACGCTTCCACCCCTTCTGTCAGGTGCAGTGTAAACAGTATAGGGTGGGCATCATTCACGGTTCCACCCCTTCTGTCAGGTGCAGTGTAAACAGTATAGGGTGGGCATCATTCACGGTTCCACCCCTTCTGTCAGGTGCAGTGTAAACAGTATAGGGTGGGCATCATTCACGGTTCCACCCCTTCTGTCAGGTGCAGTGTAAACAGTATAGGGTGGGCATCATTCACGGTTCCACCCCTTCTGTCAGGTGCAGTGTAAACAGTATAGGGTGGGCATCATTCACGGTTCCACCCCTTCTGTCAGGTGCAGTGTAAACAGTATAGGGTGGGCATCATTCACGGTTCCACCCCTTCTGTCAGGTGCAGTGTAAACAGTATAGGGTGGGCATCATTCACGGTTCCACCCCTTCTGTCAGGTGCAGTGTAAACAGTATAGGGTGGGCATCATTCACGGTTCCACCCCTTCTGTCAGGTGCAGTGTAAACAGTATAGGGTGGGCATCATTCACGGTTCCACCCCTTCTGTCAGGTGCAGTGTAAACAGTATAGGGTAGGCATCATTCACGGTTCCACCCCTTCTGTCAGGTGCAGTGTAAACAGTATAGGGTGGGCATCATTCACGCTTCCACCCCTTCTGTCAGGTGCAGTGTAAACAGTATAGGGTAGGCATCATTCACGGTTCCACCCCTTCTGTCAGGTGCAGTGTAAACAGTATAGGGTAGGCATCATTCACGGTTCCGTCCCTTCTGTCAGGTGCAGTGTAAATAGTATAGGGTGGGCATCATTCACGGTTCCACCCCTTCTGTCAGGTGCAGTGTAAACAGTATAGGGTAGGCATCATTCACGGTTCCACCCCTTCTGTCAGGTGCAGTGTAAACAGTATAGGGTGGGCATCATTCACGCTTCCACCCCTTCTGTCAGGTGCAGTGTAAACAGTATAGGGTGGGCATCATTCACGGTTCCACCCCTTCTGTCAGGTGCAGTGTAAACAGTATAGGGTGGGCATCATTCACGGTTCCATCCCTTCTGTCAGGTGCAGTGTAAACAGTATAGGGTGGGCATCATTCACGGTTCCACCCCTTCTGTCAGGTGCAGTGTAAACAGTATAGGGTGGGCATCATTCACGCTTCCACCCCTTCTGTCAGGTGCAGTGTAAACAGTATAGGGTAGGCATCATTCACGGTTCCACCCCTTCTGTCAGGTGCAGTGTAAACAGTGTAGGGTAGGCATCATTCACGGTTCCATCCCTTCTGTCAGGTGCAGTGTAAACAGTATAGGGTGGGCATCATTCACGGTTCCACCCCTTCTGTCAGGTGCAGTGTAAACAGTATAGGGTAGGCATCATTCACGGTTCCACCCCTTCTGTCAGGTGCAGTGTAAACAGTATAGGGTGGGCATCATTCACGCTTCCACCCCTTCTGTCAGGTGCAGTGTAAACAGTATAGGGTGGGCATCATTCACGGTTCCACCCCTTCTGTCAGGTGCAGTGTAAACAGTATAGGGTGGGCATCATTCACGCTTCCACCCCTTCTGTCAGGTGCAGTGTAAACAGTATAGGGTAGGCATCATTCACGGTTCCACCCCTTCTGTCAGGTGCAGTGTAAACAGTATAGGGTGGGCATCATTCACGCTTCCACCCCTTCTGTCAGGTGCAGTGTAAACAGTATAGGGTGGGCATCATTCACGGTTCCACCCCTTCTGTCAGGTGCAGTGTAAACAGTATAGGGTGGGCATCATTCACGGTTCCATCCCTTCTGTCAGGTGCAGTGTAAACAGTATAGGGTGGGCATCATTCACGGTTCCACCCCTTCTGTCAGGTGCAGTGTAAACAGTATAGGGTGGGCATCATTCACGCTTCCACCCCTTCTGTCAGGTGCAGTGTAAACAGTGTAGGGTAGGCATCATTCACGGTTCCACCCCTTCTGTCAGGTGCAGTGTAAACAGTGTAGGGTAGGCATCATTCACGGTTCCATCCCTTCTGTCAGGTGCAGTGTAAACAGTGTAGGGTAGGCATCATTCACGGTTCCATCCCTTCTGTCAGGTGCAGTGTAAATAGTATAGGGTGGGCATCATTCACGGTTCCACCCCTTCTGTCAGGTGCAGTGTAAACAGTATAGGGTAGGCATCATTCACGCTTCCACCCCTTCTGTCAGGTGCAGTGTAAACAGTATAGGGTGGGCATCATTCACGCTTCCACCCCTTCTGTCAGGTGCAGTGTAAACAGTATAGGGTGGGCATCATTCACGGTTCCATCCCTTCTGTCAGGTGCAGTGTAAACAGTATAGGGTGGGCATCATTCACGGTTCCATCCCTTCTGTCAGGTGCAGTGTAAACAGTATAGGGTGGGCATCATTCACGGTTCCACCCCTTCTGTCAGGTGCAGTGTAAACAGTATAGGGTGGGCATCATTCACGCTTCCACCCCTTCTGTCAGGTGCAGTGTAAACAGTATAGGGTGGGCATCATTCACGGTTCCATCCCTTCTGTCAGGTGCAGTGTAAACAGTATAGGGTGGGCATCATTCACGCTTCCACCCCTTCTGTCAGGTGCAGTGTAAACAGTATAGGGTGGGCATCATTCACGGTTCCACCCCTTCTGTCAGGTGCAGTGTAAACAGTATAGGGTGGGCATCATTCACGGTTCCATCCCTTCTGTCAGGTGCAGTGTAAACAGTATAGGGTAGGCATCATTCACGGTTCCACCCCTTCTGTCAGGTGCAGTGTAAACAGTATAGGGTGGGCATCATTCACGGTTCCACCCCTTCTGTCAGGTGCAGTGTAAACAGTATAGGGTGGGCATCATTCACGGTTCCACCCCTTCTGTCAGGTGCAGTGTAAACAGTATAGGGTGGGCATCATTCACGGTTCCATCCCTTCTGTCAGGTGCAGTGTAAACAGTATAGGGTGGGCATCATTCACGGTTCCATCCCTTCTGTCAGGTGCAGTGTAAACAGTATAGGGTGGGCATCATTCACGCTTCCACCCCTTCTGTCAGGTGCAGTGTAAACAGTATAGGGTAGGCATCATTCACGGTTCCATCCCTTCTGTCAGGTGCAGTGTAAACAGTATAGGGTGGGCATCATTCACGGTTCCATCCCTTCTGTCAGGTGCAGTGTAAACAGTATAGGGTGGGCATCATTCACGGTTCCATCCCTTCTGTCAGGTGCAGTGTAAACAGTATAGGGTGGGCATCATTCACGGTTCCATCACTTCTGTCAGGTGCAGTGTAAACAGTATAGGGTGGGCATCATTCACGGTTCCATCCCTTCTGTCAGGTTCAATGTAAACAGTATAGGGTGGGCATCATTCACGGTTCCATCCCTTCTGTCAGGTGCAGTGTAAACAGTATAGGGTGGGCATCATTCTCGGTTCCACCCCTTCTGTCAGGTGCAGTGTAAACAGTATAGGATGGGCATCATTCACGGTTCCACCCCTTCTGTCAGGTGCAGTGTAAACAGTATAGGGTGGGCATCATTCACGGTTCCATCCCTTCTGTCAGGTGCAGTGTAAACAGTATAGGGTGGGCATCATTCACGGTTCCACCCCTTCTGTCAGGTGCAGTGTAAACAGTATAGGTTGGGCATCATTCACGGTTCCACCCCTTCTGTCAGGTGCAGTGTAAACAGTATAGGGTGGGCATCATTCACGGTTCCACCCCTTCTGTCAGGTGCAGTGTAAACAGTATAGGGTGGGCATCATTCACGGTTCCATCCCTTCTGTCAGGTGCAGTGTAAACAGTATAGGGTGGGCATCATTCACGGTTCCACCCCTTCTGTCAGGTGCAGTGTAAACAGTATAGGGTGGGCATCATTCACGGTTCCACCCCTTCTGTCAGGTGCAGTGTAAACAGTATAGGGTGGGCATCATTCACGGTTCCACCCCTTCTGTCAGGTGCAGTGTAAACAGTATAGGGTGGGCATCATTCACGCTTCCACCCCTTCTGTCAGGTGCAGTGTAAACAGTATAGGGTGGGCATCATTCACGCTTCCACCCCTTCTGTCAGGTGCAGTGTAAACAGTATAGGGTGGGCATCATTCACGGTTCCACCCCTTCTGTCAGGTGCAGTGTAAACAGTATAGGGTGGGCATCATTCACTGTTCCACCCCTTCTGTCAGGTGCAGTGTAAACAGTATAGGGTGGGCATCATCTGACTGTCTTTGATTCTTTTGTGGGCTACAGGACCACAAGCACCTAATATGTAATGAGCTGAACTTACTTTTTGTCCCGATGCTTTTCAAAACAGTAACCTGCCTATCAGCATATGTAGGCTTGGAGCGTGCACACTGAATACCCGAACATGGAATCCTCATATTATGAATCTCAGAATGTCCTACAGTGCGGGCAACTTTTTCATCTTGAAATATGTTAATTGTTTAATGTCATTTGTCCAACAGAGCATGCTAATATCCCACCCTCCTACCTACCCACTCTCCTGCCCTCCCACCAGCCTACTGCCCAACCAGCCCTCCCACCTACCCATTGACCGACCCACCCTCCCAGCCTCCGATCAACCCGCCCACCGACCCACCGCCCATCATCCCGTTGGTATAAGTCGCCTGTGTATCCAGCTGTCGTTGTGGCGACGGAGGAGTATCCTACTTATAAACTGACCGTCTACCGCCCACCCCAGGGCCCCTCCCCTACCGACCCACTGAGCACACATACCTTGCGCTCTTACGATGACCATTGCCAGCAGCAGCAGTGTCCACGGCGGCCACGCTGCGGACATCTCGGAGTGCAGTCAGTCACCACTCCCGATACCACCCGTGTCCACGGACAAACAGTGCCCGTGGGTCAGTGTTGCGGAAAGAAACCAGTCCGCTCCCGTCGCGGGAAACTCGCAGAACTAATCGCCTGCAGCTGACAGAGGTGAGAGACCAGTCGATGGCGGCGTTACCACTGACGATTACGTCACGGTTAAGCGATGTCTCGTTGTCGCGAAAAGCATATTGATTAGTTGAGTTTTAGCACATCAGTTATTGCCGTTGCGTTGTATTAGCAACTAACAGGCCTCACCAAGCTAGTCCAAGTGGTTTTGTTAAACACATACTCTACAGCTGCACGTTTTAATAAAACTGGAACATGGAGCGTTTCCGTCGATGTTATTTCCGCCATTGTTCTATGGCGTTCAGCTTTCTTCTTATACTGTCCCCTGGTCTCTAGAAGATCGAGTGGGCCACAGCTGTAGGCTGGTGTCCTGCTGTCGTGGCACATCCCCAACTATCACGACCCTCAGCCGATGGGACATTGTAGCTGGACCCCCGTTGTATATGGGGAGTCTTCCCGGTATAATAATAATAATAATGATAATGATAATGATAATGATAATGATAATGATAATGATAATGATAATGATAATGATAATGATAATGATAATAATAATAATAATAATAATAATAATAATAATAATAATAATAATAATAATAATAATAATAATAATAATAATAATAATAATAATAATAATAATAATAATAATAATAATAAAAAATAATCATAATCATAATAATAATAATAATAATAATAATAATAATAATAATAATAATAGTAATAGTAATAATAATAATAATAATAATAATAATAATAATAACAATAATAGTAATAATAATAGTAATAATAATAATAATAGTAATAATAATAGTAATAGTAATAACATCAACAACAATAACAATACTAATAACAACAATAATAGCAATTATATTCTATATTCGATTACATTCTTCGAAAACAAGCTCAGACGCACACCATGTCAAAAAGGTTGGTCAACCTCAGACTTGATAAGTAATATTTCATTATTTTATTTTGCTACAACATATGCATTGATAAGGCAAGGTGTGTTTTAAAATGACGCCGAAATTGTACAATAGTTTCAACTGATCTAACACTAAAAGGAAGCATATTCCAAAGAGACACTACGGCTACAAGAAACTTAGCTCTAATGCTACTATTTACTATAGAGACAACTAGTAAACCAAAACTAAATCATCGAAACTGGATAGGGTTTTCTTACGGGAATAAGCAATATATGATGGTTACCTATATGAAAAAGGTTACATATAATAGTACATATCTTAAAGATGATACATACACTATGGAACATGAAGCCAATGCAAAGACTACACGTGACATGGAGATGTAGTCACAACTCTTGCTAAGGAATCGAGAACACACACATTTGTGATCCTTAAGTGCAATATGCGAAAATTATATATAAAAGTCCAGCCCAGTCAGGGTTTTGAGGAGGACAATTTCTAGCGAAATGGAAATAAATGGTTGGGCAAGTTGTTATGAAATAGGGTCGATGATTAAATTGTGAGTCCAAGTAAAACTGCATTGTGGTAACCAGTCGATACCAGTTTACGGTGAGTGGGTTGAACGGGACACGGCAGACGACAACGGGAGCTGCCGCATCGATTATTTATAACATGATCCGGTTATAATGTCATACGACATTTTCATCTTCGAATCGCGAATGCTTCAAACCCAGTTCAAACCCAGCGTTTGTAAGGCATTTATCTGCACAACGCCCAAAGCTTGTTGTGTGGGCGTATATATATATATATATATATATATATATATATATATATATATATATATATATATTCATATACACATATACGCGTACACGCACGCACGCACGCACGCACGCACGCACGCACGCACACACACACACACACAAACAAACAAGCACAGCCACAGACACAGACACAGACACAGACACAGACACAGACACAGACACAGACTCAGACTCAGACTCAGACACAGACACAGACACAGACACAGACACAGACACAGACACAGACACAGACACAGACACAGACACAGACACACTCAGACAC
>CBDHHR010000737.1:0-5000 GCA_965263245.1 Metamycoplasmataceae bacterium | reverse complement strand
ACAATAATAGTATTAGTACAATAGCCAGGATTGTAGTATAAAAATTAAACGCTGCCATTTGCTATACAAAGTTCGGATTAACGAAGTTATCTTATGATTATGAGAAAGTCCGTCCACCCATCCGACCGTGCGTGCGTGCGTGCGTGCGCGCGTGAGTGAGTGAGTGAGTGAGTGAGTGAGTGAGTGACTGAGTGAGTGAGTGAGTGAGTGAGTGAGTGAGTGAGTGAGTGAGTGAGTGAGTGAGTGAGTGAGTGAGTGAGTGAGTGAGTGAGTGAGTGAGTGCGTGCGTGGGTCCGTTGGCCCGTCCGCCCGTCCGGTTTTTAAACGCCGGCTAAATGAAACTCCAGATCCAGTGGACTCCCATAGATGGTGCGTTGATTTATATGTTTTCTAAACTCGTCCAGGGGTTGGAGGAATTGAGGAATCAACGTTTAAAAACTCAAAAAGCTATAGGTGGACTTCAATCAGCGGAATTTCATTTGTTACATCATTATTAACATCATTAAGCCATACTATAATTGTGTCGTTGCATGTATAAACAATTCTGCATATATTTTAAAAAAAATACACCGACGTTTCAAAATCGTCATCGTTTTACACTGGCACCAAGTCCGCTGGCCACTCGTTAATTTACGAATGTATAATTTACTGGTTGTGCATAGTAATTGTGCATAAATATCGTAAATAAACAATTAAATAGTATAATTGTACCCTCAAAAATACTATATTTGACTCAGGGCGAGACGTATCAGACGCAGAAACAGTGGTGTTAGTCAAATCGTTCACACCACTGGCTCATTGTTGGAAAAAGCATAGCTTGGTGGTATCCACGCGCATTAGTATTGCGATAGTGACATACTTAAACCGCGACCTACTAGATACGTCAAGTACCATTAGACTGACGCAGGATGTTCAAACGTGCATGCGCCAGTGACGTAAGCTGTTTACGTCACTGGTTCTGTGACTCAGGATGGCAGCGCCTGAATGCAATATGGCATGATGTTTAGTTCAACTATAATGTATTTAATTGTTTGTTAACGATCTCTGTGCACAATTACTGTGCACAATCAGTGTAATTTAATACTGTGAACCCGTCACTGACTGGATTCTCCATTTAACATAGGCATTATCTCTGCTGGCCACACGTTTACGTCAGTTATGTCTCACGTGTGAGCGTGTGACGTACACCTTTTTCTGGGAAACGCTAATGCAATGTGACGCAATTTTTGTAACCAGTATATCTTCGATTGGTTTTGGCACAATCAAAATGATGCGCGAACCTTCCGTCGAGATTTGCCAGCAATGTTGATAAAAAATATGTAATGAAGAGTGCCAGCAATGAAAAACGCAAATCACGTAAAAGACGCATACGGCCTAGCATCGTGTCGATTATCTGCACTTCGTAAATCGCTATGTGTCTATGATAGTGTGATAAACTCAATATTAAATCGGACATTTAAGATAAGAAACGTATAACACAAGATATTTATGAACTGATTTTCCTAGTATTCATCAGTCGGAAGCTACAACTGTCATCCATCGTTAGAATATTATTCTTGTGCCCAGTCCCCAATTAGTCTCGCTTAGTCCCCAATAAGCTCCAGTCGCGCGGAGTCACGCCATGTATCGTGACCCACTTGCAGGCCCTATAGTCAAGTGATGGAAGCAGTCTTTGTCGCATCGCGACCGACAGCATGATGATGATTAGCTTTATGTTAGACACAAAAAGTCTGTTGAAGCACTGACGTCAACATATTTACCATTACCTTGTTTAATTATTCGGAATGTGAACGTAAGACAAACAACATACGTTATTTAATGTGTATACATCGATACTTTATGAATTACCTTTGTGGCCTTGTGCAATAGTTATATAAACCTGTATTAGGCATTCAACAGTTCTTAGAGTGTATGCGTTAGTTGGAACTCGGCACAGAATGACGTAAGACATCACAATCAACCAATTATAGCTGGGAGTAATCTGTGTCGCACCTGTGCAGCTGTGGCATTTCTGACTGGTTTCGCAGAAAAACAGTCACAATACATTAATTACAGGATGTTCAAACTTGCATGCGCCAGTGACGTAAGCTGTTTACGTCACTGGTTCTGTGATTCAGGATGGCAGCGCCTGAATCCAATATGGCGTGATTTTTAGTTCAACTATAATGTATTAAATTGTTTGTTAACGATCTCTGTGCACAATTACTGTGCACAATCAGTGTATTATAGAAATGTAATTTAATACTGTGAACATGTCGCTGACTGGATTCTCCATTTAACATAGGCACCATCTCTGCTGGTCGCACGTTTACGTTAGTTACGTCTTACGTATGAGCATGTGACGTACACCTTTTTCTGGGAAACGCTAATGCAATGTGACGCAATTTTTGTAACCAGTATGTCTCGGATTGGTTTTGCCACAATCAAAATTATGCGCGAACCTTCCGTCGAGATTTACCTCTGTCAGCAATGTTGATAAACATTTATTATGTGAATTATCTTACTACTGCAACATGACTTCCTCTAGAGCAGACAAAACGGCATGTATTTGATAATAGAAACTTTTCCCTTACATCTTTGTTATATAAAATTATGTTATGAAACTAAATGTGAACAAAATAACGACAAATTGCAAATGTTCCGGCAGTTATGGTTTTATTGCTTGTGGGAGGTTGTTAAGAAATCTGGATACATCAATTTTCAATCGTAGACCATTAGTGCGGATAAACCAAACCTCGCCGGGTAATCCTGCTAATGAAATATAGGCCGAATAGTTCGATGTTATGGAAGATGTTGTGATCAGTAAGAATCTCTTGTGGACTGGACCCCTTGTGATGATGTCACCGGACAGCGTTCCAAAGCAGATTCTCGACTCTCAACTGTCTTCTGGTCAGAGAAAGAGAGGGCGCCCTCGTCTTCGCGTCAAGGATACCATCTAGAGAAACCTGAAGTTGAGAGTCATAAAGACCGACTCATGGACATCACTCTCATAGCTGAGAGATAAATAAAGAGCAATAGTCAAGTGATGGAAACAGTCTTTGTCGCATCGCGACCGACTGCATGATGATGATAAGTTTTATGTTAGACACAAAAAGTCTGTTGAAACACTGACGTCAACATATTTACCATTACCTTGTTGAATTATTCGGAATGTGAACGTAAGACAAACAACATACGTTATTTAATGTGTATACATCGATACTTTATGAATTACCTTTGTGGCCTTGTGCAATAGTTAGATAAACCTGTATTAGGCATTCAACACTTCTTTCAGTGTAAGCGTTAGTTGGAACTCGGCACCGAATGACGTAAGACATCACAATCAACCAATTATAGCTGGGAGTAATCTGTGTCGCACCTGTGCAGCTGTGGCATTTCTGACTGGTTTCGCAGAACAACAGTCACATTACATTAATTACAGGGTACCTAGACTCTCCCGTAAAAAAAACTTTCCGACAACTTTCCTTTAGCAAAGAACGCACAAAGCTTAAAAAGATCCACTCATTTTTAGATGGTTCCGACAGTTGTTTTCTTTTTTCAGCTCAATTAACCGTTTTGCAATTGATAATTGAACAGTGACGCATATGATCTTATTACTAAGCTCGCTGTCTACGGTTTTAAAGTTTGGGTATGATATTTTGTATAACAACTTGGTTTTGTCATTGACACGACGGGACTATTAGTATAACAGTTACCTCTATCGAAAGGGTTAACTAAAACGTCGTTACGCTACTAAGCAAGCCTGTCTTCCGTCACACACTGCCGCCATGTACCGCCAGTCCACTAGATCTACCCTCCTAGGTGGGGTTGAACTCGTCTGAAAAAAAAAACCACTTACGTTCGCGAAACATATAAAGCAGCTGAAATCTTTCCTTGAATCATTCGACAACGACAGACTAACTTCAACGGCTACTACAAGGTAGGTGTCAGCTCTTGTTGCTCTTGTTCGCAAGAAATTAAGTTAATAATAATAATAATATATATATATATATATATATATATATATATATATATATATATATATATATATATATATATATATTTACATAACTTATAGATACAAACTACGAAAAAAAAATCATCTCAGTGAAACAGCATTTATGCGAGTAAATACAATTATCCTGAAACACGGACACACAATCTGAACAGAAATGTTAGAAAAATATTATGTTATATGACTGTGGAATCTTTAGGTAATAATAATCATTTCAGCCGAGAAATACGGCGCATTTGTTAATTTTGTGAATATTTGACGTCACTATGTTTCAGTGCTAACAACTCAAAGCGTAATGAACAAACTCATCTTTGTTGTTCTCGCGTTGGCTGCAGTGACGGTCTCCGCTGATCGTAAGTTTACTGTTCACATTTTACAACATTTTCTTTATCCCATAATCATCATCACCGTCGCTATTGTCATCGCCTTCCTAGCTTCACTAACTCCCATCATCACCATCATCTCCATCATCATAAAATGCTGATCAGTTATATGTGTTATATTGGCGTATAACCAAAATAGCAAATAACAATATTAACCATTCTGAAAAAAAATATATGAAACCGTTTATTAAAAGGAGACATGAGTTGGCTAATTTGTCAGCACATCTGGTCGTTATACCTTCGCATTCGTTCACCGCGATGTCGCCCCGTCTTACAGACTTGGACTCTTGCGACGGACGCCCCGACGGTCACTACCCATGCGTGCGCCTGGGTGGTCCCCACTACTTCAGCTGTTACAACGGCCTCCTCACGTACTTGACGTGCGAGAGTCACCTCTGCTACAACCCCTACAACTACCTTTGTCAACAGTGTAAGTATTTGTTCTTCTGACTACGAACAATCACGTCCCAATTTGATGCATATTAGATAAATCGTCCCCATCTTAGTCAATCCAGGCATTCTATGACAAACACATGCAAAGAAGCTTTAAATTAAATAAACAGTTCAAACAAATAATAATAAAATAATTATAATAAGAATAGCAACAACAGTAGTACGTTAGT
>CBDHHR010000736.1:17500-34244 GCA_965263245.1 Metamycoplasmataceae bacterium | reverse complement strand
GTGAGTAAGACGGCAGAAGAAAACATCTGTACTACTGAGAAACAGACGCGAGACAGCGCAGGAAGCCATCGACGACGTTAGAGGACACGTAGAATGTTGGCCACTGCTGGCGACACAGGGAAATATGGCCACGACGTTTAGTTAGAAACGCGTGAAATGCCGCTGCGTAATAATACAAACAATTACAGTATGATGTTCCGTCTACAAAACGTTGTCCGTAATAAATTAGTTCACCCTGCATCAACGAGGAGAAAGAGACGGAATTAGTCGATTGCTTACGTAATGACAGCTTCACTCGCTAATTCAAACAACCTCGCTGCTTGCAATACAATATAGGGCATGCAAGTCTCGCGCGCGAAAACGAGGCTGGGGGCAGTTGGGGGCAGGAGGTCCATATACTCCATGTTAACATATAGGAGTTTGTTTTGTTTTTTAGTCGTAATAATCGAACAAGCGTATTTCAGTTATATTGTCCGAAGGATTATTACAAGGAGAAACAGTGGAACATTTTACCGGTGACATTGATCACGGAAATCATAAATTGTAAGCGATTATTATGGTGGTTGCCATGGCAATAGCGGCAAGTACTTGTGTTTGGCGATCTTGACTAATAATTAAGAGTGCCAGTTTTCGCGCAATACAACCTGTTTGAACCAAACGTATACATGTGTTGTGATTATGTGCATTTAGACAACTTGTCAGATATAAGTGCTTATCGAAACCACAACGTACAGCAATGTAAAACGCAAATCCCGTAAAAGACACATACGGCCTAACATAATGTCTATTATCTGCACTACGTAAATCGCTATGTGTCTATGATACTGTGATAAACTCAATATTAAATCGGACATTTAAGATAAGAAACGTATAACACAAGATATTTATGAACTGATTTTCCTAGTATTCATCTGTCGGAAGCTACAACTTTCATCCATCGTTAGAATATTATGCTAGTGTCCAGTCCCCAATTAGTCTCGCTTAGTCCCCAATAAGCTCGAGTCGCGCGGAGTCACGCCATGTATCGTGACCCACCTGCAGGCCCTATTGTCGCTCACGAACAACGGAGAAAGCACCAGAGGTAAATAACGAGAATAAGCCTACTTATGGAAATATTCCGAGCACATCTCTGCAGGAAACCGGAAACTAATCACTTAATTCAGGTTGTTCATATGATGATACCAGCAACGTGTGGCAATGCAATTAAGAAGTGAGCAGTGTTTTATTCCGATATACTGGAAGCTCAAGCACGTTACAATATGATAGCAGTGCATGGATACAATATACTAGCAGTGTATGGCTACAGTATACTAGCAGTGTATGTCTACAGTATACTAGCAGTGTATGTCTACAGTATACTAGCAGTGCACGTCTAGAGTATACTAGCAGTGCACGTCTAGAGTATACTAGCAGTGCATGTCTAGAGTATACTAGCAGTGCACGTCTACAGTATACTAGCAGTGCATGTCTAGAGTATACTAGCAGTGCACGTCTACAATATACTAGCAGTGCACGTCTAGAGTATACTAGCAGTGCACGTCTAGAGTATACTAGCAGTGCACGTCTACAATATACTAGCAGTGCACGTCTACAGTATACTAGCAGTGTACGTCTAGAGTATACTAGCAGTGCACGTCTAGAGTATGCTAGCAGTGCACGTCTAGAGTATGCTAGCAGTGCACGTCTACAGTATACTAGCAGTGCACGTCTACAGTATACTAGCAGTGCACGTCTACAGTATACTAGCAGTGCATGTCTAGATTATACTAGCAGTGCACGTCTAGAGTATACTAGCAGTGCATGTCTAGAGTATACTAGCAGTGCACGTCTAGAGTATACTAGCAGTGCACGTCTAGAGTATACTAGCAGTGCACGTCTACAGTATACTAGCAGTACACGTCTACAGTATACTAGCAGTGCACGTCTACAGTATACTAGCAGTGCACGTCTACAGTATGCTAGCAGTGCACGCCTAGAGTATACTAGCAGTGCACGTCTAGAGTATACTAGCAGTGCACGTCTACAGTATACTAGCAGTGCGTGTCTACAGTATACTAGCAGTGCACGTCTACAGTATACTAGCAGTGCGTGTCTACAGTATACTAGCAGTGCACGTCTACAGTATACTAGCAGTGCGTGTCTAGAGTATACTAGCAGTGCACGTCTACAGTATACTAGCAGTGCACGTCTACAGTATGCTAGCAGTGCATGCCTAGAGTATACTAGCAGTGCACGTCTAGAGTATACTAGCAGTGTGTGTCTAGAGTATACTAGCAGTGCGTGTCTAGAGTATACTAGCAGTGCACGTCTACAGTATACTAGCAGTGCATGCTACAAGCCATGTGGCTGTAATATAGTCTCAATACGTGTGGAGTGGCCGCCAGTACAAGCCTACAGGTAACTAATACTATGTGGCTGTAATATAGTCTCAATACGTGTGGAGTGGCCGCCAGTACAAGCCTACAGGTAACTAATACTATGTGGCTGTAATATAGTCTCAATACGTGTGGAGTGGCCGCCAGTACCAACCTACAGGTAACTAATACTATGTGGCTGTAATATAGTCTCAATACGTGTGGAGTGGCCGCCAGTACAAACCTACAGGTAACTAATACTATGTGGCTGTAATATAGTCTCAATACGTGTGGAGTGGCCGCCAGTACAAACCTACAGGTAACTAATACTATGTGGCTGTAATATAGTCTCAATACGTGTGGAGTGGCCGCCAGTACAAACCTACAGGTAACTAATACTATGTGGCTGTAATATAGTCTCAATACGTGTGGAGTGGCCGCCAGTACAAACCTACAGGTAACTAATACTATGTGGCTGTAATATAGTCTCAATACGTGTGGAGTGGCCGCCAGTACAAACCTACAGGTAACTAATACTATGTGGCTGTAATATAGTCTCAATACGTGTGGAGTGGCCGCCAGTACAAACCTACAGGTAACTAATACTATGTGGTTGCAATAACCTAGCTTAAAATAAAAAACACGAATGTACAATGTACTCACGCATCCACGCATCCACGTATCTACGCATCTACGCATCCACGCACGCACGCACGCACGCACGCACGCACGCACACACGCACGCATGAAGCGGTTTTGCGGTTTTCAGATTTCAGATTTCATAATCATAAGTGACGTCACGTGTCGTATGCTTGCCGAGGAAACTGTTTTACGACCTACATTTTCTGTGTGCAGAATATCTTATAATATATCCACATAACTATTACACAGACACAGTATAACGCCCGGATAAATGTAAGGCGCATGCGTAGAAACGTCACCCGGATAAAATATAAAACCCAGACAAAATTAAGCGCGACAGGCGTAATTTGGTTCATTCAAACGTTTACATGATGTTAACTGAGATGTAGCTGTACGTTGCGTTGTTCTGGGCAGTTAGTTACATCTGGATCGGTGATACGGCGAACACACCACGTGACACACACGACAGAGCAAACATAGCTGCCTACACCACTGCGTTGAATAATTCAATTGTTAATCATTAGGAGCAATTTATTCGACAGGAAGCGATCAACGCCATGGAAAAACTTCCCGTTAAATCAATTGAGAACACTTTGCAAACCGAGAAATGGCATCGTAATAATATTATGTCGTAGACGGAAAATACAATTACTCTTAATCCGGTCCAAAACGTCGAAAGTGCATTTATATATTACATAAACAAAACAATTCAAGAAGGATTGTGCAGATAGCTTCGGCTATCACGTAATATTATTTACTCAACCGAAGGATATGTCATGCACTGACCATATATGTACGTATGTATGTATGTATGTATGTATGTATGTATGTATGTATGTATGTATGTATGTATGTATGTATGTATGTATGTATGTATGTATGTATGTATGTATGTATGTATGTATGTATGTATGTATGTATGTACGTACGTACGTACGTACGTACGTACGTACGTACGTACGTACGTACGTACGTACGTACGTATATATATATATATATATATATATATATATATATATATGTATGTGTGTGTATGTGTGTGTATGTGTGTGTGTGTCTGTGTGTACACACATAATGTAGGTACACGTACGTATGCTCGCATGTATGTGTGTGTTTTATACAATTAATACAACGTCCTGTTCATCAGACCTAACCTCCCAGGCCCGCGGGACACCGCTGAAACCCGCCGCATCCCGCCGAGGTCGTCCGACGAGTGAGCAATTATATGTAGCTTAGGAACCGCGGGAGGGGTTTATTAATCGTGACTAGGTTTATCCGTGGTGGGTGTATCAATAATCCTACCAGTGATTAAGTGTAACCAATTACTCTAAATGCGTGATGTGTAGATCTTCGGAGGACGTGTGAATGATCTGGGCAATGACACTGGCACCGTCAGGGGAGGGACAGATCGACATGTTGTAACTGATTGTACCACTGTTAGGAAACGACCAGAATGTAGGCCTAGTTCACTTACAAGTCATGTATCACTGTAGCATTTTATACCCACGTCACGCTCGAGTCGAATACATTCCAACTGGGTCAGGTTCATATACATACGAATACACATACGAAACAAACGTTACGCGTAAGTGCAATTCCAATACCACACTTAGGCACATACACGCACCACACACACACACACACACACACACACACACACACACACACACACACACACACACACACACACACACACACACACACAACACACACACACAAAGAAACACACAAAGAAACACACACACACACACACACACACACACACACACACACACACACACACACACACACACACACACACACACACACACACACACATACACACACACACACAAATACACACACCCACACACACACACACACACACACACACACACACACACACACACACACACACACACACACACACTCACACACACACACACACACACACACACACACACACTCACACTCACATTCACACACTCACACACTCACACACTCACACACTCACACACTCACACACTCACACACTCACACACTCACACACTCACACACTCACACACTCACACACTCACACACTCACACACTCACACACTCACACACTCACACACTCACACACACACACTCACACTCACAGACACGGTGTTTCAGCACATTGGCAATCAAGAGGACTTCAGTATGAGTTCATGATGTTATTTTCCCGTGAACTTTGGAAGTGACATTAAACGTCGTTGATCCGTTGTAATAATTACGCCAGGGAAGTAATTAGTGGACAAGCGTAGTGGACTTTATCGGGCATGATTCATTCCAGAAGCCAATGTCATAGATGCGGTTCAGTCCATTTCGCCAACGACGACACGACAGAATGATGCAAGAATTCTGATGGAAGGATTCTGGCGGTGTCTGGCTCAGCGGTGATCCGTCTCCTCTACCGTTCATTAAGCTGGGGGAGAACATTTGGCTGCCGGACGCGCATAGGCGGAACTCTGCTCGTTTTACGACCGTCCATTCACGTTTACATTCGTCCATAAGGTTCTGCCGTGAATGATGTATTAGTTAGATGATTTTGTTGGTTGCCATGCAGGGTCTGTAGGGGTTCGCGGGGTGATTTATGTCTTCAGTTTCGAGTCTTGTTGTTTACACTGAAGTGGCCTACTTTTATATGAGTATCTTACGCCTCTATGTTTGAACGTTACGTTTGCCCTTTGAATGTTTTGTGGACGACGCGATAAAAGTACGAATATATATATATATATATATATATATATATATATATATATATATATATATATATATATATATATATATATATATATATATATAATATTATATTATATATATACTGTCAGTTAGATTGCAGTTAATAATTCCGACGCAGTTTTAATGTTAACGCCTTATCCACAAAAGAAACAACATTGAAATAATAAATCCCAGCCTTAATCGTGGTGAATCACACGTGTCCTGTCTTTGATATTTGACACAGACACCTTGCGCCTACAACCAACGCGAGAACTGGATCGAAGAGCCAAAGATTCAATACCCTTCAAGGTGTACTATTATTACCGGCCATGATTTAGAGATAGCGTTGATCTTTGTGGCGGCACACGCGTCGTGGCATTTCACCACAGCGCAGTTTCTATTGCAGAAATATATCTAGTATATGCGAAGGAGCGCTCGCATCGCCCACGTATGCACACGTAACAAATGTGCGTGGATGCTGGAGATAATACTTGATTATTACATCACAGATCACACGAGTCGCCCTGACAACGAACAGACAACGAACAGATTGGTCCTCGGCGCAGCGTGTGACGGCCATGATCCTGTCTGCTATTGTGACAATACGAGGTATCGATATACGCTCTGGTGCCAGAAACAAAGGCATCATGTGTCGCTCGTAACCACAAGGTTGTTTCGTGACCTGGGTTTCGAGCTGTCATGCAGCCGGGCGATGGTTCAGTACTGGTCCGGTCAGTGATCGATACAAGTAAAGTTTCGTTCACCTGTGTTGCCTGAGTCTTTGGGAAGCCGTTACTCACTACTATCTGGCGTATGCAAGTAAAATGACCCCCGCAGAAAAATGGAAGAACACGTCATGGATTCTCTGACCTGGGATCTTGTTGCCTAAATTCCCAATGCCAAATAATTATTGATTTTGGACATTTACTGAGAAACCAAACCATTCAGTGACACCTGTTCAAAATGACAAAATGATGCTCATCGCATAATGTACAGTAGCAGCATTTGTTCAGTCGTTAAATGAGCACCGCGTCCTCAGGACACGTTCTACATAAGGATAAATCATCAAGTAAACTAACTGCGATTAGTCGCAACCGCTGATTGACTGTTAGCGGACGGACAACGTAACGCGAGCAACAACCTCATTTCCTGTTCTTCTGTCAATGGGGACTTGCTATCGGCGTCACAATAGGACGCCCGCCCGCGCGACCTGCTTTATAGCCTTTGATGTGTTGCAAGCACTGCGCGTGGCCGTCACACCGTCGCTCAAAGCCGCTTCCTGGTGGTTGGTCTCCGTCATGCTTGAGCAGCGTTCCGTGTGGCTGCTCAGCTGCTCAGTGGTTCAGCAACATCTCAATCACTTCCGCTCTTCCGTATCTCTTTACTTGCTACTACCTATTGACGTCATTCCTATCTATTGTCCACGCACCATTCGTATCTATAATGTATCTTATTCCTTCCAGACCTATTTGTAAAACAGAGTTCTAAGTTCATCGATATAACTATATTTAATTGCAAGTTGAATATCCCCATTATGTGTGGTTGTGTGTGTGTGTGTGTGTGTGTGTGTGTGTGTGTGTGTGTGTGTGTGTGTGTGTGTGTGTGTGTGTGTGTGCGCGCGCACGCGTGTGTGTGTGACACTATGTGTTATCTTATTACACGAAGCAATTATGTTTGTATACAATGTACTAGTATCAACGTACTTATTATTAATTCGAAATTGTAAATATTTCATAAAGACGCTTCCTGTGAAAGTAGGGCTTGGAGGTGATGCGATGTTCGAACTGCGTCAGTTTAATTACAGGCTCTTCAAAAGCCCGTACTGCAATCTCCCAATGGAGAGTCACCTGTACCTCCGTCGAGGTTACAAAAACATCCTTGTTCACGTCCTTAAAACAAATGCACCCTACTAGAGACGTCGAAAGGGACTTCTTTGCCTTAGTGGGAGAGGGTCTCGTCTCACTCAGCAATTTCTGGACTTGAACTACGCGCACCAATAATTGGGGCTGTTCATGTTTACCGGTATAATAATAATACTCGTTATGTTGTTGTCTTGTGTATTTAGTCTCACGCGCGTCGCCAAGACCAACCTCCACATTCTAGTTAGGTATGCGTGCAGTATTGACTGAAGTACTTTTATTTTGTTCTAGAGTAAAAGTACAGTAACTCTGTCAAAACTATTTAAGTAAAAGTATAAGTATATTGAAAAAACTTTATTTGAGTAAAATTAAATGTAACCTTCAAAGGTACCTGAAGTAAGATAAAAAGCAACCGTTTGATTCAACGTCTCAGTTTCAACATTACAGCAGGCACACAAATCGGAAACTAAAATAAATAGTCCCACTATCTACACGAATCTGAACCCTATAAATGTCGCTGAAATAAAATAACTACTAAAAAACAAATACGAATGCGATCTGGCCGGCAAATTACCGTGATTGCGTACTCTTATTAGATTTCGACATGGCGATAGGTTCCCAAGTAAAATTGCCTTATTAAAGTTGTAAGTCATTACAAGCCGATTACTTGAAAATACTACTGAGGCATTGTGACGAAATGTTTATACTTGGTTCGCAATATAATAGAACCAATATAATAGAACAAATATAATAGAACCAATATAATAGAACTACACGTGTCGCCAATTCGCCAAATATGCAATTTTTTAAACAAAGTTTTTATGCTATTCAAATAATTCTGCAATTACGATTAATTATAGGTTAAAATAATGTATGTTTGACATTTAATATTAACGCCACGTATATTTCATATTTGTCAGTTATTGTAATATAATTTGCACGAATCGCTGGAAGGTCGCACATTTGGCAGGTACTATGACAAATTGTACGATTAGCTGTAATCCGCTGATGAAATGGCCGAGACGCGAAATAATATCAGCACATATTGCTTTACATCGTCCTGAATTTCCATCAATTTGACTAATTCCTAACTTTCATATAAATAGACTAATTCCTTTGTATTCCTAATACGTCCCTCATCAAGTACATGGCGACGAAAATAAAAAATTGTATTCGTCTGTCTCCGGTAATCCAGTAACTTCATAATACGTAAATTTCATGAACAGGGTGCGCGTGTTCATATGTGAAATACTCGACAATTACCCAATTATTATAAAATAATATTTCATATTTCTAGTCCGATTAATTAATTACAAGTCTCTCTTAACCTACTGCAGCATTTGTTACTACCCTGCTCTTTCTGTGAAAAACCGTAACAGGCTTCTGAAAATCTCACATGTTTCTGCCAAGATCATTGGTTTACCTACACCAAAGCTCTCCGAAATAATCGACCATGCAATTTTGAAGAAAGCTCGTGCTGTCGCTACTGAGTCTGATCACCCGCTCTCTACGTTCTTCCATGTACTTCCGTCTCAAAGGAGATACCGTTGTATAAAATGTAAAACATGTCGCTATAGCAGGAGTTTTGTGCCGGTGGCCATTAGAATGTTGAATGTTAAATGAGTCATATTGATGTCACCCGGTTGAATTGTTCTTGTAGTGTATACATCTGGAAATTCATTTGTATTTTGTTGAGACCATCCCATATATTTTAGATGTGATCATGAGTTGTAAAATGCATATCCTTTTAAGGACAATAAAGTAAAGTGAGTGAGTCGTCATGGATAAATAAATCTCGCTGCATCGGTGTAACTTTAGAATAGACCGTCTAGTTTTTACACTTAATGTTTCATATAGTTTTATCACATTCCTGTCAAACGAACAATACGAATGGGTAAATATCCTTGCTCATTAACGCTTATTTAGATACTCGTCTTGCTAGAACGCACACGTTGAAACTATACTGAGAGCCGACCTGTTTTTATCTGCTCAATACAGTGTTCGTATTTTAAAAGTTGCCCCTTTGAAATGTTAAAAGTGTAAACAAAACACTCAGTATCCGTGAATGTTTATTTAAAGTCCCTGCTTGAATGATTGGTTCGCTAACAGACGAACATTCGTGAGAAGTTCGGATAAGTACAAAGCAACCAGTTAGCAGAGCTAATCCACCCGAGCTGGGCTTTTCAACACACAGCGCCCTCACACGGATGGTATAAAAACTTAAAATATATACCGCACTAAACGACGAGACGTCCGAGATTGAGCGAGATCTGTGCGAGTTTGGTTCCACAGGGGGGTGCCCCAGCACCTATCTAAATCTAATAGCTCTGCAGTTAGTTTGATCGACAACTGTTTAGCATCATGAGTTTTATTGTGTTAGACGTCATCTACATACATTTCGTATCGACGTCCTCAATCCACTGATCACACAGTGAATATGGTTTAATATCAAAATATTGTGAAAAGCTTGTGAGTAGTTTATGCTACTATCGACGGTTTAAAAAGGAAGATACATTTTGTTCACATGTTCGACAATGGCTTTGGTGACAGTTTTTGAGTAAAGTTACCAAGCTGACAGTAAACATTAATCCTAACCCCAATAAATTGTTGGCAGCGAGGTAAGGCGTTGAGATCAACACACACACACACACACACACACACACACACACACACACACACACACACACACACACACACACACACACACACACACACACACACACACACACACACACACACACACACACACACACACACACACACACACACACACACACACACACACACACACACACACACACACACACACACACTCACACACACACAGACACACACACACACACACACACACACACACACACACACACACACACACACACACTCACACACACACAGACACACACACACACACACACACACACACACACACACACACACACACACACACACACACACACACACACACACACACACGGAATAGCGCACCACACTCACGTGAAGACTGCTTGATTTATGAAATAATTTATAGCTTGTAGATGGCTTTTCCAATACAATATAGATCGTCGCATAAACGGAGACAATTTGTAGCCGAGTGGTGGCTGGCTTATTCGCAAACTGAATTTGGCGTTTCAGGAACGCGAGCTAGACTTAGCTAAACTCAACAGACCCGCACCATCAGTGTACCAGGAGGCAAGATGCGCGTATGTCAATCGCACATTCTCAACCCCGCGTGATTAGTTTCAACGGGTGGTATTCTTGTGAAATCTCACAGTTTATGAGTCCGTAGAAACTGAGAAAGGCTCAGGCCACTGACCAGGAAGCGCCTTGTTCTCATTCAATGTCTACCTTCCGGGCGACAGATTCGTCGTTCTCAGGATATCTCGACGAATACCAAACCATATTATGATTCGATTCCGAAATACATTTTATTTGCACGAGTATGCATGACAATGTCATATGCATGTGTGTTGGCATGTGGATATGACCATCTGTTTGTGCACATATAAAGTACCTGTCACCAACAAACACAGATCTAAAGGACGTGTCTGATTTGTAAGCGATGTCGGACAGGTACGCTGAAACAATTAGGTCCTTTGATACACGCCAACGCAACAAAAATGTACAATGACATATTGCTATGGCAATGACATATAGACTACTGGTGACGATTAATCTCTGACGAAAGAAAATTTGCTAAACGACAACATACTAGAGATTAAAGTCGCGAGGAAGATGGGTACGCAACTATGGAACACATAACAAAATCGGTACATTTTTAAATAATTTAATTCGAAGAACACCCCAAGTCCATTACACTACCCTGCAGCTTGCATGCCGAATTAGCTGCCACATGCGACAGTTGCGCAATACTGTGTGTGCTACTCTCAAAACGATGGTGACTAATTAAGATCACATTCTAAGAACGCAGTAATTTGCATGTTTAAGAAAGAATCAGCAATCTCTTGTATATGTGAACATCGTTTGTCGAAGTGAGCCATATGTATAAGTATTATTGTGGAAACATGAGTATTTGATGTCAAACGCACACCGATATGTATATATTGTACACGCACAAACATACACATCACACACAAAAACACACACACACACATACAAACACATATACACACACACAAACACACACCTACACCCCCACATATACATACACATACACATATATACACACACACAAACACACACACACACACGCACGCACGCACACACACACACACACACTCACACACATACACACGCAAACACCCGCATACACACACGCACGCACGCACGCACGCACACACGCACGCACGCACACACACGCACGCACGCACACACGCACGCACGCACGCACGCACACACACACACAAACACAAACACACACACACACACACACACACACACACACACACACACACACACACACACACACACACACACACACACACACACACACACACACACACACACACACGATCGATCAACGAGTTACAACACTAACGTTGTGTAGAACTCAAAACGTATAATTGAAACTATATACAGGTGTATTGCAAACTTGTTTGTTTCAGCAGTGTTTGAGACTAGTTGTTTATTCACACATTTGCCATTTATCAAGTCACCAGATAGTTCAGGGCCTTTTTAATAGGATCAATGGCTTGTGTCTAACACAATCAATCACGTCAAACAATTAAATGAAAACAAGGCCCACCTGCTCGCCTCTCGGTCCTTGAACCTGGCGTTGTGGCGTCATACAACGCGAAGGTTTAGTGACGGCAGCTGGCTCTCATGTACATAGTATCATGATTGCGTTAATAATGTGCGTAACACATTGTGGTATATATTCGACAGTGGTACGTGTAGCAATAAATTCGAACAAGACTCAACATGCACAACATGTGGCAATTGTGTCAACATTGTGTCAAATAATGTCAAACGTGTTAGGTAACCATTAAAACTTGTAAAGGTATATACCTCAGTGTAGTAGCGCAGTGGCGCAGTGGCGCAGGGGGTGGAACTTCGCACTCTCGACTGGAAGAACCCGGGTTTGAATCCTGTGCTGCCGTGTACAACAGTGGGCAATTTTTTCCCTCTACATTGCTCCAGTTCACTCTAGCTATAGACAGTTGTGGATATGTGTGTAATAGTCTTCGCGTAATAATTGTAGCGTGACTGGATACTTCCCAGAGAAGCCGAGACAGTGTTCGACTGAACCGGTTTGCCACGGAATAAGTCGAGTTCAAAGCACTTTGAGCAATCCTGAGGATTGGATACTGCGCTATCTAAGAACGTCTACTTACCTTTGCTGTACTTCGCAGTATCTGATTCGTGGGACGGTTTAATTCTTTATGACTTCTGAACTTGGCTTCTACATTTCTCTTGTAAATAAATTCACATACCTAATATCGTTTTCATTTGTAAGACTTGCAACTGGCGTTCTACATTACGTTGATAATAATAACAAAGACAAGCGCTTATATTTATTTTTGAAAACATGTATTTATTGTTTTGTTAGATATATCTCCGTTTTGACGACTAAGCGAAGTTGGTGATTTGATCAGTTACGCTGCCAACACGCGGCCCCGTAGGCATATTGCGACGTACACTGAATGAAGACAAACCTGCAGTCTGCCCATAATACCCTCCTGGAGTGATAATTAGTCATTGATTATAACACCGTTCAATGGTCCTACCGATTATTGTTGACTGCGAAATTGGTCAACCGCCTGGTTCACTTCTTCAGAAATGACTGGAGCTTCCCGCTAATTGACACAACATGAGCACACTCCTCCGGGAGTCGAGAGAAGTCTGTTTCGCTAATGCGACTTCGATTTTCTGCCGTGGAATCTTTCTGGCGGCGTTAATAGTGCTACACGTTGTGTTTACTCGGCGCAGTAAACGTTTTACGCGATTGTCCGTGCGTTGTTTGACTTGAGCGAGTATCTGCGCCCGTCAACATCTGGTAGGGACAAACAATGTACGGACGGACGATCGCTTAACACGTTGGTTATGCAGAATACACACAACGACAGTTGAGTTTTGGGTTTCAATAAATGCAAATGCAAGCAGTCATAGGTCCGTTACATTTTTGACTTCAATCAAAAATTATGTGGTGTAGTCTACACGTATATTTCCATTCTTTTGAATAGTAAAGTAGTTTCTTTTGTCTGTTCTTTGTTGTCCATAGGTCTGTTATATATATATATATATATATATATATATATATATATATATATATATATATATATATATAGTAGTCCCCGCTTATACAGACCCCTCGTCAAAGGTCACCCGGATTAAGCGGCCACATTAATTGCATTAGGATCTTCTAATACAAACTACTTCTCACCTGCGTCCACCCGGCTAAAGCGGCCAACGACCAGGGTTGCATAAATAATGTACCTTTTTCAACGGCCAATCGTCAGTTGAAAACTGCAATTTGTAATCACAAATCACAAATCACACACACACACACACACACACACACACACACACACACACACACACACACACACACACACACACACACACACACACACACACACACACACACACACACACACACACACACACACACACACACACACACACACACACACACACACACACACACACACACACACACACACACACACACACACACACACACACACACACACACACACACACACACACACACACACACACACACACACACACACACACACACACACACACACACACACACACACACACACACACACACACACACACACACACACACACACACACACACACACACACACACACACACACACACACACACACACACACACACACACACACACACACACACACACACACACACACACACACACACACACACACACACACACACACACACACACACACACACACACACACACACACACACACACACACACACACACACACACACACACACACACACACACACACACACACACACACACACACACACACACACACACACACACACACACACACACACACACACACACACACACACACACACACACACACACACACAAACACACACACACACACACACACACAATAATGTGTATAACTCCACTGGTATGGTGCCACCATGATTCAACTGTTACTTCGTCACACAAAACACAAAGACCGCCATTCTTAATTAACACACGTCTGATTTTTGCGTTGTCATTCTACGTGCTTCATACTCTACACGCTGACGAGCTATTCCCTGGTTGCGACGTCACAACAGTCCAACCTTGTACTCGACAGGAGGAAACTGAGAACCGTCAAAGGCAGATAATTCAAGATACATTTGCATGTTGCCGGCGATTATCGTTGTAGCTAGATACATACGTGACACTGCATAGATAATAATAGAGCGGAGACATTATAAATGAGCAGAGAATCCCAGAAAAGACTCATCAATTCCTTGTCAGCCCGACGTCGGACAGTCTGGAATAAATTCGCGGACACTCGAGAGTTTGGCCGCAGCGAGACCAGGCCGAGGACCCATCCTACTACGGCCTCGGTGCACAAAGGCAGTGGATAATCAGCAATAAGCGTCCGTCGCCGCTTGCCATTCACAGAAAGTCATGCATCTGCTACTGCGGCTAAAACCTTCATTGCACATGTGACACTTGGAAATTTGGCTAGACCGCTTCTTAATCTCCGGGATAAATGATGACTGGCATTTCGAAATGCGATCGCGAATGCTTATGGAACGTGAGTTGACAGTCTATAGCGGCGTATTCGACTGGTTCAGCCCAGCACAGTTCACGTCTTCTGATGTCCAGATGTCCCTCTGATGTGAATAGCATCCGCGGTCTATTTGATAAAGAGAGTGCGTATATTTATTTAAATGTTAAACTTAAGTCACATAAGACGCCGCATCTGGTACGACGCTGAAGCCCGCTGCCTGGCCGTTGTCTTGCTGTCACAATACGTCGTTTACATTGTTCTGGAATCCACGAAGACGTCTACGACACAACACAGAAACACAACGTGATCGCACGTGCATTTGAATAATCAACACTTGTCGCTCGAGTTATATAAGGCAATAGTTTGTGTCATAGTTTTATCAAAACTGCGTAGACCTTTTGTTAGCCGACTGCGCATATGTTCACGGATTCACCGTGTAATAATCTGTGTGAAATATATGGTGACGAATTCAGTTACTGCAGCACTCGTCACAGCGCTCTACAGAGCCGAACATTGGACTTCGTACCGAAAGCATGTTGGGAGGCTGGTTCACGCTCATGTCGTGAATTATAAATGAAGCCTCTCAGGTCCATCCCGAAAGTAACACTGTTTGACCACATTACAAACCAATCTGAAAGAGCCAATTTTCCAGCGTGGAATAAGTACACATACAAGCCAACCTCAGATGGACTAAACGTTACGTGGCTAGCGTGGACGATAACAGACTTCCGAAATAAAAAATATTTACACAGCTATCAGAATGGGAACAGAGGCCGACCCCAAGCTAATACACAACAATGAAACGAAAATAGAACAAATAAACAATACATTTTATTTTAGATAGTAGTGCTGAAAGGGCTGAAAGACAGACAGATAGAGAGAAAGAGAGACAGACAGACAGACAGACAGACAGACAGACAGACAGACAGACAGACAGACAGACAGACAGACAGACAGACAGACAGACAGACAGACAGACAGACAGACAGACAGACAGACAGACAGACAGACAGACAGACAGACAGACAGACAGACAGACAGACAGACAGACAGACAGACAGACAGACAGACAGACAGACAGACAGACAGACAGACAGACAGACAGACAGACAGACAGACAGACAGACAGACAGACAGACAGACAGACAGACAGACAGACAGACAGACAGACAGACAGACAGACAGACAGACAGACAGACAGACAGACAGACAGACAGACAGACAGACAGACAGACAGACAGACAGACAGACAGACAGAGACAGACAGACAGACAGACAGACAGACAGACAGACAGACATAAATACAGTGAGAGAGAGAGAGAGAGAGATAGACTGACTGACTGACTGACTGACTGACTGACTGACTGACTGACTGACTGACTGACTGACTGACTGACTGACTGACTGACTGACTGACTGACTGACTGACTGACTGACTGACTGACTGACTGACTGACAGAGGCAGGGGCAGGGGCAGGG
>CBDHHR010000736.1:7500-12500 GCA_965263245.1 Metamycoplasmataceae bacterium | reverse complement strand
TTGATATCTGTGTTCTGGCTTGGTGGAATCGGGTATTGGGGTCGTCTCGGGTCGTCGAACTCTTACTGCGTTTCGCTTTGGCAAAGAGCATTGTTCTGACGTCATACACGGTCCTGAATATGTATGCAAACATTATTTGACCTCTGATTACTGCATAAAGAAAGACAAAAGTCGTAATCAGTTGTCAGAAACTCAACTAGAATATACACTAAACATCATTATGCTATGAATACACTTGCAGTGATTTTGTTAACTTAACCAATTAGATATATAAGCCAGTTGTGTCGTCGTAATAAACCGAAAGTTAAATTAGTCATGCAAGTAATTTGTTTATCTCGGTTAGTTATGTAATCATACTATAAAACAATTTATATAGTTTATACATTGGAACAGGTTAAATGATTTGTGCATTAGAGTTGTACATACACATATGCAAACACATATGCACACACACACGCACACACACACACACACACACACACACACACACACATATATATATATATATATATATATATATATATATATATATATATGCACATGCACATGCACATGCACATGCACATGCACATGCACATGCACATGCACATGCACACGCACACGCACACGCACACGCACACGCACACGCACACGCACACGCACACGCACACGCACACGCACACGCACACGCACACGCACACGCACACGCACACGCACACGCACACGCACACGCACACGCACACGCACACGCACACGCACACGCACACGCACACGCACACGCACACGCACACGCACACGCACACGCACACGCACACGCACACGCACACGCACACGCACACGCACACGCACACGCACACGCACACGCACACGCACACGCACACGCACACGCACACGCACACGCACACGCACACGCACACGCACACGCACACGCACACGCACACGCACACGCACACGCACACGCACACGCACACGCACACGCACACGCACACGCACACGCACACGCACACGCACACGCACACGCACACGCACACGCACACGCACACGCACACGCACACGCACACGCACACGCACACGCACACGCACACGCACACGCACACGCACACGCACACGCACACGCACACGCACACGCACACGCACACGCACACGCACACGCACACGCACACGCACACGCACACGCACACGCACACGCACACGCACACGCACACGCACACGCACACGCACACGCACACGCACACGCACACGCACACGCACACGCACACGCACACGCACACGCACACGCACACGCACACGCACACGCACACGCACACGCACACGCACACGCACACGCACACGCACACGCACACGCACACGCACACGCACACGCACACGCACACGCACACGCACACGCACACGCACACGCACACGCACACGCACACGCACACGCACACGCACACGCACACGCACACGCACACGCACACGCACACGCACACGCACACGCACACGCACACGCACACGCACACGCACACGCACACGCACACGCACACGCACACGCACACGCACACGCACACGCACACGCACACGCACACGCGCACACGCACACGCACATGCGCACATGCGCACATGCGCACATGCGCACATGCGCACGCGCACGCACACGCGCACATGCACATGCACATGCACATGCACATGCACATGCACATGCACATGCACATGCACATGCACATGCACATGCACATGCACATGCACATGCACATGCACATGCGCACATGCGCACATGCACATGCACATGCACATGCACATGCACATGCACATGCACATGCACATGCACATGCACATGCACATGCACATGCACATGCACATGCACATGCGCACATGCGCACATAAACACATAAACACATAAACACATAAACACATAAACACATAAACACATAAACACATAAACACATAAACACATAAACACATAAACACATAAACACATAAACACATAAACACATAAACACACATACACGCACGCTCGCGGGTCTCAGTATTGTGGATAACAATTAGACACTACATCTACATACATTTGCATTCATCTTAATCAAAAGTTAAATCTTGCAGGGTAAGTTTTAATGACACCGTGACAGAGTGTCATTATGGCGAGGCGACACTGACGATGATTTAACAACGTTAGTGCACATATTATAAATAATTATTGCTCAATTAACAAATTAATGCAGCTGACAACCTAATGCGAGGCATGTGGTTATTCAGAACTAATGCCGGTAGACCGTCTAACTTACAACAGGCACGCATAATGTGTAATGTATTGGTTTGGGAATGAGCGAATACATCACATACTATTCATTCGGTATTGCTTGAGTAACTGAAGTTTGTAACAGCGCCGCCAATGTACAGGCTTCAACAGACACAAAGCTACACACGCACAAATCTGTGTCATCCCCTTCATTTCACCATGAAATACAGAGGTTCGTATTGTCATTGGTCCATCCCTCACACCAGTCAGCGCACATGCGTGACTCTATCCATATATTCATGTGCGTTCGTTCGTTCGTTCGTTCGTTCGTTCGTTCGTTCGTTCGTTCGTTCGTTCGTTCGTTCGTTCGTTCGTTCGTTCGTTCGTTCGTTCGTTCGTTCGTTCGTTCGTTCGTTCGTTCGTTCGTTCGTTCGTTCGTTCGTTCGTTCGTTCGTTCGTTCGTTCGTTCGTTCGTTCGTTCGTTCGTTCGTTCGTTCGTTCGTTCGTTCGTTCGTTCGTTCGTTCGTTCGTTCGTTCGTTCGTTCGTTCGTTCGTTCGTTCGTTCGTTCGTTCGTTCGTTCGTTCGTTCGTTCGTTCGTTCGTTCGTTCGTTCGTTCGTTCGTTCGTTCGTTCGTTCGTTCGTTCGTTCGTTCGTTCGTTCGTTCGTTCGTTCGTTCGTTCGTTCGTTCGTTCGTTCGTTCGTTCGTTCGTTCGTTCGTTCGATCGATGGGTCGGTCCGTCCCTCCGTCCCTCCGTCCCTCCGTCCCTCCGTCCCTCCGTCCCTCCGTCCCTCCGTCCCTCCGTCCCTCCGTTCGTCCCTCCGTTCGTCCCTCCGTTCGTCCCTCCGTTCGTCCCTCCGTTCGTCCCTCCGTTCGTCCCTCCGTTCGTCCCTCCGTTCGTCCCTCCGTTCGTCCCTCCGTCCCCCGTCCCCCGTCCCCCGTCCCCCGTCCCCCGTCCCCCGTCCCCCGTCCCTCCGTCCCTCCGTCCTTCCGTCCTTCCGTCCCTCCCTCCCTCCCTCCCTCCGTCCTTCCCTCCCTCCCTCCGTCCTTCCCTCCCTCCGTAAGTCCCTCTGTCCGTCCCTCCGCCCGTCCCTCAGTCCGTCCCTCCGCCTGTCCCTCCGTCCCTCCATACCTCCGTCCCTCCGTCCATCGCGCTATCCATAAGATTATCTTTTAGTGCCAAGTCAATATACAAATAATTGCTTGTTTTGTTCACAATAACGCTGAACGCCGCGGTCACGCAGCAAGTGCTTTATAATCGTATACAGGGAGTCTCTCTGACCGGTCGGCGCGTCGACTTACAAGTTGCTCGCACTAGTGTCTGTCAGACCGGCCAGCGTGATTTAGAAGGGCGTCCGGCGCCATTTGCAGTCAGCGAGGCAGGCTTGCCGGAAAGTAACTTCCGATTAGTTTAAATTTGCCATATATTGTGTAAATGACTTCCGCGCACGCTCTAATGGATTACTTTGTGTTGGATTGTCGACGATGCCTACAGGTGTTGGAACAGCACGTGCCACGACTGTGTTTTAATGAATCACAAGTGTTCGCGTTGGAGTAATTCTGATGGATGCCTGGTGACACGACCGGCACAACGTGTTCACATCCTTGTTTTGAATGGTCTGTTCTTGTTCTAAATAGTCCACGAAAAACACTCATATGACGCACATTGGCGTTTAATTCAATCGTTTAGTTCAGTGCCATCCATCAGGCGTGCCAACCTATGGTTGTGTCAGCTAATTGACAGGTCATGCGAGGCAGTGTGTACGTGACGCACAGGCGAGGCGCAACGTGTCGTCCACTCATAGAGCAAGATTGTGTCCGGCTACTTCACGATGATCAACGGCCACGTCTATGTTAACACGTCTACCAATGTTTCGTTAATTACCACCTAAATTGGGTTCACGAAGACCCACGTTTTATCCATGGCTACCTAGGATTAACTTAACCCATGACTACTATAAGAAGACAACCAACGCTTGGTCCATCACGACTAACCGCGTTTAGTTCAAGATCATCTTGTTCACACGGCCTCTTTCGTGCCAACCAATCACTAGTAATATTGTTAGTTGGAAAAAACGGATACAGAGCAGGTGGCGCTTTCAGACATTCCGCTGAAATTATGGCACCGAGCGTTGCCCGTAGTAACAACAATATAATACACCGTTTTAAGGCGACGTCTGAATGCTGGTGTGTTCAATAAATAGTCGAAATCATGGCGCCCTATAGTAGTGCAACGTGCATGATGCATAACCATCACCGACATTGTTGACAAGACAAAGCAGGAATGAGATCATGCCCATAGTTGTATTGTGACTTAATGAGCCGTGGCGTACTGGATCAATCAATACAATTACTCTTCGGTATTCAATATATTCTTCATATACAAACAATCAAGCGTGCTTTATGTGAAACAAAGCTCGATCTGCTGTCGTTTGACACCAACGATGTCAATGTTAATGTTAATGCTGAATATGGCGAATGTCATAGTCCACCACACCCACGCCTGACCGTGTCGAGGTGACGAGCTGTCTGGATAACCTTCATCTGTCGGTTTTCATGCATGATTTATCACTTCCCTTTACTGGCATCGTAAACTGACGACCTCATCACACGCGCAGACCAAAGTACGCCGCTACGGCGGTGGACGTGTGGCAACTCTCGCTTCACGCCTTCACAGCTGGGCACGAGGCGTGTAAGTCCACGAGGAATACACGTTCAGTGTAGGTATAGCGACCGGAAGTAATGACCGCAGAGCTAACAACAGGCGTAGGTCTCTCGGCCGAATAGGATCTGAATACCAAACGTTG
>CBDHHR010000735.1:0-5000 GCA_965263245.1 Metamycoplasmataceae bacterium | reverse complement strand
CCATTTTCGCGTAAGGATCCGGCTCGTTTTGCATGAGAAACAGCCATGGCTTGCGAATATGATAATAATCATATAGCAGTGTTGAACACAATGTGTGAATTTCAGTTAATATCGATGATCTATCTTCTTTCTAAATCTAGGTCTAAAAACAGCTATGACTTTATATATATATATATATATATATATATATATATATATATATATATATGTATGTATATATATATATGTATGTATGTATATATATATATGTATGTATATATATATGTATGTATATATATATATATATATATGTATATATATATATATATATATATATATATACATACATACATACATACATACATACATACATACATACATACATACATACATACATACATACATACATACATACATACATACATACATACATACATACATACATACATACATACATACATACATACATACATACATACATACATACATACATACATACATACATACATGTTTTCGTCGTCTTTTTCACAGCGCAACCGCCTTACTGTGTCGACTTGACCTCGGGCAAAGTGTCAAACCTTCCCGCCAAGTCCAATGAAGTCGAGTGGACAAAGCGCCCGTCGTTAGATAGCTGTCGGTGTCAACTGCAGGGGGTGTTGGCAATCACGCCGCCGGAATCGAAAAACTCTGTCGTAGTCGCAATGACGTTCGAGGAACCGAAATTGTACTCCTTCAACCTTGGAGACTCCCCTACCAACGATGCATGGGGTGAGAATCGTGACTTGTCAAATTTACTATTCGTATTCCATTTGGCCCCCATACCTTTCATCTTCATTTTATATTAAATAAAGCAAGTTGTATTTTATGAACAGCAGCCTTGTGATTTGGTTTAGTTACTCTAAATCTTCCGTAGCTAGACAGTCATGTTAACGATCGTTATCTCTGAACACGGCCATGTTGAATGCGAACGTGTGTACATCCACGTGCGAGTGTGAGTGAACGCATACATATATATATATATATATATATATATATATATATATATATATATATATATATATATAGTGTGTGTGTGTGTGTATGTGTGTGTGTATGTGTGTGTGTGTGCGTGCGGGCGTGTGTGTGTGTGTGCGTGTGTGCTTGTTTGTATGTGTGTTTGTATGTGACGATTTGCATTTGGATCAAATGAATACCAAACAATATAGAGTAATGTATTTTCTGCACGCTATTTTTATTAGGGGTTTGTCACGCAATATCACCAAAATAATCAATTTGTCCTCATTGAAAATAATTTCCTGATACACGCATAATACTGGTGAATCTATCCGTTCAAGAGACCTAACCATAACCACGTGTCTTACAGGTGGTGATCACTAGACGACGGACGACGATGCAGAAATCCACAGCTACAATTCGTGGTTGAGGGTGTGGTGTACCTCAGCGAGAAGGCTGGAACCGCGGAACTAGTGAAACGACAGTACGCCGTACAGACGCAGGTCTTCATCGTACTGTCGCCCAATCAGATCCACGCATCGGGCGGGGGAGGCTTCAACATCTCCACCCACACCAACGGCTTGTTCGCCATGGACACGATGTACTTGGGTCTGAACAGGGTCATCCACAATTACCGAGGGTCTACCAGTCGCACGGGCAGCGGTCTGTGCAATGTGTGCATCTCGTTCTTCTAGTCCTATGTCCGGACCGTTTCAGTAATATCTTTACGAGCTCATATACCCGATTTTGCTCCTTAAAATCGATTTCGCTCTTTAGCTTTAGCAGTGATCGTCTACAGTAATGTAACCTATGAAACCACATTACAGACACTTCCGCCGGTGTGTCACTGATTTATTGTCTTCTGCGACACGGAGGCGACTTTTAGCATTTTGAAAACAGTTCTTACATTTGACAAATAATTCTGTTTGAAGATTGGTTTTCCTTACGAGTCCATTATATTAGTGAAACGGTCCTAAACCTAGCTGGGAATGTATGTTACAGCATTTCACACTGAAAACTGCTATGTAACTCGCATGAACATAAAATAAACATCCTAGATTAAGGTTATTCAAACTGTTGTTGAATTCTTAAATGCATGTAGACACTCTCTGTCTCACTGTAACACGCACGCACGCACGCACGCGCGCGCACACGCACGCACGCGAACACAGACGCACGCACGCACGCACGCACGCACACACACACACACACACACACACACACACACACACACACAGACACACACACACACACACACACACACACACACACACACACACACACACACACACACACACACACACACACACACACACACACACACAAAAACTATCAACAAGTATACTATAACAGGGCCGCCTACTTGACAAAAATTATTTCCTTAATGACCCCTCATGGGTGATGGCGGGGGTGGGGGCACTACCCTTCCATGTGGCTACGGGTGTGCAGCCGACGGTCACATACCTATGGCATTACCTTGAAAATGGCATTCATACCTTTGATCTAGGACTTTTTTGTGACATCGTCCCCCATTAGAAAAGTAAGTAGTATTACTATTACTGGTCAATTTGGCAACACTGCAAATAAGTCATTGAAGGATCATCTTCAGTTGCAACGTTTGATTTATTGTGACCAAGTTTCCCATGAAATCGCCCCATGTAGTTGCCGATATATGCAAACATATACTAAAATATACATAATAGGTAACCATGAATACGTCGATAAAAACCTTCCTTCTTGTAGGGAGAATTCATTGAAATTATACCCTTGTCCAGGGAACTTCTGTACAATGTTGGTCCTTGTTTTAGGGACATGTGAAAAAACAGACCCTTATTATAGGAGCCTCAGAAAAAACAACCCATGAAGTCAGTACATCCACAGTACTACTAGTACAAGAAGTGCCCCCTACCCCCATACACCCCACCATACAATACTCAATCAAGACTTTCTCAGAACTAACCACAGTGACAGGCCACTACAGACGTCTGTGTAACTGAATCTGATGTCGTCAAATCATTGATAAATTGTTTCTTTCCCTGGTCAATGGGCTTGCTGCCTGCCCAACTGCCACAGGGTATGAACTTGGCAAAACGTTATTTATACGTTCAGCAGTTCTTTGATGTGCATAAATACCTGAGGGGGAAAATCACGGTTTGTCGTCGACGCATTTTGGACACAATTCATACTGTTATCTTAATTAAGCTACACGATTCCATTGCGTATACATATGGCATTATCAGCGGAAAGAATTTCTATATGATCCCTTAACAAGCATGTTAGTGTTGGTCATGAATTACTCCGTTGAAATATAACGCTGATCATAACACACATCCTGCATATAAAAAGTACATCATTTGAGTTATAACATTATTTTACCTCTCTTTCCCGCTGAGGTTATGTTAAACTCGCCAAATGTGCCATTCGAATTGTCAATAGCCGATATGACGTCGTCAACAACAGAAGCTTCACTCTTTCGTACCTTGACCTCGTATTCGACCACAACACTGCCCTTACTAAAACATGATTGCAGTTTATAAGAAGGTTTAAATAAAATTATTATGCGAGATAAAAAAGCAAAACTATTTTTTTACACCTACACAAGAAAATAATAACTAGAATGTTTGAACGAATATACAAATATTGGATAATCACACATACATGCCATTTGTTGAAATGTAGATCTATGTATATGTATTTTCGAAGATGCCCTGTTTACCATGAAAGAGTTTTCTAGAAAACTCTATATCCTTGTTCATTGATTGGAAATCGTTTATCCACTGACATATTCTTGGGAACCTTGGGAATAACCTAGTACGTTAAAATAACTCACACTCGAAACCACAACGGCACTGTGTTAAACAATACAACGTAAAGTTCAAAACAATCAAGCGTGTTTTCAAAAAGAGTTCAAACTCTCAGTATCAAAATCACGGATCAAGTTGTCACGAAAAGTTTCACAGATGCGTTTTAGTCATGTGTGGATTCGAAGGTTATGTAAAACTGCAAGGGTATCAACATATGTTCACCGTGAGAAGAGCGTTTACAATTTTAAGATACACATTCTCGTCTGATAAATTACGGAGATGCGTAGTGTTATGTGTTATGTGAAGACCGTAGAATACACACACATACATTTATGTATATAATTATAAATGTATATATATACATGTATTTATATACATTTATGTATATAATTATAAATGTATATATATACATGTATTTCTATAAATAAATATATACACACACACATATATATATATATATATATATATATATATATATATATATATATATATATTCGTGTGTGTGTGTGTGTGTGTGTATGTGTGTGTGTGTGTGTGTGTGTGTGTGTGTGTGTGCGTGTGCGTGTGCGTGTGCGTGTGCGTGTGCGTGTGCGTGTGCGTGTGCGTGTGCGTGTGCGTGTGCGTGTGCGTGTGCGTGTGCGTGTGGGTGCGTGTGCGTGTGCGTGTGCGTGTGCGTGTGCGTGTGCGTGTGCGTGTGCGTGTGCGTGTGCGTGTGCGTGTGCGTGTGCGTGTGCGTGTGCGTGTGCGTGTGGTGTGCGTGTGCGTGTGCGTGTGCGTGTGCGTGTGCGTGTGCGTGTGCGTGTGCGTGTGCGTGTGCGTGTGCGTGTGCGTGTGCGTGTGCGTGTGCGTGTGCGTGTGCGTGTGCGTGTGCGTGTGCGTGTGCGTGTGCGTGTGCGTGTGCGTGTGCGTGTGCGTGTGCGTGTGCGTGTGCGTGTGCGTGTGCGTGTGCGTGTGCGTGTGCGTGCGCGTGCGCGTGCGCGTGCGCGTGCGCGTGCGCGTGCGCGTGCGCGTGCGCGTGCGCGTGCGCGTGCGCGTGCGCGTGCGCGTGCGCGTGCGCGTGCGCGTGCGCGTGCGCGTGCGCGTGCGCGTGCGCGTGCGGGTGCGGGTGCGGGTGCGCGTGCGCGTGCGGGTGCGGGTGCGGGTGCGGGTGCGGGTGCGGGGGGTGCGGGTGCGGGTGCGGGTGCGGGGCGGGCGCGGGCGCGTGCGCGGCGGGCGCGGGCGCGT
>CBDHHR010000734.1:15000-20000 GCA_965263245.1 Metamycoplasmataceae bacterium | reverse complement strand
TGATGATTGCGCGACCCAGGCGACATATTAAAAACTATCGGAAATAGACTACCATACCGCACATTGGTGTAGTCGGACGGAGAATCGGTGTCGTGTGAAATATTTAGTTTAGTCGGAGGAGGGGGTTCCGTGCACACACACACACACACACACACACACACACACACACACACACACACACACACACACACACACACACACACACACACACACACACACACACACACACACACACACACACACACACACACACACACACACACACACACACACACACACACACACACACACACACACACACACACACCCGGAGATATACTTTTAACTGGTATAGATCAGAAAACAATTCGTAGAAAACGGTTTGCTATGTTAACACGTCAGCAAAATGTCCCACGTATCATTTTTATGCAAATTAGTGCCGCCATTATTGAAAAATCAATTTGTCACTATATTTCAGCTAATATTACAGAAAACTGAACAAGTAAGGTGGCTAGACCTATGTTACGATTATAATAAGCAATTTTGGACATGATCACATGAGTCTATGATAGTTTGATATGCAAATTAGTGCCGCTATTGTTCACAATATGTCGGCCAATATTGCACATAACAGCACTAAAAGATGTTCAGACCCATGTTTTCAGGGTCAACGATTATTAAAAGACCATTATTGAATTAAATACCTGTGTCCCGGGCATGCTATGCACATTCTAAAGTGCCAGCATTAACGAAAATGTGACTTTTTTGCTGTATCTCAGCCAATATTGCAGGTAAGTTGAAAGGTTTTTTTGAGAGCATCTACTTACAATAACATGTTGTTTTTGCGACTAATGGTTACTATGGGGATCAATTCAAAGTATTGTGAATAAAGAAATTCCACTAAGTTCATATACCAACTCATTTACTGATCCAGGTAAATAGCAAGCCAGTATGGTATTTTCTGAGCTGCCACGCCTCTACCTCTCATTGGATTCATACGATAATTGTTAAGTAATCATTCATCATCGCTTTCACTGAAATCGTCAAAGTCAAACTCGTCCTCATTTTCTACCTCCTCCTCCTCCTCTACTTCCTCTTCACGATCACCAGTGTTCAGCTATTTTAGTAGCGACGACGCGCTGAATTGACTCGTCACACTTGTCTTCTGTAGCTCTCGACGTCTCCCCGCCATTGTGCAGTCTGGATCGTTGATGATGTCAACCATCTCGAGGGTCTTTTCATAAAACTAGGCCTGTATGGCGATTGTAGGTAAGGACTGAGGATGGAGTGTTGGTTCTGCCGACCTGTGTTACCAAACTCACTGGTTGATCTCCTGGACACTGGTGATCGAGAAGAGGAAGAAGATGAGGAGGAGGAGGAAAACGAGGGCGAGTTTGACTTTGTGACGATTTCAGTGAAAGCGATTGTGAATGATGATCTAACAATTATCATCTTGAAGCCCATGAGAAGTTGAGGCGCGGCAACTCAGTAAAGAGCATTCTGGCTTCCTATTTACCTAGATCAGTAAATGAGTTGGTAAGTGAACTTAGTGGACTTTCTTTATTCACAATACCTTGAATTGATCTCTATATCAACAATTGATCGTTATATTAACCTTTGGTCGCAAAACCAACCCGATATTTCGTAAGTAGATGCTCTAAAAAAAACTTTCAACTTACCTGCAATATTGGCTGAGAAATACCGCGAAAAGGTCAGATTTTTGGTAATGCTGGCACTTTAGAATTTGCATAGCATGCCAGGGACACGCGTAGTTAAATCAAGAATGATCCTTTAATGATCGTTGGCCTAAAACATGGGTCTGGACACCTTTTTTGTGCAGTTATGTGCAATATTGGCCGAGATATGGTGAAGAATAGATTTCCCAATAATGGCGGCACTAATTTGCAAATTACACTGTCATAGACACATGTGATCATGTCACAAATAGTTTTATTATGGTCGCTGACCATCATAACATGGGTCTATACATCTTAATTTTGTCAGTTATCTGCAATATGGGCTGAGATAAAAGTTAAAAATAGATGTTTGAATAATGGCTGCAGTAATTTGCATTAAAACGACACCTGGGACATGTTGCTCACTTGTTGACACAGCAAACCCTTTTCTACGTATTTATTTTCGATCTAGTGATGCCAATTAAAAGAATATTTCCGGGGGGGTGCTCCCTCTTCCGACTCGACTAATTCCACCCTGCAACAATACGACCGTGCTCTCACGTGTGGAATACTATGCTCTCACATGGATAACATTAATCTGAGCCAAACGATGTTACCAAGGTAGTTGTAATTTCTGAAGCCTGGCAAGGATTGTTGTGCTGTATAAAGTGAAATAATCTGCGCTGAATAATGCATGAGTTTGACGCGTGGTCACGCACGGGTGTTTTAATTAATGTGATAATTGTCCGCACTGAACTGTGACTGATGTTGCAGTGTGTCATGTACCACGCTCTCAGACACGGACAGTTTTACGTGCAGTGTGTCACTCATTCCGCACGCAGTCGGACTGATACAGTAACTGTTGTAAAGTCTTAAAACGTTGTAATTTCTTTTGTAATCTAACTATCACGTAGCTACCGTATGAGTGTTTTAACGTTTTCCGCCAAACGTTTGGGAAATTAATCCATGATGTCTAGAAATATTATGTATTTTCAAAATACTAGTATTATTGGTGTTTTTAACTTAATGGATTGTTAAGAATTCGTAACGTGTAAACTTGAAACGCATTCGCTGTGAGTGGAGTACGGCTTAGCATCATCGGATGGATGTGAATGCAGTGCTAACGTTTGTACCATACGTTGTGTATTCTACATGGAAAATGTCATATATGGCGGCGCATTAGTATGCTTGATTTGTAGAACTTTAGTTAGCTTAGTTTATCGCACTTTGTTTTGATAGTTTACACACTGAGTATATTCACGACATACAGATTTACGACAGCTTACGCGATAAGTGTGTTTATGACGTGCGTGCTTGTGACAGTTGACGCACTGAGCGAGTTCTCAAAGAAGGCGTTTTGCCCAGGGATGGGGCAGAACATCTGCCATTTATCTTATGTATAAATTAGCCTTATTAAATTAGTGCATATTAAAATGATGGAGTTACAGGCCCAGCGGTTATTAATGGTAAAAAAGTCGTTGCAAATCACGAGCACAGGTGATTGCAAAATCTTCTCAAAAAGTTTGACTTGAATTGCTAACTAAGTAGTGCTTTATGTCATAATGCACAACAGGTTTTATTTTATGTATTTGTTACAAACTCTTGTGCATAGTCAGAATTTGTTTATTAATTTATCTCTTTCATATTTACATATAATGTTCATATTAGTTACATGATGTTGGCGCTTTGCCTCACATGTTCAGTATTCACAAATATACCAAATAGTATTTCTTTAATTTATCACAAATATTTTCATCATTCACTACTCCAATGATGATATTTATCCAATGCATTATTTCAGTACACTGCATGTTGTGTGGCTCGCACCATCAGCTTAGCCAGCGGTTTGTGGCCGGTGGCAACCGCATTGTGTTGTTTTGAGGTTTATATTCAGGAATAGTATGGTCGGTCTTAATCCATTCGGTAGTAGAACGTCTAGGCGTTAAGCGGCAACACTAGCTTGTGTCTGTTTTGTGGTATCTATGATTAAAACAGCTACTATAAGACCAGTGTTTCCAAGAGTTCCTTGTTATTCGCTTTTCATGTGTATATACGATTTGTAAACACTTTAAACAAGCTGCAACTTTGTTTGGACTTATAATCATTACAGAGAAAACTGACGCTCTACCAACCACCACCGGGACAAACCTCAATCGATCCACATGTTGAAATATATGGCACGCCACTAAAATCAATCAAGAACTTCACATACCTGGGCAGCTGGGTTGCATCTGACGACGCTATTGGTGTGGAAATCAACAACCGTATACAGGTTGCTTCTGGAGACCGAAGGACTATGGAAGTGCGTATGGTCACAAGGTGGCGCTACAGTCACCACACAGTGCAAGGTGTACAAGGCGAGTGTGCTTCCAACACTTCTGTATTCAGCTAATACACACACTCTCTACCGGTGCCATATCAGAAAACATGTCCAAGTATCTCCGGTATCTACGACAAATCAGGGGCTAATATGTCCAACACCTCTGGAAGATATATGGAAGATACTATGGAAGATAATATGGAAGATAATATATATATATATATATATATATATATATATATATATATATATATATATATATATATATATATATATATATCAACATGATCATCACAATCTCCGCCCTGGCCTTCCGGATACTTCTGCAAATACCGTCTTCTATACTGACTGCGGCAGAGGCTTTTCAGCTCCCACCGACGAATAATACACAAGGACGAAACACTACACTAATGTCATCAGGCACGATGGACAGCAGAGAGACAGAGAGACAGAGAGACAGAGAGACAGAGAGACAGAGAGACAGAGAGACAGAGAGACAGAGAGACAGAGAGACAGAGAGACAGAGAGACAGAGAGACAGAGAGACAGAGAGACAGAGAGACAGAGAGACAGAGAGACAGAGACATACAGACAGACAGACAGACAGACAGACAGACAGACAGACAGACAGACAGACAGACAGAGAGAGAGGAGAGAGGAGAGAGGAGAGAGGAGAGAGGAGAGAGGAGAGAGGAGAGAGGAGAGAGGAGAGAGGAGAGAGGAGAGAGGAGAGAGGAGAGAGGAGAGAGGAGAGAGACGGAGACAGAGGAGAGAGACGGAGACGGAGACGGAGACGGAGACGGAGACGGAGACGGAGACGGAGACGGAGACGGAGACGGAGACGGAGACGGAGACGGAGACGGAGACGGAGACGGAGACGGGGACGGGGACGGGGACGGGGACGGGGACGGGGACGGCGACGGGGACGGGGACGGGGACGGGGACGGGGACGGGGACGGGGACGGGGACGGGGACGGGGACGGGGACGGGGACGGGGACGGGGACGGGGACGGGGACGGGGACGGA
>CBDHHR010000734.1:0-10000 GCA_965263245.1 Metamycoplasmataceae bacterium | reverse complement strand
ATTACATAATTTGTTTGATAAATAGACTTAGTTCTAATATCTATAATATTAAGACCTCCGTCCGCAAATGTGTTTAATAGTGATTCTCTTTTCAAAGCTTCGGGTTTACTGTTCCAAAGAAATGGAAATTCCAATTTCTTAAACATTTTCCGTTTTGCTTGTTACTGAGGTAAGAATCCCTATGTACCAAATGGAGCTGCACAGCACAGACTGCAGAGAAATACTTTTTAACCCTAAACGATAATTACCTCCTGCTATATAAGTTCACATATTTTTAGAAATTATAAATAATTCTCCCCGAAGTCTTTTTATCGGCGTCTGTCGTACCTACACGCCGTATTGTTTTGGAAATCACTAGTCAATTTTAGACCACCAGGTTCAACTGAGAGGACCCGGGTTCGAATCCTGTGCTGCGATGTTAAAACCTTGGGCAAGTTCTTAAGAAGTTGTGATGGTGTCTGATTGAACAGGTCTCTCAGGGAAGTAAAGTGTAAAGCGCTTTGAGCAATCCTGAAGATTGGATATTGCGCTATATAAGAACTTACCTTTACCTTTTTTAACTAAACACCCACGCCATTGTCCAAGCCACACCCCAAAGGTTTTTCCTTTTCGAGATTGGCGAACTGCCAACCCCACATATCGCTCCACCCAGGTAGACAAAACTGTCTCTGTTTAAGCCAGGATTATATACTGCTCTTGTTTTCCATGTCCCACCCACATTACCCCCGTCTTCTCCAAACATACCCTCAGTCCTTGCTTACTAAAAAATATCTTTCCACTCTATCAGCTGTTCTTGGAGATTTGCTTCCCCATCCGCTACTAATGCCAGGCCATATGCGTACAATAGTTTCCGGAGTTTCTCTTTTGTACAAATCTTTCTGCTTATAAGTTCCACCACAGCGATAAACAACAATGGGATCAAAGCGCTCCCCTGTGTCAGGCCAACATTTCCTTTGTACTCTCCTGACACTCCCTGTCTACACAGCACCCTGCTCTTCGTGTCCTCATACGTCCCCTCCACCATCCTGACCTCCGCCTCTGGGACCCCCATCCAGCGTGCGTGCGTGCCCTACTGCCAGATGGTACCACGCAATACACTACCTAATACACGCGTATGCGCGCAAGCACACACACACACACACACACACACACACACACACACACACACACACACACACACACGCGCACACACACACACACACACACACACACACAAACACACATACATACAAACACACACACGCCCGCCCGCCCGCACACACACACGCGCGCGCGCGCACACACACACACACACACATACACACACGCACGCACGCACACATACACACATACGCATACACAAAGACACACATACGCACGCGCGCACGCGCACGCGCACGCGCACGCGCACGCATTGAGGACGACGTTGTTAACTGCCTTAGCTAAAACCACTTAGTGTAAATTAGTGAGATAAATAATTAATTAATATTTAAATTTGCGACGATTTGGATGTTATTTGGTGTTATTGATTTATTGTTATTGCGATGTGTCTGATAAATATTATGTCACATCTGACGAGTCGCTTTCCACAACCGGACTAACAGCGGCGACAGAAACACGACATCGGGGAATCTGAAGACTAATCTAGAAACACATATTTCGCAGGGACGTCATCCATTCTATCGCTGGAGAAGATTATCAAAGGTGAGCGATTTTTGACTAAAGTCAATTAAATTGTTATTCATAAAGAACCAAAATAAAGGTAAATTCTCATATATCGCAGGATCCATCCCGAGGACGCTTAACTAAGGTTGACCTCTTCAATCGAACACCATTTCGACTTATCGGTAAGCATTCATCCACACTACTATCAATGCGCTAAAATATTCGTACACAAGTATTCACCACTGTCTATAGCCAGGTATTTATCAGTGCAACTGATTGATCTGGAGCAACTTAACGCGAACTTACATCGTCAAAATTCGACCCGGCGGTTCGGATTCCAATCCGAATACTGTCGATTGAGAGTTCCATGCTCTGGTCAGTGCGTGATTGGGGAGTTGCTGGAGATTTATTGGCGATGTTCTTCTTTCAGACTTTCTCAACAGCAGTACTTCGCCACCACTCGGTGTCTGTGACATTCGAAAACGGGAGAATGTTTTGAAGATTTGCTTCGGCGACATTTTCATTTTTGTAAAGTTTTCCTGGCTCGCTATAATCCGTGAACTGCACCTCGTCTCTAAGTGATGGGGAAATATTTCTGCCTCCAGTCTATCGCTCCAGTCTATCCCTCCAGTCTATCCCTCCAGACTATCCCTCCTGTCTATCCCTCCAGTCTATCCCTCCAGTCTATCCCTCCAGTCTATCCCTCCAGTCTATCCCTCCAGTCTATCCCTCCAGTCTATCCCTCCAGTCTATCCCTCCAGTATATCCTTCCAGTGTATCCCTCCAGTCTATCCCTCCAGTCTATCCCTCCAGTCTATCCCTCCAGTCTATCCCTCCAGTCTATCCCTCCAGTCTATCCCTCCAGTCTATCCTTCCAGTCTATCCCTCCAGTCTATCCCTCCAGTCTATCCCTCCAGTCTATCCTTCCAGTCTATCCCTCCAGTCTATCCCTCCAGTCTATCCCTCCAGTCTATCCCTCCAGTCTATCCCTCCAGTCTATCCCTCCAGTCTATCCCTCCAGTCTATCCCTCCAGTCTATCCATCCAGTCTATCCATCCAGTCTATCCCTCCAGTCTATCCCTCCAGTCTATCCCTCCAGTCTATCCCTCCAGTCTATCCCTCCAGTCTATCCCTCCAGTCTATCCCTCCAGTCTATCCCTCCAGTCTATCCCTCCAGCCTATCCCTCCAATCTATCCCTCCAGTCTATCCCTCCAGTCTATCCCTCCAGTCTATCCATCCAGTCTATCCCTCTAGTATATCCCTCCAGTCTATCCCTCCAGTCTATCCCTCCAGTCTATCCCTCCAGTCTATCCCGCCAGTCTATCCCTCCAATTGTTCCCTTCAGTCTGTCCCTCCAGTCTATCCCTCCAGTCTATCCCTCCAGTCTATCCCTCCAGTCTATCCCTCCAATTTATCCCTTCAGTCTATCCCTCCAGACTATCCCTCCAGTCTATCCCTCCAGTCTATCCCTCCAGTCTATCCCTCCAGTCTATCCCTCCAGTCTATCCCTCCTATTTATCCCTTCAGTCTATCCCTCCTATCTATCCCTCCAATCTATCCCTCCTATCTATCCCTCCAGTCTATCCCTCCAGTTTATCCCTCCAGTCTATCCCTCCAGTATATCCCTCCAGACTATCCCTCCTGTCTATCCCTCCAGTCTATCCCTCCAGTCTATCCCTCCAGTCTATCCCTCCAGTCTATCGCTCCAGTCTATCCCTCCAGTCTATCCCTCCAGACTATCCCTCCTGTCTATCCCTCCAGTCTATCCCTCCAGTCTATCCCTCCAGTCTATCCCTCCAGTCTATCCCTCCAGTCTATCCCTCCAGTCTATCCCTCCTATCTATCCCTCCAATCTATCCCTCCTATCTATCCCTCCAGTCTATCCCTCCAGTTTATCCCTCCAGTCTATCCCTCCAGTATATCCCTCCAGTCTATCCCTCCAGTCTATCTCTCCAATTTATCCCTTCAGTCTATCCCTCCTGTCTATCCCTCCAGTCTATCCCTCCAGTATAATATCCCTCCAATCTATCCCTCCAGTCTATCCCTCCAATCTATCCCTCCAGTCTATCCCTCCAATCTATCCCTCCAGTCTATCCCTCCAGTCTATCCCTCCAGTCTATCCCTCCAATCTATCCCTCCAGTCTATCCCTCCAGTCTATCCCTCCAATCTATCCCTCCAGTCTATCCCCCATTGAATCAACTGCACTACAAATTATCACCATTTCCCTATATATCGTAGGCTCTTAACCCGCTTCCACAACAAAATGTGGAGGGGCTAAGCTTCAGATTCCTGTCTGGTTCCAACGCCTTGATGGCAGGCGGACCTACAGTTCTTTTTACTGTAATTTGTCTACAATGTTGTTAATGTCCTATATTTAAAACTAGCTAGTTTGACAATAATGTTTTGCAGACTCCAGGCGGCGGTAGGGCGAGAGAACCGATCTGCAATGACGACGTGGTCAAACTCCCCCGACCTGGGGCTATGGACGGTCCTCAGTCTCGTGTGCTCTCTGGCTACGGTAATCAGTTCCGAAGGTAGACTATTACTTCTTTTTCTATTCAACATTCAGTTACGCAGATCAATTCTAAACACTGGTCAGCTGCTATCAACACTCATAGCAACAATATCCCCATCGAGCTGGCAAAACAAAACAAAAACTGAGACATGCTATAGCGAATCCATCCGCTAGTTTTTATGTAGTGCGTTTTGTTTCTATTCATGATACTCGACTGATTTATGATAACCACCAGACAACGCCTGAACTAAATAACAGTTTCGTTTCATCAATTGCACTGACTGCGATTGAAATAGCCCGTGCCATTATCAAGTCGGCACTTGTGTTACATTATTTTAGAATGGCTACCAATATGCTCACTGCATCAGTACAAATGGCAGAAGACGTCATGATAATATTTCACAAGAAAGACCGATTTATTTTATTGATTTGACGTAACCTTCGAGAAGTAGTTAATTGAATTTACGCAACACAACACGTTCCTCTCATTCCCAAATAAAATAAAACTGTCATCTAGAACTGAGTGCCTAATGAAGTAAAGCTCGGAGGTTTGACCAACGCGCAAATTAGGTCAACTGGGCATTATAGTTTATGTTTACGTAACGGCAACAGGACAGTGTGTTTAACGACAAGGAAGGACAGTAGGACATTGTGACTGACGTACAATAATAAAACAGCAGCTAACTAGGTTGCTAATATGAAAGCATCGAACGTGTTGCGCTCATAACCTATGGAATGATGTGTTACAGAAAGATGTTTCCCAAGGTATTCAGCACTGCTACCAGACTCTGCATTACATCGCATGTGTAATCATAGCACCTACATGTAACTAATGCGTTCTACGTGTAACGTCGGTGTAGGTACAGTGACTAAAGCCATCATAAATTCATCCACCGAACTTGTATGTCAGCCTACGATTGTACACATAATTGCTAGTCATGCAAAATTGGTACTAACGCTTTAATTAACTAAACCATGTTTGCTAACGGCGCGTTCGTGACGAATTGTTCTTGGCGCTGTTGGTGCAGACGTGGGCGCTCGTTGTAACCTGCTGGTCGGGACGGCCGGCGGTATGATGGACGTCCCCCTGGACTCGTCCACACATCCTCCAATGCTGGGGAAGCCCAGACACATCCCCATCATGTCGGGCAAGTGGTCAAAATATCTCCGTATTAGTTATAAGGAAATTCCTCACACGTGGAGCTTGCCAGAATACCAGAATATAAAACGAGAGAACCCGGGTTCGAATCCCACGATTTTGTGTCGCTCTACTTTGCTCCAGTTTACTTAGCTATAAGCATGAGTACCTAGCTATAGACAGTTATGGGTATTTATGTAACCTAGGCTAATTCAGAGACCCGATACGCGGTCATTTTGACGAGCTGGGTCTACCGGAAGTGGTCAAGACAAGTATCACCACGTAATTTGGATAGGATGGGTCTACCGGAAGTTATTAAGACTAGTGTCAACACATCATTTGGATGGGCTGGGTCTACCGGAAGTGGTTAGAACTAGTGTCAACACGTCATTTGGACGGGCTAGGTCTACCGGAAGTGGTTAAGACTAGTGCCAACACGTCTTTTGGTTGAGCATAAAATAGAGGACCTTTCATAGAAAGCTTCACCCAAGCTTCCGAATGTTTACCACATGAGGCGAATTTATGTTTGTGGATTGGATACTGCGCCATAATAAGAACTTACCCTTTTTATTAGTCGGATCGAGTGCATGCGTGTGTGCGTGCGTGCATCCATGCATGCGTGCGTGCATGCGTGCGCGCGTCCATCTATTCCTCTGCCCGAACAACGCATGTACATGTATATTTACTATATTCGTTCTAAGGATTGGCGATGGGAATTGTGGTGGACAGTGAACGTAGACGCATTTATTGGTGCAACAGTCGACGGAAGGCCATCAATCGCTTCGATGTCGACCGATTAGAAAAAACAACCATCGCCAGTGGAAGTAGGTTGCTAATATATATATATATATATATATATATATATATATATATATATATATATATATATATATATATATATATGTGTGTGTGTGTGTGTGTGTGTGTGTGCGTGTGTGCGTGCGTGCGTGCGTGCGTCGTGCGTGCGTGCGTGTTTACTAACCACATTAAGCCTATCCAAAAAAGGCATTCATCTGTGCTAATACGTTTGACAATTGACCTGATGTTCACACGTGTGTCGTTGTCGCGCTTACATTTTTTAACTTAAATACATTCCGAGTGACGCTTGTTTACAACAAAACACAGAGCATTTATAATATAAATACCATGGGCTGGTCTTTAACGTTTAACTTTCCTTTGGTGATTAGTGTGGAGAGTTGTTTAAAATGTCATCCGGTAATTTGAAATATTACGTTTGTTTACATCGCCATCAGGATTACGGTGCACTGAAGTCACGCGCTCTGCGTTTGCTATCAAAACACATCTCATTGAGGTATATAATATGAGATTCAGCGCGAAGTGTTAACTTGTTGCTAATGGCAACTAATGACAACAAATGAATCGTGCATGCGCAGAAAAATCACCCGGAAGGTATTTAACGCCGGGAAGAATGTAAGCACTACAACGTAACGAAGTGCTGCCGGGTGCCAGGTAAAGCTGGTACCTGTATTTAGCGGTAACGATTTTATTCAAACGCCTATAGTTTAAAACATATGCAGACTCTTTCCGACATACAATGACACATCTGTAGATTTGTGTGTTTGTGTATGTGCGTGCATATATGTGCGTGTGTCCGTGTGTTCGTGTGCGTATGCGTGTGAGCGCGTTTGCGCGTGTGTGTGCGTATGTGTGTGCGTGTGAGCGCGTGTGCGTGTGTGTGTGCGTATGTGTGTGCGTGTGAGCGCGTGTGCGCGTGTGCGTATATGTACTAAAACCAATACGATACGTGTGACGTGACTATTTGTATTTTCTGTCCAGGTTACTTCGTGAGGATTGCGTTGCATCCAGACAACACGAAGTTGTTCTACACGACGACCAGCACCATGGGGGTACTTAATGTCGACGGCGGTGGGCGGAAGACGCTCTACACACGCGCTACTAACGAAGACCCACTGCGTGGCATAGCGTGTGACGCCAGACGGAGGTGACATGTTGCTCTAGCTGAACACAACCATTGTCAGCGTTACGTCTAATTTAACCCGTCGGTGACATCAGAAGAGAAACTAACATCTCTACGTGATGACCCTAACACAGTGGAATGTAGCTAGGATCACATAGGCCCTAAGTTACTTTCAGGTGGATGTTCATTAAGTCCGTAATTCTTACAGCGATTATCTACAGTGTGTGTTTGTGTCTGCGTACGTGAGTGCGTGCGTGCGTGCGTGCGTGCGTGTGAATGTCCACATGCTGATCATATATCACATAGCGACAGTAGACAATATACCCGTACGTATGTGCACGATGACGATGTGATTAATGGATGCATATAGATACACGCACATATGCACGCACATATGCACGCGCATATGCACGCACGCACGCACGCACACACACACACACACACACACACACACACAGACACACACACACACACACACACACACACACACACACACACACACACACACACACACACACACACACACACACACACACACACACACACTGATAACACAGGTGTTAAGTAATTCGTTGTGTTTCTACCCAGGCTGGTCTTCTTTGCTACACGAACTTCTATTCACAAGGTCAATTACACCGGCGGTGATCACGTAGTGATCGCGTCCAGTTCCGCGATGTGGATAAGAGTTCTGACGTTCGACATCTACGGCCGACGCGTATGCTGGACCGAAGCAAGTAAGACCCGCCTTTTAATAACACAGACTGGCCACTGACATTAAAGTACCTGAAACAACCAGTTTTCTTAGCTATACATCGTCGTTATGTTGGCGTCTATAAAGGCAAAAGAACGAATGGTATACTACAAGTACCCGTTAAAATTCTCACTCCCCTTACTAGCTTCGGTTACCCAGACGCCATAAGGTGGAAACACTTCCTCGCTCCTCGGTCTATTTCCGGCAAAGTCACGCAACCGTAGGATTGTTAGTAAAAGAAATATTGATTTTCGGAGACAGAAAGCGTGTGGAAGCCTCCTACCCTGCCCTAGCGTACTGTTTAACACCTCGGAAAATCTCGACAATTACACACGATTCCCTACAAAGTGAGCGAATGTGAGCGTTAAACATTAAATTGCAGACCCAACTGGACAACATTCAGCAATGAAACAGATGAACGGGTGTTAGAATTAATTAATCGTGTTAGCGAAGACAAGAACTGTTAAGCTATAGATTCTATTTCGCTAACACTGGTCAATTATTTTAATATTCTAAATATGATAACAGTAAACAATATAAACTTAGCCAGACTGGATTAAGTAAGACCGCAGTATAACACCTGCGCCATATCGTAGATCTCATGTTAAAGGGATACATGTCGATAAACGCACTCAAGAAAGGGCGGAAATGTCTACTTGCATACAAAAAATGTATAAACATACACCGCACACAGACACACACAGACACACACGCATACATACATACATACATACATACATACATACATACATACACACACACACACACAAACACACACACACACACGCGCGCGCGCACACACACACACACACACACACACACACACACACACACACACACACACACACACACAGAGAGAGAGAGAGAGAGAGAGAGGGAGAGAGAGAGAGAGAGAGAGAGAGAGAGAGAGAGAGAGAGAGAGAGAGAGAGAGAGAGAGAGAGAGAGACTCACACACACACAGAGAGACAGACAGACACACATACAGACAGACACACACATTCATACACACACAGACATACACATACGCGCACACACACATACACACACATACACGTACATATACACAAACAAACAAACAAACAAACAAACAAACAAACACATAAAAAAACTTTCTCTCTCTCTCAAACACACATACCCACACACATACACACACACATGCGCATACACATATACACCACTCAAACACACACACACACACACACACACACACACACACACACACACACACACACACACACACACACACACACACACACACACACACACACACACACACACACACACACACACACACACACACACACACACACACACACACACACACACACACACACACACACACACACACACATATATATATATATATATATATATATATATATATATATATGTATATCTTATACACATAGTTACACACACATGCAAGTTAACCACTGTATCGGCAATCCGTTGTATTCCAGATGCGGATGTGATAGAATGTAGTAACTCCGACGGCCAAGATCGAATTATCATTCGTAATAACACACTTGACCCATACTGCATACACATTGAAGGCAGCACACTGTTCTGGACTGACAACGAACCAAGCAGGTAATTCACTTTGCCACCCAGGATCACTGTGATTACGTGTATGACTGATTATGTGTTCAACTCATAAATGGTACTTTTCCAGTGACCTTATGAAAGCGTTTCAAACGAGCGCATTTGGTTTTCTCAATTATTATTTTACCCTATTTTACTCTTGTTAGTGTTCATAAGATGTTTACTGGCAGCCTGTGTAATTATGATCACATCGACACAACACGTTTCCACAGCCACTATTACACATCGCGCCCTGATTGCGCGACAGTCACCCTACTTGGTTAGTCGCGACAGTCACCCACCCTACTTGGTTAGTCGCGACAGTCACTCTACTTGGTTAGTCGCGACAGTCACCCTACTTGGTTAGTCGCGACAGCCACCCTACTTGGTTAGTCGTGACAGTCACCCTTCTTGGTTAGTCACGACAGT
>CBDHHR010000733.1:0-3244 GCA_965263245.1 Metamycoplasmataceae bacterium | reverse complement strand
TTATATCAATCACCTGAACGCGTCGGTGTCAACTTTCTCTCATCAACTTGCTGTCGCGTATGTTCAGTGGACCGATGTGCTAGCGGGTTAACGACAGTTTAAATTGAACGTGCGTGCGTGTTTTCTCTAAGAGAAGCCCGGTTCGAATGCTGTGCTGCCGTGTCAAATCTTGGGAAATTTCCATATTCTACATTGCTCCAGTTCACTCAGCTGCTGTACGAATGAGTACCTGGCTATAGACAGTGACGGATATTTGTGTACGAATAGTGTTCGCGCATTCATTGCAGCGTGGCTGGAAGCTTTCCAGAGAAATCGAGTTGGTGTTCGTTTTAACAGGTTTGACAAGGAATAAAGGGTGAAGCATTTGGAACAATCCACAAGATTCGGTTGCAGCGCTACATAAAAGTTTACTTTTTATGTGTCACAAGTGTTTCTTTCTCATAATTACACCAGATATTATCAGACAAACTGAACTGACAGTCAGTGTAACGAAAACAGGTGTTCAGTCAGGCGTGAACCAAGAGACAATCTGCAAACGTTGACGAGGACAAAGTTGACCCCATTTATCCATAGCCTCGGCCCAGGCGTCACCTGCTGCCTGGCGACTGCTTGCTTATATCAACTCGATGACGATGTCATCAACAAATCATAAAGCTGGTACTTCCAAGTCCGAAGTCAAAGTGTGTTAATAATTCGACCAGTGAAGTCAAACGATTGTAATAAACCTCTCATCACCCGAGGCACGTGCAAATGACGCAGACCGGCTGTGACATTGTCGATTGCCGAGGGCGAGTGAAGGTGGAATCGGGCCGGACTCGTGCTGGTGGAATCGGGCCGGACTCGTGCTGGTGGAATCGGGCCGGACTCGTGCTGGTGGAATCGGGCCGGACTCGTGCTGGTGGAATCGGGCCGGACTCGTGCTGGTGGAATCGGGCCGGACTCGTGCTGGTGGAATCGGGCCGGACTCGTGCTGGTGGAATCGGGCCGGACTCGTGCTGGACGAATCGGGCCGGACTCGTGCTGGTGGAATCGAGCCGGACTCGTGCTGGAGGAATCGGGCCGGACTCGTGCTGGTGGAATCGGGCCGGACTCGTGCTGGAGGAATCGGGCCGGACTCGTGCTGGTGGAATCGGGCCGGACTCGTGCTGGTGGAATCGGGCCGGACTCGTGCTGGTGGAATCGGGCCGGACTCGTGCTGGTGGAATCGGGCCGGACTCGTGCTGGTGGAATCGGGCCGGACTCGTGCTGGTGGAATCGGGCCGGACTCGTGCTGGAGGAATCGGGCCGGACTCGTGCTGGTGGAATCGGGCCGGACTCGTGCTGGAGGAATCGGGCCGGACTCGTGCTGGTGGAATCGGGCCGGACTCGTGCTGGTGGAATCGGGCCGGACTCGTGCTGGTGGAATCGGGCCGGACTCGTGCTGGAGGAATCGGACCGGACTCGTGCTGGTGGAATCGGGCCGGACTCGTGCTGGTGGAATCGGGCCGGACTCGTGCTGGTGGAATCGGGCCGGACTCGTGCTGGTGGAATCGGGCCGGACTCGTGCTGGTGGAATCGGGCCGGACTCGTGCTGGAGGAATCGGGCCGGACTCGTGCTGGTGGAATCGGGCCGGACTCGTGCTGGTGGAATCGGGCCGGACTCGTGCTGGTGGAATCGGGCCGGACTCGTGCTGGTGGAATCGGGCCGGACTCGTGCTGGAGGAATCGGGCCGGACTCGTGCTGGTGGAATCGGGCCGGACTCGTGCTGGACGAATCGGGCCGGACTCGTGCTGGAGGAATCGGGCCGGACTCGTGCTGGTGGAATCGGGCCGGACTCGTGCTGGACGAATCGGGCCGGACTCGTGCTGGTGGAATCGGGCCGGACTCGTGCTGGTGGAATCGGGCCGGACTCGTGCTGGAGGAATCGGGCCGGACTCGTGCTGGACGAATCGGGCCGGACTCGTGCTGGAGGAATCGGGCCGGACTCGTGCTGGTGGAATCGGGCCGGACTCGTGCTGGAGGAATCGGGCCGGACTCGTGCTGGAGGAATCGGGCCGGACTCGTGCTGGACGAATCGGGCCGGACTCGTGCTGGTGGAATCGGGCCGGACTCGTGCTGGTGGAATCGGGCCGGACTCGTGCTGGAGGAATCGGGCCGGACTCGTGCTGGTGGAATCGGGCCGGACTCGTGCTGGAGGAATCGGGCCGGACTCGTGCTGGACGAATCGGGCCGGACTCGTGCTGGTGGAATCGGGCCGGACTCGTGCTGGACGAATCGGGCCGGACTCGTGCTGGTGGAATCGGGCCGGACTCGTGCTGGTGGAATCGGGCCGGACTCGTGCTGGAGGAATCGGGCCGGACTCGTGCTGGTGGAATCGGGCCGGACTCGTGCTGGAGGAATCGGGCCGGACTCGTGCTGGACGAATCGGGCCGGACTCGTGCTGGTGGAATCGGGCCGGACTCGTGCTGGTGGAATCGGGCCGGACTCGTGCTGGAGGAATCGGGCCGGACTCGTGCTGGACGAATCGGGCCGGACTCGTGCTGGAGGAATCGGGCCGGACTCGTGCTGGTGGAATCGGGCCGGACTCGTGCTGGAGGAATCGGGCCGGACTCGTGCTGGAGGAATCGGGCCGGACTCGTGCTGGTGGAATCGGGCCGGACTCGTGCTGGACGAATCGGGCCGGACTCGTGCTGGTGGAATCGGGCCGGACTCGTGCTGGTGGAATCGGGCCGGACTCGTGCTGGAGGAATCGGGCCGGACTCGTGCTGGTGGAATCGGGCCGGACTCGTGCTGGAGGAATCGGGCCGGACTCGTGCTGGACGAATCGGGCCGGACTCGTGCTGGTGGAATCGGGCCGGACTCGTGCTGGAGGAATCGGGCCGGACTCGTGCTGGAGGAATCGGGCCGGACTCGTGCTGGACGAATCGGGCCGGACTCGTGCTGGAGGAATCGGGCCGGACTCGTGCTGGTGGAATCGGGCCGGACTCGTGCTGGTGGAATCGGGCCGGACTCGTGCTGGTGGAATCGGGCCGGACTCGTGCTGGTGGAATCGGGCCGGACTCGTGCTGGACGAATCGGGCCGGACTCGTGCTGGAGGAATCGGGCCGGACTCGTGCTGGTGGAATCGGGCCGGACTCGTGCTGGAGGAATCGGGCCGGACTCGTGCTGGAGGAATCGGGCCGGACTCGTGCTGGAGGAATCGGGCCGGACTCGTGCTGGACGAATCGGGCCGGACTCGTGCTGGAGGAATCGGGCCGGACTCGT
>CBDHHR010000732.1:7500-20000 GCA_965263245.1 Metamycoplasmataceae bacterium | reverse complement strand
CGTAGACAATATCCCTGGGTCGGCCCAGTGACAAGTTGGATCCGAACACAAAGGGTGTCGCTGATGTCGTGTAATTTATTGCCGTTTGTGCGTCGGGCCTCTTTGCTCTGTCCCACCAGTCTCTTCTGCGTCGTGCGTCCCAATTATGGGCCCAGCCCTGCCTCGGCCAAGTCCGCCAGAGATGTGTGATTGCGTGGAAGCTATCGATCGCGGCATTAGGAGGTGACCGGGCGACTATACTCGAAAATAGAAATGAATCAGGTCGGGGAAAATAAACTTGAGGAATCATGAACTATACGTGTAGTTCAGGGGGAAATGCTCCACCAAATGTTTGGATAAAAACAAATAGTGAGTTAGTTGAAAGCGGTGAAATTACTGTCATTTGATGTGTTGTGTGCAGTTTGTGATGTGGTGTGGTGTGGCGTGGCGTGGCGTGGCGTGGCGTGGCGTGGCGTGGCGTGGCGTGGCGTGGCGTGGCGTGGCGTGGCGTGGCGTGGCGTGGCGTGGCGTGGCGTGGCGTGGCGTGGCGTGGCGTGGCGTGGCGTGGCGTGGCGTGGCGTGGCGTGGCGTGGCGTGGCGTGACGTGACGTGACGTGACGTGACGTGACGTGACGTGACGTGACGTGACGTGACGTGACGTGACGTGACGTGACGTGACGTGACGTGACGTGACGTGACGTGACGTGAGGTGACGTGACGTGACGTGACTGACGTGACGTGACGTGACGTGACGTGACGTGACGTGACGTGACGTGACGTGACGTGACGTGACGTGACGTGACGTGACGTGACGTGACGTGACGTGACGTGACGTGACGTGACGTGACGTGACGTGACGTGACGTGACGTGACGTGACGTGACGTGACGTGACGTGACGTGACGTGACGTGACGTGACGTGACGTGACGTGACGTGACGTGACGTGACGTGACGTGACGTGACGTGACGTGACGTGACGTGACGTGACGTGACGTGATGTCCCGTTGTGTTGTGTTCTTTTCTATTCTGTTCTATTCGACCCTAACATCTTCATATACGTGTTATTTTATACATGTGATTTGTAAATATGTCATTGTCGTCTATCGGACTGTATCATACAAGTATAATATTAACCTGAATGTGGCTAAGATTGTTTATTTAGTCACAAGTATCTATAGGAAGAGAGCCTCATACAATTCATCCACGTAGAATTAATAATTGTTTTTATTGGGGAAGGATTGTGCTTGTGACAGTGAGCATTGTCATTCAAAGGGCTACGGTTACGCTTAAGGTACTTTTTACAAGAATTACATCAACAGTTGCCTGCACAAAACACGCTCCTTTCTGCGTCTAACACACATCTAACACACAAGTAGCCACCGTCTCCGGACATACATGTTGTAGTTGGACAAACGAAGCTCACCCACGGTCGACATAGACCCAAACTTCCTCTTCCCTCCCTCCCCCCTCCCCCCCCCCCCCCCCCCCCGTCCCATGGACACCTCTCCGTGACAAGAGTGAGAGTGTTTGTAATTAGCAATCCCAACTACCTCTGAAACAGTGCTCGACTCCACAGCACACGTAAGGCAAGCTCCGGCCAAGGTCTCGTTACTACCTTCGTTAGATGTGTTGGATGAACACAACATGAACCGGTCGATTCGGGAAGAGAAAGACTTACAGTAAACACCGAGTAAAATATCAGAAGCAAAACACGTATAAACATAGATGTCACATTCTTCGAAACATCAATATTGTGATTGATGAAACGCTCATTTGTAAAAGCGGTTTCCCTCGTAATTATGACAGCTGTCGTAGATACGCATCTTTCTGACGCCGCAACCTACACATAATCAAGGGGACGGTTTCCAAAACAAATACATTGTTGCCAACGATGTCTGTCAACAAATGTGACCAATTGCGGTTAATCCCAACCAAACGGACATTGTTGCAAAACAAATGCACGTACACCCACGAACACGTAGGCACGCACGCTCGTGCGCGCACGCATGAGAAGATATAGTTTAGTCGCCCGTTATTTGTTGATAAATCCCACGTTGTCACATAGAGACACAAAAGGTTATTCGTACCTAACTTTCTCTGACCCAAACCAAAGTGGTCCACGGCCAAAACATTGTTGTGGGGGCCTTCATACAATAATTTGTGCAAATAGCCAAACCTCCTTGCCTCAAATCCAGCATAGTATATACATATAAGTTATGTTCTGCTTTGTTACAAAACATGTTGCGTTGGCCATCGTTCTCTTTAGTGACACTCAGCCAAGTCTATTCAGGACGTACACATAACACAAGTAGTAACACGCCGGTGGTCAGTCAGGGGAGACTGAGTGTTGTTTCGTCTCCATCTCCCTGGGGAATACGCCCACATAACTGTTCCTCATTCCCATGTAGATTCCATTCCTTCTTCCCCTTACTCCCTAGCTCCCTTTATCACATTCGTTGCCTCCCTCGTGAATTCCTTCCATGTTCCCTTCTCGTCTGCGAAGGTCGCTTGTTCGTGTATCTTCCCATCGGATCTTCCCCTTCTTCGTCCACCATCCTGCTTGCCACACTCATTTCGGCTACGTATAGATTTCATTTTCATCAGGCATATTTCGTGTCTAGCGGGTCCTTGGTGTTGTCTCTTGCACACGACGTGTCATCCAGGGACGGAAACTCCCCTGGCGAACACATTTGCAATATGGCGGTCACAAGTTGTTTACTCATCCGGAAATGGGACGTTCTAGTGGCGGTCAGATAACGTGCTCAGGCCTCGTGATATGTGTAATGATTGGAGTCAGATAAATAATAGTAAAGTTAAAGTTGGAATAAACTTAATGAACTGCTACCGGATTCCCGATCTCCATTTTTGCGAGCGTCAGTGACGTCATAATGCGTCTTATCCTACGTGGCTACAAATGTGTAGAATTGCATGTACGATTTCACATTAATGAAGCACGATTTGTGTGGACAGGTCGGATGAGAGCCACTTCGAATAATAACGAAATTAAATACGTCGAAAAAGGTAGGCTGCAGATAAATGGAGAACTTACTATTAAGCATAATTTGACTAGCAGAATACACTGAACAAATGTAGAACACTGGATCAGTATCTATCAAAAAGTGAGCAGGTTGTGTAAGACGGGGTGGACAGAGGGTGGGGAACACAACACAACACAACGCAACGCAACGCAACGCAACGCAACGCAACGCAACGCAACGCAACGCAACGCAACGCAACGCAACGCAACGCAACGCAACGCAACGCAACGCAACGCAACGCAACGCAACGCAACGCAACGCAACGCAACGCAACGCAACGCAACGCAACGCAACGCAACGCAACGCAACGCAACGCAACGCAACGCAACGCAACGCAACGCAACGCAACGCAACGCAACGCAACGCAACGCAACGCAACGCAACGCAACGCAACGCAACGCAACGCAACGCAACGCAACGCAACACAACACAACAGCCTAGCACTCGATAAAGAGCGATGGACCAGGAAACACATAACAATGAGTAAAGAGTAAAGGAATTGCAAATATATGTGTCCGTATCTTAAAATGGAAAAGCGTTGACTTCCACTTGCAATGGTGTGCTCTGTCCTTACATTAGAACCACGCCATATGCATCGTCACCGCGTCTACATGTTCGTGTTAACCTCCGCGTGAGAACGAGCAACTGGTACGACATCTGTGATTATATGGCCGGAACTGCTATTGCGCTTTTACTGCAATTTATTGTGAATTGTCTGTCGGTTTATTGCGGCGAATGTGCGTGAAATATTGTCGTCGTAACCGTTGCATTATAAGCTGCACCAAAGCACCCGTGTGCCTTTGCCACCATATAAACAAAACACGAGGTCTGTCTGTTCCAACACTAGTTCATGGCTTGGTTAGAGCTTAGTTAATGAAAACAGTCCGACGTCTCTGACCTACGGCACGGCACGGCACGGCACGGCACGGCACGGCACGGCACGGCACGGCACGGCACGGCACGGCACGGCACGGCACGGCACGGCACGGCACGGCACGGCACGGCACGGCACGGCACGGCACGGCACGGCACGGCACGGCACGGCACGGCACGGCACGGCACGGCACGGCACGGCACGGCACAGCACAGCACAGCACAGCACAGCACAGCACAGCACAGCACAGCACAGCACAGCACAGCACAGCACAGCCACCTGGATGACTGTCGAATGAGGCAACTGCTCACTAACATATATGTCTGACTAACTGACTCAATGACTGACCCATTCACTCACTCCATCAATCAATACCTCGATCAATAAATCAATCAACCAATAATTGACCGACTAACTCACTCACTGACTCACTGACATAATCACTCATTCACTGATGTATTTGATCTCATCTTATTTCTTCCATGGCCACCATAAGTATGACACCACTGAATTGTGCATAGCAACCTGTTGCGCCTAGTTGACCTACTATTAATATGTCACTGCCTAACACGGCGCTGTTGACGCGGCGAGATACGAACCAGGCACTTAACCTCCGGTGGCGCTAACGATTGACATCGTCAAGTTTTAATGGGTTCCGATTGATCCAGATCGAAGTCACTGTCATCGAAAGGCCTGCAGGTGCCGTCCAAATTATATCGATACTAGCTAGCATCCTGTGCTGTCGATGATGTCGCCAGTAACGATAACAGCCGGCAGGTTACTTCAATCAATGACCGTCCGCAAGTCCAGCTATCTAGAGTTTACGTTAGCTTTCGTTTTCAATCAACACAGTGTACTATTGTTTTGACGGACGTTTAGTCGATAAATAATAATTTCCAACTGAACTCTTACGCATAAACTTGACTTTCGACAGGCGTTTGCCAGAACATGTCAAATTGGTGTTGCACGCATGCACGCACGCACGTGCGTTTAAGCATACGCGCATATGCACATGTACACACAGACAAATAAGCATATTCTCGCATACACATGCACACACACGCATACGCACACGCACACGCGCACGCGCACGCGCACGCGCACGCGCACGCGCACGCGCACGCGCACGCGCACGCGCACGCGCACGCGCACGCGCACGCGCACACGCACACGCACACGCACACGCACACGCACACGCACACGCACACGCACACGCACACACACACACACACACACACGCACGCACGCACGCACACACACACACACACACACACACACACACACACACACACACTTACGTTTCACACCGACGCGAAAGTAATATTAGAATAGACAGCTGTCGGATATCGATTTCGGCGCGTACAGTATTTTGTTTACAAATATACGCCACTCACATATACACGGTGGTGTCGTGGTTAGACCAACAACCAATGAATAACACGCAAATGTCCCTATAACTACGCTATTTAAGGATAGAAATTCGCCCCGCAGAAGGGCGCCATCATGGAAACAGCGTAACAGCAAAATCTGGTAAGCTCGCAGACCCGGACATTACTTACGCATTCCACGACAGCATTCCGAACATAAACGAGGTAGCGCCACAATATGCCAAGAAGGCCATCTTTGTCGCTCGTTACAAGAACAAGGGAATTATTTATGTAGATCGGATTACGTCAACTTCGCAGGAGTCTGTTTAATATCTACATCAGGCAATATCTGCCTATGTAATCCTAATCTGCTTGATCTCAACAATTGTAAAGGATTATCACAATTATCACATTATCACGCCCAGGATGTAAATATAACATTTGCCGTCTGGGTTGGTGGGAAAACGTTGTTAGGTGCGTACCGACTAAGCTCTGAAGAGGAAGAAATGTATTTGATTCACTCCAAATACATAATTAAGCAGCGCAACACCGATTTTGATTTGACAAATATTAGTAGATAACTATGTGCATGTACATAGTCCATCTACATACGTGTACATAATGTAAGTTAAGCATACGTGTACATCCGCCCACGAAATAAATTTATCAGATAAAGACGTGAACACAATCATCAAATGATGGGCAAATTGAGTGGGTGTTTGGGTGAATCCTACCAGACAATATTGTCGCCGTCGTAATAGAAAGTCGTCCACGTCACGATCATGTAAGTAATCAATAGAATGTAATAGAAAGTCGTCCACGTCACGATCATGTAAGTAATCAATAGAATGTAATAGAAAGTCGTCCACGTCACGATCATGTAAGTAATCAATAGAATGTAATAGAAAGTCGTCCACGTCACGATCATGTAAGTAATCAATAGAATGTAATAGAAAGTCGTCCACGTCACGATCATGTAAGTAATCAATAGAATGTAATAGAAAGTCGTCCACGTCACGATCATGTAAGTAATCAATAGAATGTAATAGAAAGTCGTCCACGTCACGATCATGTAAGTAATCAATAGAATGTAATAGAAAGTCGTCCACGTCACGATCATGTAAGTAATCAATAGAATGTAATAGAAAGTCGTCCACGTCACGATCATGTAAGTAATCAATAGAATGTAATAGAAAGTCGTCCACATCAAGATCATGTAAGTAATCAATAGAATGTAATAGAAAGTCGTCCACGTCAATATCATGTAAGTAATCAATAGAATGTAACAGAAAGTCGTCCACGTCACGATCATGTAAGTAATCAATAGAATGTAATAGAAAGTCGTCCACATCACGATCATGTAAGTAATCAATAGAATGTAATAGAAAGTCGTCCACATCAAGATCATGTAAGTAATCAATAGAATGTAATAGAAAGTCGTCCACGTCACGATCAAGTAAGTAATCAATAGAATGTAATAGAAAGTCGTCCACGTCACGATCATGTAAGTAATCAATAGAATGTAATAGAAAGTCGTCCACGTCACGATCATGTAAGTAATCAATAGAATGTAATAGAAAGTCGTCCACATCAAGATCATGTCAGTAATCAATAGAATGTAATAGAAAGTCGTCCACGTCAGTATCATGTAAGTAATCAATAGAATGTAACAGAAAGTCGTCCACGTCACGATCATGTAAGTAATCAATAGAATGTAATAGAAAGTCGTCCACATCAAGATCATGTAAGTAATCAATAGAATGTAATAGAAAGTGGTCCACGTCACGATCAAGTAAGTAATCAATAGAATGTAATAGAAAGTCGTCCACGTCACGATCATGTAAGTAATCAATAGAATGTAATAGAAAGTCGTCCACATCACGATCATGTAAGTAATCAATAGAATGTAATAGAAAGTCGTCCACGTCACGATCATGTAAGTAATCAATAGAATGTAATAGAAAGTCGTCCACGTCACGATCATGTAAGTAATCAATAGAATGTAATAGAAAGTCGTCCACGTCACGATCATGTAAGTAATCAATAGAATGTAATAGAAAGTCGTCCACATCAAGATCATGTAAGTAATCAATAGAATGTAATAGAAAGTCGTCCACGTCAATATCATGTAAGTAATCAATAGAATGTAACAGAAAGTCGTCCACGTCACGATCATGTAAGTAATCAATAGAATGTAATAGAAAGTCGTCCACATCACGATCATGTAAGTAATCAATAGAATGTAATAGAAAGTCGTCCACATCAAGATCATGTAAGTAATCAATAGAATGTAATAGAAAGTCGTCCACGTCACGATCATGTAAGTAATCAATAGAATGTAATAGAAAGTCGTCCACGTCACGATCATGTAAGTAATCAATAGAATGTAATAGAAAGTCGTCCACATCAAGATCATGTAAGTAATCAATAGAATGTAATAGAAAGTCGTCCACGTCAGTATCATGTAAGTAATCAATAGAATGTAACAGAAAGTCGTCCACGTCACGATCATGTAAGTAATCAATAGAATGTAATAGAAAGTCGTCCACATCACGATCATGTAAGTAATCAATAGAATGTAATAGAAAGTCGTCCACATCAAGATCATGTAAGTAATCAATAGAATGTAATAGAAAGTGGTCCACGTCACGATCAAGTAAGTAATCAATAGAATGTAATAGAAAGTCGTCCACGTCACGATCATGTAAGTAATCAATAGAATGTAATAGAAAGTCGTCCACATCACGATCATGTAAGTAATCAATAGAATGTAATAGAAAGTCGTCCACATCACGATCATGTAAGTAATCAATAGAATGTAATAGAAAGTCGTCCACATCAAGATCATGTAAATAATCAATAGAATGTAATAGAAAGTGGTCCACGTCACGATCAAGTAAGTAATCAATAGAATGTAATAGAAAGTCGTCCACATCACGATCATGTAAGTAATCAATAGAATGTAATAGAAAGTCGTCCACATCACGATCATGTAAGTAATCAATAGAATGTAATAGAAAGTCGTCCACATCAAGATCATGTAAGTAATCAATAGAATGTAATAGAAAGTGGTCCACGTCACGATCAAGTAAGTAATCAATAGAATGTAATAGAAAGTCGTCCACGTCACGATCATGTAAGTAATCAATAGAATGTAATAGAAAGTCGTCCACATCAAGATCATGTAAGTAATCAATAGAATGTAATAGAAAGTCGTCCACATCACGATCATGTAAGTAATCAATAGAATGTAATAGAAAGTCGTCCACATCAAGATCATGTAAGTAATCAATAGAATGTAATAGAAAGTGGTCCACGTCACGATCAAGTAAGTAATCAATAGAATGTAATAGAAAGTCGTCCACATCACGATCATGTAAATAATCAATAGAATGTAACAGAAAGTCGTCCACATCAAGATCATGTAAGTAATCAATAGAATGTAATAGAAAGTCGTCCACATCACGATCATGTAAGTAATCAATAGAATGTAATAGAAAGTCGTCCACGTCAAGATCATGTAAGTAATCAATAGAATGTAATAGAAAGTCGTCCACATCAAGATCATGTAAGTAATCAATAGAATGTAATAGAAAGTCGTCCACATCACGATCATGTAAGTAATCAATACAATGTAACAGAAAGTCGTCCACATCAAGATCATGTAAGTAATCAATAGAATGTAATAGAAAGTCGTCCACATCACGATCATGTAAGTAATCAATAGAATGTAATAGAAAGTCGTCCACGTCACGATCATGTAAGTAATCAATAGAATGTAATAGAAAGTCGTCCACATCAAGATCATGTAAGTAATCAATAGAATGTAATAGAAAGTCGTCCACATCAAGATCATGTAAGTAATCAATAGAATGTAATAGAAAGTCGTCCACGTCAAGATCATGTAAGTAATCAATAGAATGTAATAGAAAGTCGTCCACATCAAGATCATGTAAGTAATCAATAGAATGTAATAGAAAGTCGTCCACATCAAGATCATGTAAGTAATCAATAGAATGTAATAGAAAGTCGTCCACATCAAGATCATGTAAGTAATCAATAGAATGTAATAGAAAGTCGTCCACGTCACGATCATGTAAGTAATCAATAGAATGTAATAGAAAGTCGTCCACGTCACGATCATGTAAGTAATCAATAGAATGTAATAGAAAGTCGTCCACGTCACGATCATGTAAGTAATCAATAGAATGTAATAGAAAGTCGTCCACGTCACGATCATGTAAGTAATCAATAGAATGTAATAGAAAGTCGTCCACGTCACGATCATGTAAGTAATCAATAGAATGTAATAGAAAGTCGTCCACGTCACGATCATGTAAGTAATCAATAGAATGTAATAGAAAGTCGTCCACGTCAAGATCATGTAAGTAATCAATAGAATGTAATAGAAAGTCGTCCACGTCAATATCATGTAAGTAATCAATAGAATGTAACAGAAAGTCGTCCACGTCACGATCATGTAAGTAATCAATAGAATGTAATAGAAAGTCGTCCACATCACGATCATGTAAGTAATCAATAGAATGTAATAGAAAGTCGTCCACGTCAAGATCATGTAAGTAATCAATAGAATGTAATAGAAAGTCGTCCACGTCACGATCATGTAAGTAATCAATAGAATGTAATAGAAAGTCGTCCACGTCACGATCATGTAAGTAATCAATAGAATGTAATAGAAAGTCGTCCACATCAAGATCATGTAAGTAATCAATAGAATGTAATAGAAAGTCGTCCACATCAAGATCATGTAAGTAATCAATAGAATGTAACAGAAAGTCGTCCACGTCACGATCATGTAAGTAATCAATAGAATGTAATAGAAAGTCGTCCACATCACGATCATGTAAGTAATCAATAGAATGTAATAGAAAGTCGTCCACATCAAGATCATGTAAGTAATCAATAGAATGTAATAGAAAGTGGTCCACGTCACGATCAAGTAAGTAATCAATAGAATGTAATAGAAAGTCGTCCACGTCACGATCAAGTAAGTAATCAATAGAATGTAATAGAAAGTCGTCCACGTCACGATCATGTAAGTAATCAATAGAATGTAATAGAAAGTCGTCCACGTCACGATCATGTAAGTAATCAATAGAATGTAATAGAAAGTCGTCCACATCAAGATCATGTAAGTAATCAATAGAATGTAATAGAAAGTCGTCCACGTCAGTATCATGTAAGTAATCAATAGAATGTAACAGAAAGTCGTCCACGTCACGATCATGTAAGTAATCAATAGAATGTAATAGAAAGTCGTCCACATCACGATCATGTAAGTAATCAATAGAATGTAATAGAAAGTCGTCCACATCAAGATCATGTAAGTAATCAATAGAATGTAATAGAAAGTGGTCCACGTCACGATCAAGTAAGTAATCAATAGAATGTAATAGAAAGTCGTCCACGTCACGATCATGTAAGTAATCAATAGAATGTAATAGAAAGTCGTCCACATCACGATCATGTAAGTAATCAATAGAATGTAATAGAAAGTCGTCCACATCACGATCATGTAAGTAATCAATAGAATGTAATAGAAAGTCGTCCACATCAAGATCATGTAAATAATCAATAGAATGTAATAGAAAGTGGTCCACGTCACGATCAAGTAAGTAATCAATAGAATGTAATAGAAAGTCGTCCACATCACGATCATGTAAGTAATCAATAGAATGTAATAGAAAGTCGTCCACATCACGATCATGTAAGTAATCAATAGAATGTAATAGAAAGTCGTCCACATCAAGATCATGTAAGTAATCAATAGAATGTAATAGAAAGTGGTCCACGTCACGATCAAGTAAGTAATCAATAGAATGTAATAGAAAGTCGTCCACGTCACGATCATGTAAGTAATCAATAGAATGTAATAGAAAGTCGTCCACATCAAGATCATGTAAGTAATCAATAGAATGTAATAGAAAGTCGTCCACATCACGATCATGTAAGTAATCAATAGAATGTAATAGAAAGTCGTCCACATCAAGATCATGTAAGTAATCAATAGAATGTAATAGAAAGTGGTCCACGTCACGATCAAGTAAGTAATCAATAGAATGTAATAGAAAGTCGTCCACATCACGATCATGTAAATAATCAATAGAATGTAACAGAAAGTCGTCCACATCAAGATCATGTAAGTAATCAATAGAATGTAATAGAAAGTCGTCCACATCACGATCATGTAAGTAATCAATAGAATGTAATAGAAAGTCGTCCACGTCAAGATCATGTAAGTAATCAATAGAATGTAATAGAAAGTCGTCCACATCAAGATCATGTAAGTAATCAATAGAATGTAATAGAAAGTCGTCCACATCACGATCATGTAAGTAATCAATACAATGTAACAGAAAGTCGTCCACATCAAGATCATGTAAGTAATCAATACAATGTAACAGAAAGTCGTCCACATCAAGATCATGTAAGTAATCAATAGAATGTAATAGAAAGTCGTCCACATCACGATCATGTAAGTAATCAATAGAATGTAATAGAAAGTCGTCCACGTCACGATCATGTAAGTAATCAATAGAATGTAATAGAAAGTCGTCCACATCAAGATCATGTAAGTAATCAATAGAATGTAATAGAAAGTCGTCCACGTCAAGATCATGTAAGTAATCAATAGAATGTAATAGAAAGTCGTCCACGTCAAGATCATGTAAGTAATCAATAGAATGTAATAGAAAGTCGTCCACATCAAGATCATGTAAGTAATCAATAGAATGTAATAGAAAGTCGTCCACATCACGATCATGTAAGTAATCAATACAATGTAACAGAAAGTCGTCCACATCAAGACCATGTAAGTAATCAATAGAATGTAATAGAAAGTCGTCCACGTCACGATCATGTAAGTAATCAATAGAATGTAATAGAAAGTCGTCCACGTCACGATCATGTAAGTAATCAATAGAATGTAATAGAAAGTCGTCCACATCAAGATCATGTAAGTAATCAATAGAATGTAATAGAAAGTCGTCCACATCAAGATCATGTAAGTAATCAATAGAATGTAATAGAAAGTCGTCCACATCAAGATCATGTAAGTAATCAATAGAATGTAATAGAAAGTCGTCCACATCAAGATCATGTAAGTAATCAATAGAATGTAATAGAAAGTCGTCCACATCAAGATCATGTAAGTAATCAATAGAATGTAATAGAAAGTCGTCCACATCAAGATCATGTAAGTAATCAATAGAATGTAATAGA
>CBDHHR010000731.1:0-9095 GCA_965263245.1 Metamycoplasmataceae bacterium | reverse complement strand
TTTGTTACAGTCATTTCCAATAATTTTCATACAACTCATACATGAGAATATAAAAGAAATGAAAATAAATAATAAAACTCTTACATATAAAATAAATTGCACAAGACTAGCAATGTGAACATATATAATATACAACTACATTATTTGATGAAAAATCATGTAAAGAGAAACATTTACTTCAGCAAGTCCTTGCGAGAAGAGGAAAAGAAGAAGAAGTGTTTGTGTGTGTGTGTGTGTGTGTGCGTGCGTGCGTGCGTGTGTGTGTGTGTGCGTGTGTGCGTGTGTGCGTGTGTGCGTGTGTGCGTGTGTGCGTGTGTGCGTGTGTGCGTGTGTGCGTGTGTGCGTGTGTGCGTGTGCGCGTGTGCGCGTGTGCGCGTGTGCGCGTGTGCGCGTGTGCGCGTGTGCGCGTGTGCGCGTGTGCGCGTGTGCGTGTGTGCGTGTGTGCGTGTGTGCGTGTGTGCGTGTGCGCGTGTGCGCGTGTGCGCGTGTGCGCGTGTGCGCGTGTGCGCGTGTGCGCGTGTGCGCGTGTGCGCGTGTTTGCGAGTGTGCGCGTGTGCGCGTGTGCGCGTGTGCGCGTGTGCGCGTGTGCGCGTGTGCGCGTGTGCGCGTGTGCGCGTGTGCGTGTGCGTGCCTGTGTGTGCGTGTGTGCGTGTGTGCGTGTGTGCGTGTGTGCGTGTGTGCGTGTGTGCGTGTGTGCGTGTGTGCGTGTGTGCGTGTGTGCGTGTGTGCGTGTGTGCGTGTGTGCGTGTGTGCGTGTGTGCGTGTGTGCGTGTGTGCGTGTGTGCGTGTGTGCGTGTGTGCGTGTGTGCGTGTGTGCGTGTGTGCGTGTGTGCGTGTGTGCGTGTGTGCGTGTGTGCGTGTGTGCGTGTGTGCGTGTGTGCGTGTGTGCGTGTGTGCGTGTGTGCGTGTGTGCGTGTGTGCGTGTGTGCGTGTGTGCGTGTGTGCGTGTGTGCGTGTGTGCGTGTGTGCGTGTGTGCGTGTGTGCGTGTGTGCGTGTGTGCGTGTGTGCGTGTGTGCGTGTGTGCGTGTGTGCGTGTGTGCGTGTGTGCGTGTGTGCGTGTGTGCGTGTGTGCGTGTGTGCGTGTGTGCGTGTGTGCGTGTGTGCGTGTGTGCGTGTGTGCGTGTGTGCGTGTGTGCGTGTGTGCGTGTGTGCGTGTGTGCGTGTGTGCGTGTGTGCGTGTGTGCGTGTGTGCGTGTGTGCGTGTGTGCGTGTGTGCGTGTGTGCGTGTGTGCGTGTGTGCGTGTGTGCGTGTGTGCGTGTGTGCGTGTGTGCGTGTGTGCGTGTGTGCGTGTGTGCGTGTGTGCGTGTGTGCGTGTGTGCGTGTGTGCGTGTGTGCGTGTGTGCGTGTGTGCGTGTGTGCGTGTGCGCGTGTGCGCGTGTGCGCGTGTGCGCGTGTGCGCGTGTGCGCGTGTGCGCGTGTGCGCGTGTGCGCGTGTGCGCGTGTGCGCGTGTGCGCGTGTTTGCGAGTGTGCGTGTGTGCGTGTGTGCGTGTGTGCGCGTGTGCGCGTGTGCGCGTGTGCGTGTGCGTGCCTGTGTGTGCGTGTGTGTGTGTGTGTATGTGTGTGTGTGTGTGTGTGTTGTGCTGAAAGAGTGTTATATGTCGCTTGCTACTACTGGGTTAATGCGAAGGTGCATACAGCACACCACACCGCACCGCACCGCACCGCACCGCACCGCACCGCACCGCACCGCACCGCACCGCACCGCACCGCACCGCACCGCACCGCACCGCACCGCACCGCACCGCACCGCACCGCACCGCACCGCACCGCACCGCACCGCACCGCACCGCACCGCACCGCACCGCACCGCACCGCACCGCACCGCACCGCACCGCACCGCACCGCACCGCACCGCACCGCACCGCACCGCACCGCACCGCACCGCACCGCACCGCACCGCACCGCACCGCACCACACGACACGACACGACACGACACGACACGACACGACACGACACGACACGACACGACACGACACGACACGACACGACCGCTAAGAAGATGTCATATATATATATTTGTTGATGTGTTTTAGATCAACTTAATGCCGTCGGTGTCGAATTGACGTAAATAAGTCAATGTCACAAGGCGCGAGCAGTTAGGGCAGCCCAGATGCATCGATTTATTTAGTCACTAACAGTAAACGATTATTCCATTATGCTGCATAGTTTTGTGACTCATACAAGGATATCAAGGGGTTAAAAATAATTTCTGCATCAATTTAATAAAAATCTGTATCAAAAAAAGTCTCTTAAAAAACCGCCATAATCCGTATCAGATACGGATAATCCGTATCTGGTGACAATTCTGTAACTATGTGTCAGCTTTCCGTTGAAATCGCTTTTCAAACATATGTTATACTGCTAAAGTATTTTTTTTTTTATTGAATATTGTCAAATGTTCCTTACAGTGCTAAATTTGCTGTATGTACTAAAAACAATGTATACGTAATGCCTTCTTGTGAACCGGAAATGATGTAACCTCATTATTATTCGATGACATTTAGACTACGCAGCATATTAAATGGAAGGGTTTATATTTTCAGTGGCAACGTTGCTAATCACATTTACATTTGGTAAGTTAAATGAATACTGTTGGAAGAATTAGTTAATTTATTATATAACAATTAATAATGCAGAGCCACAACAATTCATGAAAATTTGAATTTTGTTTCGAAAATATACATTATAATATATTAGTACGTGTGTATATTGATATGCGTGTTGTGTGCGTCTTCCCATGAACAGCTCACCATCCAAATGGTTACTCTGTGCAGCTTTAAAATTGCTATTCTGAATACACTAATATTATGCAATATACACAAACACAATAAAACAATTATCATGTCAAATTAGTTACTCGGTAAAATATATAACAATTAACATAAAATAAATAAGTTACATTGTTGTCTGTATAACAGGTAACTCTTTATATAATTGAATACGAGTTACTAAGACAGGAACAGTAAACGATTGTCGACTTTCAACGTAATAAGTATTAGTAACATGGTTAGTAACTAGTCCCACATTAGATTTATAACAATCGCGAATCGATTCGCTCTCTGTCGACGATGCACACTCTGTGGTGTTGACGATGCACTCTCTGGGGCTGTCGACGATGCACTCTCAGAGGCTGTCGACGATGCACACTCTGAGGTTTTCAACGATGCACTCTCTGGGGCTGTCGACGATGCACTCTCAGAGGCTGTCGACGATGCTCTATTGGGACTGTCGACAATTCACTCTCTGTTGCTATTTTAGCTGCACAAGAGAAAGGTCGGTCGACCATTTTATTGCGGGAAATGTATTCTTTACGGATTAACTTATCGAACGAACGTAGACAAAGAGTCGGGCAATACAGGAAGCCGAAAGCTGAGTGAGCTCATGGAGGTATTTAAAAGAGAGAACTACCGACATATATTGACATGTAACCACATGGCACTACTTGAAAGTGAGAAGCAATGTCTTGACCGCAAAGCGACTTTTCACAGGAAGCCCGCTCCGTTCCAAGAGCATGGTGATGAAAAGGGTTCATTTAGAGCCGATAATTACTGCACGAGTGCAGACATTTTGCACTTATTGTGATTTCTCTATTGTGGTCGCTGGCAAACAATTACAACAGTCAATGCGCGAAACAGGTTGTTTCATATGCTTATTGTCTAGATAACGCGGTAAATATTTGTATGTAGGTACTTTTATAAGAATACACACACACACACACACACACACACATATATATATATATATATATATATATATATATATATATATATATATATATATATATATATATATATATATACCGTACATTTTAAACACGAATGCTCATAATAATTTTCAGATAATCCTACATTAGTACAGATGGAAATATGTTATATCATTGAGGAACTGAGAGCTTTATGTGAGAAATTTGTATCTTAAACAATAACCACATTTTCACGACAACGCATTGTCAGTGAAATTGCTAAAGGTTTGCCCTCACATAAACCATTATAAAAGATTCAGCATAAGTCTTATGATTATGAACGTTTCGTGTTTGAAAATTACTTATTTACAATAGCATTAGCAATAGTTCGAATTATCGAAAATGCTTACAGAATACTTACATTGCCATATCACAGTGACATACAGGTCCAAGTATGGGACATATTGATAGGATTGCTAAACATTCAGTACTTTATACTATATATTTTTAAACCTGTTCCCTTTGTGACCGTAACTCTTTTGTTTTGCTAAATTACTGAAGGGTGATCACATACAAACAATTATAACATTATTTCTCTATGTTCCAGAAACCTGAAATTTGCAAGCGATTTGTAAAATGTGCCGTAGGGTCTTCACAGAATGTCACATTTTATGACATTTGAGACAGATACGAACTATTTAATAATGGTTTATATAATGATCAGGCCTACAAAACGGTTACATTCGTAATGCAAAATAATTTAAAAGAGTGATTTCACAGAAACTAGTGTCGGATTTGCAATATTATCACGTAATTTACATACCTCTGTGTAGACCAATATACTCGTTCAATAAGAATTGAGGATATACAAGATTGGCAGCCATACATATAAAATATATTGTTTCTCTCATTTTGTGCACGATTATCAAGGATATTATTTTAAGATACGGCAGAAAAGTTCATATAATACGTACGCATGGACCAGTCGAACGTTGTGTTATAATGATTTCTTGTGGACAAGTCTCCATGGTTTAATAAGTAATTGTGAAAGCTGTAATGGTACCACATATGTTCGTTCTAGAGCAACATATGCGAACATTCTTTAGAAGCTAGTATCTTAAAAAATTGTGTAACATATCATAAGATATGAAATCAAGATATTAACGTAGTATTAATACGCCTACAAAGAAAAAACATTCGTACATATGTTGAGAAATGTTCATACTCATTTCATAGACAAATGTGTGTAGTGAAAATGGGGTAAGTGCCAAAACTGCAAATTTCTCACAAAAACCTGTGAGTCCCGAAAAGTTATCGCATAGTTTCCATTTCTAGAGAGATATAATCCTATCTAAGAAAATCACAAAAAACAGTCGTCCGTGAAATGTACCGACAAACCTTCTTGTTCATGCTCTGTGTGTGTGTGTGTTGTGTGTTTGTGTGTGTGTGTGTGTGTGCGTGCGTGCGTGCGTGCGTGTGTTTGTGTGTGTGTGCGTGCGTGCGTGTGTTTGTGTGTGCGCACACACACACACACATATATATATATATATATACATATACATATATATATATATATATATATATATATATATATATATATATATATATATATATATATATATATATATATATGTATTTTATTCTTCAAATTTAGCTTCAGGGTCTGACTGTCAGAAGAAAATGACTGAGCACAATGATTCTACTGTTATCGGCCCGCTGAATAATTAGACAAATACTCCGGAAATTGTTTACACGAAGAGGGATTGCATCGAACTTTGCAAGGAAGATGAAAGGTGTACTGTGGCTATCTCGCACAATTCCAAGTTTTCAGAGATACTAAAGTGTGTCCTAATTATTGGCGTGGAATCGGATAGAATCAGGTTGACGCACAGTGCTAGTATCGACACAATAATCTTCGAATTGGAATGCCATAGTAAGTATAGACTGTATTGTCCAACAGAGTTTCTCTGTTTGTATGTTTATATGACAAAATCTCCATAAGTACCTGCGTATGTATATATGCACAGTTGCCATTGTATGTATGTATGTATGTATGTACGTATGTATGTGTGTGTGTGTGTGTGTGTGTGTGTGTGTGTGTGTGTGTGTGTGTGTGTGTGTGTGTGTGTGTGTGTGTGTGTGTGTGTGTGTGTGTGTGTGTGTGTGTGTGTGTGTGTGTGTGTGTGTGTGTGTGTGTGTGTGTGTGTGTGTGTGTGTGTGTGTGTGTGCGCGCGCGCGTGTACGTATGTATGTATAGTTGTATACTTGTATGCTACATTGTTTGTATGCATATATGTATGAATGAATGTACGTAAGTATGTAGGGATATATGTATAAACATACGTACGTATGGACGTATGTTTTTATTCATATATGAATGAATGTACTTATGTTTATAGAGACCATGAGCAACAGTTCAGGAACGAATATTCATAGTGAACTTTTGTACATTCCTAAATCCCTACATATTGAAACTATGTGAATGCATTGTCAGAATCATAGCTATATGTGATAAATCACTCAGAACCCCGAAGGATGGTGCCTGAATTGAACGTTTCAAAAATATGTCCGAGGGATTGGGCATCTTCGCGGACACAACGTTTAGCCAATTCTATATAGTCTCCACGCGGTTCACTCTAAGGAAAGATAATGATGCCATGTACAACTATGTCGTTGAATGTCTAAAACTAATGTTTACTTTTTTAAATTGTAGCCTTTTGAAAGCCGTTATAGCTTAACACATGCACCTGTACTTCGACCCAACCTTTGCAGTTTGCTGGCAGTAACGTTGCAATGTCACTCTTGACCCTGCTCCACTCATGTACGAGTTGACGCTTTCATCATGTTCCCCTCCTAACGCTTCACTCTGGTACTGGTTAATAGAAAAGAAAGCTGCAAGATTATTCAATGATGAAAAAAGCAAAGAACACGGCCATGATCATATATCATAAGGATGAATTGCAGGTTGTAATGACATTATATGCACCATCTTCAAGTGTGTCTGTTTTATTTTAGTAATGTAGATATGTTACACGATAATTCGATACACGATAATTCGATATGCGACAAAGACTGCTTCCATTCACTTGACTATTGCTCTCCATTAATATCTCTGCTGTGAGAGTGATGTCCATGAGTCGGTCTTTATGTCTCTCAACTTCAGGTTTCTCTTGATTTTATCCTTGTACCGGAGACGAGGGCGCCCTCTCTTTTTGTGACCAGAAGCCAGCTGAGAGTTGCTTTTGTAGCCTGTCTGGTGACAACCTCATGAGGTGTCCAGTCCACCCGAGATTACTTATGATCAGTAGATCTTCCATATACGGCAGCCCTGTCTGTTCAAGTATTTCCTTGTTTGTCACGTTGTCCATCCAGTTTATCATTATGATTGAAAGCAGATTTAACATCATGAAGGCATGCAGCTTTTTCACCTGTCGTCTGTATACTGTCCAGCTCTCGGCTCCATAAAGGAGGGTGGGGAGCTCGTTTGCACGGTATATCTTGCCTTTAACCCGCATGGACGTTCGTTGTTCCAGAATCTCTGACGTGTTCGGCCTAAATATACACTAAACGTGGCCATCCTCCTATGTATGTCATCGTCAATGCATCCATTACTTGATGCAATGCTTCCGAGGTAAGTGAATTCCAGAACAGAGCTCAGCTTCTTTCCATCAACTATGATATCCTCCTCTCGGGTACTTGTAGAGTTGGGTTGGTACAACACCTCGGTCTTCTTGATGTCTGTTTTCAGGCCGAAGTTCTTTGACGCATCGGAGAATGCATCCACTATTTTCTGCATCTGTTCAGCAGAATGTGCAACCAGTGCACGAAAGCCTCGTCGAGCGTTGGTGACAGTAAGATGGAGAAGAGCGCGGGGGCCGGAACACAACCATTCTTGACACCATTTATAACACTGAACGATTTCGAGACTTCCCCTCCAACACTAACATTTGCCATCATTCCAGTATGTAGAGACTCGATCATAGTTATGAACTTCTCTGGGCAGCCATACATCCTCAGTAGCTGCAATAGCCCGGTCGTCCCAACTGTATCGAACGCCTTACTGAAGTCGATAAATACCATGTACATTGGTCAGTCCTGCTCAATGCATTTTTATTGTAGCTGCAGGAGACAACATATCATGTCCACGGTGCTCCGGTTACCTCTGAAGCCACATTGTGTTCCGGAACTACCTCTGGTGTTATGTGGGTATGTGATATGTTGAGGAGGATCATGGCGAAGATCTTGTCTGCTAGGGAAAGAAGAGAAATTACTTTATAGTTCCAACAGTATGTTCGATCACCTTTCTTATAGTTGGTTACAATGCTAGCTTCCTTCGATGCTTGCGGTACAGAACCCACCTCCCAGGCATTAGTGATTAGTTGGTGCAGTCTGCTGAACATATTGTATCCTCCGTGCTTCCATACTTCAGCAGGAATTCCATCTCCCTCAGATGCTTTGCCATCTTTCAGTCCGGCGATTGCTCTAGCCATCTCATCCATGGTTGGAATCTCATCGAGGTTTGTCTTGGAATTGCGCTGCGGGATTTTTCCAGAGTTTCGTGATCTATGTCGCCAGGGACGTTGAGTAGCTTCATGGAGTGTTTATTCCATCTTGCTACAACTCTCTTGCTGTCAGAATAGGTCACAATTCCATATGTTGGTTTCAGGTTAACATATCCCTTCTTCTTGGGTTCACACACTTCATTCAGTTCATTGTAGAAACCCTTCATGGTGTTTCTGTCAGCAGGTCTCGGCAGCTCCACTGCCTTCCTTTCCCACCAGTCTGACTTCTGGTTTGCAACATTCTCTGGTGGCCTTGTTCTCTTCTGCTCTGCTCTGTCTGTAGCTCCTGGTCGTTGGGGACGAACCAGTCCTGGTATTTTCTTTCTCTCTTGCGAAGATATGTCTTGGCTGTGTTGTATACGACATGCTGCAGAGTTGCCCATTCCTCGTCTGGTGTTGAGCTTTCCTTCTCCTCCCACTGGGCGAGAGAACTGTCCATCTTCTGCTCAAAACTCTCCCTATGTCTGGAGGTACTTAGTTGTGTTGTGTTGAACTTGGTCTGCTTACTTGTCCTTTGTCTTTGCCATTTTGACCTCAGCATCTGGTGATCGGTCCAGCAGTTAGCTCCGAGCATGGCTCGGGTATGTGACTGTCCATCTTTTCCCGATATCTCGTGATGACGAAGTCGATCATAAGCCAGTGTCTGGAACGAGGATGCATACAACTGATCATCCTTTTGTATCGTCAGTATCAGAGCACAGAGCCAGTAGAAGATCGCCATTGGAATTGCATTTCCCAAAGCCATGTTTGCCCATGACCAAGGGCCACTTGTCGGTGTCTCTTCCTATCCGTGCATTGAAGTCTCCTATCAGCAGAAGCTTATCTGTACGAGGGATACCACTGAATA
>CBDHHR010000730.1:0-17500 GCA_965263245.1 Metamycoplasmataceae bacterium | reverse complement strand
TCCGTGGGGCTCTTGTTTTGAACAGTCAAATCTTCTCTTATATTTTCCCATCGTATGTCGTCTTGTCTAGTGATTTGACCAAGATTAACGGAATACTAATTAAGTTTCTTTTTGAAGAAATTTAGTCACATCTTGCATAATTGCAATAGTTCAATTCAAATGACGCATATTAACAACCACACAGTGGTTTCTATTTCTGTACGAATATATTTCGAGTATTAATTGCATCGTGGCTGAATGTTTCCCAAATTAGTCGATATGGTGTTCGATAACATTGCATGTTAATGGCGTTGAGCAGTGAATACTGCAGTACACAAAAACGTATTTTTAAGCATTTCTTTAAGATAAAAAACAATTGAATGGAAAAAAATAACTCGACATATATTCAATGTTTATATTATATGTTGAGCGGTAACATTGTGATGCAGTGATGTCACACCACAACATTTATAGTGTATGTTGAACGGTAACATTGTGATGCAGTGATGTCACACCACAACATTTATATTGTATGTTGAACGGTAACATTGTGATGCAGTGATGTCACACCACAACATTTATATTGTATGTTGAACGATAACATTGTGATGCAGTGATGTCACACCACAACATTTATATTGTATGTTGAGCGGTAACATTGTGATGCAGTGATGTCACACCACAACATTTATATTGTATGTTGAACGGTAACATTGTGATGCAGTGATGTCACACGACAACATTTATATTGTATGTTGAACGGTAACATTGTGACCCAGTGATGACACACCACAACATTTATATTGTGTGTTGAACGGTAACATTGTGACCCAGTGATGACACACGACAACATTTATAGTGTATGTTGAACGGTAACATTGTGATGCAGTGATGTCACACCACAACATTTATATTGTATGTTGAACGATAACATTGTGATGCAGTGATGTCACACCACAACATTTATATTGTATGTTGAGCGGTAACATTGTGATGCAGTGATGTCACACCACAACATTTATATTGTATGTTGAACGGTAACATTGTGATGCAGTGATGTCACACCACAACATTTATATTGTATGTTGAACGATAATATTGTGATGCAGTGATGTCACACCACAACATTTATATTGTATGTTGAACGATAACATTGTGATGCAGTGATGTCACACCACAACATTTATATTGTATGTTGAGCGGTAACATTGTGATGCAGTGATGTCACACCACAACATTTATATTGTATGTTGAACGGTAACATTGTGATGCAGTGATGTCACACGACAACATTTATATTGTATGTTGAACGGTAACATTGTGACCCAGTGATGACACACCACAACATTTATATTGTGTGTTGAACGGTAACATTGTGACCCAGTGATGACACACGACAACATTTATAGTGTATGTTGAACGGTAACATTGTGATGCAGTGATGTCACACCACAACATTTATATTGTATGTTGAACGATAACATTGTGATGCAGTGATGTCACACCACAACATTTATATTGTATGTTGAGCGGTAACATTGTGATGCAGTGATGTCACACCACAACATTTATATTGTATGTTGAACGGTAACATTGTGATGCAGTGATGTCACACCACAACATTTATATTGTATGTTGAACGATAATATTGTGATGCAGTGATGTCACACCACAACATTTATATTGTATGTTGAACGGTAACATTGTGATGCAGTGTTGTCACACCACAACATTTATATTGTATGTTGAGCGGTAACATTGTGATGCAGTGATGTCACACCACAACATTTATATTGTATGTTGAACGGTAACATTGTGATGCAGTGATGACACACCACAACATTTATATTGTGTGTTGAACGGTAACATTGTGATGCAGTGATGTCACACCACAACATTTATATTGTATGTTGAACGATAACATTGTGATGCAGTGATGTCACACCACAACATTTATATTGTATGTTGAACGGTAACATTGTGACCCAGTGATGACACACCACAACATTTATATTGTGTGTTGAACGGTAACATTGTGACCCAGTGATGACACACGACAACATTTATATTGTATGTTGAACGGTAACATTGTGATGCAGTGATGTCACACCACAACATTTATATTGTGTGTTAAACGATAACATTGTGATGCAGTGATGTCTCACCACAACATTTATATTATATGTTGAACGGTAACATTGTGATGCAGTGATGTCACACCACAACATTTATATCGTATGTTGAACGGTAACATTGTGATGCAGTGATGACACACCACAACATTTATATTGTGTGTTGAACGGTAACATTGTGATGCAGTGATGTCACACCACAACATTTATATCGTGTGTTGAACGGTAACATTGTGATGCAGTGATGTCACACCACAACATTTATATTGTATGTTGAACGGTAACATTGTGATGCAGTGATGTCACACCACAACATTTATATTGTATGTTGAACGGTAACATTGTGATGCAGTGATGTCACACCACAACATTTATATTGTATGTTGAACGGTAACATTGTGATGCAGTGATGTCACACCACAACATTTATATCGTATGTTGAACGGTAACATTGTGATGCAGTGATGTCACACCACAACATTTATATTGTATGTTGAACGGTAACATTGTGATGCAGTGATGACACACCACAACATTTATATCGTATGTTGAACGGTAACATTGTGATGCAGTGATGACACACCACAACATTTATATCGTATGTTGAACGATAACATTGTGATGCAGTGATGTCACACCACAACATTTATATCGTATGTTGAACGGTAACATTGTGATGCAGTGATGTCACACCACAACATTTATATCGTATGTTGAACGGTAACATTGTGATGCAGTGATGTCACACCACAACATTTATATTGTATGTTGAACGGTAACATTGTGATGCAGTGATGTCACACCACAACATTTATATCGTATGTTGAACGGTAACATTGTGATGCAGTGATGTCACACCACAACATTTATATCGTATGTTGAACGGTAACATTGTGATGCAGTGATGTCTCACCACAACATTTATATTGTATGTTGAACGGTAACATTGTGATGCAGTGATGTCACACCACAACATTTATATCGTATGTTGAACGGTAACATTGTGATGCAGTGATGTCACACCACAACATTTATATTGTATGTTGAACGGTAACATTGTGATGCAGTGATGTCACACCACAACATTTATATCGTATGTTGAACGGTAACATTGTGATGCAGTGATGTCACACCACAACATTTATATCGTATGTTGAACGGTAACATTGTGATGCAGTGATGTCTCACCACAACATTTATATTGTATGTTGAACGGTAACATTGTGATGCAGTGATGTCACACCACAACATTTATATCGTATGTTGAACGGTAACATTGTGATGCAGTGATGTCACACCACAACATTTATATCGTATGTTGAACGGTAACATTGTGATGCAGTGATGTCACACCACAACATTTATATTGTATGTTGAACGGTAACATTGTGATGCAGTGATGTCACACCACAACATTTATATTGTATGTTGAACGGTAACATTGTGATGCAGTGATGTCACACCACAACATTTATATCGTATGTTGAACGGTAACATTGTGATGCAGTGATGTCACACCACAACATTTATATTGTATGTTGAACGGTAACATTGTGATGCAGTGATGTCACACCACAACATTTATATCGTATGTTGAACGGTAACATTGTGATGCAGTGATGTCACACCACAACATTTATATTGTATGTTGAACGGTAACATTGTGATGCAGTGATGTCACACCACAACATTTATATTGTATGTTGAACGGTAACATTGTGATGCAGTGATGTCACACCACAACATTTATATTGTATTTTGAACGGTAACATTGTGATGCAGTGATGTCACACCACAACATTTATATCGTATGTTGAACGGTAACATTGTGATGCAGTGATGTCACACCACAACATTTATATTGTATGTTGAACGGTAACATTGTGATGCAGTGATGTCACACCACAACATTTATATCGTATGTTGAACGGTAACATTGTGATGCAGTGATGTCACACCACAACATTTATATTGTATGTTGAACGGTAACATTGTGATGCAGTGATGTCACACCACAACATTTATATTGTATGTTGAACGGTAACATTGTGATGCAGTGATGTCACACCACAACATTTATATTGTATGTTGAACGGTAACATTGTGATGCAGTGATGTCTCACCACAACATTTATATCGTATGTTGAACGGTAACATTGTGATGCAGTGATGTCACACCACAACATTTATATCGTATGTTGAACGGTAACATTGTGATGCAGTGATGTCACACCACAACATTTATATTGTATGTTGAACGGTAACATTGTGATGCAGTGATGTCACACCACAACATTTATATCGTATGTTGAACGGTAACATTGTGATGCAGTGATGTCACACCACAACATTTATATTGTATGTTGAACGGTAACATTGTGATGCAGTGATGTCACACCACAACATTTATATTGTATGTTGAACGGTAACATTGTGATGCAGTGATGTCACACCACAACATTTATATTGTATGTTGAACGGTAACATTGTGATGCAGTGATGTCACACCACAACATTTATATCGTATGTTGAACGGTAACATTGTGATGCAGTGATGTCACACCACAACATTTATATTGTATGTTGAACGGTAACATTGTGATGCAGTGATGTCACACCACAACATTTATATCGTATGTTGAACGGTAACATTGTGATGCAGTGATGTCACACCACAACATTTATATTGTATGTTGAACGGTAACATTGTGATGCAGTGATGTCACACCACAACATTTATATTGTATGTTGAACGGTAACATTGTGATGCAGTGATGTCACACCACAACATTTATATTGTATGTTGAACGGTAACATTGTGATGCAGTGATGTCTCACCACAACATTTATATCGTATGTTGAACGGTAACATTGTGATGCAGTGATGTCACACCACAACATTTATATCGTATGTTGAACGGTAACATTGTGATGCAGTGATGTCACACCACAACATTTATATCGTATGTTGAACGGTAACATTGTGATGCAGTGATGTCACACCACAACATTTATATCGTATGTTGAACGGTAACATTGTGATGCAGTGATGTCACACCACAACATTTATATTGTATGTTGAACGGTAACATTGTGATGCAGTGATGTCACACCACAACATTTATATCGTATGTTGAACGGTAACATTAAGATTCAAGAGGACGGATAAAAATATATAATTACACGCTATTTAGTTTATGCTAAATATCACATGACTTTACAATGAAATGATCCCTGTACATTTAGCGTCACCTTCGGCTAATCGTAAACAGGAAGCTACATCTGAAGCACGTTCACGTCCGCGGCTCTAGTGACACTGTACAGCAGACGGGTGACGGTCTCCAGAACTACTGCGGAGACATGGTCTGCATTCACACGTGACCTTTAACAACAATATAAATAAAGGTCTCACACACATCTGACAAAAGCGTTTTTAAAATACCGAATATAAAATAACAACAACACTTATTTCTGAAACAGTTTGCATTTTATATAAATGAGATGTTGCGCAAAATGTAAAAACCCTGTAGTGCTTTAAATAGTAATACAAAATTTATTCAATGTATTGAAACACACTTTTCTGTTTATTGTTTTCATGACCCAATTGTTTTTTATATAGAAAACTTGCCAAGTAAATCAAATATGTTTGGAGGAAAAAAATCACCGCTTGAAATGTGTAATCCGGACACACGCACACCCGCACGAACGCACATACACATACTCGCGGTGTCAAGTTCGTGCTGCAAATATATTGCGAGGAGACAACTCGTTCAATTATACTGCATATAACCAGTGCCTACAGCCACCATCTCAAGTATTGTGCTGAATGCACTGAGGCAATGGAGACCAAACGAAACACCCCACGCGTAGAAGCGACTGTCCGTTTTTATTCAGGTGGTCAGATTGCGTCATCGGTGTCGTCTGAGGTTTTTGGACGCCATGTTGCCCACATGACCTATCGAGTGAGCGAGTCAACGTCAGCGATGATACGACACTCACCGTATCGACGTTGCCACGTGAACGTAAGACACCTTCCAGGAACTGTGAGAAAACAACATCTCTAAAGAGCAATCACGTGTCGTGTTCAGTACGTTCGTCTAACGTAGCCGGCGGCCATCTACCGGCACGTTTCTTAGTCAGGCCGATAGTTTTGACATTCATCGCTAAAGTAAAGCACGCTTATCTTGTTTACGCGTGGCAGCGTGGTAAGTGATCACGCGTTGCCACCGTTAATACAGTTCAATTTATGTAACAATCGCTAAGTTTTGCTTTGTACAAAGATGGAAAATGTTTTTCATAAAAAATGTCAGTCAGTCAGTCAGTCAGTCAGTCAGTCAGTCAGTCAGTCAGTCAGTCAGTCAGTCAGTCAGTCAGTCAGTCAGTCAGTCAGTCAGTCAGTCAGTCAGTCAGTCAGTCAGTCAGTCAGTCAGTCAGTCAGTCAGTCAGTCAGTCAGTCAGTCAGTCAGTCAGTCAGTCAGTCAGTCAGTCAGTCAGTCAGTCAGTCAGTCAGTCAGTCAGTCAGTCAGTCAGTCAGTCAGTCAGTCACTCAGTCACTCAGTCACTCAGTCAGTCAGTCAGTCAGTCAGTCAGTCAGTCAGTCAGTCAGTCAGTCAGTCAGTCAGTCAGTCAGTCAGTCAGTCAGTCAGTCAGTCAGTCAGTCAGTCAGTCAGTCAGTCAGCCAGCCAGCCAGCCAGTCAGCCAGCCAGCCAGCCAACCAGCCAGCCACACGCACGCACGCACGCACGCACGACACACACACACACACACACACACACACACACACACACACACACACACACACACACACACACACACACACACACACACACACACACATAAGCACACAAACAAACAAACAAATACATTCAAGAGACTGGGCCAAAGTGATCTAAATGTCAACGGGAACATATTACCGGGACTTGTATGTACTTTACCTACACACGAATACATTAGCGCCCTCTGAGTACAATGGCTGCACTATCGAAGTAATCGTGAAAGTAAAACTGAAACAAGTCGACACAAAACGAGCAATGGATTGACAAAACACTCAATCCATAACTAGCGAGCCGCGTGCATCAACGCGGGTTATACAGTATGCCGTCGGAGTAGTCGCAATTATGTAAAATTATAATTGCTCCTGTCTCTCCGACGGTGATTCTCAGTGGCTTAATTCGGCGAGTTGACGTGACTGTGAATGCACGTGAGCTTATGACAGCGCCAAGTGAGCCAAATCCCGGAGGTCGTTGAAATGACTGTCACTTTCATAGACGAGTGCTTGTACGCTATTATCGCCAGTGCCTGCTGAGACATGAGCCACAGGCCGGGGGTCGTATCAATGTGGTATTTTATAATTATATTTAAAATATTATGTTTCTTTTGCTGTTTTAATGTAAGATGTATTTATATTTTAAATTATTTTGTCGGTTACAGGAGAAATGTTTAAAAACAATACGATGCAGCTGCTGTCATGGATTATGTTTAGGTCTACGCGAATGATGTCTTAAACAGGTGACCTGTTTTTCTTTCTCAGAAGGTAGACTTTATTTGTTTTTAATGTTAGAAAGATGTTATATTTCTTGAGGAAATATGAGAATGTCGAAGTGGCCGTAATTTTCGAGGTTATCGTATTAGCTGTTTACTTGTAACAAACTGCTCTGTCGCTGTTTACTTGTAACAAACTGGCTGTTTACTTGTAACAAACTGCTCTGTCATCGCAGTCAATTGTCATGCTGGTTTGAAACAGTCGAATTGCAAAATAGTGTTATGTTTACTTATGGGAAACTGTCGCATCTTCATACATAAAAAAATCAAAGCTTACAAAAATCACCTTTTTTCTCCGATCGTGAGTGTGAATATGTTCTGTCCGGCTGTGGGGCCAATAGCGCGGCGCTGAATATTTAATGCGTGCGTAATAAATAGTGCAATCGTAGAAAACCGCAACGAAACCGAGGTCCCAGCACGCGCGTTGCTAAGTGGCCGACGTCAGACGTATGACATCACTACGAGATGACGTTAAGCGCTCGACGTCGGATATATGACGTCCGCCGGGACCTCGCTGTTACGTCACACAACACCACTTACAGGGCTGCCAAATGAAATCGCGACTATCCTCCTAATTTGCGGCCAGTTGCGTTTGAACCGCTGTTATCGAGAAATGGTGATTAAGGATCGTGGTAAAATCGGCTGTCGCGTACGATTACGCCTGCCCGCGCAGAGCCGTGTAGATGTCTACTCGAGGGACTTGGAACTGCCGTAAGTCGCCACAGATCGCCGGCGTTAAAGAGCGCTAATTTGCTGAAGCGTATTCGTTGCTGAGCGTGCAGATTATTGCGCGCTTTGCCACTCGCGTTTCTGTAATGCACGACTAACTGGCGACTAGTGCTTATTGGACAACCTTATCGATTAATGGGCAGTGTCAACAACTGTGTGTGTGTGTGTGTGTGTGTGTGTGTGTGTGCGTGTGCGTGTGCGTGTGCGTGTGCGTGTGCGTGTGCGTGTGCGTGTGCGTGTGCGTGTGCGTGTGCGTGTGCGTGTGCGTGTGCGTGTGCGTGTGCGTGTGCGTGTGCGTGTGCGTGTGCGTGTGCGTGTGCGTGTGCGTGTGCGTGTGCGTGTGCGTGTGCGTGTGCGTGTGCGTGTGCGTGTGCGTGTGCGTGTGCGTGTGCGTGTGCGTGTGCGTGTGCGTGTGCGTGTGCGTGTGCGTGTGCGTGTGCGTGTGCGCGTGCGCGTGCGCGTGCGCGTGCGCGTGCGCGTGCGCGTGCGCGTGCGCGTGCGCGTGCGCGTGCGCGTGCGTGTGCGTGCGTGCGTGCGTGCGTGCGTGCGTGCGCGTGCGTGCGTGCGTGCGTGCGTGCGTGCGTGCGTGCGTGCGTGCGTGCGTGCGTGCGTGCGTGCGTGCGTGCGTGCGTGCGTGCGTGCGTGCGTGCGTGCGTGCGTGCGTGTGTTCTCCTTTGAGTATTCAGTTCCGTAATTAATTGAAATTAATACAAATATCAAATCAAATCATATTTTATTTCGGTACAACATCACATTCTACATAAGCAAACAAAAAGAAAAGTATTGTTACGTGGTGGTCACATGGCACATTTTGTATGGACATAGATGGAGGTTGCGCAAATTATCGGAACAAGACAATATTTAATATTGAGACAACGAACTAAATTCTGGCGTAAACAAAATGGTAATACAAATTTGATACCGATTTCGACAACTATTTTCCAGAAGCGCTTTATTTGATGCAAACATTTCTACATGAAATACTACAGCAATAAACACATTCAAATAGTTCAGAGAAACATTACTTCCAGGACACATTTCCTAAATCACCCCACACGAAGCAAGCAATCGGAAATCTGTGCGTGAATGTGCATGCGTGCGTGTGTCGTCATGCACGCCACTACGTGCACGCACGACACCACCACACCTCGTCGCTCGCGACATGCAGCGCGCGATAAATCTCTCGTCGACAACCACAAAACACGGGCGCCACCCCCCGCGTCGTCATCACGCCCCACATCGCCACCACCTGCCTGGAGACAACGTCACGCCACCAGGTGATGTGGCGATCACGTAAGAGCGTCCACGGTGGCCGGAGTGAGTGGACACTCATTTGTCCGAGCGACTGACCAGCACAAAGGCGGCGACTGACCGCCGTGCGCGTCCATTATGACTGGCCAGATGCTTCAGCACGCACGCGCGACTCGACAGCAAAACAAGTCAACTCGCTTACAAAGCTAAGGGCCTAATTTATGTCTGCGTGAAATTGATAGGTAATTGCGAGTGTGCGCACGAACATATTGTAGCACAGGAGCGGGGCGTGACGCAGGGCAGATGTAAGCTGATACTAAACTGGCAATTACTGTTATTGCACCAGAAAGCGGGATAACAATTTCACAATATAGCCGCATGAAGAATACGCCAAAGGTCACGCGGAGACTGCGTCACAATGACACACGTATATTAGACCACAAGATCACACGACGAACACGACACAATGTATCCATGAACACTACACCACAGCATCACTGGAGGTCTGCGTCAATAGGTGTTACTCAAATGTTTAGTCCACAGCTTACTATGAAGATAGGAACACAAGGTGACACGAAGACTCCATCACACATCACATGGTGACACGAAGACTCCATCACAAGGTGACACGAAGATTCCATCACAAGGTGACACGAAGACTCCATCACAAGGTGACACGAAGACTCCACCACAAGGTGACACGAAGACTCCACCACAAGGTGACACGAAGTCTACACCACAAGGTGTCACGAAGACTCCACCACAAGGTGACACGAAGACTCCACCATAAAGTGACACGAAGACTCCACCACAAGGTGACATGAAGTCTACACCACAAGGTGACACGAAGACTCCACCACAAGGTGACACGAAGACTCCACCACAAAGTGACACGAAGACTCCACCACAAGGTGACAAGAAGTCTACACCACAAGGTGACACGAAGACTCCACCACAAGGTGACATGAAGTCTACACCACAAAGTGACACGAAGACTCATCACAAGGTGACAAGAAGTCTACACCACAAAGTGACACGAAGACTCCACCACAAGGTGACACGAAGACTCCACCACAAAGTGACACGAAGACTCCACCACAAAGTGACACGAAGACTCCACCACAAAGTGACACGAAGACTCCAACACAAGGTGACAAGAAGTCTACACCACAAGGTGACACGAAGACTCCACCACAAGGTGACACGAAGACTCCACCACAAAGTGACACGAAGACTCCACCACAAGGTGACACGAAGACTCCACCACAAAGTGACACGAAGACTCCACCACAAGGTGACACGAAGACTCCACCACAAGGTGACACGAAGACTCCACCACAAAGTGACACGAAGACTCCACCACAAGGTGACACGAAGACTCCACCACAAAGTGACACGAAGACTCCACCACAAGGTGACATGAAGTCTACACCACAAGGTGACACGAAGACTCCACCACAAGGTGACACGAAGACTCCACCACAAAGTGACACGAAGACTCCACCACAAAGTGACACGAAGACTCCACCACAAGGTGACACGAAGACTCCACCACAAGGTGACACGAAGACTCCACCACAAGGTGACAAGAAGTCTACACCACAAGGTGACACGAAGACTCCACCACAAGGTGACAAGAAGTCTACACCACAAGGTGACACGAAGACTCCACCACAAGGTGACAAGAAGTCTACACCACAAAGTGACACGAAGACTCCACCACAAGGTGACAAGAAGTCTACACCACAAGGTGACACGAAGACTCCACCACAAGGTGACATGAAGTCTACACCACAAAGTGACACGAAGACTCATCACAAGGTGACAAGAAGTCTACACCACAAAGTGACACGAAGACTCCACCACAAGGTGACATGAAGTCTACACCACAAAGTGACACGAAGACTCCACCACAAGGTGACATGAAGTCTACACCACAAGGTGACACGAAGACTCCACCACAAGGTGACATGAAGTCTACACCACAAAGTGACACGAAGACTCCACCACAAGGTGACAAGAAGTCTACACCACAAAGTGACACGAAGACTCCACCACAAGGTGACATGAAGTCTACACCACAAGGTGACAAGAAGTCTACACCACAAAGTGACACGAAGACTCCACCACAAGGTGACATGAAGTCTACACCACAAAGTGACACGAAGACTCCACCACAAGGTGACAAGAAGTCTACACCACAAAGTGACACGAAGACTCCACCACAAGGTGACATGAAGTCTACACCACAAGGTGACAAGAAGTCTACACCACAAAGTGACACGAAGACTCCACCACAAGGTGACACGAAGACTCCACCACAAAGTGACACGAAGACTCCACCACAAGGTGACAAGAAGTCTACACCACAAGGTGACACGAAGACTCCACCACAAGGTGACATGAAGTCTACACCACAAAGTGACACGAAGACTCCACCACAAGGTGACATGAAGTCTACACCACAAGGTGACACGAAGACTCCACCACAAGGTGACAAGTAGTCTACACCACAAGGTGACACGAAGACTCCACCACAAGGTGACACGAAGACTCCACCACAAGGTGACACGAAGTCTACACCACAAGGTGACACGAAGACTCCACCACAAAGTGACACGAAGACTCCACCACAAGGTGACACGAAGTCTACACCACAAGGTGACACGAAGACTCCACCACAAGGTGACAAGTAGTCTACACCACAAGGTGACACGAAGACTCCACCACAAGGTGACATGAAGTCTACACCACAAGGTGACACGAAGACTCCACCACAAGGTGACAAGTAGTCTACACCACAAGGTGACACGAAGACTCCACCACAAGGTGACACGAAGTCTACACCACAAGGTGACACGAAGACTCCACCACAAAGTGACACGAAGACTCCACCACAAGGTGACACGAAGTCTACACCACAAGGTGACACGAAGACTCCACCACAAGGTGTCACGAAGACTCCACCACAAGGTGACACGAAGACTCCACCACAAGGTGACACGAAGACTCCACCACAAGGTGACACGAAGACTCCACCACAAAGTGACACGAAGACTCCACCACAAGGTGACAAGAAGTCTACACCACAAGGTGACACGAAGACCCCACCACAAGGTGACAAGAAGTCTACACCACAGTGACACGAAGACTCCACCACAAGGTGACAAGAAGTCTACACCACAAAGTGACACGAAGACTCCACCACAAGGTGACAAGTAGTCTACACCACAAGGCCCCTCGAAGATTGCATCACAAGAAGCACACCAATACGATAGGGCCAATCGATCTCAGAGGCAATAAATAATTTCAGTTGTTTTGAGACATCGGACAGGAAGCTAATGCAGAGACTTTAGATGCAGCAGTCACAACCTCAGCTACGCAGTTCTTAACAAGTTTAAATGTTGTGATATCCTTAAAAGCAATTTTTTTAATACAACAAAGTATTACAATAGTCTGGTCTACTAGTGCTAAGGGAAGTTGCGATAGTTTTTGAAAGAGACAAATACCGACGAATTCATCGTAAATCACAAATAAGAAAACAATAAGACGTCCGACAAATCTGAGAACATTGTTCTCTAAAAATTAAAGTTATCGTCATACATTACTCATAAATTGCGAATTGAAACTGCATAACACACTGATTAAGTAGGGTGTAGGGAAACACTGTGAATGTGTCAAGAGAGTTCTACGTTGTCACGACGAACCAAAAACCCGTCTATAGACATGTGTAATCCCGTCTGCATAAAGATGATGACGCAAATGATGACTATTAATAACTGAACTCAATGGAGTTATGTGGAAGATTAAACATCCTATGTTTACGATTTATGGCATTTTAATTAACGTTAGGACATTTGGAAGTATTTCAATATCTGAAACGGTTTAAGAACATTTTGAGAAAAAAACATTCGTTTAATAATTTATTTATAAATAATACCGGTTTTATCATTCATCCAACAGAAAGGAGATCATCAGCTGTTTTCTTTTGAAGACACTTCTCTCGAACGCGTCACTATATAGACAGCTTTGTCGAATCATTTATTTATAACTGTTCTCAAAAGCAATCAAGTGATAAATTGAAGGCCTGAACTTCCATCTGGCTCTGGTGAGAAGCCGGCGCCTGCCTTTGCGAATAACCGCACTTGAAGACAAATTACCAGCTAAACATAGTACAAAGTAACTGTTTTTAAATGTTAAAGTTGCGTCCTAAACCGTCAGTCATATCCAGCACGCGTCGTGTTTGTTGTGACGTGTGAACTGCAAAACATCGCCCATGACTCGGTAGACGTTTTCTTTGTCGTCGTCGTCGTCGTCGTCGTCGTCGTCGTCGTCGTCGTCGTCGTCGTCGTCGTCGTCGTCGTCGTCGTCGTCGTCGTCGTCGTCGTCGTCGTCGTCGTCGTCGTCGTCGTCGTCGTCGTCGTCGTCGTCGTCGTCGTCGTCGTCGTCGTCGTCGTCGTCGTCGTCGTCGTCGTCGTCGTCGTCGTCGTCGTCGTCGTCGTCGTCGTCGTCGTCGTCGTCGTCGTCGTCGTCGTCGTCGTCGTCGTCGTCGTCGTCGTCGTCGTCGTCGTCGTCGTCGTCGTCGTCGTCGTCGTCGTCGTCGTCGTCGTCGTCGTCGTCGTCGTCGTCGTCGTCGTCGTCGTCGTCGTCGTCGTCGTCGTCGTCGTCGTCGTCGTCGTCGTCGTCGTCGTCGTCGTCGTCGTCGTCGTCGTCGTCGTCGTCGTCGTCGTCGTCGTCGTCGTCGTCGTCGTCGTCGTCGTCGTCGTCGTCGTCGTCGTCGTCGTCGTCGTCGTCGTCGTCGTCGTCGTCGTCGTCGTCGTCGTCGTCGTCGTCGTCGTCGTCGTCGTCGTCGTCGTCGTCGTCGTCGTCGTCGTCGTCGTCGTCGTCGTCGTCGTCGTCGTCGTCGTCGTCGTCGTCGTCGTCGTCGTCGTCGTCGTCGTCGTCGTCGTCGTCGTCGTCGTCGTCGTCGTCGTCGTCGTCGTCGTCGTCGTCGTCGTCGTCGTCGTCGTCGTCGTCGTCGTCGTCGTCGTCGTCGTCGTCGTCGTCGTCGTCGTCGTCGTCGTCGTCGTCGTCGTCGTCGTCGTCGTCGTCGTCGTCGTCGTCGTCGTCGTCGTCGTCGTCGTCGTCGTCGTCGTCGTCGTCGTCGTCGTCGTCGTCGTCGTCGTCGTCGTCGTCGTCGTCGTCGTCGTCGTCGTCGTCGTCGTCGTCGTCGTCGTCGTCGTCGTCGTCGTCGTCGTCGTCGTCGTCGTCGTCGTCGTCGTCGTCGTCGTCGTCGTCGTCGTCGTCGTCGTCGTCGTCGTCGTCGTCGTCGTCGTCGTCGTCGTCGTCGTCGTCGTCGTCGTCGTCGTCGTCGTCGTCGTCGTCGTCGTCGTCGTCGTCGTCGTCGTCGTCGTCGTCGTCGTCGTCGTCGTCGTCGTCGTCGTCGTCGTCGTCGTCGTCGTCGTCGTCGTCGTCGTCGTCGTCGTCGTCGTCGTCGTCGTCGTCGTCGTCGTCGTCGTCGTCGTCGTCGTCGTCGTCGTCGTCGTCGTCGTCGTCGTCGTCGTCGTCGTCGTCGTCGTCGTCGTCGTCGTCGTCGTCGTCGTCGTCGTCGTCGTCGTCGTCGTCGTCGTCGTCGTCGTCGTCGTCGTCGTCGTCGTCGTCGTCGTCGTCGTCGTCGTCGTCGTCGTCGTCGTCGTCGTCGTCGTCGTCGTCGTCGTCGTCGTCGTCGTCGTCGTCGTCGTCGTCGTCGTCGTCGTCGTCGTCGTCGTCGTCGTCGTCGTCGTCGTCGTCGTCGTCGTCGTCGTCGTCGTCGTCGTCGTGTAGAAATCGCCTCGTGTGTTGCAGTGTGCAAGTATTGTGTAGGCTTGCTTTATTCGTAAATACATATTTGCGCTGTACCGAGCAAAACATTCATGGAAACATATTTAATAACATATGAATGAATGTCTACGGTCGGCGAAGAAAAAGATGTATGGAGATGTCTTATCGTGCAGCAATGAGCGCACTTCAACATCCAACCACCAGCAGACACCCGCCGTGCCGCGGTCCCACGTGGGGCGAAACACTCGACTTGGATCTTTTCAGTCCTTGTCGGAGCTTAGTCCACAAAGAACTCTTCTCCAACGGACATGGATTTGGGCACTCAGTTCCACATTTGTCCATTTCCGTCTTGCTTATGCCATGTCCCCCTCCACGTGTCTGTGCCGTGTGTTTTTCGGCCGTTGTCGCGCTTACATTTTCCCGGTCGTTATAAACTTTCCGATTGACGTTTCTGCGCATGCGCGATTTTTAAAAATAATCAACGAGCAGCGAAACGACAAAGCCTTTTTGGTATAAATGCTGCGAGCTGTTCGTTAACTCTCCTGTGATGGTTACTGTGAAGAATTGCTCAAATGTCGTTCAATACTTTAAAGTATTACGTTTGTTTAAATCACAGTCACGTGATTTATGCTTGCCATCAAAACATGCCTCAATAATTGTTTGCCTCGTGTTAATTTGCGACAAATAACTTTGCTGGGAGGTTATACATCTTAACGAACAACCTGTAGTATTTATAACGTAAGTGGTTTGTCCTTTCGCTGCACATTTATGATTTTACATTTATAGCGCATGCGCTGAAATGTTAATCGGAACGTTTATAACGCCGGAAAATTGTAAACACAACCCCGCCCTTTTCGTCTTGCGGTTCCGCGTTAATGTCTGTCTTGAGCTATACGTCGGTTACATGCCAATCCACTTCCAATTTCTACTTCGATGTTCGGTTGATTTTGGTTGGTTCGAACCCATAGTCCGTTTGTATTAATTGCTTTTTAAAACCACATTCCTACAATTCTTACTGAAGGCCTAACCTTTAATTCCTGGAATTGTTCTGTGATGTCTCCCTGTGCCCCCGATGGGACGGGAATAACGTTTATTGATTAATCGAACAATTGATTACTCGGATTTCCGTCATTTGTTACAATGTATCGTAATGTAGTTTAATACTGACACCGTCATTGGTTGATGAACCGACGATTCAAAGTCGCTTTAAAATAGACTATCTACTCCTGGTTTTACATTAATTACTTAATACACTGTTCTTATGATTATGTTATGTTGACGGTATAGCTTAGTAAGCATGCTGGAATCTTAAGAAATACATCCAATTTCAAAACAGTGTATTGGGTAATACCGGGCCAAACTGATTGCATTAACATTTGATGTTCAACGGAATCACATATTCCATCATTTAACACAACAGACTCTGTTACAAATCACTACGCTGGCTAATTCCGGATAGAGAAACATACGGTTTCTCTCTCAGAAACCTGTCTAGAAGATTGTGTAATGGAGATGCGTTATGATCGATTACTTCACGAGTAGCGATACGAATAAGTAAATTGTTAATCACGCCGACGGTGGCGCACCTAGCGGCATAGATAGCCGCACAATGACGCCGTATAAGTACGGCGTGGCTAGGCACGGATTAGCGCAACTGAAAAATTAATGGCAATGATTAGATTGAAAGAAACCTATTGACAGCGATTTTGCGGGGAAGCGTTCGTCGCTGTAATCCGGCGCTAAAGCAAAATTCAATTAATAATCTCCGCTACTTAATGTGCTAATTAGTGCTTGAGGCGGGTGAGCGGCGTTGCTACGGGTTTGTCGGTTATCGATTGTAGCGGCGGTCGCGCGTCATACTCACAGTTTACGTGCATGTCTCTCCCGTCTACAGAACTACCGACGACGTGATCGCGGTTAGACCCACAGCGTGTGGTTTTGTGTACGTTTTCTCTCATTTAATCTTGTTTTATTTAATTACAACAAAATGCGTTGTTTTGTTAGTGTTTTTGAGTATGTGTTTGCACAGATAACTTTAAATGTATTTCATTATACACCCGTTCCACGAA
>CBDHHR010000729.1:0-4814 GCA_965263245.1 Metamycoplasmataceae bacterium | reverse complement strand
TATGTCTTGCTTTCCCATCACAATTCTATTTACTAGTCAGTGTTATTTATTATGCCTTAATAACCTACTGTGGGGAACATCTTACGGCGGCTGTTATCAGCTTGTCAAACCAGTCAAAAGTATTGGCAGTGTGCTTTTTTACAACAAAAGTCGTGTCATAAGTTTTCTAAGTCATAGCTCACCACTCCTCAGGTTTGGGGAATGTAGTGTGTCGCAGGGCATTGTCTGGATCGTACTCAAAGGCCACACCACAAGTGGGGTTCCACTTGGCATGTTCCTTCGCAAAGCCCTTCCTCGCATAGGCCCGTAACTTCAACTCTTGACCTTTACGCAGCTTCACAATGAGAATGTCTGCAACAGTGCAAGTGAACAGCTCACTTCACTGACCCTCGACATCAAGGCATGTGACATACTACCGGGTACAGTATAGCAGTCTATTTATAATACTAGTATTTTTATTTTGAAAAACTTATGTTGGTATCATTATTAGCAACATATTCTAAGTAAAGCATTGTAAAAACGACCTATATTATGCACAACGCTTTTATGTCTGTAATGTGCCAAACTGCAGACATGATTGATAAAACCAATATGAATATTAATAACCTGCAAACATTAAAAATATGCTTGTTATTCTGAATGTCATAATTGTTATAAATCAATGTATCACATTTTTAGCATAGTGTATATGTATTTTTTTAAACATACAATACTGTAACATACTTTCACAGTTAGTGAAGCAGTAATAAAAACAAATGTTTTGTACGTCTTCCTTACCCCCCACCCCATACGTACCTTCAGTGTCTCCATATTCCCCCTCATCCTCTCTGTGTCTTGATGTCACCTGTCAACAGGTCAATGGATATGTTATATATACACATCACCCTACTGCAGTTGTCAAGGGGGAAAACCAGAATATGCATAATACAGTTAGAGGTGCAGCCTAGTTGAGTGCGGCAAAATAAATAACATTGTAAGTTGTGTACTCTCACCGATACTATAAACACGCTTCACTGCAAATGCTGACAGCATCTTCAATTAATATAGAAACTAAAAAATGGCACACAAAATGTTCACTATTTATTGTCAAGGAAATGAAGACACATGAAACTAGGGGATTGTAGAATGTGTCAACCAATACTACTGGCAGCAGAGTAACAGAATCAATGCCACAAGATTCTCACTTACAGGTACAACTTTTGGGTTGCTGGAGATGAGGTCTGCACTGGTGATGTGTCTTGTCTGGTCGTCGGTGCACCGGACGTCCAACGTAAACTCAACCGAGCAGTCACTACAGAACTCGTCACACGTGCAGTCCTACGCAACAAACGCATCGTTGATGACTTACTTATAATTTGTACATAATCTAGTGATTATGTACACACACGAATAAGACCATTAAGTAGTATTTTGCAATTAACCTGATGTTTTAGTTGTTCACACTGACAGTTAGAGCACTATAACTGTCTGACAGTTAGAGCACTATAACTGTCTGACAGAGCACTATAACTGTCTGACAGTTAGAGCACTATAACTGTCTGACAGTTAGAGCACTATAACTGTCTGACAGTTAGAGCACTATAAATGTCTGACAGTTAGAGCACTATAACTGTCTGACAGTTAGAGCGCTATAACTGTCTGACAGTTAGAGCGCTATAACTGTCTGACAGTTAGAGCACAATAACTATCTGACAGTTAGAGCACAATAACTATCTGACAGTTAGAGCACTATAAATGTCTGACAGTTAGAGCACTATAAAAGTCTGACAGTTAGAGCGCTATAACTGCCTGACAGTTAGAGCACTATAAATGCCTGACAGTTAGAGCACTATAATTGTCTGACAGAGCACTATAACTGTCTGACAGTTAGAGCACTACAACTGTCTGACAGTTAGAGCACTATAACTGCCTGACAGTTAGAGCACTATAAATACCTGACAGTTAGAGCACTATAATTGTCTGACAGTTAGAGCACTATAAATGTCTGACAGTTAGAGCACTATAAATGTCTGACAGTTAGAGCACTATAACTGCCTGACAGTTAGAGCACTATAAATACCTGACAGTTAGAGCACTATAATTGTCTGACAGTTAGAGCACTATAAATGTCTGACAGTTAGAGCACTATAAATGTCTGACAGTTAGAGCACTATAACTGTCTGACAGTTAGAGCGCTATAACTGTCTGACAGTTAGAGCGCTATAACTGTCTGACAGTTAGAGCACAATAACTATCTGACAGTTAGAGCACAATAACTATCTGACAGTTAGAGCACTATAAATGTCTGACAGTTAGAGCACTATAAAAGTCTGACAGTTAGAGCGCTATAACTGCCTGACAGTTAGAGCACTATAAATGCCTGACAGTTAGAGCACTATAATTGTCTGACAGAGCACTATAACTGTCTGACAGTTAGAGCACTATAACTGCCTGACAGTTAGAGCAGTATAACTGCCTGACAGTTAGAGCACTATAAATGCCTGACAGTTAGAGCACTATAATTGTCTGACAGTTAGAGCACTACAACTGTCTGACAGTTAGAGCACTATAACTGCCTGACAGTTAGAGCACTATAAATACCTGACAGTTAGAGCACTATAATTGTCTGACAGTTAGAGCACTATAAATGTCTGACAGTTAGAGCACTATAAATGTCTGACAGTTAGAGCACTATAACTGCCTGACAGTTAGAGCTCTATAAAAGCCTGACAGCATTCCATGCAGGATTCGAAATAAATTCAAAATTTAATAATTCAACATTTGACCATGTATGACTTTTAAATATAATTGTACATTGACTGGTAGTTCAACTAATCTTTATAAACTACACATACACTGCCCACACACTGTGGCTCTGATGGTGTTCTTGGTGCAGTTGTGTTTGTCAACCTTGTAGCACCCCTAGTGGCAGATACGTGAACACATTTTCATGCCTCACAATGTGGTATCACTTTATGGACCTTGACTACCATTTACCATTGTTTAAACTGAACTATTTTTTATTGCAATTGATTTGTTATTGTTTTTTCGCAGCAGCCACTTAATTTTATTTATGCAAGTGACTTTGAATGAACAACAGTGATTGTTTTAATATCTGACTAAATATGCATGTTTTCATGTATAAATAGAACTGTGCTAAAATGAACTGGAGTTGGATACATTGTAAGGGTTTTTATGTTTAAACTGATACATTTTAACTGGAATAAATTGTTTGCATGGAATTGGGATTGTTTTTTTCCTTCAATTTATTAGATTTGATCAAATGGAACTGACTCCATAACCGGTACAATCTACTATGTTAGTGTCCTGTTTCCAACACAATGTTTTTAAAAATAGTTTATATGTATAGAGTATGAAGGAATACTATCAAGTTGTCTTGGTAGTAATATAAGTCAGCAGTAAACTATTTTATTTAAAGAGAATTATAAGTTGCACTATGACCACCAAGTCTAACACTTACCCTACTGTACAGCATTTTGTCAACAACTTCATCAGATGTGAGAGGAATAAGACCAACACGCTGTGCTATGAACTCATCGCAAAGAACTGTGGAATTTGACTCTAGCTGAACCCAGTCAATAGCTGAAAATATGCAAGTGATATGTACCAGGATTAAAACATACTATTTTAATGATTCAATTTAACTGCATTTTAAGATTGGAATGAAATGGATAATTTTTAACAAGCCACGTTAAACCTTTTAAATTCTCGAAACAAATTTTTGCTCTTCTGACTTTCATCTGTTTTTTTAGGGGTGAATTTATAGAAAATGTGCACTTTTCTTTCTACTAAGCAGCTTAATCACAATGATACACAACAGTGGGCTGAGGGACTCAGTGTCACAATCATGATATCATTTTATCATCATAAGACTGAAGTAATGAATGTGTTGTCAATATACAAAACTAAAATGTGCAGCTACAACAATTTAGTTACAAAAAGCATAAAGGCTCACCTATTGTTGGTGTTTCAGCTATAAAGACTCTTCTGATTGCATTTGCAACACTGAAAAATACAAGAAACAGTTGATATGTTTTATGGATAACATTATATGGTCCAGTATAATCCAAGTCAAATTTGCAGCATTCACAGATCTGCCTAATCAAGGTAGCACTTGCACTAGCCAGATGACAGAAAGATGTTTAGGTAATGTTTGTTATTGTTCAGTAATCATAAGTATTTTAATGGTCAAAACACCTTTTCTATTTTTTTTGGCCCAGTTCGATATGAAGTTTTTGTGCAAGAGTTTGTTCAGGCTTTCATTAAAAGATGGATTTGTCATTAACCCAAATAATGTCCATACCGGGATACATTACACACAATTATGCAGTTTAATGGTCGCAGCTAACATCGACTAGTCGATGTAGCTTATGGCCGGTTTCATGAAACCAATTTAGCATTCGATGTAGAATTAATTCGGTCGGGAATTCCTGTTTTTATGCTGTTACCGGACACCATTTTCTCCTTAGCTGCTGCCTTTGCTGTTCGTATACCAAATGGCAAGCTATGATGAATGTAAAGGATATCCAGTGTAAACATTAAAACTAATTATGTTGAGTGTGGGCATGTCGGGAGCATCAACTAACATCTCATAAATACTTCAAGTAGCGTAAAGTTACCTACTAAATACAACTAGCGTAACTTTACGACGCTTTAGGTTTTTGACGAGTTATCGCCCGCTACGACACTGTAAGTATGCTTCATGAAACCGACCCCAGGCTTATAAATTATATGTAGGGCCTAATCAAATTATTTAATATGGCCTGTAAGTGGGTCACGATACATGGCATGACTCCGCACGACTGGAGCTTATT
>CBDHHR010000728.1:0-6620 GCA_965263245.1 Metamycoplasmataceae bacterium | reverse complement strand
CTCTCTTGCCGCCCATTACCGCATAGCCACCCTCTCCCCTCTTTCCGCCCTCTCACGTCTAGTCGCCCTCTCCCCTCTACACGCGCTCTCCCGTCTAGTCGCCCTTTCCCGTCTTGTCGCCCTCTCCCATACATCAGCCCTCTTCGGCAGCCCTCTCCAGTCTAGCCGTCCTCTTCCATCTAGCTGCCCTCTCCCATCTTACTGCCCTTTCTTGTCAAGCCGCCTTCTTCCATGTAGTCGCTGTCTCCCGTCTAGTCACCTTCTGTCGACTACCCGCCCTTTCCCGTCTAGCCGTCCTATCTAGATTAACCGACCTCTCCCGTCGAACCGTACTTTCCCGGCTGGGCGCCCTCTTCCTTCCAGCCACCCTATTCAACCTCTCCAGTCTAGTCGCCGTCTCGCATCTAGTCGCCCACTCCCGTCTAGCCGCACTCTTTCGTCTCGTCGCCCTCTCCCGTGTAGTCGTCCTCTCCCCTCTCTCCCCCCTTTCACATATAGCCGCCCTCTCCCGTTTAGCCGCCCTATCCCGACTAGTCGCCCTATCCCATGTAGACACCTTTTCCTTGTAGTAAACCTCTCTCGTCTAGCCGACTTCTCCCGTCTAGTCGACCTCTTCCGTCTAGCCGCCCTATACCACGTAATCGCCCTCTCCCGTCTAGTCGCACCTCACCTCTCTAACCGCCTTCTCCCGTCTACTCGCCCTCTCCCGTCTAGTCGGCTTCTCCCGTGTAGTCGCCTTCTGCCGTCTAGTCGTTCTCTCCCATCCTAGTGTCCTGTCCCATCTACTCGCCTTCGAATTCTACCATCTAGCCGCCTCTTCTAGCCTCCCTCTCCCGTCTAGACGCCCCATACCGTTTAGTCGTCCTCTTCCGCCTAGCCGCCGTCTCCCGTTTAGCCGAACAATCGCTTCTAATCGCCCTGTGCATCTAGTCGCTCTATCCCCTCTAGGCGCCATCTGCCGTCTAGCCGCCATCTCATTTCTTGTCGCCCTCTACCGTCTATTTACCCTCTCTAACCTCCCTCGGTAGTCGTCCTCTTCCGTCCTCTGTAGTCTAGCCGCCCACTCCTATCAAGCCGCCATCTCCACTATATTCGTCCTCTCCCATGTAGCAGCCTTCTCCTGTCTCTTCGCTCTCTCCCGTCTAGGCGCCCTCTCCCTTCTCGCCGCCCCCTCTCGTCTAGTCGCCCTCACCCGTCTAGTGGCCCTGTCTCTACCCACTCTCCCGTTAACCCGACTTCTCCCGTTTAGCCACCCTCTCCTGTCCAGCCGGCCTCTCGGTACTCATTATTCCGTCAACGTGCCTTCTCCCGTCTAGTCGCCTTATCCCGTTTAGCCGCCCCCTCCCGTCTAGTCGCCCTCTTCCATTTAGCCGCCCTCTTCCATGTAGTGGCCCTCTCTCGTCTAGCCGAATTCTCCCGTCTAGTCGCCCTCTTCCGTCTAGCCGCCCTCTCCCATGTAGTCGCCCTCTCCCGTCTAGTCGCATCTCTCCTCTCTAACCGCCTTCTCTAACCGCCTATCTACTCGCACTCTCCGGTCTAGTCGGTCTCTCCCGTGTAGTCGCAGTCTCGCGTCTAGTCGTTCTCTCCCGTCCTAGCGCCCTGTCCCAACTAATCGCCTTCTTCCGTATAGTCGAATTCTACCGTCTAGCCGCCTCTTCTGGCCACCATTTCCCTTCTAGCCTCCCACTCCCTTCTAGCAGCCCTCTCCCGTCCAGCCACCATCTAACTTCTTGTCACCATCTACCGTCTATTTACCCTCAGCCGTCACCCTCTCTAAACGCCCTCGGTAGTCGTCCTCTCCCGTCCTCTGTAGTCTAGCCGCCCTCTCCCATCAAGCTGCCATCTCCTGTCTATTTGCCCTCTCCCGTGTAGTAGCCTTCTCCTGTCTAGTCGCTCTCTCCCGTCTAGACGGACCTCTCCTCTAACCGCTCTCTCCCGTCTACTCGCCCTCTCCCATCTAGCCGTCTCCCGCGTAGTCGAATTCTACAGTCTAGCCGCTTTCTAGAGCCGGCCTCTCCCGTCTAGCTCCCCGATATTGCCTATTCGTCCTCTCGCGCCTAGCCGCTCTATCGCTTCTAGTCGCTCTCTGCATCTAGTCGCCCTCTCCCCTCTAGCCACACTCTCCCGTCTAATCGCCCTCTCCCGTCTAGCCGCCCTCGTACGTCTAGTCGCCCTCTCCCATCTAGCCGCCCTCTCCCGTCTAGTCGCCCTCTCCCGTCTATCAATCCTCTCTTGTCAAGCCGCCTTCGCCTTCTAGTCGCCTTCTTCCCTGTAACCGCCGTCTCCAGTCGAGTCGTCCTCTCCCGGTTAGTCGCTCTCTCTCTCTCTTGCAGCGGCCCTCTCCCGTCCAGTCGCCCTCTCCACTTCATCCGCACTCTCTCGTCTACCCGCCTTCTCCAATCTAGTAGCCCACACTCGTCTAGTCGCCCTCTGACGTCTAGCCGAACTCTCCCGTTTAGTCGCCCTTTGCTTCTAGTCGCGCTCACCCCTCTAATCGCCCTGTCCTTTCTAGCCGCCCTCTCCCGTCTAGTTGTACTCACCCGTCTAGCCGCCCTCTCTCGGACACCCGCCTCTCCCGTCTAGTCGCCCTCTCTAGCAGCCGACTCCCGTCTAGTCGCCTTCTCCCCTTTAACCCCCCTCTCCAGTCTGGCCATCCTCTCCCGTCCAATCGTTCTTTCCTCTCTAGTCGCCGTCTCCCCTCTAGTCGCCCTATTCTTTTCAGCCAGCAATCTACCGTCTAGTGGTCCTCTCCCGTCTAGTCGCACTCGCCCGTCAAGTCGCCCTCTCCCGTCAAGCCGCCTTCTCTAGCCACCCTCTCCCGTATAGCCGCCTATTGCTGTCTAGCCGTCCTGTTCCATCTACACGCCCTATCCTGTCTTATCGCCCTTTCACGTCAAGCCACCCTCTTCCATATAGTCGCCCTCTCCCGTCTAGTCGCCTTCTACCGTCTAGCCGCCCTTTCCCGTCTAGCCGTCCTGTCTAGTTTAGCCGACCTCTTCCGTCTAGACGCCCTTTCCCGTCTACTCGCACCTCTCCTCTCCAACCAACCTCTCCCGTCTACTCGCACCTCTCCTCTCTAAGCGCCCTCTTCTGTCTATCCGCCCTCCCTTCTAGTTGCCCTCTGCCGTGTAGTCGCCCTCTCCCGTCCAGTCGCTCTCTCCCATCCAGGCTCTCTGTCCCATGTACTCGCACTCTTCCGTCTACTCGAATTCTACCGCCTAGCCGCCTTCTCAAGCCGCCCTCTCCCGTCTAGCCGCCCCATATCTTCTAGTCGCCCTCTCCCGCCTAGCCGGCCTCTACCGTCTAGCCGCGGTATGGTTTTAGTCGCCCTCTGCATCTAATCGCCCTCTCCTGTCAAGTCGTACTCTCCCGTCTAGCCGCCTTCCCCATTTTAGTCGCCGTCTCCTATCTAATCGCCCTCTCTAGCCGCCCTGATACGTATTGTCGCCCTCTCCCCTCAAAGCGCCCTCTCCCGTCTAGTCGCTCTCTCCAGTCTATCCGTCCTCTCCCGCCAAGTCGCTCTCTCTTTTGCAGCCGCCCTGTGCCGTCTAGTCGCTCTCTCCATTGTAGCCGCCCTCTTTCGTCTAGTCGCCCTCTCCACTCTATCCGTCCTCCCCCGTCTTGCCGCCTAGTCGCCGTCTACCCTCTAGTCACTCTCTCTAATCGCCCTCGGAATCCGTCCTCTCCCGTCTTCTGTAGACCTTCCGCCCTCTCCTATCAAGCCGCCATTTCCTGTCTATTCGCCCTCTCCCGGCAAGTAGATCTCTTCCGTCCAGTCGCCCTATTCCGTCTAGTATCCATCTCCCGTCTAGCCGCCCTCTCTCATACATCAGCCCTCTCCCGTCTCATCGCCCTCTCCCGTCTAGTCGCTGTCTCCCCTCTAGCCGCCTTCTCCCGTGTAGCAGCCTCCCCCGTCTAATAGCTCTTTCCCATCTAGTCGCCCTCTCCCGAATAGTCACCCTCTGCCGTCTAGTCACTCTCTCCGGTCTAGCCACACTCTCCCGTCAAGTCACCCTGTCCCGTGTTGTCGCCTTCTGCTGTCCAGTCACCCTCTGAGGCCGCCCACTACTGTCTAGCCGCCCTCTCCCGTCTGGACGCCCTCGCACGTATAGTCGCCCTCTCCCTTCTAGCCGCGCTCTCCCGTCTAGCCGCCTTCTCCCGTCTAGCCGCCTCGCCTGTCTTATCGCCCTCTACAATCTAGTCGCCTTCTCCACATAGTCGCCCTCTCCCGTCTACCCGCCCTCTCCCGACAAGCAGCCCTCTGCCGTACAGTCGCCCTCTCCTTAGCCGCACTCTTCCCTCTCGCCGCCCTCTCCAGTCTTGCCGTCTTCTCCCGCATAATCGCCCTCTCCGTCTGGCGGCCCTGTCCCGTCTAGTCCCCCTGTCCCGTCTAGTCGCCCTCTACTTTCTAGCCGCCCCCTCCCGTCTGGTCGCCCTCTCCCGTCTAGTCGCGCTCTCACTTCTAGTCGTCCTTTCCCGAATAGTCACCATCTCCAGTCTAGTCGCTGTCTCCCCTATAGCCGCCCTCCCCCTCCAACCGTCCTCTCCCGTCTAGCCGCCTTCTCTCGTCCAGGCGCCATATCCGTTCTAACCGCTGTTCTCTCCCGTCTAACCGCGCTCTCCCGTCTAGCCATCCGGGAGAGGGTGGCTAGACGGGAGAGGGCGATTAGACGGGAGTGGGTGCTAGACGGGAGAAAGCGTTTAGATGGGAGAGAGCGGCTAGACGGCAGAGGGCGACTAGACGGGAGAAGGCTGCTAAACGGGAGAGGGCGACTAGACGGAGAAGGCGTTTAAAGGGGAGAGAGCGACTGGACGAAAGAGGTCGACCACTCGGGAAAGGGCGGCTAAACGGGATAGGGCGACTAGACGGGAGAAGTCGGTTAGAGGGGAGAGAGCGACTGGACGAGAGAGGTTATCTAGACTGGAGAGGGCGAACAGACGGGAGAGCGCGACTAGATGGGAGACGGCGGCTTGATGGGAGACGGTGTCCAGTAGGGGAGATGGCGAGAGAGGGCTGCTAAACGGGAGAGGGCGACTACACGGGAGAAGGCTGTTAGAGGGGAGAGAGCGATTGGACGGGAGAGGGCGTCTAAACGTGAGAGGGCGACTAGACGGGAGAGGGCGACAATTCGGGAGAGGGCCACTAGTCTTGAGACGGCGGCTAGATGTGAGACGGTAGTTAGAGGGTAGAGGGTGAGAGAGGGCGGCGAAAGGGGAGAGGGCGGCTAGACGGGAGAGGGCGACTAGACGGGAGAGGGCGGATAGCGGGAGAGGGCGGTTAGAGAGGGCGACTAGACCGGACGGGTGAGGGAGACTATACGGGAATAGGCGACAAGAGGGGAGAGGACAACTATAGGGAAGACAGCGGCTAGATGCGAGACGGCGGCTAGATGGGAGGGGGCGACTAGGCGGCAGAGGGCGACTAGACGGGTGTCTCCCCTCTAACCGATTTCTCCTGTCTAGTCACCTTCTCCCTTCTTGTCGCCTTCTACGGTCTAGTCGGTCTCTCCCATCTAGTCGCCCTCTGTCGTCTAGTCGCCCTTTCCCGTCTATTTGCCCTCTCCCTTCTTGTCGTCCTCTCCCGTTTTGTCGCCCTCTCCCGTCTTGTAGCATTCTCCCGTCTAGTCGCCATCTACCGTTTAGCCGCCCTTTCCCGTCTAGTCGCCCTCTCCCGTCTAGTCGCTCTCTCCCCTCTAACATCTTTCTCCCTTCTAGCCGAAGACTCCTGTCTAATCACCTCTCCCGTCTAGCCGCCTTCTCCCGTTTTACCGCCCTCTCCCGTATATCCACCCTCTCCCGTTTAGCAGCACTCTCTCACACTCTACCCTCTAACTACCGTCTCCCATCTAGCCGCCGTCTCAAGACTAGTCGCCCTCTCCCCTCTAGCCGCCGTCTTCCATCTGGCAGACGTCTTCCGTCTGGTCGACCTCTCTCGTCTGGTCGCCCTCTCCCTTCTTGTCGCCATCTCCAGTGTAGTCGCCCTCTGCCGCCTAGTCGCCCCCTCCCATCTTGTCGGCATCTCCCGTCTAGTCGAAATCTCACGTCTAGTCGACCTATCCCGTCTAGTCAACCTGTGCCCTCTAGACGCCGTCTCCCATCTAGCCGCCGTCTTCCCTATTGTTGCCCTCTCCCCTGTTGTCGCCTATTCCCGTATAGTCTCCCTCACCCGTCCGGTCTAGACGCCCTCTCTAACCGCCCTCTCCAGCCATCCGCCCTGTCCCGTCTAGTCGCCCTCTCCCGTCTAGACGCCCTATCCCCTATAGCCGCCCTCTCTCACCCTCTACCCTCTAACTACCGTCTTACATTTATCCGCCGTCTCAACACTCCCTCGAATTGTCGCCCTCTCCCGTCTAGTCGTCCTCTCCCGTTTAGACGCCCTCTCCCGTCCATTCGCCCTCTCTCATCCATTCGCTCTCTCCCCTCTAACAGCCTTCTCCCGTCTAGTCGCCCTCTCCCGTTTAGCAGCCCTCTCTCGCCATCTCCCCTACTGGACTCCGTCTCCCATCAAGCCGCCGTCTCCCATCTTGTCGACCTCTCCCATCTCGTCGGCCTCTCCCGTCTTGTCAACCTCTCTCGTCCAGACGCTCTCTCCCCTCTAACCGACATCTCCCATCTAGTCG
>CBDHHR010000727.1:0-9535 GCA_965263245.1 Metamycoplasmataceae bacterium | reverse complement strand
TTCACGAGTGTTTACACATCGACTGGTCAGGGATGATCCTCTTGTATGTTTGTTTGTAGCCTAGCAAGTATGATCCTCAATACTTGTGATTATTTACTCGCTCTCATGTCTCACATCTGGCCTGATCCTTGGATGTTTCTACGTATGTTTACACCAACTCGTTGTCGCACGGATCAGGCATGATCCTCGCATGTTTCTACGTCTGTTTACACCAACTAGTTGTCGCACGGATCAGGCATGATCCTCGCATGTTTCTACGTATGTTTACACCAACTGGTTGTCGCACGGATCAGGCATGATCCTCGCATGTTTCTACGTATGTTTACACCAACTGGTTGTCGCACGGATCAGGCATGATCCTCGCATGTTTTTAGTATGTTTACACCAACTGGTTGTCACACGGATCAAGCATGATCCTCGCATGTTTCTACGTCTGTTTACACCAACTCGTTGTCGCACGGATCAGGCATGATCCTCGCATGTTTCTACGTATGTTTACACCAACTCGTTGTCACACGGATCAGGCATGATCCTAACGTGTTTCTGCGTATGTTTACAGGCCGTCGTACAAACTATCGAGCAGAACCAGCATGGTCCTCAAGTGGTTTTACGTTGTCATATCGCTCAGCGTCATCACGACGTTCTGCGTGTTGACACTGCTGTGTCCGACTCACGTGCGCACGATCATCCTGCGGTCTCGCGAAATCTCGATGAATGTCGTCAACACGTCGTTCGTTGCCGGCAGGGTGCGCTACGCGCTTCCGGCGGTGGCTGACCCGACGAACCGGCCCTTGCGTATCGTCTACTGGAGTAACCGGGACATCTGGGAATTCGGCACCGTCCGACACACGCGCACCTGCCGGGGAAAATACCAGTGCGAGTTCATCCTCGATCGCTCGCAATACTTCCGCGGTGACGTCATCCTCGTCGACGTTCACCGTTTACGCTTCTTCGGCGGCCTGCCGCGCTTCCGGTTCCCGCACCAGAAGTGGGCGTTCTTCATGATCGAGTCGCCGCGACGGATGTTCACGAAGTTGAAGCCGTACGAGGCGGCGATGTTCAACTTCAGCATCACATACAAGACGACGTCCGACCTGCCACACCCGTACGGCAAGTGCCGCCGCCTGCTGCCCGGCGAACCGCGGCCGCCCGTGAAGAACAGGGCCTTCAACAAGACGGATGTGGCGGCGTGGTTCATCAGCAACTGTGCCGACAAGGACAGCGGCCGGATACGCTACTCGCAGGAGCTACAGCGGTACGTGTCCCTGCACATCTACGGCCGCTGTGGCACGTACTCGTGCACGAAGACGGAGGGAAACTACTGCTACGAGGAGGTGAGCACGACCCACCACGTTAGATATACTATACATAGTATTAGTATATAATTATACATATTATATATTAACATCGGTCTTATTAGGAAGTGAGCTCGACCGACTACGTTATACGACCCTGTTAGGACGTGAGCTCAATCGATCATGCTACATGTTATGTACTAAAGTACATCCCATTTGGATATGTACACAACCGGCCACGTTACACCATCTGTAGACTAACGTAGATCCCATTAGGAGGTGATCACAACCCATCACGTTATACGTTATGCAACCTGCATACTAACGTAGATCCCATTAGGAGGTGATCACACACCAAAACGTTATACGTTATACAACCTGCATACTAACGTAGATCCCATTAGGAGGTGATCACACACCAAAACGTTATACGTTATACAACCTGCATACTAACGTAGATCCCATTAGGAGGTGATCACACACCAAAAAGTTATACGTTATACAACCTGCATACTAACGTAGATCCCATTAGGAGGTGATCACATACCATCACGTTATACGCTATACAACCTGCATACTAACGTTGATCCCATTAGGAGGTGATCACAACCCATCGCGTTATACGTTATACAACTTGCATACTAACGTAGATCCCATTAGGAGGTGATCACAACCCATCGCGTTATACGTTATACAACTTGCATACTAACGTAGATCCCATTAGGAGGTGATCACAACCCATCACGTTATACGTTATACAACTTGCATACTAACGTAGATCCCATTAGGAGGTGATCACAACCCATCGCGTTATGCAACCTGCATACTAACGTAGATCCCATTAGGAGGTGATCACAACCCATCGCGTTATACGTTATACAACTTGCATACTAACGTAGATCCCATTAGGAGGTGATCACAACCCATCACGTTATACGTTATACAACCTACACACTAACGTAGATCCCATTCGGAGGGAAACTCAACTGACCTCGCTATTTATACTATATACTAGTGTAGATGCCGTTAGGAGATGAGTACAAGCGATCCGGCCATGTATACTATCACACCAGCATAGATCTCATCAAGAGTGGAACACAGCCGACGACGTAATACATATGATATACTATCGTACATACCTTTAGGATGTGGGCACAATCTACCAAGTTAAACAGAGACTAAATAAGCGACCGAGTAATATACCACCAAGTTACGTCCAAAACACTCAACTGTGACCGGTGTAGGCGGACCACCTTCGTGTATCAGTCTCTCAGACCCAGGAGACTGCCTGTGTGGTTGTCTGTCCAGTAGTATGTTACTTTAGGAAGTAGTTTGAATAGCAGAAAGTGTAAACTTGACTCGTTGACATCTGACGAACCGTAAGGATTCCAGCTACAGTTGATTTCTGTATTTAAGAACTTGTTTGGAGGTGCGCATTGTTCGGTCGTTTATCCTGTTTTAGATGTAGTACTATATACTGGCGGGCACGCCATTGAAATGTTAGCACAACCGACCACCTTATGCGCGGAATACGAAATATTTTAAAACTCCAAAGCCTATTATTTATGCACCAGTTTTGATATATTGACTGTGTCGTTACGATAGTCCTCAGATTTGGCAACAATGTTGTTATATAAAACATACCACTGACGGCATAGCCCAAATACTTGGCAACACGTGACACAATAACACTGCTCAAATAACCAGTGATACAGTAATAATACTATAATACTCTTTGTCCGTCGTGTACTTTTACAACAGAGTTCAGGTCAACGGTTATCTTGCGCGATCAGTATACAATTTGAAAGCAACTCTATGCCCCCTGGTTGCACCGGTGCATGACGTTTATATAACGTACAGTCTATCGTTTATTCACCGCACTCTAACTTGTGTACGTTTTAACTGATGCTCATAAGTTATACTTTGTTTACATGATATAACAATGGCATTATACTAATACAATGTACTGATTAAGGTAATGATAAGAATAAATATGGTAAATATAATAAATAGTAGTATTAACATTGATACAAATATGGTGTACAACGGTTGCAATATTGTAATTAGCATGCAATGTAATTACTGTTATTCAATCCCAATTAACACAAACATTTGTTTTTAACTTGAGGCCGACTTTCTGACACTCCAAAAATTATATTTGAACATTTTCATGCCGACTATTTAGCACCAGGAATTATATGTTATATTTGAGACTCGTCTACAAAACTCTACCGTTACAATTCACGTAGCAAAGTCGCAATGTCTTCCAATGACACACTGTGGGGAGTAAACCTATCTCAGGTGACCACGAGGTCACAGCTGCTTGAACAATAAATTATGCAGTGCATGACGTGTCAGACGATGTGGTTTCATTTCACAGACACACCTACTGACTAACACAATGCATACATTTTCTTGGGCATAGCGAGATGTTATCTTGATACCGAGAGGCCTGTAGCTCACAAAACGTTTCTTTCAACCGCCAGCAATTGTTGGCTGCAGTTGAGGTCACTGGGTGTTGATCCCGATGGGAGTATATGTGAAATATATCCCACGACTCATATTATAAAGAACTCAGTCAGTTCAAAGGGTCTGTGGGTGTTACCCGTGTGAGTGCCATTGACACGGCCTTGTTTGTAGTGAATTCAGTTGGAGACTTGTGGACTAGCGTCACCGGTGTGGAATATGAAAATCTCACTTCATCTTGTACATATAACGCATGGATGCAGACACATATTCGTGCAGTACACACAAGCACACGCACACGCACACGCACACGCACACGCACACGCACACGCACACGCACACGCACACGCACACGCACACGCACACGCACACGCACACGCACACGCACACGCACACGCACACGCACACGCACACGCACACGCACACGCACACGCACACGCACACGCACACGCACACGCACACGCACACGCACACGCACACGCACACGCACACGCACACGCACACGCACACGCACACGCACACGCACACGCACACGCACACGCACACGCACACGCACACGCACACGCACACGCACACGCACACGCACACGCACACGCACACGCACACGCACACGCACACGCACACGCACACGCACACGCACACGCACACGCACACGCACACGCACACGCACACGCACACGCACACGCACACGCACACGCACACGCACACGCACACGCACACGCACACGCACACGCACACGCACACGCACACGCACACGCACACGCACACGCACACGCACACGCACACGCACACGCACACGCACACGCACACGCACACGCACACGCACACGCACACGCACACGCACACGCACACGCACACGCACACGCACACGCACACGCACACGCACACGCACACGCACACGCACACGCACACGCACACGCACACGCACACGCACACGCACACGCACACGCACACGTACAAACGTACATACGTACATACGTACATACACACATACACACATACACACATACACACATACATACATACACATATACATACATACATACATTAGTTGTGTGATATTGATTATACAGAGAATTACTATACAGTGTAGCGAGCTATTATTTGCGAATGAATCTTTTTCTCTGCACTTGACAAAACATCATAGCAGTAAATATTGATAAATCTATTCCAAGACGCTTAAAATACATTTAAATGCACAACAATTAACAAATGACGTTAATGATCATCAACAAATTCATATTGAATTAGTAACATCTTCACTTCGACTGTTCACAGATGCTACAGAAGCGATACAAATTCTACATGTCGTTCGAGAACAGCTTCTGCGACGAGTACATCACCGAGAAACTCTACGGCGTCATCAGCCTCGACATCGTTCCCGTCGTGCTCGGCGGCGGAAACTACTCCGCCTTCCTGCCTCCACACTCATTTATCGACATCCGGAACTTTGCGTCGGCCAAGGAGCTCGCGCTGTACCTGAAGAAACTGGACGAGAACGACGACTTGTATAACGAGTACTTCGCGTGGAAACAGGACTACGAGTGCGGTGTGTACCTGGAGCAGTTCTCGTGCGATCTGTGCGCCTACGCTCACGAACATCGCACGCAGAAGCAGACGATAGATACCATCTTTGATTTCTGGACGGAGGACGACTGCACGTCCGTGCAGGATTTCTATCGCGGTCACTTCTAGCCGAGGTCATCGCGGACCGGCGCGGCCATAGAGGCGTGTCGTACCGCGGACGATCATAGTGTCCATCTAGGTATTATCTCGAGCGGGTATTACGTAAATTATTATGTGCAATAACTGTCCGTGCGCTGCATCAGTCCACGTTGTCATTTCAATCAGTGTTCAGCAACTACTTTAAGTGTGTTACTCGTTGGTGTGACAAAATGAGTCCTCTAGTAATGGGCTTTGTAAATGTATAAAAATTCCAATAGTCAAAAGAATGTTGGATGTGGATGGGTGTAAAGGGTCCACTTGGAATAAATTTGTAGTTGGAAAAATGAGCATAGTGCTCCCCAGTAAACAATATATATATATATATATATATATATATATATATATATATATATATATATATATATATATATATATATATGTATTCGAGTTTCCAATTTTTTTGGACGATGGGTGGATGGATGGATGAATAAGGTGGGATCGATCATATCTATTAAAATGTATTATTGAATTTTGTTTATATAACAAAGCCCCTAAGAGTTTGATTTATTATGTCATATCAGCTTACACACACGCATGCACACACACGCACGCACACGCCCACCCATACACGCACGCACCTGTCACTCATTCACGCAAACAACTGGCATACCCGGCTTGCAATGTGCGTATGTATACATTTCCATGACGTAAGTATTATATACGTATGTATGACATGTGTTTACGTGTAGCCAAACTTTGAAATCCTAGGATTTAATGCTATTTCCAACAAAAGTGATATATAACGTAGATATGTTGGTAAATACTAAAATGGTTTCAAAAATATATGATTTGTTGATCTACGCGTGTATAAGTAGTTCAATTTGTCGCGATTAGTACGTGTTGGTGGACAATAACGTTGAAGCAATGCGACTGACGGACACTAATTATACGAATCTGGTGCTATATCATAAGCATTGTCAAATGGTTCAAGTCGTCGTTATGCGGATCTCAAGTAGACTAGTTACACAACAACGACAGTATAAGTCTGTACAGGAAAACTGTGCATACGTAAACGCTATGTATATAATTCATTTCATGTTTCTGTGCAAATCATGAACATTCATTTCATCTTAAGTCGTCCATTCCTCATTTTATCAGACTTATTTATTTGTCATTGTAGAGGTAGAACAGTATTTAATACGCCCACAGCAATGTACGGAATATGAAAATCAGGCGCAGTGTTTGCAATATTGTTAACAAATCAGTAACGGTTTGTCTACATCGATTATTAACACCTGTTATCGACAAAGTTCGACTCACTGAGCGAGATACCGGCTAATAATCACCTAACGAAACGTTAAGATGAAAACAAGCGTCAGTGGAAGAAATACCAACCAGCAAGCTTAGCAAAGCTCGAAACCCGAGACGTTGGGTGTGGCCTTATATTGATTGAATGGATATCGCGTGGGCATCTTTGTCGTTTGTCATTTTGAAGTGACAGTCTATCTGGAACGATTTAAGGTCACCACTCGTCGTATTGGGTGCATTTTACCGTATATTTAAACGCTTCATGTTGAACTGCGTTATTGGCTTATTAAGTGTGTTATACAGTACATATGTAGTTAGATATATTGAATGTGCTAATGTGAATAAACATACAATGGTTATTTTTAATAGTTTCATGTTATGTTATAATTTAATAGTTATACGTTTGGAACAACTTCACTATTGTAGAGCGCAGTGGCTCAGAGGTAGAGCTTCGGACTCTCGACTAAGAGGACCCGGGTTCGAATCCTGTGCTGCGGTGTTAAAACCTTGGGCAATTTTTTTCACTCTACATTGCTCCAGTTCACTCAGCTGTATATATGAGTACCTGGCTATAGCCAGTGGTGGATATGTGTACGAGCAGCCTTCGCGCATTAATTTGTAGCATATGGCTGGATGCTTCCAAGAGAAGCCGAGATGGTGTCTGATCAGAGAAAGTAAAGTGTTAAATGCTTTGAGCAATCCTGAGGATTGGTTACTGCGCTATTTAAGAACTTACATTTTAACTGCGTCGGATCGCCTTCTACTAAACTACACAGCATCATAGTTTACGACAGAAGCGGTGTCATAGCCCGTTGCTCGCGCAAGTTGGTTGCCACGACGGCGGAAACATCTGATAACAATAAGTTTGTGAACATTGTCCACCGTTGTCGGCAGTGTCTCCTAACAGTTGGAATTAACACATATTTTGGATAGCTTCAATTGCCCCACCCTCCATCCAAGCACACGCCCACCCACCCACCCACCCATCCACCCATACCCATCCCACTATAAACATGGTAGTCTCCCGAGACTTTTATTTAAATAACACAGAACACGGTGCTGGTGTGATTGCGTCAAAGCAGAGTAACGGTGCATTCACACGTCACGTTCTGTTCAACGCTTCTTATAGTTTCCTCCATGGCAGACCTGTTTTTATCGAATGCCATCTCGGGTTCAATGGAAGCATTCAGCCACGCCGCAATTATGTGCAACAGTGTACATTCACAAATATCTATCTTCAGGAGTGAACGAACTTGATTGAAATGCCAACGCCATAACCGCGGCGCCAATGCGCTTTTTTCCTCGTCGACACATCGGATGTGTTTGATTTCACAAGTCGGACCAGTCGGAACCGTTCTATATGGCTTGATATAACGGGTGACGACAGGCGCGATGGGCCATCAATCGTAGACGACGCCTACAGTTGATTTATAACCCTTACATTGACCAGTGATAGACCGCAACAATGAATGTCCAGTCAAATCCCGGTGTGACCTGAGTTGGGCGCATGGAACGTCCGTCCACGTCACAATGACCACTGCTTTATGTCCGCGCTACCATCGTATAGTTTAACCTCCTTTCAAAAAACATCCCTATGTATGATCACAGTTATAAGTGGAGTAGGTGTGTGTGTGTGTGTGTGTGTGTGTGTGTGTGTGTGTGTGTGTGTGTGTGTGTGTGTGTGTGTGTGTGTGTGTGTGTGTGTGTGTGTGTGTGTGTGTGTGTGTGTGAGTGTGTGTGTGTGTGTGTGTGTGTGTGTGTGTGTGTGTGTGTGTGTGTGTGTGAGTGTGTGTGTGTGTGTGTGTGTGTGTGTGTGTGTGTGTGTGTGTGTGTGTGTGTGTGTGTGTGTGTGTGTGTGTGTGTGTGTGTGTGTGTGTGTGTGTGTGTCCACGTCAACGCCCTCGTCCACGTCCACGTCCACGTCCACGTCCACGTCCACGTCCACGTCCACGTCCACGTCCACGTCCACGTCCACGTCCACGTCCACGTCCACGTCCACGTCCACGTCCACGTCCACGTCCACGTCCACGTCCACGTCCACGTCCACGTCCGCGCTGTAATTGCATCGTTGTTGAATGCTTTCCACAGAAGTCGATATTGTATTTGACTAATATCAAATTTGCCAATGAGCAATAGATAAAGCGCTTCGGGCAGTCACAACGCCTGGACGTCACGCTGCATGAGAACGCGTTAGGTAGTGGGTCTCCCTGTGCCATTGCTGGCCAGGAATAGAGGGAAACGTATCGTACAGAGGCAATCACCTTTTGGTGTGTTTTACGAATTCTTTGACCCACAGTCTTCGTTTCAAGGACGCCTGTAACCGTGAAGTGAAAGAGCCAGGCGTCGACGCCCGCGGGAAGATATCGCCGAGTAGCGGCGTGACAGTCTCACAAACGATGTTCTTATGTGTAGCACTGTTGAAGATAAATCCACCAATCTGATTTATGTTGAAGATAAATCTACCAATCTGATTTACTTCCTTTGTTGCCGCTGTGGACGCGACCCGGTGATTGTGTGCCCGCGTTACCGTGTCGTGGGAATCTCACTCCACCAGCATATATTAAACTCTTAGCGAGTCGCACGTCACGCACTTGTGGTATTACAGTAAATTTCGAAAATGTTTAATGTGAGACTACATGTATTTGTTGAAAAAGAAAAACCCATCGTGGCAGCTACGGGAGCGACTACCAATAATGGGGTTTGTTGCAGTCACCCCGACCCGCCTTAAGTGTGTCAACAACCTGATAATTCCTGGATAGGATATTGTGTTTTAAGTACATGTTTTAGTTAATTGCATTATC
>CBDHHR010000726.1:20000-27098 GCA_965263245.1 Metamycoplasmataceae bacterium | reverse complement strand
TATTAACACAGTGCCACCATGTGTGTCTCGACATGTCCCCTTTGTTTGTACACCCCTGTGTATCACGTAGACATGTATTCGAGCACCGTCAGCCATGTGACCCCAACACATCTGCGTCTGACAAAGTCCAGGATCGGTCGGACGGTCGGTCGGTCAGTCACCTGGGCAGTCTGCCGGTCGTGTGCCGCCTGCTGGCGCCATCTGTTGGATGTCGGGTTGTTACTTATTAAAAATAAACAAGCGTTTTAGTAGGAAACCCTAGTTTGTTTATATTGTTTATATATAGTGTCCAACGTTTCCGCTAGGAAACGGTACCAGGGCAGACTAAACTTATTGTTCATGGTAGCATAGGCAGTAAGTTGTTTATAACATAAAGTGTGCTGCAGTTGCTGTACACAATAAACAAACAGTCTTTCTAAAGACTAAGTTGGTATAAACTAAATTGATTTTGAGAAAATGTAATATGGCACCTTGCAAGCGGCAAGTGAAGGCAAGGAGGCACTTGGTGTGTAAACACTGCCACCGCTTGGTGGATTTTGCAGTATCGGGGAGCGGAAAGTCTTGGTCAGAGACGGAAGAAGGGTTTGCGTTCCAATGTTTAGGGTGTTGGAAAGTGGTCTGTCTGACAGCAGAGTTAGCTAGGCTAAAGGATATTGTAAAGGGGATGGAGAGATGAGGGATGGTGATTGCAAGGAAAATAAACGGAGAAAGAACAACCGAAAACATGACATGCAGGAAGGTGAGAGGGGAGAAAGTGACAGTAGAGAAGGAGGGAGGGACAAGGGGACAGGAGATGAGAGAAGTAGATGCGACAGGAGGAAAGATGAAGGGAAGAAAGGAAGTGAGAGTAGATGTGACCAAACGGAAGTCAATAACAAGGATGATGACAGGAAGAAAAGAGGCAGGAAAGAGAGGAACAACAGAGAAAGCGGCAGGGGGAAAAGTCAGCAACCAGGGAGGTGCAAAACGAAGGAGCTACTCAGAAGCAGTGATCGAGGGGGCAGTGAGAACAGAAAGGGTATTTATGGGAGACTCCATTCTGCGAAAGACAGACAGGACATTAAGCAAAGGAGAAGACGTTGCTGTTTGTATTCTGGGGGCTAGGATAGAACACGTGACTGAACGGGTAGATAACCTATTGGGGAACGGCCAAAGAGGATCTATATTAGTACATGTAGGGACGAACAATGCAGACAGGGATGGAACAACCAGAATAGTACAGAGATACAGGGAGTTGGTAGAGACACTGAAGAAGACAAGCGTTGAACAGATTATTCTGTCAGGTATATTGTCAGTGATGAGGGGAAGGGGAGTAACATATAGAAACTGCAAGAGGATGGCAATTAACGCACTAATTGAGCAGATGTGTGAAGAAGAAGGAGTTGGATTTGTAGATGTGTGGGGATATTTTGTTGGAAAGAAGACATGTATATGAGAGATGGCCTCCATCTAAGCGGAAAGGGCGCAGCAGTGTTCTCCGAGAAACTGCTTCGTTTTTTGGACAGTGGAACAGGTTGCAACTTTTTAAAGTAGTTTCGCAGGGGGGACACACAGAGAAGCCAAATGCTAGAGGCATAGATAAAGACAGCAAACAGAAATCAGCAAAGAACAGCCTGGAAAGCCTTGCGGAATTTGGTTATAAATGTGTTTGTTTAAATGCAAGGAGCATAGTAAACAAAATAAATCAACTAAACATTATGGTAAAAGATATTGACCCTCATATAATAAGGATAACTGAATCTTGGACCACACCCGATATATCAGATGCCGAATTAGGAATGACAGGGTATTTAATGTTTAGGAAAGATAGATTAGGAAGAAGGGGAGGCGGAGTTATTTTATATATTAAATAATCCATCCAGGTTTATGAAATAAAATTAGAAAAAGAAGCAGAATGTGAAGAAGCTGTCTGGTGTAACATAGTTACAGGAAACTATAACTGTTGGGTTAGTTTATCGGAGTCCAACCATAAGCGTAGAAGAGAATGAAAAAATACATAACGCTATCAAAGAAGTGACTAAACGGGACTGTATTATTATGGGGGATTGTAACCATGGGCATATACAGTGGACATCTCTACAGAGTACCGGGAGAGAGGATCAATAGTTTTTTTTATTTAGTACAAGATAGTTTCCTTTCTCAACATGTGTTAGAAGCAACCAGGGGCGAGAATGTGTTAGACATAGTATTGAGCTCACAGAAGGAATTTGTTGATAATGTCACGATATGTGAGCCACTGAGTAAAGGGAGAACGGAATAGAAAAATAAGGTACAGGAAAAAAATTCACAAAGGAAGATATAATGACATGAGCGAATATTTAGCAAAGATAGACTGGAATAACACACTGAAGAATAAGACAGCAACAGAATGCTGGAATATTTTAAAGAGTGAAATTGACTGCGTCGTTGACAAATGTGTCCCCTTGAAAAAACAGGGGAAACGATCAAAGAAGAAACACTTATCGAAGGAAGCCATTAGAAAAATCAAGTACAAGCAAATGATGTGGAAGACATATAGACATACTGGAAGTGAAAAAGACTGTAGCATTTATAAAGAATATCTTAATCAAGCTACACCTGACATTAGAAATTCAAAGAGAAGCTACGAACAAAAAATTGCTGTTAATATAAAACATGATAGCAAGAGCTGTTATGCGTATGTTCGAAGTAAACAGAAAGTTCAGCATGAGGTCGGTCCTCTAGAAGGTAGTGATGGAAACATAATAACAGAGGGATTCTTAATGGCAGAAAACCTAAATGCGTACCTTAGTTCGGTGTTTACTAGGTAATATATTAGTATATTACCAGTACTTGAGACTAAGTTCGAAGGGAGAGAGTCTGACTATTTATGACAACTACTTGTAACCCCTACAATGGTAGCTATGAAAATAAGAGATATGAAGGATAGTAAATCACCTGGAGTGGATGGGATTCCTCCCAAATTACTATTGAAAATTGTAGAACAAATTAGCGTACCGCTTGCAACAGTGTTCAATTTAACATTAGAAGAGGGAATAGTTCCTTTAAAATGTAAAGAAGCAAACATTATACCATTATTTAAAAAATGTTTGAGAAACAAGTTAGGGAACTACACACCAGTGAGTTTGCAAACTATTAGAAAGACTAATTAAAGATCACTTGGTTGATTTTCTAGTTAAAAATAAATTGATAAACCCATCTCAACATGGGTTTTTAAAGCGACGTCATGCTTAACAAATATGTTATGTTTTTTGGATGATGTCACAAAGTGGGTAGATGATGGATCACCAGTAGATATAATCTACTTAGATTTTAAAAAGCCTTTGACAAAGTGCCACACCAAAGATTACTGCTTAAACTAAAGGCCCATGGCATAGGAAATGATATGATTAACTGGATAGAAAAATGGCTTATTGATAAAAGATAAAGAGTAGTAGTTGATGGGGAGGTTTCAAACTGGAAATCGGTTTGGAGTGGAGTACCGCAGGGATCAGTATTGGGACCTATTTTATTCTTAATATACATCAATGATTTGGATGATGGCATAACAAGCAAGGTGTTGAAGTTTGCCGACGACACAAAAGTGTTTAGGAAAATTAAAAGTGATGCAGAGAGACAGCATTTACAAGATGATATTAATAAGTTGACAGAATGGTCTGAGAAGTGGCAAATGCTGTTTAATTTTGGAAAGTGTAATTGCCTCCACACAGGACATTAGAATGAAGATGCACATTATACAATGGGTGGTACTATACTAAATACTACCTTAAAGGAAAAGGACTTAGGATTAACTATTAGTGCTGATATGAAGGTATCAGAACAGTGTGGAATTGCAGCAGCGAAGGGAAACCAAAATCTTGGATTATTTAGGCGAAATATAGTATACAAAGAAAAAGAACTAATAATACCGCTGTATACAACAATCGTTAGGCCTCATTTAGAATATTGTATGCAAGCATGGAGGCCATATCGCAAGAAGGATGTAGATATGCTAGAAAGAATACAAAGGAAAGCAACCAAAATTATACAAAAACTCAGGAATATTAGTTATGAAATGCGTCTAAAAGTATGTGGTTGAACAACACTAGAAACCAGAAGATTGAGAGGAGATCAGATTGAGGTGTTTAAAATATTGAATGAGTATGAAACAATTGACAGAATTATTTTTCACGGTCAAGGAAGAGAGAAGGACTAGAGGACATGGAGTTACATTAGCAAAGAAGCAGTGTAGACTAGATATTAGAATATTTTTATTTTTCACAAAGAACAGTAAACGAATGGAACAGATTATCAGCTGATTGTGTAGGTGCTAGTAGTGTTAATATATTTAAAAATAAAATCGACATATACCTAAGACGGGCGGGGTATACTTAGATAAATAGGTTGGACTCTCGATAAGCCAAATGGCTTCTTAGTCCACCTGCCATCTAGAGTTGAATCTCTAGGTGGCAATCTTGTTAAATCTTGTTAAATCTGCGTGTCGTGTGTAGCAGGGTGACGGATTGCGGTTACGAGCTCTGCTCAATCAATCAGTCAGCCAGTCACGCGATAACCTTTACCACAGGGTTTTGTTTTTCATATAGTCTCTGGGATAATAAATAACATGTCGTGGCGGCCGCATTGTGTCCATGTGGCTTGCGGCTGTTGTTGTTGTATTAATGTACTGTTATACCACGACCGGTCGGCGATGGCGATGGCGATGGCGATGGCGATGGCGATGGCGATGGCGATGGCGATGGCGATGGCGATGGCGATGGCGATGGCGATGGCGATGGCGATGGCGATGGCGATGGCGATGGCGATGGCGATGGCGATGGCGATGGCGATGGCGATGGCGATGGCGATGGCGATGGCGATGGCGATGGCGATGGCGATGGCGATGGCGATGGCGATGGCGATGGCGATGGCGATGGCGATGGCGATGGCGATGGCGATGGCGATGGCGATGGCGATGGCGATGGCGATGGCGATGGCGATGGCGATGGCGATGGCGATGGCGATGGCGATGGCGATGGCGATGGCGATGGCGATGGCGATGGCGATGGCGATGGCGATGGCGATGGCGATGGCGATGGCGATGGCGATGGCGATGGCGATGGCGATGGCGATGGCGATGGCGATGGCGATGGCGATGGCGATGGCGATGGCGATGGCGATGGCGATGGCGATGGCGATGGCGATGGCGATGGCGATGGCGATGGCGATGGCGATGGCGATGGCGATGGCGATGGCGATGGCGATGGCGATGGCGATGGCGATGGCGATGGCGATGGCGATGGCGATGGCGATGGCGATGGCGATGGCGATGGCGATGGCGATGGCGATGGCGATGGCGATGGCGATGGCGATGGCGATGGCGATGGCGATGGCGATGGCGATGGCGATGGCGATGGCGATGGCGATGGCGATGGCGATGGCGATGGCGATGGCGATGGCGATGGCGATGGCGATGGCGATGGCGATGGCGATGGCGATGGTATTAAGAACAATAAGTCATTATATATTATATTCATGTAATTTACAACACTTGCACTTCTTTTGGCGTGATGTGCTTTATTAACACTTGTAATGTCAAACAATATTTAGAGAGTGTTCACAGTGATACAAAACACATGCTACATGACAATTTACAGGTGATAGTTCAGGTGCTAAACGGAATAGACACGTATACATATTCTTTCAAGGATCAAAGATAATTATTTCAGAACGTGAAAGTTGTCGGAGAAAGACACGTGTCAACGTGGAAGTGTAACTTTATACTGAGTGTCAGTTAGAGAAAGTCATGACAATCACGTGATAACATCAGCAGACACTGCCTTGCACTCTTCGTCTGGCGATGTGTCGACCCTTGACGGACAAGTAGCGAACGACACGCCACCTGGCGAGTGCTGTCTCTACCGCTTTGTGTAGCAATGGACGTTTTTGAACCAGTAGCACCTGCAGTAGGCACCGCGGCGGCTCTTTGCCCCAGCCCAATGCCAACGGCAGTCATCCCTTCGCCAGACCCAAGCTTCGGCGCCTCTGTTTCCATAACTCATGCACCCGTACCTTGTCCACTTGGCCCAGCCCCTATTCAAGTAGTAGCAGGCACAAGGACCCCATCGGCCCCATCGTTTCCTGCCTCCACGACGGAGGCTGTACTTAATCACTTGCTGCTCCGTAAGTATCTTAATGACACGCGCCCCATGCACTAGTATTGATGGTGGTGGTGTTACAGGTGGTTCTCTCTGTCTAAAGTCTCGTATGGTGAACGTTGGAGGCGTTATCAAGATCTCATCTGGAGATTTCTCTTGTGGCCAGTCGGGATAATGTGCCCCTTGTTCTGCATATGCAACCAGACATACACGTTGGCATTTGAAAATTAAACCGCCTTACGGCAGTTGCTCTGGTTTAACATCTTCTTAAATTGAGATTCCTCTTATGTATCGGTTATGTATGTGCCAAATTTGTTCATGTTAACTCTTAAAATGGAACGTTTCGAAATTAAAATAATAATAATTTATTTCAAATGTGATGATATGGAATAAAATAATTGTAATCGTACAATACCTCGTTTTACACGAATTCCACCATCTGTAAATAAAGAAACACAATACAAGAATACATCAGTAACTAAACCTGATATGTGACGTTATTGTTGTACATATGTACGTGGATAAATCACATACTTGTACAACACACATAAAGACGCAACATATGCACAACATATATAATAATAATAATAACAATTATAATAATAACAATTATAGTAATAAAACACTTTATTTATAACCTTGTGTCAAGATAATGTATATGTTTAAAAATGTGTACAGTACATAAATAAAATAAAACATACTGATATAATAATTATTGTGATTATGAATATGTGTTAAACGACATATATTTAAATTAAGTTACATTAAGGTAACCAAATTATAAAACAAATAATTTTAAAGAAAAATGAAAACAAATAAAAAACTTAATACTCTTAATACCATTTTATTAAATAAATTAGTTGTTAACATAATACAGTAGCATAATAGTAAACGTCAGTCAATTAAACAATTCTAGCCAATATAAAATAGTGCGTTTTGAGACCGGATTTGAAAGATTCAATTGACGTGAATATACTCAGACACA
>CBDHHR010000726.1:10000-15000 GCA_965263245.1 Metamycoplasmataceae bacterium | reverse complement strand
CGTGTGCGTGTGCGTGTGCGTGTGCGTGTGCGTGTGCGTGTGCGTGTGCGTGTGCGTGTGCGTGTGCGTGTGCGTGTGCGTGTGCGTGTGCGTGTGCGTGTGCGTGTGCGTGTGCGTGTGCGTGTGCGTGTGCGTGTGCGTGTGCGTGTGCGTGTGCGTGTGCGTGTGCGTGTGCGTGTGCGTGTGCGTGTGCGTGTGCGTGTGCGTGTGCGTGTGCGTGTGCGTGTGCGTGTGCGTGTGCGTGTGCGTGTGCGTGTGCGTGTGCGTGTGCGTGTGCGTGTGCGTGTGCGTGTGCGTGTGCGTGTGCGTGTGCGTGTGCGTGTGCGTGTGCGTGTGCGTGTGCGTGTGCGTGTGCGTGTGCGTGTGCGTGTGCGTGTGCGTGTGCGTGTGCGTGTGCGTGTGCGTGTGCGTGTGCGTGTGCGTGTGCGTGTGCGTGTGCGTGTGCGTGTGCGTGTGCGTGTGCGTGTGCGTGTGCGTGTGCGTGTGCGTGTGCGTGTGCGTGTGCGTGTGCGTGTGCGTGTGCGTGTGCGTGTGCGTGTGCGTGTGCGTGTGCGTGTGCGTGTGCGTGTGCGTGTGCGTGTGCGTGTGCGTGTGCGTGTGCGTGTGCGTGTGCGTGTGCGTGTGCGTGTGCGTGTGCGTGTGCGTGTGCATTCGTCCATGTTTTTAATTAAAATATATGAGTTTGAACCTTCATAGCATAAAACCTTCTTCAATACAGCGGTTTCCAGATGTGATGTGCGACAACATCGAAGTAGTGAATGAAAGTCCTACACAGATTATTTTTGAAAACAATGTTCCTCCTTGTTCGATACAAAACGCCTCCTATTGTTAAAAGTGTAGATGATGAGCGAGCCCGGCGATAATATCCTGCTCGTAATCGTAATCATAGTATATATAGCGCTGTTCCAACATTCGTTGCTCACAAAAAGTTCTTGAAAATAGAGTCAGTTGTTTTACTATAAACGCAGCAGTGGTCCAAGCAGTTGATGTCACACACTTGGGACTGCCACGTTGAAACCTCTGTCCCCCCAGTGAAGCCTTGTGCGTGGCACACACAATAACTTGTGCTCAGTCCTACCATTATTTATTACGCTCCAACGCCAGTGTATTTTCTTGGTGCAATTATACGGACACAACTGGCGCTGGTCCAAATCGGAACAACAGATGGAATTGATATATCTAACAACCATAGCTCAAAAAGGGGCGTTTGCGTGTTGGATCTAGGAATGCGTTGAATGATCGAGCTGTGCAAGACACCATACTTAAAATGGCAGTGCCTGAGCTTGTAACAGACAATGTTGTGGGCCGTCGATATATTTGGTTTCCCAACAATGCCTATACAAAAAACAAACAAACAAACAAACAAACACACACACACACCCACGCATATATATATATATATATATATATATATATATATATATATATATATATATATATATATATATATATATATATATATATTTGGTTTCCCAACAATGCCTATACAAAAAACAAACAAACAAACAAACAAACAAACACACACACACACCCACGCATATATATATATATATATATATATATATATATATATATATATATATATATATATATATATATGCGTGGGTGTGGGTGTGGGTGTTTGTTTGTTTGTTTGTTTGTTTGTTTTTTGTGTAGGCATTGTTGGGAAACCAAATCTATCGTCGGCCCACAACATTGTCTTATTTCAATACTTGATGTATTACTAACGGAAACTACGTTAGTAACAAAGGCGAATCCTGGCTCGGTACGAATCTGGGACCGCTACCGTCGCGGTCCCAGATTCGTACGAATCCTGGACTGGTCGAATCTGGGACCACCACACCGCCACATCAACCCCAAGTTAGTGATATACGGTAATGACGTCATCGACTACCCGATATAACAGCCGAGCACGCTAGAGCTGCCGCATGCATAATATTTATGATAGTCACATTGGTTCTTCATTGTTGGTACGCTACAAAAATCTTGCTTTGTAAGTGTTCGCGGTATAGTGGTATGGATGGCATATAGCTACAACAAGTTATTCATATTGTGCAAATGACAGTAGGGAATGCATACGGTTATGGTCCGTGCTTTTCTTGAATAAGTGCATGTTTGAAACACAGATTGCATTGTTTCTAGCTAACATTCAATCATACAATACTTAATGGATTGAAAATTGTAACGTTTAACTGTCATGGTTTTAAGTCATCTGTTTATGATATTTTACTACTTTGTGAACAGTTTGATGTCATAATTTTGCAAGAGCTATGGCTCTCCAGTGAAGACATCTCTTTATTGCGTTCTATTCATAAAGCATTTGAAGCATATGTTTATTCTAAATGTATACCTGCCTTACCAGTCATCTGACAACTTTGAGGAATTTTTAACTACTTGGGTAAAATTGCGTCTATAATTGAAGAAAAGGACACTTCCAGTGTTGTTATCATTGGTGATTTTAATGCTGCTCTTAACACCCCTTTTGAATCTGAATTAATTGCTATGTGTGAGAATACTGGTTTGGTTATCTCAGATTATGAGATTTTTGGTCGAGCTAGCAACACGTATACGTATGTAAGTGATGCTCACAACTCTACCTCGTGGTTAGATCACTTTATCTGCTCTCACAGTGTAAACTCGATGATCACTGATTTATATATATTAGATAAATGTCCTAGTTCGGATCACCTCCCTGTAGGACTAGTGATCTCTACTGCACTAACTGCAGAAAGATGTGTTATTAACGAGAAACATGCTGACAAAATACCTCCTATCTTTAGATGGTCTAACGCAAATGATTGTAATATCAAAGAATATGGAAAGTGTAGTGCTGTTCATCTAGACAGAATACACATTTCAGACTCATGTACGTGCACTAATTCTAACTGTTCAAACATACAGCATATAAGTGACATTGACAATTTATTCGATGATATATGTAATGCGCGTCGGGTATCTAGTCTTAAAACGATTACTATATGCAAAAAAACATTGTGCCAAGACTACATTGTACCTGGGTGGAATGATTACGTTAAGGATGCGCACACTGAAGCTAGATATTATTATATTTTATGGCGTGATATGGGAAAACCTAAGCATGGCCCAGTCTGTGAACTAATGCGGAAAACAAGGTTACATTTTAAATATATGCTAAAAGAGTGTCAACAACGTGAATATATGGCTCGAGCAGATGCCATGGCTAAATCCATGCAAGCTAAAGATGCAGACAGTTTTTGGAAAAATGTATCTAAAACATACAAGAAAGGTATACCCAATGCTACAAATGTCAATGGTGCTAATGATCCTACGGCCATATCCGCCATGTGGAAAACACATTTTGAATCGTTGCTAAACAATGTAACCACAGATGCAAATATGCAAATACGCAAAATGTGAAAGAGCGTGTACAAAACACAGAATAGTTGTACTATGGAAATAACTTACTCATAACTCCTTGTATGGTTCAAAATGCTATCGATAAGTTGAAATCTGGAAAAGCATGTGGCAACGATGGTCTATCTGCCGAACACTTTATTCATTCAGTTAGGCGCATAACTATACTGTTGTCCATTTTCTATAATAGAGTGATTTCTCATGGTCATTTACCTGATGACTTTATGAAAACTATTATAATTCCATTGATAAAAAAATAAGTCTGTAGACACGAGCAATGTAAATAACTACAGACCAATTGCGCTTGTCACCGTTGCCTCAAAAATATTAGAAATTATATTGCTGGAATTGTTGACCCCATATCTTAATACAACCGACAATCAATTTGGATTTAAGAAGGGACACTCTACTGATCACTGTATATTTGCTTTAAAAAATGTTATTCAGTACTATAAAAGTAACAATAGCCCGGTGTATTCATGCTTTCTGGACGCTTCAAAAGCATTTGACAGAGTCACCCTTTTTTATAGAAAATTGCTTAATCGAGGTGTGCCTGTTGTACTTATCCGTATCCTGTTGTACTGGTACAGAACCCAAACATTCTGTAGCAAATGGGGTTCTACAACATCATACTTTTTTAATATTTCTAATGGTGTTCGACAAGGTGGGATTTTGTCCCCATATTTATTTATCGTATACATTGATAAACTGAGCAATATGCTAAATAGTGCTGGTATAGGTTGCCACATACACAACTACTGCACTAATCATGTGTTCATGCTGATGACATATGTGTTATTGCTCCTAGTCCTAGTGGGCTTCAGGGTTTGCTGAACTTATGTGCAAAGTTTGGGCTTGTAAATGATGTTGAATATAACCCTATCAAGTCGTTGTGTATGGTCTTCAAACCACGTGGTTTTAACCTGAAATGTCCAGATATATATATATGAACGTAAACAAGCTTGCATATGTCAAAGAAGCAAACTATTTAGGTGTGATAATATGCAATGACTTGAAAGATGACGGAGATATTTTGAGACATCTTCGTAATTTTTATGCTAGATGTAATAGCATTATCAGAAAATGTCACCATTGTTCCGTGGGTGTTAAACTACGTCTGTTTCATGCATATTGCTGGACAACTTATTGTTGCCAATTATGGGTTAACTTCAATAAGGGCTCTTATTTAAAAGCTAAAGTTGCCTACAACAATATGCATAGACGGATTTTGGGATATAACCGACGGGACAGCGCAAGTAGCATGTTTGCTAATAATGCTATTGATACATTTGACGCCCTATTGCGTAAGAACATTTATGGTTTTAAAAAAACGCATGTTTAACATAAATAATGACATGATTAGGGTTATATACAATTGCTTTGAAATAGTAAATGGCCCTATGTGGATTAGCTGGGCCAATTCGTTGTACACAGTAAATATGTAAGATAGTCATTATGTCTCGCATATAACTTTATTATTTATTTATTATTATATATATATGTAAAGTCAGCAAGTTGTTTATATAACTTACTTTCAAACCGTGTTTATTTACACGAATTAATTGCATATTTATGATACAATCACATCCTGTATATTGCTCATTATT
>CBDHHR010000726.1:0-7500 GCA_965263245.1 Metamycoplasmataceae bacterium | reverse complement strand
TTACTTTCCCTCAGGTGTACGAGTAAAACATCCACAGATAGTTGTGGATGTTTGTGCTTGAATAACCCTCGAATAGCAGTTGCAACTTTCCCGAATACGTCCTGGATTCGTCGGGAAGTTGTCTGATTAAAACCTGTGCCTGATATTAACGGGTATACCCGACTGGAAACAACGACATAATTGCGTGTTTTCCATATAGTACAATGACAGTAAATAAGTAATTGCGACTGGATATATGTTAAGTATCGGGATCGCGATAAAGTAATATATAACTCGATTTACCATTACGTCACAATATTCTCGATACTTTACATACTTCATCGATACGTAACGTTATCATTACATAAATTGGTGTAATCGTGTATCGCTACGCATGCCGTTGTTCGCCTATACACAAAGACATGTGATACATTGTTAGATAGGAATACATATGACTGCCAGAACACAGACTGGTTTCAACGATCATTGGTAGTGAAAAGGTTGTTTGCATCGATCTAGACTTCGAAAAGAACACAAAGTATAACTTCGTTTTATTCCATCGACCATGCTGTCTGAAACGTGGTTCGAAGCAAATGTTGAATAATGTGTGAATATAACGTACATTTGTTCGGCTCATCACGTAGTCATGCACGCGCGCACAAGAGCACGCACATGCGATACGTGTGCACACACAAATCATATGCGGGCCTACCCACATACAATCACACACATATATGATCAAATATACTAAACCAGGCCAAAGACAGCATAATAAATGTAAGCTACTGAGGTTTACGTATAAAACATGTTTACTGTTCTTGTACTTTCCACGTTTCCCTATAATCATGATTATATCACAATTGTACCATTGTTCTCATTGTTTTCCGTGCAAAAGTGGTCGTTTAGCAAACATTTACTTTTTATATGACAGACGTAGAACATGAGCATATTTGGAGCTCCGCCAACAAAATGTCACTCCGAGGCACAACGTTAAACTGTTTTTACTTAATGGGACGAAAACGTTTGAAGTTTGCTTATACCAAGAAAGAAGTATATCACAACAGTTGGCTGGTAGTTTCCTCCTTTGTATGTACGTAAAAACTCATGTTATATTATGACACAGCACGCAAATGTCAGACGAACGTGATGATTTAAAACATCGTTATGCATATATCTGCGAATACATTCGGCGCAATTGCATTGACACCCTTCATATTTCCTTTGATGTTCATCACCACACATGGCGAAACAATAGATACCGATATAGTATGTTCACAAATATAACGGCTACATATCCAGCTAAATAAGTTATAGTGATATAGTAAATGTACTAAGACGTGGCTAATTATATGTACATGTCATGGCGCATATGTAATTAAAATTACAGCCATCTCTCTATTGTCAGTATGACTGCTCAATATGTTCTGTTGAAAACAAATTTACCCAGGTCGCTCCGTCTTGTGATCGTGTGTACTATAAATACGTTACGACGTATATGTATATCTGCTCTGTGTGCATTCTATTGAGAAATGGCTTAGAAGTATTTTGTAAATCATTTTAGTTAGACAACGTGTTTTTCTACCCATGGTGATCGCTTCATATTTCACTTTACAAGACCACAATGGCTGGCATTTTACTCACGCAACAGGGTTTTCATAATATCCTACTGCAAACACGCCGTCACGATATTGCCACTGTGTGCCGGCACAGCAGTAATGTGTCATGTGCGTTCGCACAAAAAGGAACAATGGGGAATTTGACGTTTTTCGCCTTGAGGTGTTGACGTCATGAAAATGTTAAGGTAAAACCTATTTATCACATTACAATCTCTGCTCGTTTCTACGACAAGCAAAAGAAAATTTCACATTAGTTTTGGCCATGTTTTGAAAGGTGCACGCATGTGCACTTTTGCGTGTACATAACAATGAAAGGTCCTGCATCTAGATATACGTAGAAACCTCAGCAACACAACTCACATATAGGGCGGGTCAAACTGCCACACAACGTACAGCAAGGACCCGCACTAAACACCCTGCGTACAACAGAGGAGGAGGAGGAGGAGGAGGAGGAGGAGGAGGAGGAGGAGGAGGAGGAGGAGGAGGAGGAGGAGGAGGAGGAGGAGGAGGAGGAGGAGGAGGAGGAGGAGGAGGAGGAGGAGGAGGAGGTGTCTGTGTCTGTGTCTGTGTCTGTGTCTGTGTCTGTGTCTGTGTCTGTGTCTGTGTCTGTGTCTGTGTCTGTGTCTGTGTCTGTGTCTGTGTCTGTGTCTGTGTCTGTGTCTGTGTCTGTGTCTGTGTCTGTGTCTGTGTCTGTGTCTGTGTCTGTGTCTGTGTCTGTCTGTGTCTGTGTCTGTGTCTGTGTCTGTGTCTGTGTCTGTGTCTGTGTCTGTGTCTGTGTCTGTGTCTGTGTCTGTGTCTGTGTCTGTGTCTGTGTCTGTGTCTGTGTCTGTGTCTGTGTCTGTGTCTGTGTCTGTGTCTGTGTCTGTGTCTGTGTCTGTGTCTGTGTCTGTGTCTGTGTCTGTGTCTGTGTCTGTGTCTGTGTCTGTGTCTGTGTCTGTGTCTGTGTCTGTGTCTGTGTCTGTGTCTGTGTCTGTGTCTGTGTCTGTGTCTGTGTCTGTGTCTGTGTCTGTGTCTGTGTCTGTGTCTGTGTCTGTGTCTGTGTCTGTGTCTGTGTCTGTGTCTGTGTCTGTGTCTGTGTCTGTGTCTGTGTCTGTGTCTGTGTCTGTGTCTGTGTCTGTGTCTGTGTCTGTGTCTGTGTCTGTGTCTGTGTCTGTGTCTGTGTCTGTGTCTGTGTCTGTGTCTGTGTCTGTGTCTGTGTCTGTGTCTGTGTCTGTGTCTGTGTCTGTGTCTGTGTCTGTGTCTGTGTCTGTGTCTGTGTCTGTGTCTGTGTCTGTGTCTGTGTCTGTGTCTGTGTCTGTGTCTGTGTCTGTGTCTGTGTCTGTGTCTGTGTCTGTGTCTGTGTCTGTGTCTGTGTCTGTGTCTGTGTCTGTGTCTGTGTCTGTGTCTGTGTCTGTGTCTGTGTCTGTGTCTGTGTCTGTGTCTGTGTCTGTGTCTGTGTCTGTGTCTGTGTCTGTGTCTGTGTCTGTGTCTGTGTCTGTGTCTGTGTCTGTGTCTGTGTCTGTGTCTGTGTCTGTGTCTGTGTCTGTGTCTGTGTCTGTGTCTGTGTCTGTGTCTGTGTCTGTGTCTGTGTCTGTGTCTGTGTCTGTGTCTGTGTCTGTGTCTGTGTCTGTGTCTGTGTCTGTGTCTGTGTCTGTGTCTGTGTCTGTGTCTGTGTCTGTGTCTGTGTCTGTGTCTGTGTCTGTGTCTGTGTCTGTGTCTGTGTCTGTGTCTGTGTCTGTGTCTGTGTCTGTGTCTGTGTCTGTGTCTGTGTCTGTGTCTGTGTCTGTGTCTGTGTCTGTGTCTGTGTCTGTGTCTGTGTCTGTGTCTGTGTCTGTGTCTGTGTCTGTGTCTGTGTCTGTGTCTGTGTCTGTGTCTGTGTCTGTGTCTGTGTCTGTGTCTGTGTCTGTGTCTGTGTCTGTGTCTGTGTCTGTGTCTGTGTCTGTGTCTGTGTCTGTGTCTGTGTCTGTGTCTGTGTCTGTGTCTGTGTCTGTGTCTGTGTCTGTGTCTGTGTCTGTGTCTGTGTCTGTGTCTGTGTCTGTGTCTGTGTCTGTGTCTGTGTCTGTGTCTGTGTCTGTGTCTGTGTCTGTGTCTGTGTCTGTGTCTGTGTCTGTGTCTGTGTCTGTGTCTGTGTCTGTGTCTGTGTCTGTGTCTGTGTCTGTGTCTGTGTCTGTGTCTGTGTCTGTGTCTGTGTCTGTGTCTGTGTCTGTGTCTGTGTCTGTGTCTGTGTCTGTGTCTGTGTCTGTGTCTGTGTCTGTGTCTGTGTCTGTGTCTGTGTCTGTGTCTGTGTCTGTGTCTGTGTCTGTGTCTGTGTCTGTGTCTGTGTCTGTGTCTGTGTCTGTGTCTGTGTCTGTGTCTGTGTCTGTGTCTGTGTCTGTGTCTGTGTCTGTGTCTGTGTCTGTGTCTGTGTCTGTGTCTGTGTCTGTGTCTGTGTCTGTGTCTGTGTCTGTGTCTGTGTCTGTGTCTGTGTCTGTGTCTGTGTCTGTGTCTGTGTCTGTGTCTGTGTCTGTGTCTGTGTCTGTGTCTGTGTCTGTGTCTGTGTCTGTGTCTGTGTCTGTGTCTGTGTCTGTGTCTGTGTCTGTGTCTGTGTCTGTGTCTGTGTCTGTGTCTGTGTCTGTGTCTGTGTCTGTGTCTGTGTCTGTGTCTGTGTCTGTGTCTGTGTCTGTGTCTGTGTCTGTGTCTGTGTCTGTGTCTGTGTCTGTGTCTGTGTCTGTGTCTGTGTCTGTGTCTGTGTCTGTGTCTGTGTCTGTGTCTGTGTCTGTGTCTGTGTCTGTGTCTGTGTCTGTGTCTGTGTCTGTGTCTGTGTCTGTGTCTGTGTCTGTGTCTGTGTCTGTGTCTGTGTCTGTGTCTGTGTCTGTGTCTGTGTCTGTGTCTGTGTCTGTGTCTGTGTCTGTGTCTGTGTCTGTGTCTGTGTCTGTGTCTGTGTCTGTGTCTGTGTCTGTGTCTGTGTCTGTGTCTGTGTCTGTGTCTGTGTCTGTGTCTGTGTCTGTGTCTGTGTCTGTGTCTGTGTCTGTGTCTGTGTCTGTGTCTGTGTCTGTGTCTGTGTCTGTGTCTGTGTCTGTGTCTGTGTCTGTGTCTGTGTCTGTGTCTGTGTCTGTGTCTGTGTCTGTGTCTGTGTCTGTGTCTGTGTCTGTGTCTGTGTCTGTGTCTGTGTCTGTGTCTGTGTCTGTGTCTGTGTCTGTGTCTGTGTCTGTGTCTGTGTCTGTGTCTGTGTCTGTGTCTGTGTCTGTGTCTGTGTCTGTGTCTGTGTCTGTGTCTGTGTCTGTGTCTGTGTCTGTGTCTGTGTCTGTGTCTGTGTCTGTGTCTGTGTCTGTGTCTGTGTCTGTGTCTGTGTCTGTGTCTGTGTCTGTGTCTGTGTCTGTGTCTGTGTCTGTGTCTGTGTCTGTGTCTGTGTCTGTGTCTGTGTCTGTGTCTGTGTCTGTGTCTGTGTCTGTGTCTGTGTCTGTGTCTGTGTCTGTGTCTGTGTCTGTGTCTGTGTCTGTGTCTGTGTCTGTGTCTGTGTCTGTGTCTGTGTCTGTGTCTGTGTCTGTGTCTGTGTCTGTGTCTGTGTCTGTGTCTGTGTCTGTGTCTGTGTCTGTGTCTGTGTCTGTGTCTGTGTCTGTGTCTGTGTCTGTGTCTGTGTCTGTGTCTGTGTCTGTGTCTGTGTCTGTGTCTGTGTCTGTGTCTGTGTCTGTGTCTGTGTCTGTGTCTGTGTCTGTGTCTGTGTCTGTGTCTGTGTCTGTGTCTGTGTCTGTGTCTGTGTCTGTGTCTGTGTCTGTGTCTGTGTCTGTGTCTGTGTCTGTGTCTGTGTCTGTGTCTGTGTCTGTGTCTGTGTCTGTGTCTGTGTCTGTGTCTGTGTCTGTGTCTGTGTCTGTGTCTGTGTCTGTGTCTGTGTCTGTGTCTGTGTCTGTGTCTGTGTCTGTGTCTGTGTCTGTGTCTGTGTCTGTGTCTGTGTCTGTGTCTGTGTCTGTGTCTGTGTCTGTGTCTGTGTCTGTGTCTGTGTCTGTGTCTGTGTCTGTGTCTGTGTCTGTGTCTGTGTCTGTGTCTGTGTCTGTGTCTGTGTCTGTGTCTGTGTCTGTGTCTGTGTCTGTGTCTGTGTCTGTGTCTGTGTCTGTGTCTGTGTCTGTGTCTGTGTCTGTGTCTGTGTCTGTGTCTGTGTCTGTGTCTGTGTCTGTGTCTGTGTCTGTGTCTGTGTCTGTGTCTGTGTCTGTGTCTGTGTCTGTGTCTGTGTCTGTGTCTGTGTCTGTGTCTGTGTCTGTGTCTGTGTCTGTGTCTGTGTCTGTGTCTGTGTCTGTGTCTGTGTCTGTGTCTGTGTCTGTGTCTGTGTCTGTGTCTGTGTCTGTGTCTGTGTCTGTGTCTGTGTCTGTGTCTGTGTCTGTGTCTGTGTCTGTGTCTGTGTCTGTGTCTGTGTCTGTGTCTGTGTCTGTGTCTGTGTCTGTGTCTGTGTCTGTGTCTGTGTCTGTGTCTGTGTCTGTGTCTGTGTCTGTGTCTGTGTCTGTGTCTGTGTCTGTGTCTGTGTCTGTGTCTGTGTCTGTGTCTGTGTCTGTGTCTGTGTCTGTGTCTGTGTCTGTGTCTGTGTCTGTGTCTGTGTCTGTGTCTGTGTCTGTGTCTGTGTCTGTGTCTGTGTCTGTGTCTGTGTCTGTGTCTGTGTCTGTGTCTGTGTCTGTGTCTGTGTCTGTGTCTGTGTCTGTGTCTGTGTCTGTGTCTGTGTCTGTGTCTGTGTCTGTGTCTGTGTCTGTGTCTGTGTCTGTGTCTGTGTCTGTGTCTGTGTCTGTGTCTGTGTCTGTGTCTGTGTCTGTGTCTGTGTCTGTGTCTGTGTCTGTGTCTGTGTCTGTGTCTGTGTCTGTGTCTGTGTCTGTGTCTGTGTCTGTGTCTGTGTCTGTGTCTGTGTATGTGTCTGTGTCTGTGTCTGTGTCTGTGTCTGTGTCTGTGTCTGTGTCTGTGTCTGTGTCTGTGTCTGTGTCTGTGTCTGTGTCTGTGTCTGTGTCTGTGTCTGTGTCTGTGTCTGTGTCTGTGTCTGTGTCTGTGTCTGTGTCTGTGTCTGTGTCTGTGTCTGTGTCTGTGTCTGTGTCTGTGTCTGTGTCTGTGTCTGTGTCTGTGTCTGTGTCTGTGTCTGTGTCTGTGTCTGTGTCTGTGTCTGTGTCTGTGTCTGTGTCTGTGTCTGTGTCTGTGTATGTGTATGTGTATGTGTATGTGTCTGTGTCTGTGTCTGTGTCTGTGTCTGTGTCTGTGTCTGTGTCTGTGTCTGTGTATGTGTATGTGTATGTGTATGTGTATGTGTATGTGTATGTGTATGTGTATGTGTCCGTGTCCGTGTCCGTGTCCGTGTCCGTGTCCGTGTCCGTGTCCGTGTCCGTGTCCGTGTCCGTGTCCGTGTCCGTGTCCGTGTCCGTGTCCGTGTCCGTGTCCGTGTCCGTGTCCGTGTCCGTGTCCGTGTCCGTGTCCGTGTCCGTGTCCGTGTCCGTGTCCGTGTCCGTGTCCGTGTCCGTGTCCGTGTCCGTGTCCGTGTCCGTGTCCGTGTCCGTGTCCGTGTCCGTGTCCGTGTCCGTGTCCGTGTCCGTGTCCGTGTCCGTGTCCGTGTCCGTGTCCGTGTCCGTGTCCGTGTCCGTGTCCGTGTCCGTGTCCGTGTCCGTGTCCGTGTCCGTGTCCGTGTCCGTGTCCGTGTCCGTGTCCGTGTCCGTGTCCGTGTCCGTGTCCGTGTCCGTGTCCGTGTCCGTGTCCGTGTCCGTGTCCGTGTCCGTGTCCGTGTCCGTGTCCGTGTCCGTGTCCGTGTCCGTGTCCGTGTCCGTGTCCGTGTCCGTGTCCGTGTCCGTGTCCGTGTCCGTGTCCGTGTCCGTGTCCGTGTCCGTGTCCGTGTCCGTGTCCGTGTCCGTGTCCGTGTCCGTGTCCGTGTCCGTGTCCGTGTCCGTGTCCGTGTCCGTGTCCGTGTCTGTGTCACACGCACACGCAC
>CBDHHR010000725.1:0-13388 GCA_965263245.1 Metamycoplasmataceae bacterium | reverse complement strand
AATGCCAGATTACCCTGCAATGACGTGACATCATAGATAATCCAGTCATAGGGATTGCTCAATGCACTACACTTTACACGCTGGTAGATTGTTCTTCTCGACGCCGCCGGAAAAAAATTATCCACGCTGCGACTACCCCATGACTTTTCATACATCAATATGAACTACTGTCTATATGCTCATGTTTAGAACTGATTTGACTTTTATTCTGATTCTGTCATCCAGGATTAGTTCTAGCTACTTCAATATAATGGCTTAGCAAATAATGACTCTGTATTTTCCAAGTCGGCCATCTCTCTTTCTTTGTCGTACTGGGATAATCAGCCCCGTTTTCCATTCTCCGATGGTCAACCTCCATAAACCTCTCCGTCCGTCCGTCCGTCCGTCCGTCCGTCCGTCCGTCCGTCCGTCCGTCCGTCCGTCCGTCCGTCCGTCCGTCCGTCCGTCCGTCCGTCCGTCCGTCCGTCCGTCCGTCCGTCCGTCCGTCCGTCCGTCCGTCCGTCCGTCCGTCCGTCCGTCCGTCCGTCCGTCCGTCCGTCCGTCCGTCCGTCCGTCCGTCCGTCCGTCCGTCCGTCCGTCCGTCCGTCCGTCCGTCCGTCCGTCCGTCCGTCCGTCCGTCCGTCCGTCCGTCCGTCCGTCCGTCCGTCCGTCCGTCCGTCCGTCCGTCCGTCCGTCCGTCCGTCCGTCCGTCCGTCCGTCCGTCCGTCCGTCCGTCCGTCCGTCCGTCCGTCCGTCCGTCCGTCCGTCCGTCCGTCCGTCCGTCCGTCCGTCCGTCCGTCACATTACGCTCCAAATTGTGGGGGGGGCAACCATATTCGGCATTCCCCTTCGGCTATGGCTTATTCTTATTCTGTCATCCAAGATTCTTTATAATGTCTTCAATATAATGACTTAGCAAATAATGACCCTGTATTCTCCAAGTTCTACATCTGTCTTTCTTTGTCACACGGGGACAAGCAGCCACGTTCCCACTCTTGTTCTCATCTCCCGTGCACATTAGACCAGCAGAAAGCGTTATTACAGTACATTTCGTCGTCACCTGGACCCCGTCACTAGCTTCTTAGCGCACTCATCCAATTCTTGCTGACCTTTGCACTGTCCTTGCCTATGAAAATGGTAAATCCACTAGTTCTGTTGCGCCACTGAGCTCGGATTCTGAGGATGTTGGCGGCATAGAAGTTGCTTACTTATTATTGTGCCCAACCTATTCCAACTCAGCCACCACCAGCATCTCTAGTCGCGCTCTTCTTCATTGGTCTCTATTTTTCTACTTTAAATGCTAATTAGTTCACCATCCACTTAATTGCTTCTGTTTCGTCAGAAACGTTGCACTCAGCTGTTTGAAGTTTCCATCTCGTACCCCGAAGTGCCTGGTTTGGTCAGAAAAGCAAGCCCAGGCTGTGTTACATAAATTGATGGAGCTCTCTCAAAGATTAGCTTATTCACTGGTGTGGATAATTGGAACTGTTCAAACAACTGCCTAGACTGGACAGGAAGCTTACTTTGAAATTGGCTAATTGTATCTAATCTTGTGTAATGAAACCGCTGGGACATTCACCAGCAGTGGTGTACTTTAAACAAGAGTATGGCACTAATGGTTGATCTGGGATGTATAATGTACAATGATGTGACCCCTTGTTTAAGAACAAATAAGGCTATAACACAAAGATAATATAGTCTGTCTGTGTCTGTGTCGCATCTTTACATAACGTTCCCGTATATATCTATGAAAACTAACAATTGAATCATAAACAAGTTGAGTTTTTTACTGTTCCATGCCGAGCACTTTTTCCAGCAGTTGAGAAAACTGCTGGGTGTTGGATCTAACGCAACTCAAAACGACCCAAGTGGTTATTAGCCAGAAGCGTATAAAGTCAAAGGTAGACACTATACTCAATAAACTGGATAAATCATGACTGATTTAACCATTGCTACTGGATTAGACTGACGCGCACGAGGGGCGGGCAAACATTGGCACATTTGATTTGGCGTCAGCCCGTCATCTATCATTGCTATATGCGTTTTTTAATACTCTTTGTTGTATTACTCACGTATGTTTTCTTTTCTTTTACTATGCCATCTCGCTTACCTACATACACAATATATCTTTTATATGGGTTTACTTACACAATGTATATTCTATGATTGGTGATGAACTTTGAAGTATGGAATTTCGATTGTTTTCTTACTCTATATGTAAATGACTGATACTATTAATATCAGCCGGATCCAAACAAACAAGACATTAAATTTTACAACATTATACAATGATTCCAAGCACACTGAAAATGAAATGTACAATGACTCACATTTCTCACTTAACACGAGTAAATGCAAATATTTTACCTCTGTTGAATTTTCTAAATATGTCAAACCTGAAACTGTATCTTTATCAATGTTTTGCGTCAATTGCCGTAGTTTGGACGCTCACCGGGATACTCTCCAAGAATTGCTTCTTACGATGTCTTCAAATGGTTTAACCCTTGACTTCATTTGCCTCAGTGAAGTTTTCAAAATTCAAGATGTCTTACATTACAAAATTAACGGTTACCATAATTTATTATTCAATACGAGATTAGATACAGATGATGGCCACGGGGGAGTAGGATTGTATATAAGTGAAACATTTACCTACTCTAAGCGAGAAGACTTATCGATATTTATCCCTCATGTATTTGAGTCAATATGGTTTTTTTGTCGTACTGGGATAATCAGCCCCGTTTTCCATTCTCCGATGGTCAACCTCCATAAACCTCTCCGTCCGTCCGTCCGTCCGTCCGTCCGTCCGTCCGTCCGTCCGTCCGTCCGTCCGTCCGTCCGTCCGTCCGTCCGTCCGTCCGTCCGTCCGTCCGTCCGTCCGTCCGTCCGTCCGTCCGTCCGTCCGTCCGTCCGTCCGTCCGTCCGTCCGTCCGTCCGTCCGTCCGTCCGTCCGTCCGTCCGTCCGTCCGTCCGTCCGTCCGTCCGTCCGTCCGTCCGTCCGTCCGTCCGTCCGTCCGTCCGTCCGTCCGTCCGTCCGTCCGTCCGTCCGTCCGTCCGTCCGTCCGTCCGTCCGTCCGTCCGTCCGTCCGTCCGTCCGTCCGTCCGTCCGTCCGTCCGTCCGTCCGTCCGTCCGTCCGTCCGTCCGTCCGTCCGTCCGTCCGTCCGTCCGTCCGTCCGTCCGTCCGTCCGTCCGTCCGAGCGTCCGTCCGTCCGTCCGTCCGTCCGTCCGTCCGTCCGTCCGTCCGTCCGTCCGTCCGTCCGTCCGTCCGTCCGTCCGAGCGTCCGTCCGTCCGTCCGTCCGAGCGTCCGTCCGTCCGTCCGTCCGTCCGTCCGTCCGTCCGTCCGTCCGTCCGTCCGTCCGTCCGTCCGTCCGTCCGTCCGCCCGCCCGTCCGTCCGCCCGCCCGCCCGTCCGTCCGTCCGTCCGTCCGTCCGTCCGTCCGTCCGTCCGTCCGTCCGTCCGTCCGTCCGTCCGTCCGTCCGTCCGTCCGTCCGTCCGTCCGTCCGTCCGTCCGTCCGTCCGTCCGTCCGTCCGTCCGTCCGTCCGTCCGTCCGTCCGTCCGTCCGTCCGTCCGTCCGTCCGTCCGTCCGTCCGTCCGTCCGTCCGTCCGTCCGTCCGTCCGTCCGTCCGTCCGTCCGTCCGTCCGTCCGTCCGTCCGTCCGTCCGTCCGAGCGTCCGAGCGTCCGAGCGTCCGAGCGTCCGAGCGTCCGAGCGTCCGAGCGTCCGTCCGTCCGTCCGTCCGTCCGTCCGTCCGTCCGTCCGTCCGTCCGTCCGTCCGTCCGTCCGTCCGTCCGTCCGTCCGTCCGTCCGTCCGTCCGTCCGTCCGTCCGTCCGTCCGTCCGTCCGTCCGTCCGTCCGTCCGTCCGTCCGTCCGTCCGTCCGTCCGTCCGTCCGTCCGTCCGTCCGTCCGTCCGTCCGTCCGTCCGTCCGTCCGTCCGTCCGTCCGTCCGTCCGTCCGTCCGTCCGTCCGTCCGTCCGTCCGTCCGTCCGTCCGTCCGTCCGTCCGTCCGTCCGTCCGTCCGTCCGTCCGTCCGTCCGTCCGTCCGTCCGTCCGTCCGTCCGTCCGTCCGTCCGTCCGTCCGTCCGTCCGTCCGTCCGTCCGTCCGTCCGTCCGTCCGTCCGTCCGTCCGTCCGTCCGTCCGTCCGTCCGTCCGTCCGTCCGTCCGTCCGTCCGTCCGTCCGTCCGTCCGTCCGTCCGTCCGAGCGTCCGTCCGTCCGTCCGTCCGTCCGTCCGTCCGTCCGTCCGTCCGTCCGTCCGTCCGTCCGTCCGTCCGTCCGTCCGTCCGTCCGTCCGTCCGTCCGTCCGTCCGTCCGTCCGTCCGTCCGTCCGTCCGTCCGTCCGTCCGTCCGTCCGTCCGTCCGTCCGTCCGTCCGTCCGTCCGTCCGTCCGTCCGTCCGTCCGTCCGTCCGTCCGTCCGTCCGTCCGTCCGTCCGTCCGTCCGTCCGTCCCGTCCGTCCGTCCGTCCGTCCGTCCGTCCGTCCGTCCGTCCGTCCGTCCGTCCGTCCGTCCGTCCGTCCGTCCGTCCGTCCGTCCGTCCGTCCGTCCGTCCGTCCGTCCGTCCGTCCGTCCGTCCGTCCGTCCGTCCGTCCGTCCGTCCGTCCGTCCGTCCGTCCGTCCGTCCGTCCGTCCGTCCGTCCGTCCGTCCGTCCGTCCGTCCGTCCGTCCGTCCGTCCGTCCGTCCGTCCGTCCGTCCGTCCGTCCGTCCGTCCGTCCGTCCGTCCGTCCGTCCGTCCGTCCGTCCGTCCGTCCGTCCGTCCGTCCGTCCGTCCGTCCGTCCGTCCGTCCGTCCGTCCGTCCGTCCGTCCGTCCGTCCGTCCGTCCGTCCGTCCGTCCGTCCGTCCGTCCGTCCGTCCGTCCGTCCGTCCGTCCGTCCGTCCGTCCGTCCGTCCGTCCGTCCGTCCGTCCGTCCGTCCGTCACATTACGCTCCAAATTGTGGGGGGGCAACCATATTCGGCATTCCCCTTCGGCTATGGCTTATTCTTATTCTGTCATCCAAGATTCTTTATAATGTCTTCAATATAATGACTTAGCAAATAATGACCCTGTATTCTCCAAGTTCTACATCTGTCTTTCTTTGTCACACGGGGACAAGCAGCCACGTTCCCACTCTTGTTCTCATCTCCCGTGCACATTAGACCAGCAGAAAGCGTTATTACAGTACATTTCGTCGTCACCTGGACCCCGTCACTAGCTTCTTAGCGCACTCATCCAATTCTTGCTGACCTTTGCACTGTCCTTGTCTATGAAAATGGTAAATCCACTAGTTCTGTTGCGCCACTGAGCTCGGATTCTGAGGATGTTGGCGGCATAGAAGTTGCTTACTTATTATTGTGCCCAACCTATTCCAACTCAGCCACCACCAGCATCTCTAGTCGCATTCTTCTTCATTGGTCTCTATTTTTCTACTTTAAATGCTAATTAGTTCACCATCCACTTAATTGCTTCTGTTTCGTCAGAAACGTAGCACTCAGCTGTTTGAAGTTTCCATCTCGTACCCCGAAGTGCCTGGTGTGGTCAGAAAAGCAAGCCCAGGCTGTGTTACATAACATTGATGGAGCTCACTCAAATATTAGCTTATTCACTGGTGTGGATAATTGGAACTGTTCAAACAACTGCCTAGACTGGACAGGAAGCTTACTTTGAAATTGGCTAATTGTATCTAATCTTGTGTAATGAAACCGCTGGGACATTCACCAGCAGTGGTGTACTTTAAACAAGAGTATGGCACTAATGGTTGATCTGGGATGTATAATGTACAATGATGTGACCCCTTGTTTAAGAACAAATAAGGCTATAACACAAAGATAATATAGTCTGTCTGTGTCTGTGTCGCATCTTTACATAACGTTCCCGTATATATCTATGAAAACTAACAATTGAATCATAAACAAGTTGAGTTTTTTACTGTTCCATGCCGAGCACTTTTTCCAGCAGTTGAGAAAACTGCTGGGTGTTGGATCTAACGCAACTCAAAACGACCCAAGTGGTTATTAGCCAGAAGCGTATAAAGTCAAAGATAGACACTATACTCAATAAACTGGATAAATCATGACTGATTTAACCATAGCTACTGGATTAGACTGACGCGCACGAGGGGCGGGCAAACATTGGCACATTTGATTTGGCGTCAGCCCGTCATCTATCATTGCTATATGCGTTTTGTAATACTCTTTGTTGTATTACTCACGTATGTTTTCTTTTCTTTTACTATGCCATCTCGCTTACCTACATACACAATATATCTTTTATATGGGTTTACTTACACAATGTATATTCTATGACTGGTGATGAACTTTGAAGTATGGAATTTCGATTGTTTTCTTACTCTATATGTAAATGACTGATACTATTAATATCAGCCGGATCCAAACAAACAAGACATACAATTTTACAACATTATACAATGATTCCAAGCACACTGAAAATGAAATGTACAATGACTCACCGTTCTCACTTAACACGAGTAAATGCAAATATTTTACCTCTGTTGAATTTTCTAAATATGTCAAACCTGAAACTGTATCTATATCAATGTTTTGCGTCAATTGCCGTAGTTTGGACGCTCACCGGGATACTCTCCAAGAATTGCTTCTTACGATGTCTTCAAATGGTTTAACCCTTGACTTCATTTGCCTCAGTGAAGTTTTCAAAATTCAAGATGTCTTACATTACAAAATTAACGGTTACCATAATTTATTATTCAATACGAGATTAGATACAGATGATGGCCACGGGGGAGTAGGATTGTATATAAGTGAAACATTTACCTACTCTAAGCGAGAAGACTTATCGATATTTATCCCTCATGTATTTGAGTCAATATGTTTTTTCTTTGTCGTACTGGGATAATCAGCCCCGTTTTCCATTCTCCGATGGTCAACCTCCATAAACCTCTCCGTCCGTCCGTCCGTCCGTCCGTCCGTCCGTCCGTCCGTCCGTCCGTCCGTCCGTCCGTCCGTCCCGTCCGTCCGTCCGTCCGTCCGTCCGTCCGTCCGTCCGTCCGTCCGTCCGTCCGTCCGTCCGTCCGTCCGTCCGTCCGTCCGTCCGTCCGTCCGTCCGTCCGTCCGTCCGTCCGTCCGTCCGTCCGTCCGTCCGTCCGTCCGTCCGTCCGTCCGTCCGTCCGTCCGTCCGTCCGTCCGTCCGTCCGTCCGTCCGTCCGTCCGTCCGTCCGTCCGTCCGTCCGTCCGTCCGTCCGTCCGTCCGTCCGTCCGTCCGTCCGTCCGTCCGTCCGTCCGTCCGTCCGTCCGTCCGTCCGTCCGTCCGTCCGTCCGTCCGTCCGTCCGTCCGTCCGTCCGTCCGTCCGTCCGTCCGTCCGTCCGTCCGTCCGTCCGTCCGTCCGTCCGTCCGTCCGTCCGTCCGTCCGTTCCATTTAATATATGGTATACCTCCTGTGCATAATATAAAATATATACAAACACGCCAGCTGAACGAGTGTAACATTTAAAAAGTAGTAGTAGGGTATAGAATGGCAGTTTTGTGACCATTCTCTGGCTACTAAGGTTTGACGATTGATTTGACTTCTATGGATCATTTAAAAAAATGTAGCCCCCGGTCCCTCTAAAAATGCTGGCATTTTCCGCCAGAGGGCCAAGTCCCAAATCTCAACAATTTTATTTTTGAACTAAAGCGCCAAAAATCATGTATAAAGACACTTTTTCGGGTACTTCGACAATGAGGATTCCGATTCTGACACCAGTTTGACGTTATGACATACTTTTACCCATAAATCCAAGATGGCCGCCATCTGGCAGAACGAAAACGAAATTTTTGACCCAGAGCACCTAGAAATATGTATGAGGACACTTTTTCGGGTACTTCGACCAAGAGGATTCCCATTCTGATACCAGTTTGATGTTATGACATAATTTTTACCCATAAATACGGGCGCCATCTGGTAGAAAGAAAACGTGACGTTTGAACCAGCCCACCTAGTAGCATGTACGTCGACCAAGACACTTTATTTCGGCTAAATCGATGCGCTAATGCAATTTATGAAGATGACAGATCGAACTAAGGTCAAGGTCACGTGGTAAAGTCAAGGTTATTTAAGGGTCATCTTCAAGGTAATATACAATGGTTCAGGAATCGAAGTCCGGGACCCAACTAATATAAAGGGAGCGAGAACCTCGCTGCCGGACATGATGAATAATGAATGGTTCGCGAAGTGAGCTCCTTTTGGGATGAGGGCCATATTGGCTGGATTGTTTAACGAGGGTACAAATCACTTGTTAAGCAAAACTTGATTTCTTTTAATGAAGTACACTTGCCTTTCTGGTTAATAAATTGTTATCTTTTTTGTATAATTTCATATTACACATATCTGGAACTGCTTCGTTTTTCCAGGGAATGATACGAACGTACGAGACAGCGCGATGTGTGATGCCTGATGCCGTGGTGCTGGCGGTTCGCTATGTGAATAGAGAACATAGTTTATGACAATGTCCACTGTTCCGTGTGTCCTCCATTGTGGCGGGCTTTGCGATGAAGCCACCGATTCCATTACTTCAACTGAGAGGTGGGAAAATCTCAAGAAAAAGACCCAGTTGTGGAGCGGTCTTGACACGTTCGGAGATGTCCACGCAACTGTCGATTGGGATAAAGGTCCCGTCGGACAATGTGCCCATGATGCATGTAGGTTGACCTTATGTAATATGAAGAAATTCGAGAAGGCCAACAAAGACAGAAAAAAGACAGGTCGATGAATGTCAAGTGGCGGCAATCGAGTCTAGGGCAGATATATGATAAAACAAAATCGAAAATATGCCAAGAGGAAGCGGCCTAAAATGGACGCGAAAAGATGCGCAGTGCGTGTAGAACCTGGTCACATGCATGCAAGAGTTCGACTCCCTCCCGTTCGACCGGCCTCACCCACCCTCCGCACCCTACAGTCAGCAATGCTTGTATCTGGTAAGCTCACTGCAGATTTCTACTCAGTGCTGTGCTGCTGGGGAATTTTTTTTACAAGTTTCTTGCGATAGCGGGTATTCAGTAAGAATACCTCCCTCCATGCATCCGTTCTCGCTGTCATCTTCCCCGCTCTCTTCAGCTGGCCCTGGTGCAGGTAGGTGCGTCGGGAGAGCACGTTGTGTTTGGCGGACAGGGCGAAGGCGACCACCCACCAGCTCCTAGCCATGTCCGAGTGGCTAGGGGTGGTGCTTCGAGGACGGGTAGCACATTAGATACGCCAAGTAGTTGGCGCGGAAGCAGTGTTGGCGTAGGCTGTCTGCGTCTGGACGGAGATTGATACATGATTTGTTCTTCATTCTCTTCCACTTCGCGGCACGGGCCTCAGCCATGGTGCTACCCTTGTTGTGTCGTAGATGACATGTTGAGTGAACTCGAAGAGCTGCTCTACCACCTCCTCTTCGAAGTCAATGCACTCTCCGCATCGCGAGAACTGCCGTAGCGCCATAGGGATCTTCGCCACCGGGCAAACACCGACTTCTTACGCTTACCGTAGAAGTCAGAGTTGGCCTCACAGCCAGTCATACAGTGTAGCTGCACAATACATCGGTTGCTGGGCAGTGGGAGCCAATTGAGTTGATAATCTCACCGTCAACACACTATGCTAGGTCGGTCAGGTATCTGCATAACAATTTTTGCAGCCGCCCCTTGTTGCTGACGCTACACAGCAGCGTTTTGAACGCTCTGGCACATGGGAAAGGGTCTGCCAATTTCATGTAGCCGTTGGGGACATGTGCCTTACCCTGTACCCGCAAGTCTCGCTCGTCGTCCTTAGTCGAGTATGCTGCGTCGTAGGAGGGGGGGATTCATTTGAATCTGACGATTCATCGAGAAGGAGGAAGAAGATGAGGGAGATGATGATGTACAAAAGAGGAGGGGGATTCATGTTGAATATGATGATAGAATATACATTGTGTAAGTAAACCCATATAAAATAGATATTGTGTATGTAGGTAAGCGAGATGGCATAGTAAAAGAATAGAAAAAACATACGTGAGTAATACAACAAAGAGTATTAAAAAGTGACAGCCATGCAATGCAATATGCTGACAATTTATTATTATGCTTATGTTTGTTCTTGTACATGTAGTGTTGCGAATAAAGTTACTCTTACTCTTGGTTACTCTTACTCTATCTCCCGTAGCATTTGCCGTGGCTCTTTGTAACATTTGTCAGGTCCTGACAACACAACGACAGACATCTTTGACATCAAAATTGAACACGGCTAATTCTTCTTCACTAATTTCGCTGTCACAATAAGTTCACAAAGTCGCCTCCCCGGTGTCACAGCGCCACTCCGCCTCCCCCGGCGTCATAGCGCCACTCCACCTCCCCCGGCGTCACAGCGCCACTCCGCCTCTCCTGGTGTCACAGCGCCACTCCGCCTCTCCTGGTGTCACAGCGCCACTCCGCCTCTCCTCGTGTCACAAAGCCACTCCGCCTCCCCCGGTTTCACATCGCCACTCCGCCTCCCCCAGTGTCACAGCGCCACTCCGCCTCCCCCGGTGTCACAGCACCACTCCGCCTCCCCCGGTGTCACAGCGCCACTCCGCCTCCCCCGGCGTCACAGCGCCACTCCGCCTCTCCTGGTGTCACAGCGCCACTCCGCCTCTCCTGGTGTCACAGCGCCACTCCGCCTCTCCTGTTGTCACAAAGCCACTCCGCCTCCCCCGGTTTCACATCGCCACTCCGCCTCCCCCGGTGTCACAGCGCCACTCCGCCTCCCCCGGTGTCACAGCACCACTCCGCCTCCCCCGGTGTCACAGCGCCACTCCGCCTCCCCGGCGTCACAGCGCCACTCCGCCTCTCCTGGTGTCACAACGCCAATCCGCCTCTCCCGGTGTCACAACGCCAATCCGCCTCTCCTGGTGTCACAACGCCAATCCGCCTCTCCCGGTGTCACAGCGCCACACCGCCTCCCCCGGTGTCACAGCGTCACTCCGCCTCCCCCGGTGTCACAGCACCACTCCGCCCCCCCCGGTGTCACAGCGCCACTCCGCCTCTCCTGGTGTCACAGCGCCACTCCGCCTCTCCTAGTGTCACAACGCCAATCCGCCTCTCCCGGTGTCACAACGCCAATCCGCCTCTCCTGGTGTCACAACGCCAATCCGCCTCTCCCGGTGTCACAACGCCAATCCGCCTCTCCTGGTGTCACAACGCCAATCCGCCTCTCCCGGTGTCACAACGCCAATCCGCCTCTCCCGGTGTCACAACGCCAATCCGCCTCTCCCGGTGTCACAACGCCAATCCGCCTCTCCTGGTGTCACAACGCCACTCCGCCTCTCCTGGTGTCACAACGCCACTCCGCCTCTCCTGGTGTCACAACGCCAATCCGCCTCTCCTGGTGTCACAACGCCAATCCGCCTCTCCTGGTGTCACAACGCCAATCCGCCTCTCCTGGTGTCACAGCGCCAATCCGCCTCTCCTGGTGTCACAGCGCCAATCCGTCTCTTCTGGTGTCACAACGCCACTCCGTCTCTCCTGGTGTCACAACGCCAATCCGCCTCTCCTGGTGTCACCGCGCCACTCCGCCTCTCCTGGCGTCACAGCGCCACTCCGCCCCCGGTGACACAGCGCCACTCCGCCTCTCCTGGGGTCACAGCGCCACTCCGCCTCTCCTGGTGTCCCAGCGCCACTCCGCCCCCGGTGACACAGCGCCACTCTGCCTCTCCTGGTGTCACAGCTCCACTCCGCCTCCCCCGGTGTCACAGCGCCACTCCGCCTCCCCCGGTGTCACAGCGCCACTCCGCCTCCCCCGGTGTCACAGCGCCACTCCGCCTCCCCCGGTGTCACAGCGCCACTCCGCCCCCTGTGTCACAGCTCCACTCCGTCTCCCCCGGTGTCACAGCGCCACTCCGCCCCCTGTGTCACAGCTCCACTCTGCCTCCCCCGGTGTCACAGCTCCACTCTGCCTCCCCCGGTGTCACAGCTCCACTCTGCCTCTCCCGGTGTCACAGCGCCACTCCGCCTCTCCCGGTGTCACAGCGCCATTCCGCCTCCCCCGGTGTCACAGCGCCCCTCCACCTTCCCCGGTGATACAGCGCCACTCAGCCTCCCCAGTGTCACAGCGCCACTCCGCCTCCCTCGGTGTCAAGCGCAACTCCGCCTCTCCCGGTGTCAAGCGCAACTCCGCCTCCCCCGGTGTCAAGCGCCACTCCACCTTCCCCGGTGATACAGCGCCACTCCGCCTCCCCCGGTGTCTAGCGCAACTCCGCCTCTCCCGGTGTCATAGTGCCACTCCGCCCCCCGGGAACCCTGGGTACCGTGTCAGTCCCTAGGCAAGTTCTTTCCCTCTACGTCACTCAAACGTATAAACGAGTACATGGCTATAGTCAGTGGTGGATGTTTGTGTACAAAGATTCTTCGCGTAATTATAGCGTGGCTGAGTCTTTCCCAGATAACTGATCATAGTGTTCGACTGACAAGTCTTCCAGGATGTAAAGTTGAAAGTGTTTAGAACAGTTCCAGTGGCTGACCACTGCACTATTTAGAAACTTACTGTTTTAATAGTTGCATACAAGACGAGCCAGATGACGGAGTGGAGCAATAAAACAGTTTTGAAAGATCAATGTTGGAGAGAATGTCACTGTCCGCTTAATTGTAAAATTTATGTGCATAACAAAATGATTTCGACATCCGTCGTCTGATATATTATGGTAACATTCTAGTAGTAATAGTAAGGAGTTAGGTAACGCGTGCGTGAACACGTTGACACATGCGCTTATGTTTCTGTGAAACTTACTTTGACCTATTCGACATGGGCCAGTGCATCGAAAGCAACCCTAGTATATGATACAATATTATCAGACTGCCAGTCGCGTGAACTCGAGTTTGACTGCTGTGTTGGCGTGTCGAAACTTGAACTAATTATTTCTCTCAACGTTGTTTCACTGAGCTGAGGTACCAGCTAATAGATAACGGAGCGCCGTGGCTTAGTGGCTGAAGCGTCTGATTCTCAATGAAGAGACCCCGAGTTCGAATCTGGATACCATGTCGGTCCTTAGGCAAATTCTTTCCCTATACGTTGCTCCAGGTCACTCTACGTATAAACGGGTACATGGCTATAAACAGTGGTGGATTTTTTGTACGAAGTGTCTTCGCGTATTTGCAGCGTGGCCGAGTCATTCCCAAATAACTTATTATAGTGTTCGACTGACAAGTTTTCCAGGGTGTAAAAGTGAAAGTGCTTTGAACACTCTCAGTGGCTGCTACTGCACTATACAGGAACTTACTGTTTTAACACTTGTATGCAAGACGAGCAATAAAACAGTTTTGAAAGATCAATGTTGTAGAGAATATCATCGTCCTCTTAATTGTACATTTTATATGCATAAAAATGGACTTATCAATTTACACGCGGCGACACTTTTATATAATTTATTAGCACATATCCTTGTGTTAATATGGCAAATTAAAGTATTTAACTTATTTTGTGGTTCGTCGT
>CBDHHR010000724.1:0-7500 GCA_965263245.1 Metamycoplasmataceae bacterium | reverse complement strand
TCACAACCGCGTGACGACTAAGTTGTTTGGTACTGACACACTACATTCATGTATTCTTCACAACCACGTGACGGCTAAGTTGTTTGGTACTGACACACTACATTCATGTATTCTTCACAACCGCGTGACGGCTAAGTTGTTTGGTACTGACACACTACATTCATGTATTCTTCATAACCACGTGACGGCTAAGTTGTTTGGTACTGACACACTACGTTCATGTATTCTTCACAACCACGTGACGGCTAAGTTGTTTGGTACTGACACACTACGTTCATGTATTCTTCACAACCGCGTGACGGCTAAGTTGTTTGGTACTGACACACTACATTCATGTATTCTTCATAACCACGTGACGGCTAAGTTGTTTGGTACTGACACACTACATTCATGTATTCTTCACAACCGCGTGACGACTAAGTTGTTTGGTACTGACACACTACATTCATGTATTCTTCATAACCACGTGACGGCTAAGTTGTTTGGTACTGACACACTACATTCATGTATTCTTCATAACCACGTGACGGCTAAGTTGTTTGGTACTGACACACTACATTCATGTATTCTTCACAACCGCGTGACGGCTAAGTTGTTTGGTACTGACACACTACATTCATGTATTCTTCATAACCACGTGACGGCTAAGTTGTTTGGTACTGACACACTACATTCATGTATTCTTCATAACCGCGTGACGACTAAGTTGTTTGGTACTGACACACTACATTCATGTATTCTTCACAACCGCGTGACGGCTAAGTTGTTTGGTACTGACACACTACGTTCATGTATTCTTCATAACCACGTGACGGCTAAGTTGTTTGGTACTGACACACTACGTTCATGTATTCTTCACAACCACGTGACGGCTAAGTTGTTTGGTACTGACACACTACATTCATGTATTCTTCATAACCACGTGACGGCTAAGTTGTTTGGTACTGACACACTACGTTCATGTATTCTTCACAACCACGTGACGGCTAAGTTGTTTGGTACTGACACACTACGTTCATGTATTCTTCACAACCGCGTGACGGCTAAGTTGTTTGGTACTGACACACTACATTCATGTATTCTTCATAACCACGTGACGGCTAAGTTGTTTGGTACTGACACACTACATTCATGTATTCTTCATAACCACGTGACGACTAAGTTGTTTGGTACTGACACACTACATTCATGTATTCTTCACAACCACGTGACGACTAAGTTGTCTGGTACTGACACACTACATTCATGTATTCTTCACAACCACGTGACGGCTAAGTTGTCTGGTACTGACACACTACATTCATGTATTCTTCACAACCACGTGACGGCTAAGTTGTTTGGCACTGACACACTACATTCATGTATTCTTCACAACCACGTGACGACTAAGTTGTTTGGTACTGACACACTACATTCATGTATTCTTCACAACCACGTGACGACTAAGTTGTTTGGTACTGACACACTACATTCATGTATTCTTCACAACCACGTGACGACTAAGTTGTCTGGTACTGACACACTACATTCATGTATTCTTCACAACCACGTGACGGCTAAGTTGTCTGGTACTGACACACTACATTCATGTATTCTTCACAACCACGTGACGGCTAAGTTGTCTGGTACTGACACACTACATTCATGTATTCTTCACAACCACGTGACGGCTAAGTTGTCTGGTACTGACACACTACATTCATGTATTCTTCACAACCACGTGACGGCTAAGTTGTTTGGTACTGTCACACTACATTAATGTATTCGTCATAACCACGTGACGACTAAGTTGTTTGGTACTGACACACTACATTCATGTATTCTTCATAACCACGTGACGACTAAGTTGTCTGGTACTGACACACTACATTCATGTATTCTTCACAACCGCGTGACGGCTAAGTTGTTTGGTACTGACACACTACATTAATGTATTCTTCATAACCATGTGACGACTAAGTTGTTTGGTACTGACACACTACATTCATGTATTCTTCACAACCACGTGACGACTAAGTTGTTTGGTACTGACACACTACATTCATGTATTCTTCATAACCACGTGACGGCTAAATTGTTTGGTACTGACACACTACATTCATGTATTCTTCATAACCACGTGACGACTAAGTTGTTTGGTACTGTCACACTACATTAATGTATTCTTCATAACCACGTGACGGCTAAGTTGTCTGGTACTGTCACACTACATTCATGTATTCTTCATAACCGCGTGACGACTAAGTTGTCTGGTACTGACACACTACATTCATGTATTCTTCACAACCACGTGACGACTAAGTTGTCTGGTACTGACACACTACATTCATGTATTCTTCACAACCACGTGACGGCTAAGTTGTTTGGTACTGACACATTACATTCATGTATTCTTCACAACCACGTGACGACTAAGTTGTCTGGTACTGACACACTACATTCATGTATTCTTCACAACCACGTGACGGCTAAGTTGTTTGGTACTGTCACACTACATTCATGTATTCTTCATAACCACGTGACGACTAAGTTGTTTGGTACTGCACACTACATTAATGTATTCTTCATAACCACGTGACGGCTAAGTTGTCTGGTACTGACACACTACATTCATGTATTCTTCACAACCACGTGACGACTAAGTTGTTTGGTACTGTCACACTACATTCATGTATTCTTCATAACCACGTGACGGCTAAGTTGTTTGGTACTGTCACACTACTACATTAATGTATTCTTCATAACCACGTGACGACTAAGTTGTTTGGTACTGTCACACTACATTAATGTATTCTTCATAACCACGTGACGACTAAGTTGTTTGGTACTGAGACACTACATTCATGTATTCTTCACAACCGCGTGACGGCTAAGTTGTTTGGTACTGTCACACTACATTCATGTATTCTTCATAATCACGTGACGACTAAGTTGTTTGGTACTGACACACTACATTCATGTATTCTTCATAACCACGTGACGACTAAGTTGTTTGGTACTGACACACTACATTCATGTATTCTTCACAACCGCGTGACGGCTAAGTTGTTTGGTACTGACACACTACATTCATGTATTCTTCACAACCACGTGACGACTAAGTTGTTTGGTACTGACACACTACATTCATGTATTCTTCACAACCACGTGACGACTAAGTTGTTTGGTACTGACACACTACATTCATGTATTCTTCACAACCGCGTGACGACTAAGTTGTTTGGTACTGACACACTACATTCATGTATTCTTCACAACCACGTGACGACTAAGTTGTTTGGTACTGACACACTACATTCATGTATTCTTCACAACCACGTGACGACTAAGTTGTTTGGTACTGACACACTACATTCATGTATTCTTCACAACCACGTGACGGCTAAGTTGTTTGGTACTGACACACTACATTCATGTATTCTTCATAACGACGTGACGACTAAGTTGTTTGGTACTGACACGCTGCATTAATGTATTCTTCATAACCACGTGACGACTAAGTTGTTTGGTACTGACACGCTACATTCATGTATTCTTCACAACCACGTGACGACTAAGTTGTTTGGTACTGACACACTACATTCATGTATTCTTCACAACCACGTGACGGCTAAGTTGTTTGGTACTGTCACACTACATTAATGTATTCTTCATAACCACGTGACGACTAAGTTGTTTGGTACTGACACACTACATTCATGTATTCTTCATAACCACGTGACGACTAAGTTGTTTGGTACTGACACGCTACATTCATGTATTCTTCACAACCACGTGACGACTAAGTTGTTTGGTACTGACACACTACATTCGTGTATTCTTCATAATCTAGACACTGTCGTCAACAGTTCGACACTTTTAACCAGTAAAAGATAATAACCAGTAAAATAAAAATGGAAATCACTCTTCCGCCATTATATGTGATCTCCGTCGACTTCGGCATTAGTTATTTTGATGTACATCGACAGGTGTACATAATAGAACCGTGACTATTACAACTCCCTGGTAAGTAGTATTGTACAAAATGACGTACTCTTGTCTCCCGTTTTTTACGGTCACAACCTCTGCATTGCTTGTTGCGTAGGCTCCAGATCGAATTGAATGGCGTATATTACCAGTAGACACTTACACGTGTCTTTTGATACTGTTAAGGTGGTTTCCTGACACATTGTTTTAATACACCTGTGACGTGTGTTGTGGGTTTAAGATGTAGCGGCCTACAATATGACGTATGTATTTACTTCCGGTAGGCTAGATACTGTTTCGCATATATTGATTATCGCACTGTTCTCAGATAACTGTTTCATTGTTTCGTAACATACAACTCTTTTTTATTTTGTCAACCTTGTTTTCATGCAGTGTACACGCTTATAAACTATTATCTATAAAACAAAACCTTTCTTAAACATGTAAAGTTCGTGTTTTGTAGAAAACCTCTTGCTCGACATATATTATATTATATTATATATGTTGGACTACTACATTTCCACTGCCGCTGGGGTTGGCAAGAAATCCAGTTTTAGTCCAATATTCTTGTAGCATAAATATAATTTCATGGCGATGTTTTGTTGCAGACATGTGTACTATGTTCACACTTGGAGATGCGACATTCTGTTTGGATAAGTTTGATTCCTACATATTCGATAACTATATTATTTCTGGCAAGACCCGAATCTTTGTTCACTGCATATTTAACGGCCCATTTAAACATTATATTTCACTCCTTGTTGACATTCTGACCTAAACGTGCTTATTCATGATCGGAACATAACACGGACCTTTTCGATCAATCTCGAAATCCATACGTTGTATTGCAGGCGTCAACAGACGGGTGAACGAACTGGGAACAATGGTGGATAATCAATCAAAGTTGTAAAAATAGGTATTTAATTGACGCCGTAATTTTGTAATATTTTCAACATTTAGCGGCCCATTTAAACATCACATTTCACTCATTGTTGACATTCTAAATATTTTATCTGATCTAATGCTAAGAGGAACCATTATACCAGAGTAGATGCAACAAAAGGCAGAACACGTACTTGTTCCAATGTTAGTGTTGACTCTGAAGGAAATGTAGCTCAGAATTAGACAATCGAAGCCGGATAAGTTTACTTACAGGAGTAAGCGTGTGAGTAAGATGGTTGCGTACAGGACAGTACTCGGTATGTAATGGCACAGCTATCGTACAGACAGTCTAGACAAAGAAAAACCGAAATCTTGTAACTACATTTCCCTGGCAAATTTGGATACGTTTAAGCTTTGCAATATGCATGCTAGCGATAATATAAAGGAGGAAATTGCAATAGTCAAATCATGTGTGCGTGTGCGTGTGCGTGTGCGTGTGCGTGTGCGTGTGCGTGTGCGTGTGCGTGTGCGTGTGCGTGTGCGTGTGCGTGTGCGTGTGCGTGTGCGTGTGCGTGTGCGTGTGCGTGTGCGTGTGCGTGTGCGTGTGCGTGTGCGTGTGCGTGTGCGTGTGCGTGTGCGTGTTCGTGTTCGTGTTCGTGTGCGTGTGCGTGTGCGTGTGCGTGTGCGTGTGCGTGTGCGTGTGCGTGTGCGTGTGCGTGTGCGTGTGCGTGTGCGTGTGCGTGTGCGTGTGCGTGTGCGTGTGCGTGTGCGTGTGCGTGTGCGTGTTCGTGTGCGTGTGCGTGTGCGTGTGCGTGTGCGTGTGCGTGTGCGTGTGCGTGTGCGTGTGCGTGTGCGTGTGCGTGTGCGTGTGCGTGTGCGTGTGCGTGTGCGTGTGCGTGTGCGTGTGCGTGTGCGTGTGCGTGTGCGTGTGCGTGTGCGTGTGCGTGTGCGTGTGCGTGTGCGTGTGCGTGTGCGTGTGCGTGTGCGTGTGCGTGTGCGTGTGCGTGTGCGTGTGCGTGTGCGTGTGCGTGTGCGTGTGCGTGTGCGTGTGCGTGTGCGTGTGCGTGTGCGTGTGCGTGTGCGTGTGCGTGTGCGTGTGCGTGTGCGTGTGCGTGTGCGTGTGCGTGTGCGTGTGCGTGTGCGTGTGCGTGTGCGTGTGCGTGTGCGTGTGCGTGTGCGTGTGCGTGTGCGTGTGCGTGTGCGTGTGCGTGTGCGTGTGCGTGTGCGTGTGCGTGTGCGTGTGCGTGTGCGTGTGCGTGTGCGTGTGCGCGTGCGCGTGCGCGTGCGCGTGCGCGTGCGCGTGCGCGTGCGCGTGCGCGTGCGCGTGCGCGTGCGCGTGCGCGTGCGCGTGCGCGTGCGCGTGCGCGTCCGTAAATGTGTGTGTGTACGTATGTGTATTACAAAAATAGAAAGACTTCCATTTTATGGCTTATCTGTGCATTACAACACGCTACGCTGCATCAATCATTTATCACCGCTTTGTGTGATTCTTTGCCGATAGTGCGCTTTATGTGCAATAATGACAGCTTTGTATAATGTCCGAATGGCTGTTAAGACATCACCAACACAGCGTCACTACAATGTATGAGAAAACAGCACCTGCTAGAGGGCAACAAAGAAAAAATTCAATAGTAAGTTCGACATCAATCTGTCAAGCCTGGATACTGAGCAGAGCGTGATTTGTAGATAGTTGATTATTGTGATAGACGTTAAATTAACGAAGAAAACGATCAAAGAGATACATAGCAATAGGGCTAATACAAGCCTGGGTATTAATGTACATATAATATATATATATATATATATATATATATATATATATATATATATATATATATATATATATAATTATGTTCCAGTTTATAACACACCTTGATTAGCTTGATTGATTTGTATTTATAGTATAGCGCTTTGAGCATCGTGTGTGTTGTGTAAATAATATATTTGTAAATAGTAAATATTTTATTTTTGTTAATTATTATTGTTATTATTATTAGTAATAAATAAATTGTTTGATATAATAATGTTCGGTGTTACGTGGCATTTTATTGTTATTGCTGTGGTTGATCTTCAGGTAATCACGGGCAGCGAGAGAGTTTGTTAAACTAGTTTAGTGAAGGTTTTTCAGTTGTGATGTTGACTGCAGTTAGCTGTAGATATCTTACAGAGCAGACCTCAGTGCGTGCTGACAAACTAGGCTGCTGACAGGATGATAATGCGCCAGATATTTGGATCGATCTTGTTGCAGACCAACCTGAATGTAATGTGACAATCGTATTCAGTGACTAGTTGAGCATCCTCAACACAATGGAAAGGATCATGGTCTAACGCAGTTGTTTTATATATATATATATATATATATATATATATATATATATATATATATATATATATATATATATATGAAAATGTACGTGAAAAGTCCGATCCATCATACCTACTTCCGTATGATATAATATAAATTAAAATGCTAAACTTGAAATAAAGATGTTGGCTGTTATCCACATTTGCATGTTTTATATCCTTTAAAAAGTGTATTTATTGTATATCAAAATACAGTTCCACTGAACTGACGACAACCGCTGTTCTTTGATTGATTAGAAAATAATGGAAACGGACGAGATTACCGTCGTTTCACTTAGGATGCCTAAC
>CBDHHR010000723.1:0-17420 GCA_965263245.1 Metamycoplasmataceae bacterium | reverse complement strand
CTTGCATTATGTACGATCGATTATACACAAGCCACTGGCAGCGCTCTGTGACACAGTCCCGTGGGATGCTCTCGTTAAACACAAGCCACTGACAGCGCTCTGTGACACAGTCCCGTGGGACGCTCTCGTTAATAGCTGCACATTGCGTAGTTCTACGGTCTGGTGAGGCTGGCGTTGGCTTGGTCGAACTAGGGCTTTTGATTTGGAATTGTGACAAAATGCCTCTCAAAAGAAACCATTATACGGGCATGAATGTATATGGGCATGAATACACACACACACACACACACACACACACACACACACACACACACACACACACACACACACACACACACACACACACACACACACACACACACACACACACACACACACACACACACACACACACACACACACACACACACACACACACACACACCACACACACACACACACACACACACACACACACACACACACACACACACACACACACACACACACACACACACACACACACACACACACACACACACACACACACACACACACACACACACACACACACACACACACACACACACACACACACACACACACACACACACACACACACACACACACACACACACACACACACACACACACACACACACACACACACACACACACACACACACACACACACACACACACACACACACACACACACACACACACACACACACACACACACACACACACACACACACACACACACACACACACACACACACACACACACACACACACACACACACACACACACACACACACACACACACACACACACACACACACACACACACACACACACACACACACACACACACACACACACACACACACACACACACACACACACACACACACACACACACACACACACACACACACACACACACACACACACACACACACATATATCGTTTGACGGTCTTCCTCTCTGGGAGTTGACGACGCATTATCATATACTTATGTTATCTGAGCATGTAACAGAGGCGATCTGACATAGCCTGGAATTGTTATGCTTCTATTTTATGGCCATCTTCATCTGGCTTAGAATTGTGTCATTTTTATTTGCGGGTGGCCTTTGGCTTATTGAAAGATAAAAGACATGTAGTGGTGTAATTTAGTGGGACTAGGCAGGGTGTGTAGATAGGGGGGGAAGGGGATGGGAGAGGTATTTATCAAAATAATTTATCAAATTATTCAAAATAATCCTGATTTATCGCAGATAGCACTTCATAGGATGGACTATTTCACTCTGCTATTGTCCCGGTGTTTCATGAGGCGACGAACACGGCGAGGACTGGCTGCCTTCAACCGCCCCTGGTAGTATCTGTCCCGGCCAACGTTTGACAACATGGCGTCGCAGTTTGTATGGAATGTAATATCTTACTTTTATACATATGTATTGTGTTGGCATCAATATTTATTTATTTATGCGTGCATGTAGTATGTGGCACGCATGTAAACAGAGTAATAAATTGTTCACATTTTCATTTATTTAAATTTAATTATATATAATGTTTAATTAACAGTTATAATGTGACTAATATAATGTGTTCTACATTTTTATCTGAACGTTATTTTTAGTCTTTATAACACACATTCAGTAGTTTGATTATTATTGTACAGCGCTTTGAGCAAAGTCGACCCTGCACTTTATAAATAGTAAATGTTTTTACTTTATCGAAACCTTTGGAAAAGTCCATCACCAACCCGACCTCCCACGGAGGTACTTAGACGTGTTAACCTGGATACGTTGAATGTAAGTCGGGGGGGCATTTGTAAAAAAAATGATAAAAGTAAAGTCGGCACACATAGATTACGTCATCTGTTGCCTGACAAAAGACATACAGAATATAATATTATACGAGAAAATGTGTACCCGTTACCAGTTACTAGAAGGATAGATTCGGTAACTCCTTTATACCGAGGGCTTTAAGCAATTCATTCAGTCGATCGTATTACGCAAGCATGCCGTCGTACATGTACACTGCCGGTCAATTGCTTCTGCATTCCTGTGCGTCACGCCGGGGCACCGATACATGCAGGACGCTAGTCGATGTCGGCATTGCTGTCCGGTTACCAACGCAACGCGACTGTCGAGGAGGTGCGCGAAAACAAAGAACAATCGATTCAGTGATCGGACATCGACCACCCAAGGACCGGCTCTACACCTGTTGTAACAACAACAACCTAATTGGCTGTCAACTGTCAACGTTTGTTGGAGTCGGGCGTCCGTGTGTTGCTAAATTGAATGTGCATTGCATCAATGTTCGTTCGGTTAAGAACAAAACTGTATCAGTTTCCGACCTTGTGATTTCGCGGGACGTCGACATGTTGGCTTTGACGGAGACGTGGCTTGGACGGTCATGTGATAAGTACATTAGATACGAATTTCATTCAGTGTCACGACAACATGGAACATGTGGAGGAGGGGTCGCAGTGTTGTACAAGTCCGTCCTGACAGTAAAACCGATACCTATGCGTGACAATTACACTAACTTTGAACACTCCGATGTGTCACATTCAGGCTGTGCGTTGTGTATCGTCCACCGCCATCGAAGCGAAACGGTTTCTCTAACACCGTTTTCTTTGACCAGTGGTCTGCGTTTTTATATTATATAATGCTGGACATGCATTATGTCATCATCACTGGTGATTTGAACTTTCATTTGGACATCCCAACACAACTGGGCATGAAACGTTTTTCTGACACACTCTGCGACCGTGGAATGAAACAACTCGTCAATGAAGCCACCCACAGTAAGGGGGCACATTTTGGATGTGGTCATTATTAGAGACAATACTTGCATAGTACCTGCACTGCCAAATGTTTACGATCCATGTCTATGCAATACACATGCCAACACGTCCGGAGACCATCTAGCCATACGTTTTGACGTAAACGCAAGGAAGCCGTCTGGGGTGCGGAAAACAACAACGTTTCGCAGATTGCGACAGATAAGCGTTTCTGACTTCATGCCAGATATGGCTGCGCACGGGCCTTGTCATACGCAGGCAAGTGTATCGCATGCTACTCGCCGTGAAACGTAATTACTACACTGACAAGATCGCAAGTTGTGGGAGTAACTAAAAGCAGCTCTTTAATATCACGAAAAGCCTGATGGGAGTAAGTTGCCACGCAAAACTGCCGTCATATGTGTCTTCAAATAATCTGGCCCAACGGTTCAGCAACCACTTCGAGAAGAAAGTGAGTGACATTCAACAAAGCATAGCTCACCGTAGCGGTGATCATTCATATGCTATTGCCGCTGCATTCAGTGATGATACTGCTATCAGCGGTGCTTAGTTGACATGCTTCACAGCAGTTAGTGATTCACACGTTTCAAAGTTGATCGCAGACTCACCGTGTATGTCATGCGGACTAGATCCACTACCTACATGGCTCCTGAAACTATGTTCATTTGAACATGTAGCTATGATCACAGCTGTAATAAACTCCTCCCTCGAAAGTTCAACTGTACCTGACGCATTCAAGCAGTCGGTCGTGAGACCTGTCCTAAAAAGGTTACGCTTGATGAAGATGCTTTATGCACCTACCGTCCAATTTCGAACTTGCCGTTTTTGTCAGTTTGTTGAAAAAGTGATTGCAAGACAACTGAATATTCATCTCGACATGAACACCTTACGCGATCCATTTCAATCTCGATTTGTCCAGTGCATTCGACACAATCAATCACAACATCTTGATGAATTGACTGCAACACTCGGTCGGCATTACAGACGCAGCACTTTCATGGCTCCATTCGTACATCACCAAACGTTACCAGAGAGTCGCCGTGGACAACGCAACATCAGCTGATTGTGTCATGAAATGAAAATTCGCAAAATTATATACTGCATATACACGAGACCCATCGATGACTTCGTTGCATGACATGGCCATGGTTATGCTGACGACACACAAATATATATGGCAGTGAAATATAACCAGCCAATCACAGAAGCAATTACAAAGATCGAACAATGTTTGACGGAGATGATTGACTGGTATGGAAAGAAACAACTTATGTTGAACACTAAGAAGTCAGAGGCAGTCATCTTCCTAACATCAAAACAACAAAACGATTTGCCCTCTGATATTTCAGTGACAATTGGTGGACATCGAGTTGTGCCAAAGCCATCTGTACGAATCCTAGGAGTCATACGCGACAGTGGACTGACTATGCAAGCACAGGTTGCTCAGATAGCAAAGTCTTGCTATCACCAGATACGCAACATTGGACAAATCCGGTCAAGCATCACTGATGATGCGTGCAGAACCCTGGTACACGCGCTTGTTACTGCACGCCTCGACTACGCGAATGCGTTGCTATACGGCCTTCCGCAGAGAACGCGGCAGCGTTTGCAACGTGTGCAAAACTGCGCTGCCCGGCTCGTCAGCCGTACTGGAAAATACGACCACATCACGCCAGTACTGCAGCATCTGCACTGGCTACCGATTAGTGTGCGCCCGACATATAAAGTGCTTCTATTTGCTTATTCGGTTATGCATGACCAAGCACCGTGTTACCTCGAGAAACTACTATCACGTCGTCAACCAAATCGCCGACTCAGGTATACGTCTTTGCCGCTATAGTGGGTCACGATACATGGCGTGACTCCGCGCGACTGGAGCAGTCCATAAATATCTTGTGTTATACGTTTCTTATCTTAAATGTCCGATTTAAGATTGAGTTTACCACACTATCATAGGCACATAGCGATTTACGTAGTGCAGATAATCGACACGATGCTAAACTGTATGTGTCTTTTACGGGATTTGCGTTTTACATTGCTGTACGCTGTGGTTTCGGTAAGCACTTATATCTGACAAGTTGTCTAAATGCCCATAATCATAACACATGTACACGTTTGGCCCAAACAGGTCGTATTGCGCGAAAACTGGCACTCTTCATTATTAGTCAAGATCGCCAAACACAAGTACTTGCCGCTATTGCCATGGCAACCACCATACTAATCGATTAAAATTCATGATTTCCGTGATCATTGTCACCGGCAAAATGTTCCACTGCTTCTGCTTGTAATAATCCTTCGGACAATATAACTGAAATACGCTATTTCGGGACAGTTCGATTATTACGACCAAAACAAAACAAAGTCCTATATGTTAACATGGAGTATATGGACCTCCTGCCCCCAACTGCCCCCAGCCTCGTTTTCGCGCGCGAGACTTGCAGGCCCTATTGATACCACATGCTTCGCAGACTCACGGTGATAGCCGTTTTGCCGTAGCAGCAGCCGCTTTGTGAAATGGACTGCCGGACAGTGTTAGGACGGCAAAGACCCAGCCACAATATAAAACACTTCTGAAGACACACCTTTTTAGATTAGCGTTTCTGTGACGTGATCATGTGGACTTTAATTAATTATATACATTTATCCATAAGTTATACAATTTATATCACATAATTATTACGCAATTAGTTTCATTATTAGCATTTTAGTATGATACTTTTTATGTCATATTAGCTACGTTTATATACGTTTTTTATTTTTTATTTGAGCATACTATGGAATAATAAGTAATGTAACGACTGTGTTATTATATTTTACTGTTTCATGTATAGGCTTATATTTATAATGCTTGTATATATATATACATATATATATATATATATATATATATATATATATATATATATATATATATGTATGTATATATTTATTTTAATAATAAATTATCATCCATACATACATATATCTATTCTAATAATGATTTATCATCCAATTTTAGCTACTATTTGTACATTTATGTAAAGCGCCTGAGAGCAATACTATTGATTCGGGCGCATTACAAATAAATTGTATTATTATTATTATTATTATTATTATTATTATTATTATTATTATTATTATTATTATTATTATTATTATTATTATTATTATTATTATTATTATTATTATTATTATTATTATTATTATTATTATTATGACACAGCCAGGAGCCTTTATGATAATGTATACACCCACAGGCAAACACGTGATCGCATACACGCAATCAAGCACGCTCGCACACGCTGTTTTGAAGAAAAAGCACGCATATGCACCAACACCGAATGCAATGTTTCCCTGACGATTAACCCACACAAATATAAACACCTCGCCAGGCAAGGCTGTTAGAACACCTACGCGAAGTTCAGATGTTTCGCCACTTTCGAGAATAGGGCTTGTACGTGGGTCACGATACATGGCGTGACTCCGCGCGACTGGAGCTTATTGGGACTAAACGAGACTAATTGGGGACTGGACACAAGAATAATATTCTAACGATGGATGACAGTTGTAGCTTCCCACTGATGAATACTAGGAAAATCAGTTCATAAATATCTTGTGTTATACATATCTTATCTTAAATGTCCTATTTAATATTGAGTTTACCACACTATCGATTTGCGTAGTGCAGATAATAGACACGATGTTAAGCCGTATGTGTCTTTTTACGTCTCAACATCAACCCATGAAAACTAACATACATAGTCCAGTGACGTCTCGCTCACAGTCATCACCATTCCACCGAGGGTTGTACGCACAGTGCAGTGACGCCTCCCTCACAGTCATCACCATTCCACCCAGGGTTGTACACACAGTACAGTGACGCCTCGCTCACAGTCATCACCATTCCACCCAGCGTTGTACACACAGTACAGTGACGCCTCGCTCACAGCCATCACCATTCCACCCAGGGTTGTACACACAGTACAGTGACGCCTCCCTCACAGTCATCACCATTCCACCCAGGGTTGTACACACAGTACAGTGACGCCTCGCTCACAGTCATCACCATTCCACCCAGGGTTGTACACACAGTACAGTGACGCCTCGCTCACAGTCATCACCATTCCACCCAGGGTTTTACACACAGTACAGTGACGCCTCCCTCACAGTCATCACCATTCCACCCAGGGTTGTACACACAGTACAGTGACGCCTCATTCACACTCATCACCATTCCACCCACGGTTGTACACACAGTACAGTGACGCCTCGCTCACAGTCATCACCATTCCACCTAGGGTTGTACACACAGTACAGTGACGCCTCGCTCACAGTCATCACCATTCCACACAGGGTTGTACACACAGTACAGTGACGCCTCACTCACAGTCATCACCATTCCACCCAGGGTTGTACACACAGTGCAGTGACGCCTCACTCACAGTCATCACCATTCCACCCAGGGTTGTACACACAGTACAGTGACGCCTCGCTCACAGTCATCACCATTCCACCCAGGGTTGTACACACAGTACAGTGATGCCTCGCTCACAGTCATCACCATTCCACCCAGGGTTGTACACACAGTACAGTGACGCCTCGCTCACAGTCATCACCATTCCACCCAGGGTTGTACACACAGTACAGTGAAGCCTCCCTCACAGTCATCACCATTCCACCCACGGTTGTACACACAGTACAGTGACGCCTCGCTCACAGTCATCACCATTCCACCCAGGGTTGTACACACAGTACAGTGACGCCTCGCTCACAGTCATCACCATTCCACCCAGGGTTGTACACACAGTACAGTGACGCCTCGCTCACAGTCATCACCATTCCACCCAGGGTTGTACACACAGTACAGTGACGCCTCGCTCACAGTCATCACCATTCCACCCAGGGTTGTACACACAGTACAGTGACGCCTCGCTCACAGTCATCACCATTCCACCCAGGGTTGTACACACAGTACAGTGACGCCTCGCTCACAGTCATCACCATTCCACCCAGGGTTGTACACACAGTACAGTGACGCCTCCCTCACAGTCATCACCATTCCACCCAGGGTTGTACACACAGTACAGTGAAGCCTCCCTCACAGTCATCACCATTCCACCCAGGGTTGTACACACAGTACAGTGACGCCTCCCTCACAGTCATCACCATTCCACCCAGGGTTGTACACACAGTACAGTGACGCCTCCCTCACAGTCATCACCATTCCACCTAGGATTGTGCACAGTCATCACCATTCCACCTATAGTTGTACACACAGTCATCACCATTCCACCTCACAGTCATCACCATTCCACCTATGGTTGTACACACAGTCATCACTATTCCACCTCACAGTCATCACCATTCCACCCAGGGTTGTACACACAGTGCAGTGACGCCTTCCTCACAGTCATCACCATTCCACCTATGGTTGTACACACAGTCATCACCATTCCACCTCACAGTCATCACCATTCCACCTATGGTTGTACACACAGTCATCACTATTCCACCTCACAGTCATCACCATTCCACCCAGGGTTGTACACACAGTGCAGTGACGCCTTCCTCACAGTCATCACCATTCCACCTAGGGTTGTACACACAGTACAGTGACGCCTCGCTCACAGTCATCACCATTCCACCCAGCGTTGTACACACAGTACAGTGACGCCTCGCTCACAGTCATCACCATTCCACCCAGGGTTGTACACACAGTACAGTGACGCCTCGCTCACAGTCATCACCATTCCACCCAGGGTTGTACACACAGTACAGTGACGCCTCGCTCACAGTCATCACCATTCCACCCAGGGTTGTACACACAGTACAGTGACGCCTCGCTCACAGTCATCACCATTCCACCCAGGGTTGTACACACAGTACAGTGACGCCTCGCTCACAGTCATCACCATTCCACCTCACAGTCATCACCATTCCACCTATGGTTGTACACACAGTCATCACTATTCCACCTCACAGTCATCACCATTCCACCCAGGGTTGTACACACAGTGCAGTGACGCCTTCCTCACAGTCATCACCATTCCACCTATGGTTGTACACACAGTCATCACCATTCCACCTCACAGTCATCACCATTCCACCTATGGTTGTACACACAGTCATCACTATTCCATCTCACAGTCATCACCATTCCACCCAGGGTTGTACACACAGTGCAGTGACGCCTTCCTCACAGTCATCACCATTCCACATAGGGTTGTACACACAGTACAGTGACGCCTCGCTCACAGTCATCACCATTCCACCCAGCGTTGTACACACAGTACAGTGACGCCTCGCTCACAGTCATCACCATTCCACCCAGGGTTGTACACACAGTACAGTGACGCCTCGCTCACAGTCATCACCATTCCACCCAGGGTTGTACACACAGTACAGTGACGCCTCCCTCACAGTCATCACCATTCCACCCCGGATTGTACACACAGTACAGTGACGCCTCGCTCACAGTCATCACCATTCCACCCAGGGTTGTACACACAGTACAGTGACGCCTCGCTCACAGTCATCACCATTCCACCCAGGGTTGTACACACAGTACAGTGACGCCTCGCTCACAGTCATCACCATTCCACCCAGGGTTGTACACACAGTACAGTGACGCCTCGCTCACAGTCATCACCATTCCACCCAGGGTTGTACACACAGTACAGTGACGCCTCGGTCACAGTCATCACCATTCCACCCAGGGTTGTACACACAGTACAGTGACGCCTCGCTCACAGTCATCACCATTCCACCCAGAGTTGTACACACAGTACAGTGACGCCTCGCTCACAGTCATCACCATTCCACCTAGGGTTGTACACACAGTACAGTGACGCCTCGCTCACAGTCATCACCATTCCACACAGGGTTGTACACACAGTACAGTGACGCCTCACTCACATTCATCACCATTCCACCCAGGGTTGTACACACAGTGCAGTGACGCCTCACTCACAGTCATCACCATTCCACCCAGGGTTGTACACACAGTACAGTGACGCCTCGCTCACAGTCATCACCATTCCACCCAGGGTTGTACACACAGTACAGTGACGCCTCGCTCACAGTCATCACCATTCCACCCAGGGTTGTACACACAGTACAGTGACGCCTCGCTCACAGTCATCACCATTCCACCCAGGGTTGTACACACAGTACAGTGACGCCTCGCTCACAGTCATCACCATTCCACCCAGGGTTGTACACACAGTACAGTGACGCCTCGCTCACAGTCATCACCATTCCACCCAGGGTTGTACACACAGTACAGTGACGCCTCGCTCACAGTCATCACCATTCCACCCAGGGTTGTACACACAGTACAGTGACGCCTCGCTCACAGTCATCACCATTCCACCCAGGGTTGTACACACAGTACAGTGACGCCTCGCTCACAGTCATCACCATTCCACCTAGGGTTGTACACACAGTACAGTGACGCCTCGCTCACAGTCATCACCATTCCACACAGGGTTGTACACACAGTACAGTGACGCCTCGCTCACAGTCATCACCATTCCACCCAGGGTTGTACACACAGTACAGTGACGCCTCGCTCACAGTCATCACCATTCCACCCAGGGTTGTACACACAGTACAGTGACGCCTCACTCACAGTCATCACCATTCCACCCAGGGTTGTACACACAGTACAGTGACGCTTCCCTCACAGTCATCACCATTCCACCCAGGGTTGTACACACAGTACAGTGACGCCTCCCTCACAGTCATCACCATTCCACCCAGGGTTGTACACACAGTACAGTGACGCCTCCCTCACAGTCATCACCATTCCACCCAGGGTTGTACACACAGCACAGTGAAGCCTCCCTCATAGTCATCACCATTCCACCCAGGGTTGTACACACAGTACAGTGACGCCTCACTCACAGTCATCACCATTCCACCTAGGATTGTACACACAGTACAGTGACGCCTCCCTCACAGTCATCAACATTCCACCCAGGGTTGTACACACAGTACAGTGAAGCCTCCCTCATAGTCATCACCATTCCACCCAGGGTTGTACACACAGTACAGTGACGCCTCCCTCACAGTCATCACCATTCCACCCAGGGTTGTACACACAGTACAGTGACGCCTCCCTCACAGTCATCACCATTCCACCCAGGGTTGTACACACAGTACAGTGACGCCTCCCTCATAGTAATCACCATTCCACCCAGGGTTGTACACACAGTACAGTGACGCCTCCCTCACAGTCATCACCATTCCACCTAGGGTTGTACACACAGTACAGTGACGCCTCCCTCACAGTCATCACCATTCCACCTAGGATTGTGCACACAGTCATCACCATTCCACCTATGGTTGTACACACAGTCATCACCATTCCACCTCACAGTCATCACCATTCCACCTATGGTTGTACACACAGTCATCACTATTCCACCTCACAGTCATCACCATTCCACCCAGGGTTGTACACACAGTGCAGTGACGCCTCCCTCATAGTAATCACCATTCCACCCAGGGTTGTACACACAGTACAGTGACGCCTCGCTCACAGTCATCACCATTCCACCCAGGGTTGTACACACAGTACAGTGACGCCTCGCTCACAGTCATCACCATTCCACCTAGGGTTGTACACACAGTCATCACCATTCCACCTATGGTTGTACACACAGTCATCACCATTCCACCTCACAGTCATCACCATTCCACCTATGGTTGTACACACAGTCATCACTATTCCACCTCACAGTCATCACCATTCCACCCAGGGTTGTACACACAGTACAGTGACGCCTCCCTCACAGTCATCACCATTCCACCTAGGGTTGTACACACAGTACAGTGACGCCTCGCTCACAGTCATCACCATTCCACACAGGGTTGTACACACAGTACAGTGACGCCTCGCTCACGTCATCACCATTCCACACAGGGTTGTACACACAGTACAGTGACGCCTCGCTCACAGTCATCACCATTCCACCTAGGATTGTGCAGGGTTGTACACACAGTATCACTATTCCACCTCACAGTCATCACCATTCCACCCAGGGTTGTACACACAGTACAGTGACGCCTCCCTCACAGTCTCACAGGATTGTGCATCACCATTCCACCTAGGGTTGTACACACAGTACAGTGACGCCTCCTCACAGTCATCACCATTCCACCTAGGGTTGTACAGGGTGTACACACAGTCATCACTATTCCACCTCACAGTCATCACCATTCCACCTATGGTTGTACACACAGTCATCACTATTCCACACAGTCATCACCATTCCACCCAGGGTTGTACACACAGTACAGTGACGCCTCGCTCACAGTCATCACCATTCCACACAGGGTTGTACACACAGTACAGTGACGCCTCACTCACAGTCATCACCATTCCACCCAGGGTTGTACACACAGTACAGTGACGCCTCGCTCACAGTCATCACCATTCCACCCAGGGTTGTACACACAGTACAGTGACGCCTCGCTCACAGTCATCACCATTCCACCCAGGGTTGTACACACAGTACAGTGACGCCTCACTCACAGTCATCACCATTCCACCCAGGGTTGTACACACAGTACAGTGACGCCTCACTCACAGTCATCACCATTCCACCCAGGGTTGTACACACAGTACAGTGAAGACTCCCTCACAGTCATCACAGTCATCACTATTCCACCTCACAGTCATCACCATTCCACCTAGGGTTGTACACACAGTACAGTGACGCCTCCCTCACAGTCATCACCATTCCACCTAGGGTTGTGCACACAGTACAGTGACGCCTCCCTCACTGTTATCACCATTCCACCTAGGGTTGTACACACAGTACAGTGAAGCCTCCCTCACAGTCATCACCATTCCACCTAGGGTTGTACACACAGTACAATGACGCCTCCCTTCCAGAAGCTTTAATGAATTGCACTTGAAAACGAGCTTTGAAACAGGACAAAGCCAAAGTGTGTTCGTCGGTGAACGCTAATACAATCTTGCGCATGCACGAACACATTGGTCACAGAAAAGACCTCTGGAGGAGATTTGCATGAGTTAGTTTCAATATATATTATATATATATATATATATATATATATATATATATATATATATATATATATATATATATATATATATATATATATATATATATATATATATATTATATATATATATATATATATATATATATATATATATATATATAATATAATATAATATAATATAATATAATATAATATAATATAATATAATATAATATATATAACGTTGAAAGCTACATCTACCTGGAACAGAGAATACACCACCAGACACAAAAACCCAAGTCAAGGAGATTTAAAGAAGAATCACGGCCGGGTGTACAGCATTCGCCAAACACCGCGACAACTTCAGGGATACCTTTGGGACATACTTAAAGAGACAAGTCTACAACTCGTGCGTACTTCCAGCAATGACGTATGGCGCGGAAACATGGGCACTCACCACCCAAACAAAGAACAAGTTAGCAGCCGTACAAACGAAGATGGAAAGGAGTGTGCTAAGCATAGCATGATAGGCATATATGGAAGCAGTATGCTGAGGCCTTCGCACAACCACGGGACACTATGGCTGCATAAGTCAATGATGACGATGATGTTGATGATGACGATGACAGTGACTGTGACAATTATATATATATATATATATATATATATATATATATATATATATCAGTTTGCTAATCTCTTGCACCGCAAAATTAATATATTTAGCCGCATGGAGAGTTTTGAGCAGGATATGGACAGGGCTGTCGCCCAATGACCCAAGAAGAAGGGACTTGTTCACTTGAAATCAACAGATGGAATGGATTTTTTCTCTGACAGCAAGAGAGTTGTGACAAGATGAAGTGAACACTCCTAGAAGCTACTCAATGCCCAAGCCGATATAGATCACGAAGCTCTGGACAACATCCCGCAGCGCATTACCAAAACATGCGTCGATGAGATTCCAACCATGGATGAGATGGCTAGAGCAATCGCCGGCCTGAAAGATGGCAAAGTGCATGGGGGAGGTAGAATTACTGCTAAAGTATGGAAGCACCGAAGAGACAATCTGTTCAGCAGACTGCACCCTCTAATCACCAATGCCTGGGCGGTGGGTTCTGTACCACACACACGGAAGGACTCCAGATTTGTAACCATCAACAAAAAAGGTGATCAAACAGACTGTGGGAACTTTAGAAGAATCTCTCTTGTTTCCATAGCAGGCATGATCTTCACCAGTATCCTCCTCAACAGACTGTCTACCCACATAATACCAGAGGTAGTTCCGGAGACACTATGTGACTTCGGAGGTAACCGGAGCATCGTGGATATGATATTTTGTCTCCGACAACTACAAGAAAAGTGCATTGAGCAGGACCGATCACTGTACATTGTATTTGTCGACTAAGTAAGACGTTCGATGCAGTTGGGAGGACCGGGCTATGGCAGCTACTGAGGAAGTATGGCTGCCCAGAGAAGTTCACAACTATGATTGAGGCTCTACATACCGGAATGATGACGAATGTTAGTGTTGGAGGGGAAGTCTCGGAATCGTTCAGTGTTAAATATGGGGGCAAGCAAGGTAATGTATTGGCCACCACGCTCTTCTCAATCTTCCTAACCGCAATGTTCGACGAGGCTTTCCGAGACATGGGGGTGGAGTCTACATACAGTCCAGCAGAGCGCTGACCTGTTCAACTTCGCACACTTCAGAGCGAAGACCAAGACCACTCGGATACCGATAAGAGAGCTACTATTCGCAGATGATAGTGCACTAGTTGCCCAATATGCTGAAGAGATGCAGAAAATAGTGGCTGCTTTATCCGATCCGTAAAAGAAGTTCGGCCTGATGATTAACATCAAGAAGACTGAGGTGCTGTACAAACCTAACTCTATAAGTACCCGGGAGGAGGATATCATGGTTGATGGAAACAAGCTGAACTCTGTTCTGGAATTAACCTACCACGGAAGCACTATATCAAGTAATGGACGCATTGACGTTGAAATACAGAGGAGGATGGCCAACGCTAGTGTATCTTTCGGTCGACTACGCCAGAGACTCTGAAATAACCACCATGTGTCCATACGAGTTAAAATTCAAGATATACCTGCAGTCGTGCTCTAGACTCTACTATACGGAGCTGAGGCCTGAACTACGTACAGACGGCAAGTAAAAAAGCTGCATGCCTTCATGGTGCGACATCTGCGTTCGATCAAGAGGATAACCTGGACGCACAAAAAGAGAAACAAGGGAATACTCGAACGGACAGGGCTGCCCTCTACGGAAGATCTGATCAGAAAGAATATCCGGTGGACTGGACACCTCATGAGGATGTCACCAGACAGGCTACCAAAGCAGAGTATCTACTCTCTACTGTCTTCTGGTCACACAAAGAGAGGGCGCCCTCGTCTCCGGTTCAAGGATACCATCAAGTGAAACACAAGTTATTTGCGTTGGCTGGGAGAGTGATATGAAGATGTGTCCTTGTGACAAAGTGGGCGGTGATTATATTCTTAGTGGATCAGGCTGTAGCCTACAGGTTAGTCTTTAGGGGAAGGGATGTGACCTGGGAGTGAGTTTAACATGGGATCATACAATAGTTGAATTCTAGTTTATTATCTGATATACTACTGTTGTTTTTGTTGATAATGTTGGCATCGTTGGTTTGTTGTCGTTTTATTGTATTTTCATTCGGTTTGCCTGGCTTAGGTTCGGTAATTTGTGAAATTGTAATTTTGTAGGTCTGGGTGATCTCTCCAACATCTTCGGAGGCGGGACTTATTATATCTTGTAAAGCGCCTCGAACAATTATGGATCCGGTCTATAGCAAATCAAATATATTATTAATCAAGAAGAGTTTTGTCATCTCAAGAAGCACCATGAGGCACCACTAACGTAACACCATATACAGATGTTCTCTTTGAAATAGAGTAAATTATAATAATTCAAGCTATTTCACAGCACTGCTTTTAAGGAATCTATTCCACAAATGCACCAAGATTCGACCGGGCTACTTGATTTTAGTAAGTAAACGGACCGTTTTGAGATTTTACCGACTTTATGCAACTGTGTGCACCTGTGTTAGTCTACAAGCCTTGGTCGATTCAGTCATGCGAGACCTCAACAACCAATTGCTTAACTGCACGTCATGGCTGAATGGTTTCTACTACAGTCAAGTCTTTAGCCGCACATCATGGCTGACTGGATATTGCCAAGCCAATGAACACTGGGTATTCATTGCCTTGATTGTTTGACACACCCTTGTGCTTCATCAACCGATAACACTGAACTAATCACGACGTCAAGAGGAGCAGTGCTGTCACTTTTCTTGCTACTTCTGTACTGCGTAATGAAATTCAATGCTTGCCTCACAGACTTATCGCTTACAAGGACATTCTACGAGGCTATGACGCCAAACACAACAAGCCGTACACACTCAGTCTCTCTCTATCTTGAAGCCAGCAGTGACATTGTTTTATCAATGATCCACAAATTTGATAGTCTCAACCACAAAGCAAAGCATTCTGTGTGCAAACTCTGCAGACTTTCCAGCAACAAAGAAAACTCATACTACAACATTTCGCCATTGACTACAATTGTTTTATTGCTCATGAAAAGCGGCGACATGAGTCCTAATCCAGGCCCTCCTGGGCGAAAGAGGACATACAACCCAAAACATCCATGTAGCTATTGCGGCAAGGGTGTCACTGGTCGCAGTAGAGCCATCTCATGTGACTCCTGCGACCAGTGGACACACAACAAATGTGCTGGAGTGTTATCAAACGACGCATACGACGAACTCTGCAGCAGCGGTGGCGAATTTACACATCTGTGCAATCAGTGTACACTGCACGCACTCCCGTTCGCTGATGACAGCGATCACCCAGCTATCATCACGCAAGGCAACGATCTTCTGTCCGAAATCGTAGAAGACGCCGCCGACCAGGCAACAACTGAAAGACCCCTTGATTTTGAATGTTTACATTCAAAGGGTCTAAACTTCATTAATTTGAACACGCGCAGTCTTCTCCCGAAACTTGACGAGTTACGAATACTTGCGGCAAACACCAAAGTGGCAGTGATTGGCATCACCGAGTCTTAATTAGACGAGTCGGTGAAGCGATCTCTAATCCGATGACTGTCACATGTGGTGTCCCACAAGGTTAAATTCTGGGACCGTTATTATTTCTAATATATATTAATGATATTTACACAGCTGTTCGCTGCAAACTACTTTTGTATGCTGATGATTCAGCCCTTTTAGTCTCGGGTAAAGACACCCAACTGATTCAAGAAAGTCTTTCTTCAGAACTCGAGGCAGCCAGAGAGTGGCTAATCAATAACAAATTGTCCCTCCATCTAGGGAAAACGGAGTCAATTCTATTTTGGTCGAAACGTAAACTTAACACCTGTAGTTCCATCCAGGTGAGATGTGCTGGTACGACATTGGCAAGTCAAACCCATGTTAAATACCTAGGCATAGACCTAGATCAGTCATTAACTGGAGAAAGAGTGGCTGACAAGATTATTTGTAAATCAAATGCCAAATTAAAGTTTGGTAGAGACATACAAAAAATATCAACATGAAAACAAAACAAATCTTACCACAGCATTAATACAACGCCATTTTGAC
>CBDHHR010000722.1:0-5000 GCA_965263245.1 Metamycoplasmataceae bacterium | reverse complement strand
CACACACACACACACACACACACACTCACACACACACACACACACACACACACACACACACACACACACACACACACACACACACACACACACACACACACACACACACACACACACACACACACACACACACACACACACACACACACACACACACACACACACACACACACACACACACACACACACACACACACACACACACACACACACACACACACACACACACACACACACACACACACACACACACACACACACACACACACATGTGAAATAAATGATGCTGAGGTAACGTACGATCTGTTTCTAACATGACACCTTAACATACTTTATTTCTGTCTATCAAACGATACTTAACGACGATACATGTGTAGCGCCCACTTCCCTCGACTGACCCAGTGTTCTCCCGTTCATATCCGCAGCTGTCAGCGGCGACGAGGCCGCATGAGGAGCTCAGTCACTCGCTCATCGAACCCATGCTCCCGCATAACCTGCGACTCCAACAAGGAGCCTGTCATCAGCGGCAGTCAGTGTCTGTGTAAGATCGACCCGTGCAAGGAAATCAACTGTCGTCCTCAGTTCGAACCAGTCCGAGTGGGCAGCAAGTGTGAGTGCCGCTATGCGCAGAGCGCTGGCAGCGACATCAGACCAGGTTACCTGGACGTGTTCGGCTTCGGCTCCAGAACAGACGCGGAGGACGAGACTTCCGTGGCGGCAGGGGGAATCAATATCGCGAACCTTGGAGGAGATGACGACTTGTCCTTGCCGGAAGAAGAACCGACGACGACGACGGCGCGTCCGCGAACAAGACCCGGTCGACGTCGTAGGCCTTCCGGTGTACACAGTGTTCTGCCTGGGTCAATGGTCGAGATGTAGTGGACACGTCGTCGTACAGCAGCAGTCAGCGGACCATCTGACCGGACGATGTGCGGAATAGAGAGATGACGTTCTAGCGTGACGACACATAAGTGTATGGATCGAATATGTTTATCAATAGTCTATTGATAAGGGGGTGGATGAGTAATCATAACTGTAATCAAACTATACTGGAGACTGCCTAGATTGATGTATATTTGGAAGAAGTGTATCAAGTTATCTTCTCTCCAAATTTATTTAACTGCTTGGTGTTTACTAACTTAAGAAACATTGTCTAAATTGTTTAACGGCAATGCAAAATAGCAAACATAAGCTTTGTAGTGTCATTTTACAAACGCGCGCGTATCGTTTATTGTGTCTACCTGTAATTGAAAAGGTTCCTACTTTTATTTAACATATAATTATATTGAATTCTTAAGACGATAATCAATGTATTAAAGGTATATTGCCCATCAAAGTATGTTTTGTTACCTTCGTAAGTCTATTACAATGTTCGCAGTTCGCAAGATCTGCCCATGGAAACATGCTAAGTGAATACCAATACACCAGGTTTCAATACAAGTCTATTTGACATAAAATTATCACAGGAGCGCACGAAGTTGACCACAATACCACTTGATGTTAATTTTCCAACGTTCAACGCTGGAAAATTGTAAGTTGAGGAACAGACACTCTCCCTTTGGGAGATTTCCAATATTGGCTAATCTGGTATAGTAACGCTTCGTTTGCTCATGATAAATGAGAAAGTTATATATTAGTAATTAGCATCAACAATAATTGGACGTGAAAGTGATAGGGGGATTTGCAGGTAAAACCAACCTGACGTACGTCGTCAGAATCTGTCCAAAATCTGCCTTTGCTGCCGTAACGTACGTGGCCTTCTGACACAGAACACTACATATCTACCGTAGTGAGTTTGTTTTAGCATTGTTCTCCGGGTACCTTTCTTCGTGTTTTGTGATGTCACAACTCGAAATTGTCGTCTATGATCTGATTGTATACGTTATTATTACGGTGATTCCGTACTTTCGGTGCAATTCAGTGTCCTCAGTATATTCTGGCATGTAATTTAGCTAAAATAAAAAATGACATTCCACTTTCATGCGTCGTTTTAGCTGACAATTTGCCATTAAAGCAAGTCATAATTAACCGACATAATTTTGGGATATCGTCTATATTATCAAAATGTCCAAGTAATATCTGGATATGTGCTGTCCCTTGAGAGGTGGTTGGATTTTCTTTGCATTATATGTTCACCATTTGCATGATTTACAGTTTAAACACTATTCAATGAAGGCTTATATACTATATGTATGCACTAAAATATCTACAATTTTCCAATTACCATTGCTTAATTCGGTACTTATTGATTAAACAACCAACAAGTTATCTTGTCCAACACAAATGTCAGTACTGTTGCGGTGTTTATTATATGAAATCGCTGCATTTTGTGTAGCTGCATACATGAAATGGAACCACTGGTGATAGCGGGAAATTAAGAGGTGGGGAACTCATGGTTATTATGTTTTGATCATGACTTGAATACGTTGTCAAAAGTTAGGTTTTATCATGGTCAGTCCTGTTACTTAACTCACTGTCAAAATATCCCACCGACCCAGTCTTTCATGCAATCAATAACATGAATATAACTATAAACAGATCATCATATGAGTGATAACAGGGATATAGTTTTACTTAGACTTCGCATTTAACCCACTGATGTCAGTGCTGTTACACTGACTATGCAACAGTTCTGATACCTATCATTTCTAGCAGTTATTAGAAGGTGCTCCATTGGGATTATCATGTGCATAAGATGTCTTGTAACTGTGTAACGTTTAATCTATCTAGAAGAGCATCTGTAAACAGAGCAAACTGGCTGCACCAAGCTGGAAAGCGAAAACTAATTTCTGACCAATCAGACAAAGAAATGAAGACCACACGAAAGCAATGGAAGGGGGGTGAGAGAGAGAGAGAGCACACGGTGTGTAAGAGAGGGAGGGAGGGAGGGAGGGAGGGAGGGAGGGAGGGAGGGAGGGAGGGAGAGGGAGGGAGGGAGAGAGAGAGAGAGAGAGAGAGAGAGAGAGAGAGAGAGAGAGAGAGAGAGAGAGAGAGAGAGAGAGAGAGAGAGAGAGAGAGAGAGAGAGCACATGGTGTGTAAGAGAGGGAGGGAGGAGGGAGGGAGAGAGAGAGAGAGAGAGAGAGAGAGAGAGAGAGAGAGAGAGAGAGAGAGAGAGAGAGAGAGAGAGAGAGAGAGAGAGAGAGAGAGAGAGAGAGAGAGAGAGAGAGAGAGAGAGAGAGAGAGAGAGAGGAGAGAGAGAGAGAGAGAGAGAGAGAGAGAGAGAGAGAGAGAGAGAGAGAGAGAGAGAGAGAGAGAGAGAGAGAGAGAGAAGAGAGAGAGAGAGAGAGAGAGAGAGAGAGAGAGAGAGAGAGAGAGAGAGAGAGAGGAGAGAGAGAGCACATGGTGTGTAAGAGAGAGAGAGAGAGAGAGAGAGAGAGAGAGAGACAGAGAGAACAGAACACTATTGGCCACTTGTATCACTGGATCTATCTTTAAAGATATACGCCCCAGCGATACAATGAAATCACTTTCGGGTGTTCAAGGAGAAGACAGAGTCACGCAATTCCAAGGCATGACAACAACCGAGATGAAACTTAGTAGAATGTATCTAGAAAACACATAAGAAAGAGGTTCGCAGCTTCTATGAGAGGGATGATGTCTCCGGGATCACAACTGGTAAAAATCTAACCAATCACGAAACAGACGATCACGGAATTTTTCAATTATATTTCAACACCACATATCTTTACAAAGTAAATTCAGGGGTGCTTACATGTAAAAGTTGCATTACAACACAGTGTATATAGAACCACAACGCACAACATCATGTCAACAATTTAGTAAAATGCCTGTTTAAACAAAACATTATTAGGGTCCTTCCTAAATGGCAGCGAGTTCCAATGTGCGGGTCCTGCATATGAAAAAGACTGTTGGCCGAAGTGTTCCAGGTTAATCATAGGAACGCCAACCAGAGGCTGGTCAGCTGCACGCAGACTGCTATGAGAACATAGGCTGTTACACGTTCAACAAGATAGCGCGGACTGTTAGCGTGCACGGCGCCGTGCATCAAAGTCAGCAGTTGAACTGAATTCGCTGCGTCACAGGCAGCCAGAGCAGTTCTCGTAGTGCCGCCGTCTTGTTGTGTTGGTCGCGGCGATGCAAACGTAGGACGACGCGCGCAGCTGATCGCTGGACCTCAAGTCGCGACATGACTTGCTGGCTCTAAGCGTTAGAGCAGGTCGTACTTGCGCTATGTAACGTACGAAGCTGGGCGTAGGCAGTTCGGCAGGTCTATCGCTTACGTGTGCGGTCATCGACAAAGTGAGTCGAGAGGCACGCCAATGTCGCTATGTTGGCTGATATGATGACGTCGCCTCCACAGATGTCGCTGGGAAGACGTGGCTGCGGGATGCGGTGGTTCGGTGGTGTAAACAGAATAGCCTCTGTTTTCGCTTCAATCAAAAGTAGTTAGCGCGACGCCAGCCATACTTTCACGTCCATGACACAGCGTCAGCGGGAAACAGAGACGACTACTCTGTGATACACTGAAAACACTACCTTACGTTCAAGGCCGGACATGCACACATAAAGTTTTCGTACTCCCTTTTGTGTGTTCTGCGAGCTTTCTGGGTCTTGCCTCCCACAACAAAGGATCTGCAGACCTGTCTCTGTAAGCAGCATGACACTTGCAGTTCATGGCAGAGAATGGATGGTGGGTGGGGTAGTTGAATGGATCGTTGGTAGGGTGTTTGAGTGGACGGTGGGGTGGTTGGTGGGGGTGGTTGAGTGGATGGTGAGTGAGTGATTCAAGATACATTTCTTTTGTATTTCAAATTAATGTAATTTGATGAATTGTTTTACTAAATTATTTATTACTATTATCGATCCATAACATTTATTTAATATCAGTATGTTTATTACGTAATCATTTTAATCGTTTTTCTTCAAATAAAAAAATCACAACAGCCTGATGTTCCTGGAATGTGCATTGACTATAATTTTATATAGTTACCTTATTTAAAATTCGATACTTAAAATTAAGGTGTGTCTGAACACTGAA
>CBDHHR010000721.1:0-5925 GCA_965263245.1 Metamycoplasmataceae bacterium | reverse complement strand
CAATTTAAACACATCTCTATTTAAAACGGATGATTACTGGTATATTTGATAATAATGTGTGGCTTTTGTGTATGCATTACGATTATGAGCTCAAAGTGAAAACGTTTGAAGGCAAAGTTTACAAGGAAATTATGTAATATCGTAGTGCACCAAAGATTGCTTTACAACAACCTAACAAGACATGTAAAGCTCTAAGACAGACTTACGTCTGCAATTGTCACCATCCTGGACGTGGTGCTGCTTGCACTTGTCAGTGTTACATTTAGCTGTTCCATCAGTATTGAGGGAGCACTCCTCACAGCCAGTTGGACACGCTGCAAACACAATGAGTGGACCACAGACAGTGGCAACACACTTGATTCCTACATATTATGTTCTACTGTATAACAGCATTCGATGGAAGAGATGTATACTCCACTAGAAGTTGTGTTGAACATAAAATGATTTTGAACTAATGGAGTCTTCAGCAAACATAACATCAAACAAGGAAGAAACAAAACGCCAATGAAAATATCCAAACTACCTGACATGTATGGCCAAAAAAGTTACTTTTTATTTGAACAATGACAAGTTAAAGAATATTGTTTGGTGCATATATCTGATTGTTTTGTTTCTGGTATATTAATTACTAGTTAGATGTAGTTACATTTGTCATATGTGTGAACATAAAAGTACAAGTATACATCATGTGCCACTTTGACTTTTATCTACACTTATCACTGTTTACACAGTTGAATGCTCAATACAAAGTGTTGACATTCATAGAAAATGAAATGCCTAAATCACTTGTATGGCAACAAATGAGACAATAAACAACCTCGTATCAAAGATGAGAAAAGAAATAATTGTCTAAATAAGATAAGAAATAACCATGGGTCAGAGATGAGAAAATTGGTTAAGCTAGAAGAAGTCTCTAAGATATGGCAGTTAAGTGAAATAATCATTTCATGAGGAGCCTGTATTCTTTGTGTATTTAGCAATAACAAGTTGAAGAATACCCACTGATGCTACATATTTCATATCTTAATTATACTAATTCTGATAGCACCACTTCTGATATTAATCATAAGTTTGACACTGATATGCCGTAAGAGAAGGAACAAATTAACTGACCAACACATCCAGTGTTGTCACTCTTCACAATGAAACCAGCCTTGCACGTGTCACACTTTCCCTCGACTGAGCAGGTCTCACAATTGGCAGCACATGCTGCAAGCAGACAATAGAACATTTTATTGTTACCAATTTCAACAATGAGGCTGTGGCTAAAACATCTTGTAACCCTACATGTGTCAGTGAACACTAGACAGACTGCCTGCAACCATACACAGCATCCTGTTCTGTCTCCATAAATTACATAAATTGAATGCCAAACTCATCAGGTATCATTTGATACATCATTATCTAAGATTACTGAAAATAATTTCACTTCCTCCTGTTAATTAATCTTAGCTAATTAATAAATTTACTGCATTGTCTCTATAAATGGCAAAATTATTTCACTACCTTCTCTTAATTAATCTTAGCTAATTAATAATTTACTGCTTTGTCTATATAAATGGCAATCAGTTTAACAGGATGATTAGGAAACAGCCAGGTGACTTGTACTGGTGATATACGAGACAAGTGTGTCCACTACATAAGAAATAATGTCATTATTACAATTTAATAATCGGTGTACATATATATACATAACATTTTTATTATTGTTTAACTGTCACATCAATAAGAGGACTTATTAAACTAATTAAGATGTTCATGTTTGTTCTAAAGTACACCAGTCTTACCAACAATAGCCCAGTTACTGTCTAAATATAATGTAACGTGTTTGATGTCATCATCCTCAGGTCTATGACACACGCATGGTGGAATGATACATACCAACACACAGGCCACTGGCAACAGTGTAGCCAGCTTCACAAGAGCTGTCTGAGCAGGTGGTCTTTGCGAGGTCCTTATCGAAGGTGCAGGCAGTACAGTGGGGTGGACACTCTGGCAAGTAGAAGACAACAGATTCACAAGCTGCTCTCAAGAACATGGCTACTGTAGAGTGGGGTGAATAGTGTGTGCCCTGGTGGAACAGTCACAAGGGTGGAGGTTTGACGTCACATACATGTGGGAGTGAGGGAACTGAAGGTCAGGGGAGTCATGCTAGAAAAACATCCTAAAAGTTGACAGGGAAAGTCTTGAGCATGTTTAGTTTTTGATGTCTTGAATAATATAGACTCCTTGGAATAAGTACCTTGGGGTATAAATAGTATGTAGAGTATGTATGGTATAGAAATACTATAAAAATGTACTCTATATATATATATATATATATATATATATATATATATATATATATATATATATATAATGTATATACATATCGTCCTTTCATTATAATATGTACCTATTTTAATTTACACTTAATGTAGTGAATTAACTAACACATGGTAAAATATGTCTTGGTGATTAAAATATGTTAATATCTAACAAAGGTTGAGGAATTTGACAATCAATAAAAAGCTCTCATTTGTGTATAAAGACCAACAAATCATAATAATTTTTTATATACCATTAAAAGTGAACAAAATATGAGGAGCTTGAAATGAATAAATATCCATTATTTAACATAATTTGTGTATTGATTACTAACTTGTTCTGTCTATAGAAATGCTACATACTGACTGCCAAACTCAGCTATCACCTGATATATTATGCATTAAGACAACTAAAACTTAATTCATTTAACTAAAGTCAACTACTTTTCACTAATTAATTAGTTATGTATTTTGTCTATGGCAATCAGTTTAACAGGCTGATTTGTATAAAGCCACATATGGAGAGAGTAGAAGTGGACAGACGGTCAATAGGGGCAGTGACAACAAACAGTAGAGCCGGAGCAACAGAAACAATCACAGCAGAGATAGGAGGACAGCATGAAGAGGTGTGAGAAAGTTGGGCCATGTCATATGGCGCCATCTGGTGACTATATGGTGCCACCTACTGGACAACAATGATAAAGTAACATCTATGTGGTGCCACCTGTTGGACAACAATGATAGAGTAACATCTATGTGGTGCCACCTGTTGGACAACAATGATAAAGTAACATCTATGTGGTGCCACCTGTTGGACAACAATGATAGAGTAACATCTATGTGGTGCCACCTGCTGGACAACAATGATAAAGTAACATCTATGTGGTGCCACCTGCTGGACAACAATGATAAAGTAACATCTACGTGGTGCCACCTGTTGGACAACAATGATAAAGTAACATCTTCGTGACCCCCTCTATTCACAAGGCAATGAATGTCATACTCACTGATGCATGTCAACTTGGCTGTAGAATATGTGTATCCAGACATACAACCTAATGACTTGCATGTGACCTTGTTGTTGGTGTATTCACAGTCTTTGCAGCCAGGTGGACAAGCTGCAACATACCAGTGAGGACCACTGCACCCTGAACCTACACAGGCATCATATGCACAAATGCATGCACACACATGTGCACACCTCAGTGGTACAGCTTAATCACAGGGTGAGAAACTTTACAATCTCCCGGCTCTAAAAAATATGGCAACATCAATTTCTTATTTTGTCTACCATTTTAGTTTCTTTATCACGTTGTATAGCAATTTTTTTTAGAAAGACCTGATTTAGTATTATGTTATGGCACAGCTCAAAGCAATTTGTAACACATCTCACATAGCTAGATCTATCCAATTAAACACCATCTCACTTCTCTTGGGTGAATTAAGTCATGCTCATTTGTTGCACAAAGGCTAACAATAAACTTGTATCCATCACTGTCCATCATTCTCATATAAACACAGCTGAATGAACTGAAGCAATGTAGAGTGAACAAAATTACACAACTTTGAAATGGCAGCAAGAGGATCTGAACTTTGTAGTTTCGCAAATGAGACTCTGATCAGAATGCTGCCAGCCTACTGAACCCCCGCGATTAGGTACACACTTGTGAAGATTGTAGAAAGCTTCAGTGGAGTGACGGCACTCACCAATACATGTCTTGGTTGGAATCTGAGTGTAGCCGTCAGCTAAACAACCATTGGCAGAACAGGTGGTAGTTGTGTCATCAGTCGTACATGTCTGACATCCAGTGGGACACTCTGCACCAATAACAATACTAGTTACAACATATAACTGCAAGTAACACACACACACACACACACACACACACACACACACACACACACACACACACACACACACACACACACACACACACACACACACACACACACACACACACACACACACACACACACACACACACACACACACACACACACACACACACACACACACACACACACACACACACACACACACACACACACACACACACACACACACACACACACACACACACACACACACACACACACACACACACACACACACACACACACACACACACACACACACACACACACACACACACACACACACACACACACACACACACACACACACACACACACACACACACACACACACACACACACACACACACACACACACACACACACACACACACACACACACACACACACACACACACACACACACACACACACACACACACACACACACACACACACACACACACACACACACACACACACACACACACACTGCTCAATCCATAACCAAACCTTTTATCATAAATCTGATCTTTCCTCAGCATCTATCTACAATAGGCAGTGTATAAAAACTCACAACTTAGTGTTGCATTTCGATTAGCTGATCTAATGGATAACTGGAATGATGATTGTACCCAGATGGAACCTATATTATAAAGATAAAAATCTGGCCAAAGGCAAGGTGATAATTTTGGCAAAATATGATACAATACACACAGCTCAAACATAACCCAGCTCACATAACAACAGTTAAAGATATATATATATATATATAATATTATATATTATTATGCATACATATACACATAACATATATATATATTGTATAATCAGATGATGAGAAAATACCATGTACATATACAATTCTCACTTACTCTGGCATTCGCCGGTTGTTTTCCGTGTGTACCCTGTGGCACACTTGTCTGTGTCGCACTCTGCCTTGTTTGTTGTTGTACTCCACTTACACTGGTCACAGTTGGCGCATGCTATAAACATGTTTATTTCTATCAGCATGTCATTTTAATCTCATTACCATTTTTAAAGACATGTTGTAGAGAGTGTTTCCCCTGCTATATGGAGAGCAATGTGGGCCATCTCACTATTTTTCTAAGCCACCTCGACCAAAATATGCCGAAAGTGCCACCTCAGAGCTATTTCTTGCCATAAATAGTTGCTGTAGTTAAGCTTTTGTTTACTCTGTATATATAACAGGGAATAGTTTAAAACACTGTTTTTAAAATAGTTCTGGGGGACCATGTCCCTGGACCCACAGTCTTCCAAGCGTGCGCCTGCCACCTCACCCATGGTTCTACTCAGGGCAAACACTGCAGACACATTGTATATTTCTCTGAATCCTAATTCTGACTCAATGGGGTTGTTGGGTCTATCACGATCTTCATCAGTGTCATTGTGAGTTGTGATGGGAGAGCCACATGACAGTGATTACAATTTTCCCACGATTCCCTTGTAGCCAGCTACTGTCATGTGACAACCACCAACAACATGACATGACAGCAGCTGCCGAAGAAAAGGACTGGCAGCAGAATATTTAATACTGGCCATGTATAAAGATCTAGATTTAATGAGAATAACTGTTAGAAAAATCAGATATAAAACATCAAATGGCAACATTAAGCACTTGGCATTACTGATCATAACCAACTCCATCTAATCTAAACGCTCTGTAGGGAAATGGGGGAATGATTACACTCAACACTACCAGGTATTTCCTGATGTCACCACTAAAACATTAATGTAATATGGA
>CBDHHR010000720.1:0-11871 GCA_965263245.1 Metamycoplasmataceae bacterium | reverse complement strand
GTTTCGTTACGTTACCTTACGTTACGTTACGTTACGTTACGTTACGTTACGTTACGTTACGTTACGTTACGTTACGTTACGTTACGTTACGTTACGTTACGTTACGTTACGTTACGTTACGTTACGTTACGTTACGTTACGTTACGTTACGTTACGTTACGTTACGTTACGTTACGTTACGTTACGTTACGTTACGTTACGTTACGTTACGTTACGTTACGTTACGTTACGTTACGTTACGTTACGTTACGTTACGTTACGTTACGTTACGTTACGTTACGTTACGTTACGTTACGTTACGTTACGTTACGTTACGTTACGTTACGTTACGTTACGTTACGTTACGTCATGTTAGTTATGTCAAACTTCCACAAATATAATATACGAAAAATAAGACGAGGCATGCGTATGACGTAATTGATGTCTAGCATGACTCACCTGACTCGTCAATAACAGTTGACCCACGACTGACACCACAAGGATGACGCGCATCATCTTGTCAGAGACTGACTGAAGACAGATTAAGAAGGCATACAATCACGCGATCGCGCGGTTCAAAAATATACCAAGAATAAGACTTGACAGCTTCTACTTTGGAACTGTATTGTCCCACTACACACAAAAACAAACACAAACATACACACACTCCCACATGCATGCACACACACGCACTCGCATAACACTCACTCACTCACTCACTCACTCACTCACTCACTCACTCACTCACTCACTCACTCACTCACTCACTCACTCACTCACTCACTCACTCACTCACTCACTCACTCACTCACTCACTCACTCACTCACTCACTCACTCACTCACTCACTCACTCACTCACTCACTCACTCACTCACTCACTCACTCACTCACTCACTCACTCACTCACTCACTCACTCACTCACTCACTCACTCACACACACACACACACACACACACACACACACACACACACACACACACACACACACACACACACACACATATATACATATTATATATATCTACACATTCAATTTGCGACGACAATTGTTATTAAACACCGAACCTACCTAATATAGACACAGAGACTGTGATGATCGTGTGACGGAATTTCTCCCTGTCGTGACAAACTCATACGACACGACCATGTATATAGCAACCGTGCGCGTGTGTCGTCATACGTGCTACACGTGGCCAGGTAGATCGGCCATGTCTGTACATTTCCTGTGCACGTTGCACACGTGATAAATAATTTCTCTGTCGCAAAAACGAGCGAGCCGTCTGAGTCACTGTTTAAGTGTGCTTTCTCGACTATTCAGCATGTTATATATGTACAGCGACGCTATACTTAGTACCAAGTTCCAAGTTTATCGTCTGATGATTTCTTCGTCAAACGTTGCGAGAAGTTAAGCTTCTTCTTCTACAGTTCTGTAGTGTTCAGTATCGCAGTACTTCTTCCCCAAATAGACTTGACCGAAATAATAATAATAACAACAACATTATTATTATTTTGTTGAGCGCCACATCCAATGTTTTTCGCAGCGATTTACATTGAATGTACATGTAGAATGTACGTTAAAATATCTGAGAAATAAATAAATAAAATATTAATGCATTTGAATGATAAAATATGGTGTCATAGATCAAATTTGCAAAATAAAATAATTAAGATTGTATTATTGTTATTGTTTTTCTATAACAAGATTGACGTCAAAACAAATACTAGTGTAAGATGAATATGAAGAAAAAAACATTAACCATAATCAGCTAGCTGTTATATAAAACAATTGTTGATAATTGTCCAAGTAATGTATACGCTACGATGAAAAATCCGCTCCAGCAGATTTAAATGAGTCAAGTTGTTTTGCTGTAACTTAACGACAGAGTGTTCCACACTATTACCTCGGCGTGGGCAACCAACCGTACAATGGATCTTGTCGCCAAATGCACAAGCCTACATGAGTTATTGACTTCGTGAGGTGTCATGACTTTGGCAGACATTTTGACTTTCAAAATGACAACGCGAATGACATCGGCAATGTCACAGTTTGAGCTATGTTACAGGACAAAACGTTCCTTGATAAACCTAAGGTCATAAGTTATATTTTCAAACTTAACAGTTTGAGCTATGTTACAGGACAAAACGTTCCTTGATAAACCTAAGGTCATAAGTTATATTTTCAAACTTAACATATTCAATAAAACAAATCAGGCTAATTAAACATATCCTTTTTTATTACTTTTGGTATACTGAGGATGTCATTATACAATTAAAAAAAAATTGTACAAATTAGCCTAAATCGTTTTTACTAAATATGTCGGAAGTGTGAACTTGTCACTTACGACCTTGTGTGTCACCACATAAAATAGTTATTATCAGTATTACTATTGGGACAGAAAGTAAGTAAGAAATACAGTATCACATCTGAGTATTTTTCTACATGGATTTGTAATGAATATAAAACATTTGGTTGCTTCCATGACATTGCTTGGCACGTAATTGGACACATCTTGAAAATTATACAAGATCAGACAGGAAGCCAATGAAAGGCATCAGTTGTAGCAGTGACATATACACACAGAGACAGGCATAGAGAGAGAAAGATTCAGTTACAGAGAATGCATCACCTTAGTTGGTGCTTGAGTGCCAAGCATTGCAACTGCGCAATGTACACCAGTGTGTATCTACGCACTTAGATTGTTTTTTAAACTGCACAAGTTATTTCAATGTGGTTACTCCATAAATGTAAATTATTATGGTGGCTGGTGTCATCGCACAATGCACACATAGAATGGATGTGCTCGGAGAGGCGTGTTGGTTTGCCGTAAATTCGCAACATTTGTGCATCTAGGTTTAACATTGCGCAATAAGTTTCTAGTCGTTGTAAGACAACTACAGTGTAGTAAATATTCGTTGGTGATAAAGTAAATGGCCCATCACCCCAGACTGTGTATTACGTTGTGAATAGTGAACACGTCCGGACGGCAGGCACTGTTGCGTGCTCCGTCGAAATATATTCATTGACTCACCGTATATCAACACTGGCGGTTTGTGTTTATATTATCAGCTCACTTTGAAGCGTTTTTCGCTAAGACTGTATCCGCAGGAGGCGAAACTATATTACCTTCCAAAAGGGTGTCAGGTTTATAGCATTAATACACGCAACGTGGCCCCGCGTCTATAAACTCATGTGTCTTAGTCACAACGTCTGTCCTAAATATCCTCTGACGGTCTGGTTGGCCTGAATGATTGTCCCAGCTACATTTACACAAAACTTGTATATTGCCAACTGACCGAACAAATTCGTTATTCAGCCATATTCCTGTAAAAGCATTCCAATATTAGACTCGTATCGTAACTATGTGCTATGCATGTACTTAAATAATATTTTTTACGAATATTGATTTGAAGCGTAACGTAACTATATATATATATTATATATATATATATATATATATATATATATATATATATATATATATATATATATATATTTAATCGGCAGAGCTGTCTAATTGGCGTAGTTATGACTTTGGTAACCATTTTACAATACAAGATGAATGCCAAGATAATTTGAAACCATGTGGCAGTTGGAGTTGTACCAATGCAAAGACCAGAAGTGGCACTGAGTGATAAATACAAACAAACACACATGCATGTATGCAGAGATAGACAAGGAGAAAGAAATATACCGATACAGACAACAGACGACACGTAATCTAAACGTGCGATTGGATGTCTAGCAGTGCATCAGATACATTGGTACATATTATATGTAAGTATAACCGAAATGTAAACTTATTATGCTGACAGATCTTACAAAACACGTGTAAATAGGATTAATGTGCTTGAGAAGTCGCATGTTGGTGTGTTGTAAATTAGCATTTTCCGTGCAACCAGGTCGAATATTGTGCAATAACTCTCTAGTCGTGTTACAACAACAATTTATTTTTATCATGCTCTTTAACACTGGCCAAGTAAACAGAACACTATACTATAATGTGTATATTTTTTGTAATTTACTACAACGGTCGGAGTTGAAAATAATCGTTATAGTACATTGCACCATAGAAAGTAATATATTCATAATACAATATTTTCTTTTTTACAATACACGTATTATAAAGTAGTGCTATGAAACCTTTATACGGACGATGAACACACCCAATTAAGATCACACGATGAGTAATATGCTTACATGTTTCACAGTAAACGTAACTATTTTTCGAGACATTTCGGCTGCGTTCTGCAGTCTTTTTCAGGCGGCTACGATAGACAACGACACGCAGCCGTTCAGCGCAGACTTAGTCCTGTCTAACCCCGGGTCGAGCTACCACAGATACATCAGAATATTGTCGTATAAGTGTAACAGTCAGTACCGGTCTTCGCCTGTATTCACGTGATTTTTCTAAACCAGGTAAATTCCTTTATAAAGCTAAGCTCTTACATAGCGCCGTCTCTAATCCATATGATCGATCAAGGCGTTTACATTTCCCTCCCTGGCAGACCTGTTAATTCGAACACCATTCCAAAGATTAAAAATAATTTATTTTCCGTTTACATAAAAATGGAATGTAACCGTTAGACGCCTCCCTGGTGGTAGTTTGTGAAAAGCTTCATTCAGAGGATGGGCAGGGTCGTATACTAGTGGCTTTCAATTTTAGTGCGGCATTATATATTCTGTTCAGGTTTTTCTGTTCATTTCCCATCAATTTGCTAGCTGTGTTGACAACATGGGCAAGCTTATTTTAGTCTTGCTACTGACGCGGCCACACCATGTAATTGTGTTAAAAGATAAAATTTCGACTTCTCTGGGAAGCAGCCAGCCACGCTGCAATTAAAGTGCGAAGAGTATTCGTATACAAATATCCACCACTGTATATAGCCATGTACTCATTCATACAGCTGAGTGAACTGTAGGAATGTAGAGAGAAGGAATTTGCCCAATGTTCGACACGGCAGAACAGGATTCGAACCCGGGTTTAATCATATGTGATTATTAGTATTGATTATTTCAACTATACAATAGCGAAATGCACAAATGAATTTCACTTTCGAAGGAGAACAAACATATTGGAATGATTAGCATTGCATTGCATTGCATTGCATTGCATTGCATTGCATTGCATTGCATTGCATTGCATTGCATTGCATTGCATTGCATTGCATTGCATTCGATTCGATTCGATTCGATTCGATTCGATTCGATTCGATTCGATTCGATTCGATTCGATTCGATTCGATTCGATTCGATTCGATTCGATTCGATTCGATTCGATTCGATTCGATTCGATTCGATTCGATTCGATTCGATTCGATTCGATTCGATTCGATTCGATTCGATTCGATTCGATTCGATTCGATTCGATTCGATTCGATTCGATTCGATTCGATTCGATTCGATTCGATTCGATTCGATTCGATTCGATTCGATTCGATTCGATTCGATTCGATTCGATTCGATTCGATTCGATTCGATTCGATTCGATTCGATTCGATTCGATTCGATTCGATTCGATTCGATTCGATTCGATTCGATTCGATTCGATTCGATTCGATTCGATTCGATTCGATTCGATTCGATTCGATTCGATTCGATTCGATTCGATTCGATTCGATTCGATTCGATTCGATTCGATTCGATTCGATTCGATTCGATTCGATTCGATTCGATTCGATTCGATTCGATTCGATTCGATTCGATTCGATTCGATTCGATTCGATTCCATTCCATTCCATTCCATTCCATTCCATTCCATTCGATTCGATTCGATTCGATTCGATTCGATTCGATTCGATTCGATTCGATTCGATTCGATTCGATTCGATTCGATTCGATTCGATTCGATTCGATTCGATTCGATTCGATTCGATTCGATTCGATTCGATTCGATTCGATTCGATTCGATTCGATTCGATTCGATTCGATTCGATTCGATTCGATTCGATTCGATTCGATTCGATTCGATTCGATTCGATTCGATTCGATTCGATTCGATTCGATTCGATTCGATTCGATTCGATTCGATTCGATTCGATTCGATTCGATTCGATTCGATTCGATTCGATTCGATTCGATTCGATTCGATTCGATTCGATTCGATTCGATTCGATTCGATTCGATTCGATTCGATTCGATTCGATTCGATTCGATTCGATTCGATTCGATTCGATTCGATTCGATTCGATTCGATTCGATTCGATTCGATTCGATTCCATTCCATTCCATTCCATTCGATTCCATTCGATTCCATTCGATTCCATTCGATTCCATTCGATTCCATTCGATTCCATTCGATTCCATTCGATTCCATTCGATTCCATTCGATTCCATTCGATTCCATTCGATTCCATTCGATTCCATTCGATTCCATTCGATTCCATTCGATTCCATTCGATTCCATTCGATTCGATTCGATTCGATTCCATTCGATTCCATTCGATTCCATTCGATTCGATTCGATTCGATTCGATTCGATTCGATTCGATTCGATTCGATTCGATTCGATTCGATTCGATTCGATTCGATTCGATTCGATTCGATTCGATTCGATTCGATTCGATTCGATTCGATTCGATTCGATTCGATTCGATTCGATTCGATTCGATTCGATTCGATTCGATTCGATTCGATTCGATTCGATTCGATTCGATTCGATTCGATTCGATTCGATTCGATTCGATTCGATTCGATTCGATTCGATTCGATTCGATTCGATTCGATTCGATTCGATTCGATTCGATTCGATTCGATTCGATTCGATTCGATTCGATTCGATTCGATTCGATTCGATTCGATTCGATTCGATTCGATTCGATTCGATTCGATTCGATTCGATTCGATTCGATTCGATTCGATTCGATTCGATTCGATTCGATTCGATTCGATTCGATTCGATTCGATTCGATTCGATTCGATTCGATTCGATTCGATTCGATCGATTCGATTCGATTCGATTCGATTCGATTCGATTCGATTCGATTCGATTCGATTCGATTCGATTCGATTCGATTCGATTCGATTCGATTCGATTCGATTCGATTCGATTCGATTCGATTCGATTCGATTCGGTTAGAGATATGAAGTTGTTGGGGGTTGTGTATTCTATTTATTTATTTAAGTAAATGAACTCTCTCTCTCTCTCTCTATCTCTCTCTCTCGCTGTCTCAATATATACATATGCCCAACCGCTCGCCCGCCCAAATCAGGTTAATAAAAATGTTATTTTTTTGTTAATTCTGGTAAAGTGAGGGTGTTATTATACCAGGAATAACATAAACAAATTTTAACAAATTTATTTAAATTGTTTTTACTGAATATGTCAGAAGTGTGAATACTTACGACCTTGTGTTTCACCACATAAAATAACTATTATCATTATTACTATTGAGAAAGAAAGTAAGTAAGAATTAGACTATCAAATCTGAGTATTATCTACATGGATTTGTAATGAATATAAAACATTTGGTTGCTTCCATGACATTGCTTGGCACGTAATTGGACACATCTTGAAAATTATACACTATCAGACAGGAAGCCAATGAAAGGCATCAGAAGTAGCATATAGTGAAATATACACACAGAGACAGGCACGGAGAGAGTTAGTTGGTGCTTGAGTGCCAAGCATTGCAATTGCGTAATGTACACCAGTGTGTCTCTAGGCACTTAGATTTATTTAAATTGCACAGGTTACTTCAATGTGGTTACAACATAAATGTACATTATTAGGGTGGCTGATGTCACAATGCATAGGTAGAATGAATGCGTTCAGGAGGCCGTGTAGGTTTGTCGTAAATTCGCAACATTTGTGCATCCTGGTCTAACACTGTGCAGGACGTTTTGTTGTGGTAAGACAACTAGTAAATATTCGTGGTGATGGATTAACTGTACCATCACCCCCGACTGTGTATTGCGCCGTGAACAGTGAATACGCAGGCACTGTTGCGTGCTCTGTCGAAATATGTCATTGACATGTTTGTGTTTTTGTTTTTCAGGTCACTTTGAAGCGCTTTGCGAACATATATTACATTCCAAAGGGGTGTCTGTGTTAAAGCATCAATACATGCAATGTGGCCCCGAGACTATAAACCCATTTATAAAATGTATTTATGAAACCAATTTTACCACGTTAGTCCTAAAGCCCGGCACACGAGATCTATCAGTTGAGCTAACAACCACGCGTGTCTGTTGGCTGAACTGATAGCTCTCGTGTGCGCTGCGCTTTTCGTGAGCAAACTGCCACGCAAGGCGGTGCCGGTGAGCAAAATATCTATCGTGTTTAATATTTTCCGCCTCGTGAAGCGAACGGCTCACCGTGTGCGCTGAACGTGAGCTATTTGCTCAGCGGCAAAATTAAACTGCCCAATGAAAATCCGTAGCGTTTACGGCATTTCAGAAATGGCGACTACACATGGTATAGAGAATGATGTCCTGTTAGAAGACAAACTGGTTAAAATGTGGCCGGATTATCCGTGCACATACGACGTCAGGGCAGCATCTTTTAAAAACAGTGATGTGCGACAATTGGCATTGGAAGAAATTGCCAGTAAATATTAGAACCACATTATAAATGTTGTATGACATCTCATAAATCAAACAATCCTGCATGCTATTGTAACTTTCACAATGGGGTTCCACAAATCCATGTTAGTTGCTAGAGGCGCCAATACGCAACTAGACCCTAGTTGCGTATCAGCGCCTCTAGCGACAAACGTGGATTTGTTTGTATGTTTTGCTGAACGCTTGTTTAAATCATCCTCAATTAGCCATTGACCGTGCAGGCGCGTAGCCAGCGATAGCTTGTATGTGGGCAACTGGGCATGCCGTATGTGTGGTCAATAGACAGAACAGCCAAAACAACGCCTACTTTGCACTGAATTCAATCGAACGTTCCGCGACTTTTCATCGACTGTAAATGTTCATTAATATAGATATTATGCTTTCATATTGACGGACATGTTATACGATATCAATATTTAACTATGTGTGAAGACGTAGCAGTCTCGTGTGATGCATACGGCGAACTGTAGATGATTTTAAACATCCTTTCCGGCATCGAGCCAGCACACCTGTCGTCGGGCCACCAGTCGACGTTCCATCGGCTGTAAATGTACATTAATGTACATAGTATACCTTCACATTGACGGACATGTCAGACTATATCCATATTTAGCAATGTGTGAGGTTTCGGAGTCATGCGAGTTCAACAGCTGATTGTAGGATGATTTAAACAAGCGTTCCGCAAAATGTCTCGCAAAACGGTGCCGCATTTTACACACGTCAAGAATAGGCAAAAGACGGCACAAAGACCCTAGTTACGTCAGGGCGCTCTCTGTCGGATTAGTTATTGTGGTACCTCATTATGAGTTGTTTTTGTCACTAAAGAAACATGTTTTTAAGAATACATTCGTTGGAATGTCTGAGTATTCCACGTGTTTTTCTGACACTGTTGATGTAATTTGCTAGGCCACCAGACCACGTGATGGATAAGTCACTTGACATGAAGCGGTTAGCTCAGCGCCTTTCTCACCGCGTGCGCTGAAACACGGCGTGAGCTATCAGCTGAGCCAACAGATATGCGTACCTGTTGGCTCAGCTTGTAGCTTTCGTGTGCACCTAGCCTCCATATCCTCTTGTGGTCGTAGGTTCTCTCCTAAATATTCTCTTGCGGTTTGGTTGGCCTGAATGTTAGCCATCCTATGAGTGTCAAAGCTACATTTACACAAAACTTGGATAATGCCAACTGGCCGAGCAAATTCGTTATTCAGCCATGTCCAACAAAACAGGTTTCAAATATGTTCGTATATTCCTGCATCGTAACTATATGCTAGGCGTGTCGACCTATTAAATTGCACTTAAATCTGTTCATGAATATTTATTTAAAGCGTAACTATATATACATATATATATATATATATATATATATATATATATATATATATATATATATATATATATATATATATAATGGAATTCATTTAAGTGTAGTCTAATTGGCGTAGTTGTGACTTTGGTAACCATTTTATTATTCAAGATGAATGCCAAGATCATTTGAAACCATGTCGCATTTGGAGTTGTGTTACTGGATAATATGATCTACATGACATAATTGTTGCTAGTATTATTATGGAAACAACGCATAAGACAGAACAAGATTATCTAAGCTGAATAGCTTCTCCTATACAAACGTAGGAGGAGCAACGAAAGTAGATATAACTGTTGCTTTTGTGAAAGTGCTTGCTTGGATATGTTTCATACCTTGAATTGTATACAATATTGTACAAGATACCAATGCAAAGGAACCAAAAGTGGTACTGAATGACAAATACAACCAAACATGCATGCATACAGAAACAGACAAGGAGACAGAAAGATCCCGATACAGACGAGAGACGAGAGACGAGAGACGAGAGACGAGAGACGAGAGACGAGAAACGACAGACGACAGACGACAGACGACAGACGACAGACGACAGACGACAGACGACAGACGACAGACGACAGACGACAGACGACAGACGACAGACGACAGACGACAGACGACAGACGACAGACGACAGACGACAGACGACAGACGACAGACGACAGACGACAGACGACAGACGACAGACGACAGACGACAGACGACAGACGACAGACGACAGACGACAGACGACAGACGACAGACGACAGACGACAGACGACAGACGACAGACGACAGACGACAGACGACAGACGACAGACGACAGACGACAGACGACAGACGACAGACGACAGACGACAGACGACAGACGACAGACGACAGACGACAGACGGCAGACGGCAGACGGCAGACGGCAGACGACAGACGACAGACGACAGACGGCAGACGGCAGACGGCAGACGGCAGACGACAGACGACAGACGACAGACGACAGACGACAGACGACAGACGACAGACGACAGACGACAGACGACAGACGACAGACGACAGACGACAGACGACAGACGACAGACGACAGACGACAGACGACAGACGACAGACGACAGACGACAGACGACAGACGACAGACGACAGACGACAGACGACAGACGACAGACGACAGACGACAGACGACAGACGACAGACGACAGACGACAGACGACAGACGACAGACGACAGACGACAGACGACAGACGACAGACGACAGACGACAGACGACAGACGACAGACGACAGACGACAGACGACAGACGACAGACGACAGACGACAGACGACACAGACGACAGACGACAGACGACAGACGACAGACGACAGACGACAGACGACAGACGACAGACGACAGACGACAGACGACAGACGACAGACGACAGACGACAGACGACAGACGACAGACGACAGACGACAGACGACAGACGACAGACGACAGACGACACAGACGACAGACGACAAGACGACAGACGACAGACGACAGACGACAGACGACAGACGACAGACGACAGACGACAGACGACAGACGACAGACGACAGACGACAGACGACAGACGACAGACGACAGACGACAGACGACAGACGACAGACGACAGACGACAGACGACAGACGACAGACGACAGACGACAGACGACAGACGACAGACGACAGACGACAGACGACAGACGACAGACGACAGACGACAGACGACAGACGACAGACGACAGACGACAGACGACAGACAGACGACAGACGACAGACGACAGACGACAGACGACAGACGACAGACGACAGACGACAGACGACAGACGACAGACGACAGACGACAGACGACAGACGACAGACGACAGACGACAGACGACAGACGACAGACGACAGACGACAGACGACAGACGACAGACGACAGACGACAGACGACAGACGACAGACGACAGACGACAGACGACAGACGACAGACGACAGACGACAGACGAAGACGACA
>CBDHHR010000719.1:0-11669 GCA_965263245.1 Metamycoplasmataceae bacterium | reverse complement strand
CGTATATCGGGTTTGCAGGTAAGAATAGGAGGGTTTGTGAAATCACCTTTAAGCGAAGGACTCCCGCGAACAAAACGCATATATAAAGTGATATGTGATTCTTTTGCACAGGATTTATGTTGCATATAATCATAAGTCATTCAAATATATATATATGTATATATATATATATATATATATATATATATATATATATATATATATATACATATATATATATATATAACGAGAAGGAAAGACAAACGCTGGGAAAATAAATTAGGTCAATTTTCAAACTGTCAGGCTCATCTATAATACGTCTCGTAAGCTCAAAGCTTGCAGGCGTTAGTACTATTTGTAGTTACTTAATACTCTAATCTAGCATTCTAGCATTTGACATATTAATTACAGGACAATGGATATGTGAACTAGGCGAGTTCTGGAAAGATACCATCTTGCAGAAGATAACTCAACTTAGGCAGATGTGGAAACACCAAGTTGAGGCCTTCACCCAACCACGGGACACTACAGCAGCACAACGACGAAATGATGACTGATGGTAACAGGAACATTCGCACAATTTAACAAGATTTAACAAGATTGCCACCTAGAGATTCAACTCTAGATGGCAGGTGGACTAGGAAGCCATTTGGCTTATCGAGAGTCCAACCTATCTATCTAAGTATACCCCGCCCGTCTTAGGTATATGTCGATTTTATTTTTAAATATATTAACACTACTAGCACCTACACAATCAGCTGATAATCCGTTCCATTCGTTTACTGTTCTTTGTGAAAATGAAAATTTTCTAATATCTAGTCTACACTGCTTCTTTGCTAATGCAACTCCATGTCCTCTAGTTCTTCTCTCTTCCTTGACTGTGAAAAAAATATTTCTGTCAATATTTTCATATCCATTCAATATTTTAAACACCTCAATCTGATCTCCTCTCAATCTTCTGGTTTCTAGTGTTGTTAAACCACATTCTTTTAGACGCATTTCATAACAAATATTCCTGAGTTTTGGTATCATTTTGGTTGCTCTCCTTTGTACTCTTCTAGCATATCAATATCCTTCTTGCGATATGGCCTCCATGCTTGTATACAATATTCTAAGTGAGGCCTAACTATTGTTTTATACAGCGGTATTATTAGTTCTTTTTCTTTGTACACTATATTTCGCCTAATTAATCCAAGAATTTGGTTTCCCTTCGCTGCTGCAATTCCACACTGTTCTGATACCTTCATGTCAGCACTAATAGTTAACCCTAAGGCCTTTTCCTTTAAGGTAGTATTTAGTACAGTATCACCCATTGTATATTGTGCATCTTCATTCCCATGTCCTGTGTGAAGGCACTTACACTTTCCAAAATTAAACAGCATTTGCCACTTCTCAGACCATTCTATCAACTTATTAAGATCATCTTGTAAATGCTGTCTATCTGCATCACTTTTAATTTTCCTAAACACTTTTGTGTCGTCCGCAAACTTCAACACCTTGCTTGTTATGTCATCATCCAAATCATTGATATATATATTAAGAATACAATAGGTCCCAGTACTGATCCCTGCGGTACTCCACTCAAAACCGCTTTCCAGTTTGAAACCTCCCCATCAATTACTACTCTTTGTCTTCTATCAATAAGCCATTTTTCTATCCAGTTGATCATTCCATTTCCTATGCCATGGGCCATTAGTTTAAGTAGTAGTCTTTGGTGTGGCACTTTGTCAAAGGCTTTTTTAAAATCTAAGTAGATTATATCTACTGGTGATCCCTTATCTAGCCACTTTGTGACATCTTCCAAAAAACATAACATATTTGTTAAGCATGACCTCGCTTTTAAAAACCCATGTTGAGATGGGCTTATCAATTTATTTTTAACAAGAAAATCAACCAGGTGATCTTTAATTAGTCTTTCTAATAGTTTGCAAATCACCGATGTTAAACTCACTGGTCTATAGTTCTCTGACTTGTTTCTCGAACCTTTTTTTAAATAATGGTATAATGTTTGCTTCTTTCCATTCTAACGGAACTATTCCCTCCCCTAATGACAAATTGAACACTGTTGCAAGCGGCATGCTGATTTGTTCTACAATTTCCAATAGTAATTTGGGAGGAATCCCATCCACTCCAGGTGATTTATTATCCTTCATATCTCTTATTTTCATAGCTATCATTGTTGGGGTTACAATTAGTTGTCCTAAATAGTCAAACTCTCTCCCTTCGAACTTAGTCTCAAGTACTGGTAATATACTAATATCTTCCCTGGTAAACACCGAACTAAAGTACTCATTTAGGTTTTCTGCCATTAAGAATCCCTCTGTTATTATGTTTCCATCACTACCTTCTATAGGACCGACCTTATCCTGAACTTTCTGTTTACTTCGAACATACGCATAAAAACTCTTGCTGTCATGTTTTATATTAAAAGCAATTTTTTGTTCGTAGCTTCTCTTTGAATTTCTAATTTCAGCTGTAGCTTGATTAAGTGCTTCTTTATAAATGCTATAGTCTTCTTCACTTCCGGTATGTCTATATGTCTTCCACATCATTTGCTTGTACTTGATTTTTCTAATGGCTTCCTTCGATAAGTGATTCTTCTTTGACCGTTTCCCCTGTTTTTTCAAGGGGACAAATTTGTCAACGACGCAGTCAATTTCACTCTTTAAAATATTCCAGCATTATACAGAGTGTATGTCGTATCTGAGTTCGTTCCCCGATTTCACGGATCTAGATCGAGAGAAGACATATGAAACGAGCAATGATTGCACCAGCTGATCAATACTGCGATCAGCTTGTCGTGTTGTCACATTCATATGACATGACAAAGAAATTAACAATGCTGACAAACAAATTAACAATGCTGACAAATAAATTAACAATGCCGACAAAGACATTAACAATGCTGACAAAGACATTAACAAAGCTGATAAAGACATTAACAATGCTGATAAAGAAATTAACAACGCTGACAAAGACATTAATAATGCTGATAAAGAAATTAACAACGCTGACAAAGACATTAACAACGCTGAGAAAGAAATTAACAATGCTGACAAAGACATTAATAATGCTGATAAAGAAATTAACAACGCTGAGAAAGAAATTAACAATGCGGACAAAGACATTAACAATGCTGATAAAGAAATTAACAACGCTGAGAAAGAAATTAACAATGCTGACAAAGACATTAACAATGCTGATAAAGAAATTAACAACGCTGAGAAAGAAATTAACAATGCGGACAAAGACAATAATAATGCTGATAAAGAAATTAACAATGCTGACAAAGACATTAATAATGCTGATAAAGAAATTAACAACGCTGATAAAGAAATTAACAATGCTGACAAAGACATTAACAATGCTGACCAAAAAAATAACACTGCTGATAAAGAAATTATTACAAATGCTGACAAAGACAATAACAATGCTGATAAAGAAATTAACAATGCGGACAAAGACATTAATAATGCTGATAAAGAAATTAACAATGCTGACAAAGACATTAATAATGCTGATAAAGAAATTAACAACGCTGATAAAGAAATTAACAATGCTGACAAAGACATTAACAATGCTGACAAAAAAATTAACACTGCTGATAAAGAAATTATTACAAATGCTGACAAAGACAATAACAATGCTGATAAAGAAATTAACAATGCTGGCAAAGACATTAATAATGCTGATAAAGAAATTACAAATGCTGACAAAGAAATTAACTATGCTGATAAAGAAATTAACAATGCTGCCAAAGACATTAACAATGCTGACAAAGAAATTAACAATGCTGATAAATAAAGTATTACAAATGCTGACAAAGACATTAACAATGCTGATAAAGAAATTAACAATGCTGACAAAGACATTAACAATGCTGACAAAGACATTAACAATGCTGACAAAGAAATTAACAATGCTGACAAAGACATTAGTAATGCTGATGAAGAAATTAACAATGCTGATAAAGAAATTAACAATGCTGACAAAGACATTAACAATGCTGACAAAGATAATAACAATGCTGATAAAGAAATTAACAATGCTGGCAAAGACATTAATAATGCTGATAAAGAAATTACAAATGCTGACAAAGAAATTAACTATGCTGATAAAGAAATTAGCAATGCTGCCAAAGACATTAACAATGCTGACAAAGAAATGAACAATGCTGATAAATAAAGTATTACAAATGCTGACAAAGACATTAACAATGCTGATAAAGAAATTAACAATGCTGGCAAAGACATTAACAATGCTGACAAAGACATTAACAATGCTGACAAAGAAATTAACAATGTTGACAAAGACATTAGTAATGCTGATAAAGAAATTAACAATGCTGATAAAGAAATTAACAATGCTGACAAAGACATTAACAATGCTGACAAAGATAATAACAATGCTGATAAAGAAATTAACAATGCTGGCAAATACATTAATAATGCTGATAAAGAAATTACAAATGCTGATAAAGAAATTAACAATGCTGACAAAGACATTAACAATGCTGACAAAGATAATAACAATGCTGATAAAGAAATTAACAATGCTGGCAAATACATTAATAATGCTGATAAAGAAATTAACAATGCTGGTAAAGACATTAATAATGCTGATAAAGAAATTACAAATGCTGACAAAGAAATTAACTATGCTGATAAAGAAATTAACAATGCTGCCAAAGACATTAACAATGCTGACAAAAAAATTAACAATGCTGATAAATAAAGTATTACAAATGCTGACAAAGACATTAACAATGCTGATAAAGAAATTAACAATGCTGGCAAAGACATTAACAATGCTGACAAAGACATTAACAATGCTGACAAAGAAATTAACAATGTTGACAAAGACATTAGTAATGCTGATAAAGAAATTAACAATGCTGATAAAGAAATTAACAATGCTGACAAAGACATTAACAATGCTGACAAAGATAATAACAATGCTGATAAAGAAATTAACAATGCTGGCAAATACATTAATAATGCTGATAAAGAAATTACAAATGCTGATAAAGAAATTAACAATGCTGACAAAGACATTAACAATGCTGACAAAGATAATAACAATGCTGATAAAGAAATTAACAATGCTGGCAAATACATTAATAATGCTGATAAAGAAATTAACAATGCTGGTAAAGACATTAATAATGCTGATAAAGAAATTACAAATGCTGACAAAGAAATTAACTATGCTGATAAAGAAATTAACAATGCTGCCAAAGACATTAACAATGCTGACAAAAAAATTAACAATGCTGATAAATAAAGTATTACAAATGCTGACAAAGACATTAACAATGCTGATAAAGAAATTAACAATGCTGACAAAGACATTAACAATGCTGACAAAGAAATTAACAATGCTGACAAAGAAATTAACAATGCTGACAAAGACATTAACAATGCTGACAAAGAAATTAACAATGCTGACAAAGACATTAACAATGCTGACAAAGACATTAACAATGCTGACAAAGATAATAACAATGCTGATAAAGAAATTAACAATGCTGCCAAAGACATTAATAATGCTGATAAAGAAATTACAAATGCTGACAAAGAAATTAACTATGCTGATAAAGAAATTAGCAATGCTGCCAAAGACATTAACAATGCTGACAAAGAAATGAACAATGCTGATAAATAAAGTATTACAAATGCTGACAAAGACATTAACAATGCTGATAAAGAAATTAACAATGCTGACAAAGACATTAACAATGGTGACAAAGAAATTAACAATGCTGACAAAGAAATTTACAATGCTGACAAAGACATTAACAATGCTGACAAAGACATTAACAATGCTGACAAAGATAATAACAATGCTGATAAAGAAATTAACAATGCTGGCAAAGACATTAATAATGCTGATAAAGAAATTACAAATGCTGACAAAGAAATTAACTATGCTGATAAAGAAATTAGCAATGCTGCCAAAGACATTAACAATGCTGACAAAGAAATGAACAATGCTGATAAATAAAGTATTACAAATGCTGACAAAGACATTAACAATGCTGATAAAGAAATTAACAATGTTGACAAAGAAATTAACAATGCTGATAAATAAAGTATTACAAATGCTGACAAAGACATTAACAATGCTGATAAAGAAATTAACAATGTTGACAAAGAAATGAACAATGCTGATAAATAAAGTATTACAAATGCTGGCAAAGACATTAACAATGCTGACAAAGACATTAACAATGCTGACAAAGAAATTAACAATGCTGACAAAGACATTAGTAATGCTGATAAAGAAATTAACAATGCTGATAAAGAAATTAACAATGCTGACAAAGACATTAACAATGCTGACAAAGATAATAACAATGCTGATAAAGAAATTAACAATGCTGGCAAATACATTAATAATGCTGATAACGAAATTACAAATGCTGATAAAGAAATTAACAATGCTGACAAAGACATTAACAATGCTGACAAAGATAATAACAATGCTGATAAAGAAATTAACAATGCTGGCAAATACATTAATAATGCTGATAAAGAAATTAACAATGCTGGTAGAGACATTAATAATGCTGATAAAGAAATTACAAATGCTGACAAAGAAATTAACAATGCTGATAAAGAAATTAACAATGCTGACAAAGACATTAACAATGCTGACAAAGAAATTAACAATGCTGACAAAGAAATTAACAATGCTGACAAAGACATTAACAATGCTGACAAAGAAATTAACAATGCTGACAAAGACATTAACAATGCTGATAAAGAAATTAACAATGCTGAACGGTTTGTTGACGTCCACTATGGGAAGAAAGGTACCAACAATAAAACACATGAAACTGGGGCAAACACAAGAGCAGCTTCTATGGACTATGCGGTGCATGCAATTATTTCGTCAGATTCACGGAAAATTGCATTTCGTCATAAGACTATTCCCGCAAGCCAAGGCTGTTTGCAATGTAAATTTACCTCTGGCTGGTCCCTTGGGCGACGTATGGAATTTATCCGAGTCAATCGAGCAATTGACTTTACCAGGGGCGATAGCTACAGACGTGAGCATAACACAAATACCCGCCCCAATTTTAAGACGGATAAAATATTCAGGGATTTCCAGTATAAAAGCCCCGCTTACCAAATCGCATAAGCAGCAGAACGGTGTTGTATATTTGTGTATTGCTTCTACACTCCAAACGTGTCATTAACATAGCAAGTAACACAAGCAGCGTATGGCTGAAATCATCGAAAATTATCACATGACCTGATTTCGACCACCCTCTTAGTGGGCGATTTCATTGGATGAGCTTAATTTCAGTACTGATGTTATCATCATCAGCGACCCCTGGCGAGCGATGATGCATGTGCACTCTATGATTCTCCAGGTAGACGTCCGAACTCGACTAACAACGAATGGATCCGAATGTTTGTCAGAGCAGCAGTCATTGACATGGTACTAGAAAATGACAGCGATATTAATTGGTACACAGTAGTGCAGGTTTGTCGATTCAATTTACAGCAAGCCGAGGCAGGTTAATGAAACATTTTGCTAAGGAAACTTCAACATACTTTTATTAGCAGTGTATGCAAATTAGATTTTCTGAAAGATGCACCAGTGGACCTTTTAGCAATATATGTAAATTAAATGTTGTGAAAGAGGCATCTGCAGACTTTTTAGCAGTGTATATAAATTAGCTGGAGAGTACGGTCCAATTCCACTGGCATTGTATTTTGCTAAATATAACTGTTCTAATATGGACCATACCATAATATCCCCGAATTGGGTAAGAAATCCGAGTTAACCTTTAACAGTCGTGTTGACGACAGTGCTCCCTGGTGTACATTGAAGAAGCAAGAGTATTTATAGTTTTACATAATACGCTACGTGGCGCCACTGAGACGTACTACTTAACAGTACTGTCAGAGTCGGATTCATTGGCAGCGAGAAGACATCAGGAGCAGCAAATGGTAGGATTATTGTGTATACCCCGCATGGTTAAGTTACAGTATATTATAGTAAATTCCACGCGCAATGTTTTTAAGACATGTATGATATATACATTATCCCAAAACACAACATCTATATTTAGATAGTTTAGGTCGCTGTTTGTTTCCTTGTCCGTCCACCATATCTTAGTCAGTTTCCCAAATATCGAACACAATTGATTTAATGAAAAAATTCGCGTTCGCGTTCGCGTTCGCGTTCGCGTTCGCGTTCGCGTTCGCGTTCGCGTTCGCGTTCGCGTTCGCTTTCTCGTTCGCGTTCGCGTTCGCGTTCGCGTTCGCGTTCGCGTTCGCGTTCGCGTTCGCGTTCGCGTTCGCGTTCGCGTTCGCGTTCGCGTTCGTTCGCGTTCGCGTTCGCGTTCGCGTTCGCGTTCGCGTTCGCGTTCGCGTTCGCGTTCGCGTTCCCGTTCGCGTTCGCGTTCGCGTTCGCGTTCGCGTTCGCGTTCGCGTTCGCGTTCGCGTTCGCGTTCGCGTTCGCGTTCGCGTTCGCGTTCGCGTTCGCGTTCGCCTTCGCGTTCGCGTTCGCGTTCGCGTTCGCGTTCGCGTTCGCGTTCGCGTTCGCGTTCGCGTTCGCGTTCGCGTTCGCGTTCGCGTTCGCTTTCTCGTTCGCGTTCGCGTTCGCGTTCGCGTTCGCGTTCGCGTTCGCGTTCGCGTTCGCGTTCGCGTTCGCGTTCGCGTTCGCGTTCGCGTTCGCGTTCGCGTTCGCGTTCGCGTTCGCGTTCGCGTTCGCGTTCGCGTTCGCGTTCGCGTTCGCGTTCGCGTTCGCGTTCGCGTTCGCGTTCGCGTTCGCGTTCGTGTTCGTTCGTGTTCGTTCGTGTTCGCGTTCGCGTTCGCGTTCGCGTTCGCGTTCGCGTTCGCGTTCGCGTTCGCGTTCGCGTTCGCGTTCGCGTTCGCGTTCGCGTTCGCGTTCGCGTTCGCGTTCGCGTTCGCGTTCGCGTTCGCGTTCGCGTTCGCGTTCGCGTTCGCGTTCGCGTTCGTGTGCCCGTGCCCGTGCCCGTGCCCGTGCCCGTGCCCGTGCGCGTGCGCGTGCGCGTGCGCGTGCGCGTGCGCGTGCGCGTGCGCGTGCGCGTGCGCGTGCGCGTGCGCGTGCGCGTTCGCGTTCGCGTTCGCGTTCGCGTTCGCGTTCGCGTTCGCGTTCGCGTTCGCGTTCGCGTTCGCGTTCGCGTTCGCGTTCGCGTTCGCGTTCGCGTTCGTTCGCGTTCGCGTTCGCGTTCGCGTTCGCGTTCGCGTTCGCGTTCGCGTTCGTTCGCGTTCGCGTTCGCGTTCGCGTTCGCGTTCGCGTTCGCGTTCGCGTTCGCGTTCGCGTTCGCGTTCGCGTTCGCGTTCGCGTTCGCGTTCGCGTTCGCGTTCGCGTTCGCGTTCGCGTTCGCGTTCGCGTTCGCGTTCGCGTTCGCGTTCGCGTTCGCGTTCGCGTTCGCGTTCGCGTTCGCGTTCGCGTTCGTGTTCGTTCGTGTTCGTTCGCGTTCGCGTTCGCGTTCGCGTTCGCGTTCGCGTTCGCGTTCGCGTTCGCGTTCGCGTTCGCGTTCGCGTTCGCGTTCGCGTTCGCGTTCGCGTTCGCGTTCGCGTTCGCGTTCGCGTTCGTGTGCCCGTGCCCGTGCCCGTGCGCGTGCGCGTGCGCGTGCGCGTGCGCGTGCGCGTGCGCGTGCGCGTGCGCGTGCGCGTGCGCCTTTGTCTTTGTCTTTGTCTTTGTCTTTGTCTTTGTCTTTGTCTTTGTCTTTGTCTTTGTCTTTGTCTTTGTCTTTGTCTTTGTCTTTGTCTTTGTCTTTGTCTTTGTCTTTGTCTTTGTCTTTGTCTTTGTCTTAGTCGTCGCCGTCGCCGTCGCCGTCGCCGTCGCCGTCGCCGTCGCCGTCGCCGTCGCCGTCGCCGTCGCCGTCGCCGTCGCCGTCGCCGTCGCCGTCGCCGTCGCCGTCGCCGTCGCCGTCGCCGTCGCCGTCGCCGTCGCCGTCGCCGTCGCCGTCGCCGTCGCCGTCGCCGTCGCCGTCGCCGTCGCCGTCGCCGTCGCCGTCGCCGTCGCCGTCGCCGTCGCCGTCGCCGTCGCCGTCGCCGTCGCCGTCGCCGTCGCCGTCGCCGTCGCCGTCGCCGTCGCCGTCGCCGTCGCCGTCGCCATCGCCATCGCCATCGCCTGCACTGCGCTTACGTTCCGCCGACCACTTTCAGCCGAGATGTCCCACAACAAACTACCTTACGTTATCGTCACTGTCCTCCTTACCCAGACAAACACCGCATACACCTCGGGCACGATTCAGCAACATGTGCTCCTGTGGGTTTCCTTTTCTCTGAAAACTGTGTCATTAGGCTGGGTATTAGTTACTGTTGCATTCTATACGTTTGACATTCGGTCCGTGCGTATCTACCCGATCTATAGGTGCACGTGTCAGCGGCTCGATGATGAATTATTTCCTCTAAATGTCAAATTGTCAGTTTTTGCACTCGAGCGCTGATGCATCGTTACTACTATTTGTGGTATTTGTAATGCAATTCCGACACGTGTATGAGTCCGATATGACTATCGTCTTGTTCTGTTTACAAGTGTTCTGAAACAAGACATACATTTACACATACGCGCCCACATGCTCGCACGCAAGCACGCACACACGCACGCACAAACGCACGAACGAACACACACACATAGCAACAACACAACTACATACACATACGTACACGTGTACGCACGTACGCACCACACATACATGTGAATGCGCACATTCACACGCCCGCATACATACACACGCACGTACATATTCCAATATTGTTCAAGCAAGTAATCGACTACCCAGTTGCTCAAGCTGACTAGCATTATTGCAACTCAGATAGGTAATAGCTACTGTCAGAGAGACGTCAATGCCGTTGATATATTACATCTTAATGTATGAGCGTTCAAGTGAGTGAATACATGAAATTTGACAGCCGCACGTTGTGTAATACGTGACGTAGTTCGCGTACCGCTGTGTGTGTAAATATATATATATATATATATATATATATATATATATATATATATATATATATATATATATATATATATATATATATATAAGGCTAAATGCTGCATAGGGAGACCATATATACGACCGCCTACAGGACACCGGCCGTATATTTGTACCTACCTGATTTTCCATTTATGTCTAATTGGAACATTGTCTGTAATACAAATATACATCATATACTACAATATTATTATGATATTGTAATAAATAACATATATACACAAAAATCGGTCTCCTTAAAACCTATATGTTTAGATGCTGCTTACAGGAGACCGGTGTGTAATCGGAAGTTAGTCATTAGTTATACTTATTTGCAGTAGTATATATTTAAAGCAGACCTGGTATATCCAAAATCCAATACAACGATAACAATAATAACGTAAATATATATGCAGATACATAAATTAACTGCGCCGCATTTAACAAATGTACAACGTATGCTAGGAGATCCGTCAAACATTTGTTTTATTAATGTGCGTATATATATATATATATATATATATATATATATATATATATATATATTTAAATTAATACATATCAAGCAAGTATATAGTACACGGAACGTCAATCAATATTTAGCAAAACTTTTAAACTATAAGCACATTTCTGTCGGGGTCCCGTTAGCGGCGCCTAATGCACATAAATATATACAAGTGTCTGCAATAAATGTGCACAAAACCAATCAAAATATAAAATAAAGTTT
>CBDHHR010000718.1:0-8133 GCA_965263245.1 Metamycoplasmataceae bacterium | reverse complement strand
AACTTAGTCTTTTTACAAGAGGATATATGTTTTGCGAAAGCACTGAGATCCAGTTAGACTGTTTATGTTGTAATAATAATGTACGGAAACCAAGCCAACTTGCTTCCCATTGCATCATAAAAGGTAAACTGACTGATCTGTTGTAGCTAATCAACTTCGGTATGTAATATTTAAGTATGAAGGCTACAAGACGTTGACACTCACGAAGACGACGTACAATGTACGTACAGTAATTACTTATTGGAAACGAACAAAGCAAATTAAACTACTTATAATGGTTGCAATCGGAAGCCGATGGCGGCGGAACGGCGAGAAAGGATTAGATATCAGCGTCTCTCGTAACTTTAGACCCGATTTCAACGTCACCAGCAGCGTATGTTATTATTGTTGATGTGCGAGTGACTGAATTACTGTCTTGTCGAACACGCAATTTGTAAAAATAAAACCCGTTTGCCACTTCTCCATTGTTGTAAGATTAACACAACTGTGATGCCGTTTTCTAAAGTCGTCTTAGGCAAACACTTGGCGGTAATTACAACGACGTATAAGATGACATGAATATGATCATAAATATATAATCTAGTGATTTTATACTTTTGTTTGAGGACAAATTGGTTACTCCCCAAAGCACAATAGACAAAAGTGGAATGCTTGATTCAAGAAGAACAAATCGAAAACATGGCTTTCTGATGCCAAAGTTAAGGATTCGCCCATAATCTAGGAAGGCCAAGGTCTGCTACAACGCTACGGTCTAGGAGTCGGTCACGGTCTCGGAGTTGGCCCATATCTAGGAGTACGCCACGGTCTATGAATCAGTCAAGGTTCAGGAGTACGCCACCTTCTAGGGGTCGGCCAAGGCTTGGGAGTACGCCACCGTATAGAAGTCATACGTGGTGTTGATGCCTGACAACGGACATGCGGCTGCCAGCAACAACACTGTCACGAGGAGCGCTGCACGTCTGACCCTGACAACGTCGAGACACAAAGGTTTATCACCAGGGGTTGTCTCAACCAGTTTCCTATTTTAGTCTTTAAGTTGTTTTGTTTTGCATACAGGAATATATGAACTGTCTCGGAAGAGTGCCAAAGCACTTGTAATACTCCTGAAAATCGCTCATGTTAATCATTTTACATTGAAACATTTGACGACTTGGCATCAGGTCAGTGGTCAAGAGGCATGCATGATAACAAAAGTATTGAAGAGACCTGTGTTGAGTAACCAGATATAATTACTTACATAATATCTACCTCCTGCCCTCATATCGTCAGAAACTGAAACGAGTGAAACCTTGCGTTCGAAATATCAAGCACTGGGACGACGAGTCCATCCTGCGTCTCCAAGGATGTCTAGCATTTACGGACTGGGACTGTTTTAGATACGCGTCTAACGACATTCATGAATATGCAGATACTGTGACATCATACATAAGCTTCTGCCAGGATTTGTGTATTCCCCAAAAGAGTGTGAAAGTGTTCGGCAACGATAAGCCGTGGTTCACCAAAAACCTGAAAATTAAACTGAAACAGAAGGAGGAAGCCTTCAAGAATGGCGACCGTGCACTGTACAAAATAAGCCAAGTACGGTGTCGAAAAAGCGATACGGGGAGCGAAAACTGACTACAGGCGCAAACTCGAAGGCCAGTTCCTTTCAAACGATACCCGCTCTTGTCTGGCAAGGACTCCAGTGCATTACTGGCTACAAGCAAAAGCATTCAATCCCTGGCTTTGAATCAGCAACACCTGACAACATTTACGCCCGCTTCGACCGCCAGAATTTGACGCCTACATCTGTCAGCCTCCCAGACCCTGCTGTGCCACTCCCTCCACACTTCACTGTTCAAGAGCACGAGGTGAGGTGAGGAAGCTACTCAAGCAACAGAGCAGCAGGAAAGCAGCTGGTCCGGACAACGTTTCCACATCAACTTTGAAATACTGCGCTAATGAGTTAGCAACTGTATTTGCAGACTTATTTAACGCCTCTCTCAATCTGCACATTGTTCCAGTCTGTTTTAAGGCAGCAGGCATAATTCCGGTACCGAAGAAACCGAAAGCGACAGCGCTGAATGACTTCCGCCCTGTTGCTCTGACGTCAGTGGTGATGAAGGTGTTTGAGCGATTGGTACTGAGATATCTGAAGTCGGTCACCAACTCCAGCATGGATTCACTGCAGTTCGCGTACAGGGAGAACAGATGCACCGATGATGCTGTTGCATTGGCCCTGCATTTTGTGATGCAGCACTTGGATCCTCCAACACGTATGCACGCATCCTCTTCGTTGACTTCAATACGGTCATCCCTCAGCAGCTGCACGACAAACTTCAGTTGCTGTCACTTGACCCATCAATTTGTTACTGGCTTCTAGACTTTTTACTACAGCGATCACAGGTTGTTAAGATGAACAGTATAGTTTCCAGTACTATTATCATGAACACGGTGACTCCTCAGGGATGTGTCCTTTCCCCACTGCTATATTCTCTGTTTACAAATGACTGTGTTTCACATCACTCTTCCGTACAATTGTTAAAGTTTACAGATGACACCACATTAGTAGGGCTGGTGTCGGACTCAGATGAGTCTGAATACCGCCATGAAGTTAGCAGCCTGGTGTCGTGGTGTGACAATAACAACCTACAACTGAATGCCTCCAAAACTCGAGAGATGATCGTACATTTTAGGAAGAGAAAAAACTCACTTGCTCCCGTTATGGGCAACGGCGACTCTATCGAAAGGGTGGACTGTTTTAAATGTCTAGGCACGGTAATATCAAGTGACTTAGCTTAGGAAAACAACACAGACACTGTCATCAAAAAGGCCCAACAAAGACAGTTCTTCCTGCGCCAACTAAAGAAGTTCGGGCTGAGGAGACATTTTTGTTCAGTTCTATCGTTTTGCTATTGTGAGTATTCTTACATTCTCAATATGTGTATGGTTCGGCGGCATCAGCCAGCGCCAGAGGAGCAGGCTTGACAGAGTGGTGAAAACAGCTTCCAAAATTGTCGGTAGTGAACTCACCTCTCTAACAGATCCAAAAAAGAGCCTCTCTAACAACCATATATATATATATATATATATATATATATATATATATATATATATATATATATATATATAGACAGATCCAAAAAAAGCTGACAAAATTGGACGCTTTCAATTGTTATTGTAAATATTATTTTATATGATAATTTAGTCCTCTTATAATGTATGTTTACTAATTTATATTATATTTTTAGAAGATAATATATATATATATATATATATATATATATATATATATATATATATATTTAAACAATATTAAAGGACATTATATATATATATATTTATTTATTTATTAACTAGTTTACACCACAATTATTGTTAAATAGATTATCTATTATTTTAATGTTGTCTTTATTTATTTATTATATTAAAAACATTTTAAAGAACAAATTATGTACAATGTATATCTTATATCTATATCTTATATTTATTTGCCATATTTCATTTTATTGTATATATAGGCACTATATGAGTCAATGCCAGACTACATTCCAATTCATCATGTAATGCACGTTGAATATGACAATAAAGCTATATTATTATGATATGTTGGATTGCTGCTAGAACACTTTGACGTCGGTTCTGTTTACGGCAGCTGCAAAGTGTGTACAATTGTATAGTTCGCTATTCCTGTTGCTCACTATCTTTACGTTGAACCATAGATTGCGTGAACAGAGCAGTTTCATTTAGCAAACACATAAAAGTACGGCGCTTTATAGGAAATATTACTGCGTAACCAGGATAACCTCTGGAGACACCGTTAAATCTATTGCATGAAACAGTGTCTTGAAACTGGAAAGAAGACGACGATTACAAAGGCGATGGTGGTGACGATTACAATATATCAATGGATCATGTATACTTATATTACGAATATGAATACATTTAAGTCAGTTTGCACAGTTGTTGCTCTACTTACATTGTTGACTGGTTGTGTGCTGTTGACTGCGGTATGCGGCGTAGAGGTTCTGCTGACTGCCACCCAGCCACGGTCTGACCATTTATTTGAATCCTAGTGTTTTATACTACTCGACGTCGTGTCCCGATAGTAGCGCCATTAACAGCCTTGTATGTAGGATTACATACATATATATCATTCAAATTGTGGTGATCAATATATGAAGCAGCGACATAAACGGTGGGTGAAACAGGTGTGCTGCGCGAGGTTGATAAATGCAACATGCCAAATTTAGTGCACCACTGAGTGTCCATAAACAAGCTAAACAAAGGTGGGTGTTCAGCGTCACCTCGTCACACCGTGCGGTCGACATTCCAGCACAGAGACTCCTCTACAATCGCCTGCACGACGCCGACTGGTGGAGCTTTGGGCCAAACCACCACGATCTAGGACGACCTCTTTTTTTCTCACTATCGTGACGTTTCTAGGTCTGATGAACGCACGATATGACAAAAAATAAAGTATTTTTGATGGGTGATATATCATTTAAGTTGTATAGGCTAACTACGTGTATTTAATGTTCAGTTATTTGTCATTTTATATCCATGAATATAAGGAGCCAACACCGCATCTCAAATGTTTGGATGTGTCGATGGACCCATGTAGTTGTGGCCAAGGTGCTCTACAAACGTGCTTTCTCTGTGGCTGCGCCAACAATTTGGTATCAAATTAAATCTTCTGAAACTAAAGACACCTATCGTAAGACATTTGAATCATATTTGTTTGAAATTGCTTTTCTACCATAGAATTTCGGCGATTCCATGCTCCAATGACGAATTTTGCCTGTCCCATGTATGACTGTCTAACTGATTTTGTTTGTTGCGCCTCTGAGCTAGATTTTAGGCGCCATAGCAGTTTTATAATTATTATTACAATTATTATTAGTAGTAGTAGTATTGTTATTATTATTATTATTATTATTATTATTATTATTATTATTATTATTATTATTATTATTATTATTATTATTATTATTATTATTATTATTATTATTATTATTATTATTATTATTATTATTATTAGTATTATTATTATTATTATTATTATTATTATTATTATTATTATTATTATTATTATTATTATTATTACTATTACTATTACTATTATCATTATTATCATTGTTATTATTATTATTATTATTATTATTATTATTATTATTATTATTATTATTATCATTATCATTATCATTATTATTATCATTGTCATTGTCATTCTTATTGTTGTTGTCGTTGTCGTTGTCGTTGTCGTTGTCGTTGTCGTTGTCGTTGTCGTTGTCGTTGTCGTTGTCGTTGTCGTTGTCGTTGTCGTTGTCGTTGTCGTTGTCGTTGTCGTCGTCGTCGTCGTCGTCGTCGTCGTCGTCGTCGTCGTCGTCGTCGTCGTCGTCGTCGTCGTCGTCGTCGTCGTCGTCGTCGTCGTCGTCGTCGTCGTCGTCGTCGTCGTCGTCGTCGTCGTCGTCGTCGTCGTCGTCGTCGTCGTCGTCGTCGTCGTCGTCGTCGTCGTCGTCGTCGTCGTCGTCGTCGTCGTCGTATATATATATATATAAAAAATATATATAATTGTTGTCCATACTTCAATTTGCAGTATGTTATTGAATATTGTATAGAATGCTACAAATAAATTATATTATTGTATTCAACCATAAAATGAATAAGATATATTATAATGTTTACAAACAGCAAACCAATATATATTATGCCAACGGTCTATTTAAGATGAGAACAAGTTGGATTGATATATTTGCGCATTTAAGACTATATTATTATTAGTAAATAATATACGTTGTGAAATTAAACTTCTTATTCTTAATCGGAATTAAACATGTTTATGTCGTAGCAGTCTGACACTTATAATTTTATTATTATTCTACTTTCAATTTCACTGAGTCCTTTTTTTCAAAGACAAGTAATTACCACAATGTTCTCAAATGTGCGCGTTGCTGAATCTGTCTGTACTTCACTTGCCATGTTACGTGTCGTATCACATTGTTTTGCACATTTAATGTGTTTATTTAAGAATATGGAGTAAACATTCAATACGCAGCATTTGTAAGGATACATTTTACCCCAACACCGCGATACATTTTAACAACACAGTTCCTGCGTGGTCAGCTAATTGTCACATAGTCCAACGTTTAGCCTGTCTTTCACCATGTTTTTATCGCAGGTCAGAGTAATCATAAACAAAATTGCATATGTTCCGAACTGCATCTATGACAACAACATCCTGGCAATCACGATGGATCTGTTCATTTGGCAGGGCTACAATAATCACACACACACACACACACACACACACACACACACACACACACACACACACACACACACACACACACACACACACACACACACACACACACACACACACACACACACACACACACACACACACACACACACACACACACACACACACACACACACACACACACACACACACACACACACACACACACACACACACACACACACACACACACACACACACACACACACACACACACACACACACACACACACACACACACACACACACACACACACACACACACACACACACACACACACACACACACACACACACACACACACACACACACACACACACACACACACACACACACACACACACACACACACACACACACACACACACACACACACACACACACACACACACACACACACACACACACACACACACACACACACACACACACACACACACACACACACACACACACACACACACACACACACACACACACACACACACACACACACACACACACACACACACACACACACACACACACACACACACACACACACACACACACACACACACACACACACACACACACACACACACACACACACACACACACACACACACACACACACACACACACACACACACACACACACACACACACACACACACACACACACACACACACACACACACACACACACACACACACTGGCAGTCAGCGCATGATAAAGGGAATCAACCAGGCCAGAAATGTTGCTTTTATTGTTGATCTTTATCGAACTCGAACTAGGGCCTGAGGAGAGTACAACAAGGGAGATATCGATGGAGCCAGCAGAACCCCACTCCAGTGGCCGACTTGATTTATGGTGAAGTGGAGGAGGAGGGACTACATTACTACAATGATGTTGTACTTGTTTATGGCAGCTTTGTACACCTGGCGTTAGCACGTTTCGTCGAAAGAAGTGTCGCAGATAACCGCTCTCCCTCGTATGTTTGAAAGTCGATGTACCATCAGTTAAGCGAGATGTTAGCGATTAAAGTGGCCGTAGAGTTGATGTACTAGTGACACATTGACACGTGGCAAAGCACACACGAACTTGTTCTCACCATTTACTGTGACACACTTCACGGATTGTGAAGAGTAATGTGACTAATTTATAAATCAATAATGACAGGTTTTATTTATATGCCTCTGAATCTGGTAAACCAGTGGTCAGTTAATTTTAGGGACCTTTCAACGCGCTTTACACTTTACTTCCCTGACAGACCTGTTCAATCAGACACCATGGATAAAATGTATTGCTGCTGCTGATTTAAGGTCGTGGACGTGGACTAATAGCCCAGGTGGCTGCTAACCTTTTGGGTCAGTGACTTTCTTTTTGTGTAAATACGTTAACGTTTGAAAGAGTACTTAACCGTGAAAATGTGGCGACCGTCCTTGAAGTGCACTCAGCAGCGCGCTATAACGTTTATTATGTACTTATCAACGTCGTAAAGTAATACATGCAGCTACAGTGTACATTCAAACCAACACGCAGGACAAAATCAAATTGTAAACTGAGACCATCGCGTGCACAATAATATCCGTAGTGTGCCGTCTGTATCGTCACCGTCCTGTAGTGTCGCGAGAGCATGGCTCTGTGCCCGGTGTCGACGTGGATAGAACAGCGAGCGCTGTTGTTAATAACACAAGCTGTACAACTTTTGCCCAACATTTCTCCCCATCTCCCTTACAAAACTATTAGAAAGACTAATTATAGATAACTTGGTTGATTTTCTTGTTAAAATAACTTGATTAACCCATCTCAACATGGGTTTCTAAAAGCGAGGTCATGGTTAACAAATATCTTATGTTTTTTTGA
>CBDHHR010000717.1:2500-6020 GCA_965263245.1 Metamycoplasmataceae bacterium | reverse complement strand
CTCCATCTCCCTTTCCCTGTCTCTCTCTCTTCTCTCTCTCTCTCTCTCTCTCTCTCTCTCTCTCTCTCTCTCTCTCTCTCTCTCTCTCTCTCTGTCGAACGTGAAATCAACCATAATACTACGAAACTGTCCGATTTATTCATCGTAAAGCTATAAAATATGGTTATTGTAAAAGCCGCGTCTATTGACGGTTCACGCCTTTCAGCGTTGTATGAACAATTACGATTGGAATTGAATGAAACGACGCACTTCAGCGTTTGACTCGCAGTGGAATTGTTGTCGTATACTACAAATTACGTGTTTTTTAAAGAAAATCAATACGCGATAACGCTCATTTGTCAGTCATATACAGTGCAGTGTGTGTTCAGTTTCTTTTGATTGTAATTCATTGAAATGTAGGGCCTAGTTATGTGGTAAGTGCAAACAAACATACCTACGTGTGTTCACGTGTCAATATGTCATATATATATATATATATATATATATATGATATTTGTAGATAGGCTGATGCATACTGTTTTTCCAAGACTTCATGCATAAAATAACGTTGCCAGCAAGTGCACGCAGTCCAAGCTGCTTCAGTTCAGGCCGCGAGTCTGTGGGTGTGTTTTGATAACTAGAATACACGTTTCGAATGACAAGTTTCTTTCCGGACACTACTCTATCAAAGAAAAGCCCGATTTGCACTCAACGCGACAGATCTGCCATGCAGCCATCTGCAACATAACGACTTTGTCACCATAACAGCGCTAACTAGCTGATGGTGGCGGCGACACGACCACTATATCAATCTGTATTATCGCGACGTACTCGGTGCAACTTTGACGTGGTCGCCGGGAGGCGATCTGCGTATCGCATCAGTGTCCGTCGGCCGCTCGGCGCTGCCAAGCCACGCCGAGGACGAGTGATCAGCTCAGACAATGCACACCATCTACGCGGTACGTATCAGACGCTTCTGCCGAGTTCCGCGTCGCATCCATCACGCAGATGACGCGGCGCGCGTGTCCGTAGGAGACTGCTGTTGGGTTGTCATTGTCTTGTGTCCCCGTGGGGCGACAGAAGTCATCCGAGTGGAAAGACGACTGGTGATCAACACATCCATCCACGTTCGCCCGGGTAGCGTCGTTGCACTCGGTTACGTGTTCGGCCCGTCCTACTGCCGTGTTCTAGGAGGGATTGTGTCGGTCAGAGTCTAATCCTCACCTCGTCGTACGTCACTCTCACTGCCCACTGGCCTTTATGACAAACTCAGCCTGATGGAGGTCAAGTCACTGTGGGTCTACCGTTGACCGCCAACACACGACATATCCGGGTGTGGGACAGTGTGAGTTGACCATCAACACACGACACGTCCGAGTGTGGGACAGTGTGAGTTGACCATCAACACACGACACGTCCGAGTGTGGGACAGTGTGAGTTGACCATCAACACACGACACGTCCGGGTGTGGGACAGTGTGAGTTGACCATCAACACACGACACGTGTGGGTGTGGGACAGTATGAGTTGACCATCAACACACGACACATCCGAGTGTGGGACAGTGTGAGTTGACCATCAACACACGACACGTCCGAGTGTGGGACAGTGTGAGTTGACCATCAACACACGACACGTCCGAGTGTGGGACAGTGTGAGTTGACCATCAACACACGACACATCCGAGTGTGGGACAGTGTGAGTTGACCATCAACACACGACACATCCGGGTGTGGGACAGTGTGAGTTGACCATCAACACACAACACGTCCGAGTGTGGGACAGTGTGAGTTGACCATCAACACACGACACATCCGGGTGTGGGACAGTGTGAGTTGACCATCAACACACGACACGTCCGAGTGTGGGACAGTGTGAGTTGACCATCAACACACGACACGTCCGGGTGTGGGACAGTGTGAGTTGACCATCAACACACGACACGTCCGAGTGTGGGACAGTGTGAGTTGACCATCAACACACGACTCGTCCGAGTGTGGGACAGTGTGAGTTGACCATCAACACACGACACGTCCGGGTGTGGGACAGTGTGAGTTGACCATCAACACACGACTCGTCCGAGTGTGGGACAGTGTGAGTTGACCATCAAGACACGACACGTCCGAGTGTGGGACAGTGTGAGTTGACCATCAACACACGACACGTCCGGGTGTGGGACAGTGTGAGTTGACCATCAACACACGACACGTCCAAGTGTGGGACAGTGTGAGTTGACCATCAACACACGACACGTCCGGGTGTGGGACAGTGTGACTTTGCAGCATAACAATAAAACACCCATGATTTTCATCGGTAGACATTTGATTGTGTTTTTCAACATAATAATGTAGATTTATTTTTACAGTATAGTAGCATTTAAAAACACCAGTCACTTTCAAGACGCAAATCAAAGACGACAGTTTTGTGTATTCAAGTCGACTCGTTACGTTGACAGCATTGTTGATTTAATTGATTGAGTTCTTGGATTGAGTCAGAAGCGAACATTACACGTAATACGAAGCTTCCGTTTCCTAATTACTCGATGTGTGAACAAATAATTTCGTTACACTCGTTTCATTTCAAGTCCATAGTCAATTCGCAAAAGTTGAAGTCGCACGTTCGTGTTTTAATATGATTCCAATCGAACTACAAAACGAAACAGTACAAACAGCCCGATTTATTGTGTTTTGTTCAAACACAAGAAGTGTTCGTCTTTGGGCCTGTTGACAGTTCCATACTCCTTACTCCCTGACAGACCTGTTCAATCTATTTCGATCTCTCTCGGAAGCATTCAACCACAGTATAATTAACGCGCATATCCAAATATCCACCCTGTCTACAGGTAGTTGCTCATGCCGTTAGAGCAACTGGAGCAAAACCGGGTGGTTCAAATGACAGCGAGAAGATTCGAACTAAGGTTCTCTGGATTGGGAATCCAATGCGTGAACCACTGCGCCACTGCACCCCACCAATGGCGGTGGTGCTCTTTTGAAATCTGGTTGCTACGCAGACAATGAATCTGCCAACGCTGTTGAACGGTACATTTGAGCATGCGAATGATTCAACTTAATACGACAACATCCTAGGCATCTGCCAACTGCCAGTCTTATCGCGTAGGTTTACATATTCAGATCGTTGCTGATCGCTTTGTAATCCGTCGGCCTAATCGCCAATATTTTAGCGGTCGGACAACCACTGATAAATTAGTTCGTATCATCTTTGTGATAACGGCTTTAAAATGTTATTTTGACGCCTGTTTCAATCGCGCGGTTTAGATGCCGCGCTTGATTGAGCTGGACTTGTTTACGCCCGGCCGTGGAACTAGCACCAAGGACAACTGTTATCACCGTTTCAGTGTTTCAATCTTAGTATCTGCAGCCATCTGTTGTGCCATGACATTACATGGAGAAATTATTTTACATTTCCCGGAAGAAATTGTTTCTTGGCGAAGTCAACATACCACCACACTGGCGCCTCCTAGAGAGGTCTCATCATTCAATTTGTCTAATGAAAAATTAAAATAACTGATGGTGGCGGTGGCG
>CBDHHR010000716.1:0-12255 GCA_965263245.1 Metamycoplasmataceae bacterium | reverse complement strand
GTATATTAAGAATAATGTATGTATGTATGTATTATGTATGTATGAATGTATGTATGTATGTATGTATGTATGTATGTATGTATGTATGTATGTATGTATGTATATGTGTCTGTATGTGTGTATGTATGTACGTACGTACGTACATACGTACGTACGTACGTACGTACGTACGTATGTATGTATGTATGTATGTATGTATGTATGTATGTATGTATGTATGTATGTATGTATGTATGAATGTATGTATGTAATACTATGTATGTATGTATGTATGTATGTATGTATGTATGTATGTATGTATGTATGTATGTATGTATGTATGTATGTATGTATGTATGTATGTATGTATGTATGTATGTATGTATGTATGTATGTATGTATGTATGTATGTATGTATGTATGTATGTATGTATGTATGTATGTATGTATGTATGTATATGTGTCTGTATGTGTGTATGTATGTACGTACGTACGTACATACGTACGTACGTACGTACGTATGTATGTATGTATGTATGTATGTATGTATGTATGTATGTATGAATGTATGTATGTAATACTATGTATGTATGTATGTATGTATGTATGTATGTATGTATGTATGTATGTATGTATGTATGTATGTATGTATGTATGTATGTATGTATGTATGTATGTATGTATGTGTGTATGTGTATATATATATATATATATATACATACATACATACATACATACATACATATATATATATATATATATATATATATATATATACATACATATATATACATACATACATACATACATACATACATACATACATACATACATACATACATATATATATATATATATATATATATATATATAGATATGATATGTATGTATATATATATATATATATATATATATATATATATATATATATATATACATGATTAATCTACTATGTTTCTCTGATATCTCTAGGAGCATTAGATCATCCGTTTCCATGTAAAATAAATAATAAAAAATTAAGCTATATAATCGCAAGCTTTTTCTGTAGCTGCGCCAACGATATGAGATCAACTTCCTATTACCATTAAATCTTCTGAATCTATAGCCACGTTTCGTAAAATAAACTTAAACTATTTGTTTGAAATTGCTTTTCCAACGTAATTGTTTTGGCGGTTCCATGCTCCAATGACGACTTGTGACTGTTCCCGTTTAAGATTACGCTAAATGACTTTGTTTGTTTCGTCTCTGAGATTGAATTGTGAAGGATATAGAGGCTATAGAAGTACTACAATTAATATTACCAATATTTAGTATTATTTTTTTATTATTATTATTAGTATTACAACACCCACCTTGTTATTTTCTGTGTAGATGATGTATCGTCGCGACACAAGAGAGCGGCCCTACAGTGCGTCATTTGCGGATGCTACAAAGTTTACGCTCCGTGGGTTATGTGTGTTAGACGTGTCGTCGGAAGAAAGGCCTACTACTACATCTACTACAGAGGGAAACCTCTCATCATAATACGTCTGCTGTCACCATGCAACAGATTCAGCAAGTGCAACAAGTAGACTTGGTGATGGCGCCCTTACGTTCTTATTATCATAAATACATCGTATAAGAAATTTCTATGTTCACCGGATACAACAGTGTTGTAACGCTGTTTAGCGGTAAACATAAACACGGTAAACACAACATTCTGTTTTTATGAAAGTATTCGCAAAAAAAGTGCAAATGTATACTTGTGCTGAACTTGACACATAGCTTCGTAGCTAAATTTATGGTCAACATGTCCACAGGTTGTTCGACTTAACAATCATGTAACCGTATTGGCTAATCGTGCGGACGTCATCTTCCCAAATGCGTTTGTCACAAAGAGAGAATGTGTGGCGTCATCACTAAGGGGCTAGCTGAGAGGAGAGACAGATACAGTCTGACGGCGTGGTGACAGTGGGACGAGTCACGACAGATCCACACGGAGTCACCGTCAGAACTATACTCGGACACCTTGGCTTTGTTGCTAGAAATGTAGCCACAAGCTATAACTATGGAACATCGGCCAGATAACCGTACTCAGTGCCTTTTAATAGTGTTTAATGTCGCTTACTTAATCGTTTTAGTTTTTGTAATGCACAAATTACAATAATTAGAACGTACATTCAGGCCAAAGAACTGTCACATAAAGTTCCTGTCTTGTGTTGGTTAATAGACATGTGTGAAAATGAAGACATATATTTGATTTCGTACTTTTCTTGTACTTAGATGCATAAGATTTAACAAATATCCTTTCCCTTTCACATTTAGTAAACCTACTGCTTAAAAACGCATGCTTATGTCAGATATTAACAATGTTTTTTGTATTTCTTCTCAATCTTTGTATCGCATGATGTCGATTATCATGTCAACTAAATACTGTGATATTCCAGTTGAACAATAAAGTTTAAAACGTAACCAATGTCGTTGAAGTTTTACATTATTATAATTAACGTTTAAACAATTTCGTTTTATGGTCGTTCAGCATCAATTAGGTCAATCACTCCCGAATCAAAATATATCTACCTGACAGTCCCTCCACCAAGCAGTCATCATTCTCAGACCTGACAGTCCCTCCACCAAGCAGTCATCATTCTCAGACCTGACAGTCCCTCCACCAAGAAGTCATCATTATCAGACATGACAGTCCCTCCACCAAGCAGTCATCATTATCAGACCTGACAGTCCCTCCACCAAGCAGTCATCATTATCAGACATGACAGTCCCTCCACCAAGCAGTCATCATTATCAGACATGACTGTCCCTCCACCAAGCAGTCATCACTCTCAGACCTAACAGTCCCTCCACCAAGCAGTCATCACTCTCAGACCAGACAGTCCCTCCACCAAGCAGTCATCATTATCAGACATGACAGTCCCTCCACCAAGCAGTCATCACTCTCAGACCTAACAGTCCCTCCACCAAGCAGTCATCACTCTCAGACCAGACAGTCCCTCCACCAAGCAGTCATCACTCTCAGACCTGACAGTCCCTCCACCAAGCAGTCATCATTATCAGACATGACAGTCCCTCCACCAAGCAGTCATCACTCTCAGACCTAACAGTCCCTCCACCAAGCAGTCATCACTCTCAGACCAGACAGTCCCTCCACCAAGCAGTCATCATTATCAGACATGACAGTCCCTCCACCAAGCAGTCATCACTCTCAGACCTAACAGTCCCTCCACCGAGCAGTCATCACTCTCAGACCAGACAGTCCCTCCACCAAGCAGTCATCACTCTCAGACCTGACAGTCCCTCCACCAAGCAGTCATCATTCTCAGACCTGACAGTCCCTCCACCAAGAAGTCATCACACTCAGACCTGACAGTCCCTCCACCAAGCAGTCATCATTCTCAGACCTGACAGTCCCTCCACCAAGCAGCCATCACTTTCAGACCTGACAGTCCCTCCACCAAGCAGTCATCACTCTCAGACCTGACAGTCCCTCCACTAAGCAGTCATCACTCTAAGACCAGACAGTCCCTCTACCAAGCAGTCATCACTCTCAGACCTGACAGTCCCTCCACCAAGCAATCATCACACTCAGACATGACAATCCCTCCACCACGCAGTCATCACTCTTAGACCTGACAGTCCCTCCACCAGGCAGACATCACTTTCAGACCGGAGAGTCCTTACACCAATCAGTCATCACTTTCAGACCTGACAGTCCCTACACCAAGCAGTCATCACTCTCAGACCTGACAGTCCCTCCACCAAAGCGTCATCACTCTCAGACCTGACAGTGCCTCCACCACGCAATCATCTCTCTCAGACCTGACAGTCCCTTCACCAAGCAGTCATCACTCTCAGACCGGACAGTCCCTCCCACAAGCAGTCATCATTCTCAGACCCGAGAGTCCCTCCACCAGGCAGTCATCACTCTCAGACCGGACAGTCCCTCCACCTAGCTATCATTACTCTTAGACCTGACAGTCCCTCCACCATGCAGACATCACTCTCAGACCGGAGAGTCCTTACACCAATCAGTCATCACTTTCAGACCTGACAGTCCCTACACCAAGCAGTCATCACTCTCAGACCCGAGAGTCCCTCCACCAAGAAGTCATCACTTTCAGAACTTACAGTCCCTTCACCAAGAAGTCATCACTTTCAGACCTTACAGTCCCTCCACCAAGCAGTCATCACTCTCAGACCGGACAGTCCCTCCATCAAGCAGTCATCACTCTCAGACCTGACAGTCCCTCCACCAAGAAGTCATCACTCTCAGACCTTACAGTCCCTCCACCAAGCAGTCATCACTCTCAGACCGGACAGTCCCTCCATCAAGCAGTCATCACTCTCAGACCTGACAGTCCCTCCACCAAGCAGTCATCACTCTCAGACCGGACAGTCCCTCCATCAAGCAGTCATCACTCTCAGACCTGACAGTCCCTCCACCAAGCAGTCATCACTCTCAGACCGGACAGTCCCTCCACCAAGCAGTCATCACTCTCAGACCTAAGAGTCCCTCCACCAAGAAGTCATCACTCTCAGACCTTACAGTGCCTCCACCAAGCAGTCATCACTCTCAGACCTGACAGTCCCTCCACCAAGCAGTCATCACTCTCAGACCGGACAGTCCCTCCATCAAGCAGTCATCACTCTCAGACCTGACAGTCCCTCCACCAAGAAGTCATCACTCTCAGACCGGAGAGTCCCTCCACCAAGCAGTCATCACTCTCAGTCCTGACAGTCCCTCCACCAAGAAGTCATCACTCTCAGTCAGACCTTACAGTCCCTCCACCAAGCAGTCATCACTCTCAGACCTGACAGTCCCTCCACCAAGAAGTCATCACTCTCAGACCTGACAGTCCCTCCACCAAGCAGTCATCACTCTCAGACCTGACAGTCCCTCCACCAAGAAGTCATCACTCTCAGTCAGACCTTACAGTCCCTCCACCAAGCAGTCATCACTCTCAGACCGGACAGTCCCTCCATCAAGCAGTCATCACTCTCAGACCTGACAGTCCCTCCACCAAGCAGTCATCACTCTCAGACCGCACAATCCCTCCACCAAGAAGTCATCACTCTCAGACCTGACAGTCCCTCCACCAAGCAGCCATCACTCTCAGACCTTACTGTCCCTCCACCAAGCAGCCATCACTCTCAGACCTGACAGTCCCTCCACCAAGCAGCCATCACTCTCACACCTTACTGTCCCTCCACCAAGCAGCCGTCACTCTCAGACCTGACAGTCCCTCCACCAAGCAGCCATCACTCACAGACCTGACAATCCCTCCACCAAGCAGCCATCACTCTCAGACCTGACAGTCCCTCCACCATGCAGCCATCACTCTCAGACCTTAATGTCCCTCCACCAAGCAGCCATCACTCTCAGACCTGACAGTCCTTCCACCAAGCAGCCATCACTCTCAGACCTGACAGTCCCTCCACCAAGCAGCCATCACTCTCAGACCTGACAGTCCCTCCACCAAGCATCCATCACTCTCAGACCTGACAGTGCCTCCACCAAGCAGTCATCACTCTCAGATCGGACAGTCCCTCCACCAAGCAGCAATCACTCTCAGACCGGACAGTCCCTCCAAGTACAAAGCCACCATCACCAGTCTACCATTAAATCCACATCCAGCCAGTCATACCCCAGTCAGGTTTGCACAGTCAAGGCTAATTAATTTGTGAATTTGTTTTGATATAGGTCTAGATAGTCTCTCTAATATCTTTGGACTTATTATATATTGTAAAGCGCCACGGACAATTGTTGATCTGGACCTATAGCAAATTAAATATAATATAGTATTTATCAAAAACTGTTCTGCCATCTAAAATTTACCGTCGGAATAATAGGATATGCCGACACAATGTCAAACACTGTCTACGGTCGCTACGCTGCAGGGCGATATGACACTTACAATGTTAGCCTACTCACCACGCAAACACTGATCGTAGTTCTCTGCGCCGATGATACTTTAAAAACGATGAATATACTTGGGAAAGTGCGCTAAATTCGTTTAAGTCAACAACAACAATTTATGGGTCACGTTCTCAAGGAAAATAACAGCTAGTTGTTGCGACTTGTTGACAATGGTATATCGTTGCGTAAAGGTGTGGGTTACAATGATCAAAGACGACCGCGTGACCATGCGTTCTGTCTCGGTGTCGGTAACACGGCGACACAATGGACGCCGCTCCCTGAGCTTCTGTCTCGGGTAACGACAACAGCAATAGGAAAGGACGATCGTTATGTCGTGGTCACACCTCGTCAAGGCAAGGCCTTTTTGCTAGTAAAAATAAATCCTATTTACTCATCAGACCTCTCCTCTATATATATATATATATATATATATATATATATATATATATATATATATATATATATATATATATAATGTAAGAGATACGTTATAGCGGCCACTTCTACCGATATGCTGCCAAAAAATCTTGTTGGCAATTATTTCAGGAAATACAGAAATTGAAGTAAGTTACACAGATTAAACAAATTCGTCCATATAATTGTTAAAAAAAATACACAGCTTTAAGAACACTCAGCGACTATACAAGGTAAGTTCTTATATAGCGCAGTATCCAATTCTCGTGATTGCTCAAAGCGCTTTACACTTTACTTCCCTGACAGACACATTCAATCAAACACCGTCTCAACTTGTCTGGGAATCATCCAGTTATACGCTACAATTAATGCTCGAAGGCTGCTCTACACATATACACCACTGCATATAGCCAGGTACTCATTTATACAGCTGAGTGAGCAATGTAGAGTAAAACAACTTGCTGAAGGTTTTAACACCGCAGCACAGTATTCGAACCCGGGTCCTCTTAGTCGACAGTCCGAAGCTCTACCCATGAGCCATTGCGCTCTCTATCCACGTTAAGTATCCAATTATGCGAAATAGCTATATATAGTATCGTATACTATAAAAGACGAAAAGCGTTCTTGCGGGCAATAATGCAATATAGGTTATTTGAAACATTCTGATGATGCTATGATTTTGGGCAAAGCGCACTACTGCTACGTGGTTCAAACTTCGCCCAGTGCGGTTTTCCGTGTTTATTATCTTCACGACAAATTTATGTTTAGAGTATGGGCAGCAGATACATATCGCGATTAGTTATCGGGAGCGGTGGTCGCGCGGTAGAGTGCCGGACTGTCACGCGATGGGACGGTGGTTCAATGCCACCTACCGCCGTTTCGAAACTTACGCAATTTCATTGACTCTAGAATATAGAGTGAATATTATTTGCCTGTGTCTTTCCGAAGAGACAATAAAAGCTGATGATACCTTCTATCTAGTGTCCATGCCAGGAGAAGTAAAAGATTCCGCACAGGGGGTAAATGTGTACCCTGTAGTGGACTCACTAATTCTAGAGTAGGACAACTGCGTTAGCCCACCTGAAACCAGAGATCCTTAGCGGCCATGTGATTGATCACTGCTGCCATTGATACAACGCGCTGTGAGTCACCCAGCTGCTTCGAGTTGCCAGCCGGGTGTGTGTCATGTCATTTTAACACAATTACTGTAGTCATATCCCTGATATACTGATCAAATTTCGTCAAAAAAGCATATCTCAGGTTCTTATAAAATGCATGCATGTGTACTGCCCCTCAATATTGACCAAACTGGGCACGCTTTTCTGCATTCGCAGGGTCATGTAAGAAAAAATTGATAAAAATCACTACGCCAACTACACTCTGCCTAACATGCGTCATTGCACTGCAGATTCATCATAGCACTGAACCTATTAGTAGGCCTGTCCTACTGTACTCATTTCACATAAAAGGAATTTTTCTAAATCTCAAATGACACAATTATTAAGGTACTACATTCGTATGGGTTAGACCAGGAAGTGTAACTGTGCTCTGACCCCTCCTGTAGAGAAGGACAACTGCGTTAGCCCACCTGAGACCAAAGATCATGTGGTTGATCACTGCTGCCATTGATACAACGCGCTGTGAGTCACCCAGCTGCAGTTGGGGGCTGCTTCGAGTTGCCAGCCGGGTGTGTGTCATGGAACCGCTCCTGTTGGCTGGGTATTAATTACCTTAACTTGGGTGTGATTTTGACTTGGGTGTGTGTCATGCAACTGGCTGGGCCCTGGAAGCGGTGTTTGTTTGGTGAATATAAATCAGTACCTGGCTATATACAGTGCGCTTACTGATTGATTGCTAGTCACGCGTCGCTGCACTCGGGATTGGTCTCGCAGACGCCGGCGGCTAGTAATACATTCTCTTTGACCCACATAGGAATGTAGTCGCTAATAACGCCGTGTTTCATACGTAATGGAAAATAACCATACGCTAGACGAACTGTTCAGTCGAAACTATTTTGCACACAGTTGATAGCGTAGACAAATGGACGCTATACCAAGGGACAGTGTTGGAAGCCATGTTATCTAAGGTCCTCCTGAGACATTTATTGCGTTGCTTCTTTCGTGTCGTATTTCCTATACATTTCGTTAGGTAACTGAAATATATTAATATTTTTATACTGTCGACATCGAACGTCTTAAAAGCGTTTCATAATTTGTATCAACTACTTAATTTAAGTTAGTACATTCACCTTTCAAAGACGTTGTTCCAAATTGGCATATATATATATATATATATATATATATATATATATATATATATATATACAATACATACATACATACATACATACATACATACATACATACATACATACATACATACATACATACATACATACATACATACATACATACATACATACATACATACATACATACATACATACATACATACATACATACATACATACATACATACATACATACATACATACATACATACATACATACATACATACATACATACATACATACATACATACATACATACATACATACATACACCCGTACGTACGCAAGAGAGGACTCTTGATATTATACCATTTGTGATTCGTTTCTCCCGCCAAGGAAAGACAATTGCTAAACTGGCTAAAGCTATCTATAAACTGCTTCAATCCGCGTATCCAGAAATGTATACGCCTCGGTTTACAATAACCTTTTCCAAGAACAATAACCTTAAAGATATGCTGGTGTCCACCAAATTACAATGAACAATGGACTTCTACGGCACAATGTAGGGTATGACTGAGACACTACGTGGTCCTGGGTGGGGGGAGCGGGGGGTGGGCGTGGTTGGCGGCGTTTTGTGGCGGCTCCTGGCCGGGGCACAATGATGTAGTTGTTATGTTATGAAGATTAGATTGCGTGCGTGGTTCGTCGGGCTGCAGCAGCGCTGGTCCGTGCGGCTTCGCGCGTGTCTGTCCCTTGTACAACTGTATTATGATAGTTATTATTCTAGACACAACTTAATGCAAGATGATTCTTTGCAGGTGTACAATTGTTTAGTTATTATGGAGTTTATGTTACATGTGGGGTTCGTCGGGCTGCAGCGGTGCTGGTCCGGACGGTTTCGTAGCTGTCTCTCCCTTGTGCTACGGTGCTATGACATAATTTTGGTTGGCGGCGTTTTGTGGCGGCTCCTGGCCGGGGCACAATGATGTAGTTGTTATGTTATGAAAATTAGATTGCGTGCGTGGTTCGTCGGGCTGCAGCAGCGCTGGTCCGTGCGGCTTCGCGCGTGTCTGTCCCTTGTACAACTGTATTATGATAGTTATTATTCTAGACACAACTTAATGCAAGATGATTCTTTGCAGGTGTGCAATTGTTTAGTTATTATGGAGTTTATGTTACATGTGGGGGTCGTCGGGCGGCAGCGGTGCTGGTCCGGACGGTTTCGTAGCTGTCTCTCCCTTGTGCTACGGTGCTATGACATAATTTTGGCATACTTTAATGAGCTATTATTGTTATTTCAAAGGTTTACCAACCAGAGGATAGTCCTATGTATTAGTTATTAATAAATACCGTCACGAGGATTGTGGATGTGTGAGGTGGCCAGCAGTAGCGGCACTGCGGGCTGCACCACAGTTTCGCAATGCCCTGCTTAAGTAATTTGTTTCATTTCAGACCATATTTTCTCACTGCATATCTCATGTTTTTCTAGTACAACGGGGTCCCTCTCGCATTTAAATGTACACCATCTAATAAAATATAAAAAGGGAAAAATAAACAAAACATGTATTAATCAATTTTTTTTTAAACAGGACAGAAGGAAGAACATCAACTGCTATCGTCGATCTTGCATAAGTGATATTTGTTTAATGTATATTGACATGGGAGTGTAACGGCTGCATGCACTCCTCTGTTTCCGGTATATACGCGTAGTCTTGTCCAATATATATGTTATTCACTTTAAGGCAACTCATATAAACCCCCTCTTTTTTACAGGTATACGCTATATCCGAAAGGATTAAACTGACTGATCAGTCATCATGAGTTTACAGTTCACATCCGCCACCTGTACTCCGTTGCCAGTGCATTAGGGTCATTGTTCATGTTCCAAAAATCCTAAATAGAGGATACTTGAACTAAGTACGCCCATTTCCCATAAATACATACATACATACATACATACATACATACATACATACATACACACACACAAACACACACACACACACACACACACACACACACACACACACACACACACACATACATACATAAAAGTAATTATTATTAACATAAATACACACTCAAAAAGTAATACTGTCTTTCTGTTATTGGTATGGAGTGCAGTGAACCTTTATCGAGACGTTCCAAGTGTGTACAGTACAACATTGACGCTACAGAAAAAGGCAAACATGACTATTAGCCCGGATATGGAGAAACAGTTTCGTCTTTGTGTGTGCACAAGTCAACAATTCTTTGTCTCGCAACCATCCTGCGCGTCTATGGGGCCTTTCCCAGTTCTAGTGAATCATCATTGTTAGCAAGATACCTCGTTGATTGGTTGATAAAATCTGACATCCATATATATATAATATATATATATATATATATATATATATATATATATATATATATATATGTATATATATGTATTTCATGCCTATATACATACATACATCCGTACGTACGTATATACATGAATACATTCATTTTAACATAAATACATACATACATACATATATACGTACATATATACGTACATACATACATACATACATACATACATACATACATACATACATACATACATACATACATACATACATACATACATACATACATACATACATACATACATACATACATACATACATACATGCATACATGCATACATGCATACATGCATACATGCATACATGCATACATACATACATACATACATATATACATACATATATACATACATACATACATACATACATACATACATACATACATACATACATACATACATACATACATACATACATACATACATACATACATACATTCATTCATTCATTCATTCATTCATTCATACATACTTACGTACATAAATGTAATTATTATTAACTTAAATAAACACTCAAAAAAGTAATACTATCTTTGTGTTTTTGCTCCAAGTGTGTGTAGTACAACATTGACGCTACAGAAAACGGCAAAAATGTCTATTAGCGTGGAAAATTCCACCCGGATATAGAGAAGCAGTTTCGTCAACAGTTCTTTGTCTTACAACCATCCTGTGCTTCTAGAGGCCTCTCGCAATTCTAGTGAATCATCATTGTTGGCAAGATACCTCGTCGATTGGTTGATAAAATCTGATGTCTGGCAACCGTCTTTGTCCTCCAACTATTATCCCCTGCACGCGGGACTACGAACTTCCCCTTTGGCGAGAGGGGTGTGATTTTGACTTGGGTGTGTGTCATGCAACTGGCTGGGCCCTGGAAGCGGTGTTTATTTGTTAGGCCGTGTCCGCTTACTGACTGATTACTAGTCACGCGTCGCTGCACTCGGGATTGGTCTCGCAGACGCCGTCGGCTTGTAATTTTCTTTCTTTTTTATTTCAGGTACAAACCCATATACAATTGGTACATACATTAGCACACATCAGTAGCCTATAACAGATCAAATATCTTTAAAAATGAATAGATAAAAAATAAAAAAGGTTATAAGTTAGATAAATGTAAAATTGTAGAAAAACAAATAAAATAATGAGCAATATACAGGATATGATTGTATAATAAATATGCAATTAATTCCTGTAAATAAACACCGTTTGAAAAGTAAGTTTAAAAAAAAAAACTTACTGACTTTAAAAATATATATAATAATCAATAAATAATAATACAGTTATATCCGAGACCTGAGTAATAAATTCTCCTTGACCCACATAGGAATGTAGTC
>CBDHHR010000715.1:30000-39146 GCA_965263245.1 Metamycoplasmataceae bacterium | reverse complement strand
GGTTTTTGCGAAGCTCGAAGCAATTTACTTCCTTCCACCTGATCCTGCCCCGTGTCGTCTGTCCGTTCCCGTCGTCTCGTTCAGGTGCTGATTGAATCCGTCGGCCAATTGGCACATGTCGAAAATTGGCGCGAAATCACTTGCTGCAGCTACGCACGCACGCACGCACGCACGCACGCACGCACGCACGCACGCACGCACGCACGCACGCACGCACGCACACACGCACGGACGCACACACGCACGGACGCACACACGCACGGACGCACACACGCACGAGGACCCGTCAGGATGCCGACGGAAGTGACGTCTCGACCTGGACGAACGGGGCCTGAGATGTGGTCTCGTTCTGCGGACATCTTCCGTCGGTCGTGCGTCAGTTGACGATTCGTCGGGGCGGGCGGGCGGTAGGCGACGCTAGGCGAGAAGCGGGCGGCAGGTGTCTCGAGCTGGCTGTGTCCGTCGTGCTGGTTACTTTCAATTATTTACAAAGCGAATCTTGGCCTTAATGACAACCTGCCACGCTGTCCGTGTCGGTCTGTGGCGCAGCGCGACAAAGCCACCGTCGACGAGGCGAGATTCTCAGCGACGGCTTCGACCCACTCACCGCAGGAGGAGTGACGTAGCTGAGTAGTGCACGACTACGTCACGCTATCACGTGACAAGCGCTGTCGGTGCGTCTTAGCTATCACGCAATGGTACTACATGATACCGTATGTAACTATTATGTTTCACAACGCACGTGGAATGCAACGTCTTCTTTGGATATCCAAACAGTTGCATTTCTGCTGGGAAACACCGCGTTGTTGCAAGACAACCGAAGCAGTCGCAGCGCAATGTATGTGATCACATCGTGAGATCGTTGCATCGCTCGGTACAACGCAGCGATGTCTTCAATCGACAACGCTGCTTCAAGCCGCAACGCGCAAAATTGGCACGTTTGGATTTCGCTGGCAACTGAGTTTGACTGCGGAAGCGATCGGCAGTAATTGGTGCAACGGCCACGGGCGGCCGTCCAGCCAGAGACGTCTCCTGGTGCTAGCATTCTCTCCGTCTACGCATGCAACGGCCAGGCGGCGTGTATCGTACGGAAAGACGGTCGGCTGAAGACGCCATCTGTCCGCGCGGCAATCACGGCGTTGCTTCTGGAGGTGACACCGAGTCAAGTGCGTCGTTTTGTTGGCCGCGCGCAGATCGCCGAGTGCGTGAGGCAATTTTTGTCGGTGAGCGGCTGTATCGGTTACCGCGGTGGCGGGGGATGATTTATATTTACGACGGAAGCGAGGAGGGAGCCGGAGCGCCGTGTCCGCGTCCCCGTGTCGGTCGCGCCGTCACTGCCACTTCTCATGCGCGCGCTCCTCAATTATTAAAGCGCCAATGTCCGGGCCCGGGCCAGACAGCAGCGCGACGGAGCAGCCACAGAGCGCGCGACGCAGGTAGCGCAACGGACGCGTCCCCAGCACCCGCGCGACCGACTGCGAGACTAGTGATGCTTGACGGTCCGTATTGCACTGCATTGCCTCGCTGAAATCGGCGATAGCGTTCGTCGACAACCAGCAATTAGTACCAGTGCGGCACCATCGGTGGATAGTCGGATAATAGAAATCCGTGCAACAGTGCGCTATCGTACCAGAAAACCACCTGTAGATTTGATCTGGGAGTTGCGTGATGCGGTCGCGATACGTTGCTAGTACGCAGTAGTGCCCGTGCAGATATCCACATCATGCTTAACCTACGCAGTTACGACGTGCGTCGCACGCGCGCACGAGCGCGATGGCGTCGCCTCAACGCGCAGATCACGTCGCAGCCGGAGGCGGAGGCGGCCGGACAGGACCGACGGAAGGCCTTCGCCGAGTCACCGTGGAACACGATCCCAGGACCGGAAGCGGACCATCGCCGCCTGCAGTCGGCGTCGACGGCCGGCTCCAGTGAGAACCAGTCGCTGTCCCTGGAGGTGCAGGAGTGGCCCGGGTCGACGGCCGCCTCGCCCTCCACCGGCACACGCACGCCCCTGCTCGAACATAGTCGCCAGAACACGACCTCCTCTCGCTGTACGGAGAAGAGCGTCTCCTTCCGGGATGACTCTTCCCTCAAGCAGTTTCCCGGCAGCTCCGTCGACGAAAGGTTTGGTGATTGCTTCTTAAAATTCCACTTAAAATGCTCCTGACTGATGTCAGACTGAAAGGGTACAACGTGTGTTACGATGACTCAGATTTTTACTGTTGATATATTTCAAGACATGTGATTTATTTTATATTTAAACCATGTCTAGTCGCTATAGTTGGTCTTACTGTTGTCTGCGCATTCCGCCATTGTTGTTGATGGTCATGCAGTATGTCGCTGTGTCGTACACTTATTGACTACTGGTGACTTTCACAAACCATGATTGATGACTTTTTCATTTGGCCAGTCATGTCTTGGCTGTCAGCGAACCGAAGAAGCAATCGCGACAGTAACACTGGCCTCCTTGTGAGACGAGTGGTGACATTGGTACATCTGTAACAATTGTCCGGCTCCGTCTCCTTCGTCATCTGTCCTCGTCTGGCGTCAGTCTAGCGTACGCGCCGGTCGACTGTGACATTTGTCACGTTTTGTGCGACATTATTTACTGATCTAGGTTACCTAGTGTGAGGTGTGTCGCGCACGGTTGTCACCCAGTTGCTCTTGTCGTTCTTCAGTTGCCAGGGATGAGCTTGGCGTCGACACTGCGCCACTAATGCTGTCTGTTTATTTGTTTGTCTTGTGGACATGGGCCCTGTCGTTTTATCATCACCCGATCCATCTCCCTATCCTATGCGTCGTCACTTTCCATTCCACTCACACAACCTCCCAATAATAATCTTCTAAGAGTTCTCACATATCAGTCGTAGTGTTCCTTTTCTCCTCCCACTTTTGTCTTCTATAGTATTGTCTCTCGTTGTTAGTTGTTGCCTTTAGCTCGGCCAACGTTCCTAGCCGACGTTCCATACTCTTCACCTTTCTCATATTGAAGATCTCTTTCGCATTATTTGGACCGTGTTTGTGATATGAACTCGATTTCACATATCTAATGTCTGTCATAAGAAATCGGTCATGCAATTCCTGTTTATCATACGCACTCACTGGTTCGTCCATGTCTGTCATATGAACTGTCATATAGTAAGCTTGCCACATAACTCTTAGTTTTCTTTATTAAGCCCTGTTTTCTGCACAAATCACACCCCGTGTTTGTCGTATTTATCATGTATGTCAATTAACACCCCTTTTAAATGAAACTTTTTGTGTGTTATATTTTCTCACCCAGTTTATCATATATATATATATATATATATATATATATATATATATATATATATATATATATATATATATATATATATATATATATATATATATATATATATAAACAAACACCATATGTCAAGATCGAAGGCCGCATAATGGCAACGATTTGACGCCGGGAGAAACGGTTGCGTTCCATTCCAGTGGACTAATGTTCAGTATTAATACGATGTTTTGATCTTGGACAGTGCCTCGTCCACTGGGTCGTCATCTCGCCACTCTCATATGCGACTGTTGACACATCATAAGCGTGTCAAGCCACCGCCACCGCTGCCTTTGTTAATGGCCGCCAGTCTTAATTCGTACGTGTCTTTGCCGATGTGCGGCGCGTGTCCGCCCGAGTCTTGGCGGTCGAGCCCAGAGCAATGCGCCAGGGCGACGGAGGTGACAACGACGTCGGGTCTGATCTATCGACCGCGCGCACACGCCATGTGTCCCTTTCTGCGACGGTGTACTTGTCTCTGCTTGTCAACACGGCGAAGTTATTGATTGACGGCACCGAAGTGTCAGTGGTCATGTCCACACGTCAGGCTGTGGATGACATCACCTGTTGCTGTCATAACTCAAACGTGTCGTTTCTAAAAGGGAACAACTCTGGTCGACCTTCGAGACGACGTTGCCTGGAAGGAACTATCTCGTGGTCGTAGACGGGGGCTTGTCAGGTCGAGTTTGCACTTAATGTTACAAAATCACAACGCATCATTTATTTTCAACGCGTTATTACTGTACTATGTGCCCTTTCCAGGATTCTTGACATTTAGTCTTTAGGAGGAAAGTCATGAGAGAAAGTAACGTCGAACAAAACTTGTTCCGAACCCTGACATTGGGCAGTAGTTTCGACAACCCTTGTGTCGGACATGCAAAAGTCTCTCTTTCCTGTCTTATTCCGTCATGTACCCTCTCGTGTCTCGTCTGTAGTGTCTCGTGTCTCGTGTCTCGTGTCTCGTGTCTCGCGTCTCGCGTCTCGCGTCTCGCGTCTCGCGTCTCGCGTCTCGCGTCTCGCGTCTCGCGTCTCGCGTCTCGCGTCTCGCGTCTCGCGTCTCGCGTCTCGCGTCTCGCGTCTCGCGTCTCGCGTCTCGCGTCTCGCGTCTCGCGTCTCGCGTCTCGCGTCTCGCGTCTCGTCTCTCGCTCTCTCGCTCTCTCGCTCTCTCGCTCTCTCGCTCTCTCGCTCTCTCGCTCTCTCGCTCTCTCGCTCTCTCGCTCTCTCGCTCTCTCGCTCTCTCGCTCTCTCGCTCTCTCGCTCTCTCGCTCTCTCGCTCTCTCGCTCTCTCGCTCTCTCGCTCTCTCGCTCTCTCGCTCTCTCGCTCTCTCGCTCTCTCGCTCTCTCTCGCTCTCTCGCTCTCTCGCTCTCTCGCTCTCTCGCTGTCTCGCTGTCTCGCTGTCTCGCTGTCTCGCTGTCTCTCTCTCTCTCTCTCTCTCTCTCTATCTCTCTCTCTCATCTCTCTCTCTCTCTCATCTCTCTCTCTCTCTCTCTCTCTCTCTCTCTCTCTCTCTCTCTCTCTCTCTCTCTCTCTCTCGCTCTCTCGCTCTCTCGCTCTCTCACTCTCTCTCTCTCTCTCTTCTCTCGCCCCTATCTTTCTCTTTCTCTTTCTCTTTCTCTTTCTCTCTCTCTCTCTCTCTCTCTCTCTCTCTCTCTCTCTCTCTCTGTCACCCTCTCATTCACCCACTCTCGCTTTCTCTCTCTCATGCTCCTTTTGTCTACGCTAATCTCTTTCTCGCCCTCCTTCCCCTCACTCCCATGATCGTCTTTCTCCCGCACCCATACTATATATATATATATCTCCCCTTTACCTTCTCCGTCTCTCCCCTGTCCTCTCATACTGGCACTGTCACGACATTTTATCGACTCAAATTATAGAATTGTTATTGTAAAAGCAGCTGCCTAATCAGAAACGTTATTGAAAAATGACAGTTCTCGGATATGTGCCGTCTCATTCGTTTACATTCATCGTTTGCAAGACACTGGTGGTCTTTGATATTCACGTTCACTTATTACGACGAGTACTAGAAGCCGTTCTGCAGAAGACAAAGCACGCATGACCTATGTTGTCGTCTCGTGTTGTGTCAGTCGGCAACTCTGCATATTTTCTTTCTTGAAACTTGATGCAACTATCCGAAATCACATTATCCACAAAAACCACAGTTGTGAGGACTTGCGAATTATCTTCATTAATACGAGTAGGATTTTAATGTTTTTTATTGTCAATCTGCGGTAGTGTTTTCATTATATCTGACAATTTCAAAGTCACAGTTTACTCATTTATAGGTGCATGCACAGCCAATGAGTAAACAGAGATATCGTCGCCTACGTCGTAGATGGAAACGTGACGTTTATTTCGTTCAACGGTTATTTTATCAATGCACAAAAATTACAAATAGTGAATGTTGTTTCAATATGTTATCACGATACAAAATTACCGAAAATAACCCGTATGTATGATGAAGATGTGGTATCAATTATTACTCGCACCAGTATACATGGGACATCTAGCAAGACAGCATTGCAGAGGAAACGCCTTACGCATGCGTCGCAGGGACAGGTGATGTTATTTACAAATGGGTTCAGTGTAGACGAATACAGTTATTGCGATATTATGGCTCCTTCTACGGTTTTTTGCACCAATAAATAATAGCAAAATTGACACATTTGAATGTTACATATGCGCTGAACAAATGCTTCAACCTGTGATTGCTGGCGAAAGAATCCATTCGTATAAATATATTCAATCTTCTCTTTGTTATTGGTAGCTTCTGACAGAGCGCATTTTACATGTTGATTTTTGTCTGAACAGAATTGTGTGATTCGAAAATAACTCCGTAGTTAGTCAGTGACTCAATAATATAATTGTCGTATCATCTCACCTTAAATAGAATACTAAAAACGTTAACTTGGTTGTCTGTGGAAAACCGAGTCATGACCTGGCCGCCATTGCGCCACCGTCGGCGATGTGGCGGCGGAGACTGTCAGTTCGTGGGCCGCGATGTTGGGCGCGACACGAGTGGTGTCCGGCAGCGGCGTACGTGGACGGCCCGGCCCGGTGGAGGAATGAGTCAGTGGATGTGCTTTGCCAGCTGCGCACACCTCAGTCTACGTTTGATGCGGCCGTCCGCTGCTAATGTCTCCGTCGGTGTGTCTCGATGACTCGGCCTCGCTTCGGTCCGATTCGACGTGTTTCATTAATCATGTCGCGAGTTTTGCGGCGACGGGCCTCGATGCTATCTTCCAAGAAATCGTCAGCGGCTCATCTCGCCGTGTTCGTCTTGCAGTCTTCTCCGTGGTCTTTTCGCAGTCTTCTCCGTGGTCTTTTCGCAATCTTTTCCGTGGTCGTCTTGTAGTCTTCTCCGTGGTCGTCTTGTAGTCTTCTCCGTGGTCGTCTTGTAGTCTTCTCCGTGGTCGTCTTGCAGTCTTCTCCGTGGTCGTCTTGCAGTCTTCTCCGTGGTCTTTTCGCAGTCTTCTCCGTGGTCTTTTCGCAATCTTTTCCGTGGTCGTCTTGTAGTCTTCTCCGTGGTCGTCTTGTAGTCTTCTCCGTGGTCGTCTTGTAGTCTTCTCCGTGGTCGTCTTGCAGTCTTCTCCGTGGTCGTCGTGTAGTCTTCTCCGTGGTCGTCTTGCAGTCTTCTCCTTGGTCGTCGTGTAGTCTTCTCCGTGGTCGTCTTGCAGTCTTCTCCGTGGTCGTCTTGTAGTCTTCTCCGTGGTCGTCTTGTAGTCTTCTCCGTGGTCGTCTTGTAGTCTTTTCCGTGGTCGTCTTGTAGTCTTCTCCGTGGTCGTCTTGTAGTCTTCTCTGTAGTCGTCTTGTAGTCTTCTCCGTGGTCGTCTTGTAGTATTCTCCATGGTCGTCTTGTAGTCTTCTCCACGGTCGTCTTGTAGTCTTCTCCGTGGTCGTCTTGTAGTCTTCTCCGTGGTCGTCTTGCAGTCTTCTCCGTGGTCGTCTTGTAGTCTTCTCCGTGGTCGTCTTGCAGTCTTCTCCGTTGTCGTCTTGTAGTCTTCTCCATGGTCGTCTTGCAGTCTTCTCCGTGGTCGTCTTGCAGTCTTCTCCGTGGTCGTCTTGCAGTCTTCTCCGTGGTCGTCTTGTAGTCTTCTCCGTGGTCGTCTTGCAGTCTTCTCCAAGGTCGTCTTGCAGTCTTCTCCGTGGTCGTCTTGTAGTCTTCTCCGTGGTCGTCTTGCAGTCTTCTCCGTGGTCGTCTTGCAGTCTTCTCCATGGTCGTCTTGCAGTCTTCTCCGTGGTCGTCTTGCAGTCTCCTCCGTGGTCGTCTTGGAGTCTTCTCCGTGGTCGTCGTGTAGTCTTCTCCGTGGTCGTCTTGCAGTCTTCCCCGTGGTCGTCTTGCAGTCTTCTCCGTGGTCGTCTTGTAGTCTTCTCCGTGGTCGTCGTGTAGTCTTCTCCGTGGTCGTCTTGCAGTCTTCTCCATGGTCGTCTTGTAGTCTTCTCCGTGGTCGTCTTGCAGTCTTCTCCGTGGTCGTCGTGTAGTCTTCTCCGTGGTCGTCTTGCAGTCTTCTCATTGGTCGTCGTGTAGTCTTCTCCGTGGTCGTCTTGCAGTCTTCTCCTTGGTCGTATTGTAGTCTTCTCCGTGGTCGTCTTGCAGTCTTCTCCGTGGTCGTATTGTAGTCTTCTCCGTGGTCGTCTTGTAGTCTTCTCCGTGGTCGTCTTGTAGTCTTCTCCGTGGTCGTCTTGTAGTCTTCTTCGTGGTCGTCTTGTAGTCTTCTCCATGGTCGTCTTGTAGTCTTCTCCGTGGTCGTCTTGTAGTCTTCTCCGTGGTCGTCTTGCAGTCTTCTCCGTGGTCGTCTTGTAGTCTTCTCCGTGGTCGTCTTGCGGTCTTCTCCATGGTCGTCTTGCAGTCTTCTCCGTGGTCGTCTTGCAGTCTTCTCCGTGGTCGTCTTGTAGTCTTCTCCGTGGTCGTCTTGCAGTCTTCTCCATGGTCGTCTTGCAGTCTTCTCCGTGGTCGTCTTGTAGTCTTCTCCGTGGTCGTCTTGCAGTCTTCTCCGTGGTCGTCTTGCAGTCTTCTCCATGGTCGTCTTGCAGTCTTCTCCGTGGTCGTCTTGCAGTCTTCTCCGTTGTCGTCTTGTAGTCTTCTCCATGGTCGTCTTGCAGTCTTCTCCGTGGTCGTCTTGTAGTCTTCTCCATGGTCGTCTTGCAGTCTTCTCCGTTGTCGTCTTGTAGTCTTCTCCATGGTCGTCTTGCAGTCTTCTCCGTGGTCGTCTTGTAGTCTTCTCCATGGTCGTCTTGCAGTCTTCTCCGTTGTCGTCTTGTAGTCTTCTCCATGGTCGTCTTGCAGTCTTCTCCGTGGTCGTCTTGCAGTCTTCTCCGTGGTCGTCTTGTAGTCTTCTCCATGGTCGTCTTGCAGTCTTCTCCGTGGTCGTCTTGCAGTCTTCTCCGTTGTCGTCTTGCAGTCTTCTCCGTTGTCGTCTTGCAGTCTTCTCCGTGGTCGTCTTGCAGTCTTCTCCGTGGTCGTCTTGTAGTCTTCTCCGTGGTCATTTGCATAGGAAACGTCTCGCACGCGGTCTTAGGTTTTATTGGTGGCTTACTGCCGCTTTAATACAGTCCGTGTTTGCGTTGTGGTTGTCTCTCTGTAGATTTACTCAGTAGTATTTTAATTATGTCTGGCTGTGTTTACTGTGTCTGATAATACAATTTACGTTGGCCGTTTCGAATGTCTACGCAGTGTGTGCAATTAGTCGTGAGACATGTTTCCTTGTAACGACATTGCGCTCTACTTTCATGCAATCATTGCTTCGCATCTTTCCTTTTATGAAAGAGTCACCAAGGTCAGTTCGACGACTTACAAAGACAAACGAACGCAGTAACAATTCACAAGTTGCAGGAAAACTGCAC
>CBDHHR010000715.1:22500-25000 GCA_965263245.1 Metamycoplasmataceae bacterium | reverse complement strand
AAGACAGGGCAGTCATAGGCTACGTGTAGGTATAAGTACCTGTTGTCCAACGCAGCGCCGAGACTATGTCAAAATACGCCGTTTAGACTGTTATGCAACCATAATAGACGCAGTTGGCACAGACGCATTGGTTTTTAGCAAAACGTTCCAAGATCTATTGATTGTAGTAGGACGACGTTGAAGAAGGTATTGAACTACATAGCGTGTGGAACAAAACCAGGATAGGAATACTTGATGTGGATGCAGTTGTTGAACAAAGAACAAGTGTTGGTTTGTTGCACGCTACCGTTGTATTTGGGTCAGAAAGGACGAAAGGAGCGCGTGAAGAGGAGACGAGGTATAGCTAACAGTCTCTGTTTCAAATCGCTCATAGCGAATTGTGTGTGTGTGTGTGTGTGTGTGTGTGTGTGTGTGTGTGTGTATGTGTGTGTGTGTGTGTGTGTGTGTGTGTGTGTGTGTGTGTGTGTGTGTGTGTGTGTGTGTGTGTGTGTGTGTGTGTGTGTGTGTGTGTGTGTGTGTGTGTGTGTGTGTGTGTGTATGTGTGTGTGTGTATGTGTGTGTGTGTGTGTGTGTGTGTGTGTGTGTGTGTGTGTGTGTGTGTATGTGTGTGTGTATGTGTGTGTGTGTGTGTGTGTGTGTGTGTGTGTGTGTGTGTGTGTGTGTGTGTGTGTGTGTGTGTGTGTGTGTGTGAGTGTGTATGTGTGTGTGTGTGTGTGTGTGTGTGTGTGTGTGTGTGTGTGTGTGTATGTGTGTGTGTGTGTGTGTGTGTGTGTGTGTGTGTATGTGTGTGTGTGTGTGTGTGTATGTGTGTGTGTGTGTGTGTGTGTGTGTGTGTATGTGTGTGTGTGTGTATGTGTGTGTGTGTGTGTGTGTGTGTGTGTGTGTGTGAGTGTGTATGTGTGTGTGTGTGTGCGCGTGTGCGCGTGTGCGCGTGTGCGCATGTGCGCGTGTGCGCCCGTGTGCGTGCGTGCGTGTGTGTGCGCATGTGTGCCTGCCATATATATATATATATATATATATATATATATATATATATATATATATATATATATATTTATGTTCGGAAATGCGGTCAGGCGTAACGTATAGGTGTGTTTGCATGCGTGCGTGTGCAGACATTATTAATGCAGCTACGGGCATATTACACATAATCACTGGTTTGCGTTCTATGGCGTGTGCGTAAATACTTCCATTGATTAAAGAATATATAATACACATTTGATATGAGAGAGTTCTTTGACAATACTAATAATGTCGTTCTCACGGGAGCCACGCTATACTTTTTATGCAACACAAAGTAAGACATGATTACATATTCAACACGCACAGAATCCAATTGGCCGATAAATCTTGAGACAGCACAGAAGACGATGAATGAACGCAACAATGTATTACTGTAAGAAAGCAGGATATATTACAATAATTAGCTTAAATTTTTGTTTTATTTGTGTGTGTATGGGGGTGGGTGGGTGGGTGGATGCGCGCGCACGCACGCACGCGAGCTGCTGACACTTTTTCGTAACATCTGATTCTAACGTCTTATTTACTGAGGGGAATCATGTCTCCCCCCCCCCCCTCTAAAACACACCTCCCCTTGTTCGCACGTCTTGGTTGGCCGTGTAACGAATCGTTCCCTGACCTAGAAACATCCGTTGGCTGTCCAGGTACATGGGCCAGTTAGTACCTGTTGGCGTACACCCGATGCACTTGCAATTACTGGTTGTATTCCCACCCATAACAAGTCTGCCAGCACGTACATTATCTAATATTGATCCAACAATCCGGCCAACGCAACCGATTAGCCGTAAGACCTTCCGTGACTCCAGCCAGATTTGTCAGCCTGACGTGGCGTCAGTGGTCACAATGCCACCCACAATGACATCATAGTCAGAAGGTCGTCCAAGGCGGATAAATGTCACAATGGCACGGTCAAACGGCGACATGCTTTCCTTTTTGATTAGTCTACGCTCATCTCCTGCAATGCGGAGTGTAGGTGCGATTAGTGCTGCCGTCTAGTGAATGGCCGAGTAACTAAACGGTGTCGTCTATAAACCAATTCCAATGTATCGTCACTACGATTGCGGAATATAATTATGATTAATATGCATCACACCATTATCCCAACCTTCAGGTTGTGGATTGATCCAGGTGCACAAAATCGTAGTAAAATAATTACAGTTTAAAGACTATTTTTCAGATGTGTCGAGTAGTCGTTCACTAGATGGCGCCACCCACGCAATGACAGTTATCTTTCTGCACGTTTCACCCCGCGTCGAGCAAATTTTCCAATGTTTTAATGTGTTTATCTACACACTTGTGTATCACCCTGGCACACGTACATACAGACAGACGTACACGTACACGTACACGTACACGTACACGTACACGTACACGTACACGTACACGTACACGTACACGTACACGTACACGTACACGTACACGTACACGTACACGTACACGTACACGCACACGCACACGCACACGCACACGCACACGCACA
>CBDHHR010000715.1:12500-17500 GCA_965263245.1 Metamycoplasmataceae bacterium | reverse complement strand
TAGTTCGGGTATGATTGCGACGTAGGTTTATTTCACCGTGTGATGTTAGACATCAGCATTGAGGGGTACACCTCTTGGGCGGCCGTTGAGTACTGGCAAATGACGTTGCGATGGTGAAATCGTTTTCGTTCAATTGTGTTTCCGCTGGCTATGTCCATGCGCTGATGGATTGGCCATACCATGTACTCTGAGGTCGTAGTTTTGTTTAAAAAAATGAGCAGTTACACATCGAGGTGCAACGATGATAAACGGTGGTGTATCGATAAGTCAACGATGAATATAAGTCGTAGTTGTCTACCTTGTATAGCATTAATCGGTAATTTGCTTATGTTATATTTATCATTATCTGTGACAATTAGTTGCTTTGTAAACTGCTTATATTCAATTCACGCGTTTATTTCGTTCTAGTGGAACTCTACGCAATATGCGTAGTTTTGTGGTATGTTATTTTAGTGTAATAAAGATTACAATTGTATGTTGGATTTAGTGGGAGAACGTATTCAATCTACACACTTACACATGTACACGCACCCACATATACATACACACACATGTGCAAACACACATACCCAAACGCACGCACGCGTGGACACATATTCGTACTTTTTAACAACTGTTACGTCTTTCCGCGCTAATCCATCTTTTGCGAGGTTCTAATTCCCTCCGAACAAATTCACATATTCCAGATGATTAATCATACGTCATATTCCTGATTTTATTAGTCCCAATGCTAGAGTATTAATTATACGTCATCTTCATGATTTAATTAGCTTCCGTATCACAATTACCTGCACCATATAATCTGACATAGCTGCGTCACACTTAATATTATGATACTCTCGCTGTGAACTGGCAGCTTCCCAGTAAACACTAAGCTAACGTTTGTATCCATTTAGGAATCTGCTGTCCACACGGAGCACTGACGGGAAGTGACCATTTAGTCCTTTGCCATTTGACGTTGCGCTGTTCACATTGTCCTCTCGTCTCTCGGCGCACTTTCTGTGCATGTTTTAGATTAATTTATATCTATTATTCGCACAATCCCTGGGCAATATTTCTTTGCGCACATTGCTCTAATGTACTCTAGTGACACATGCATCCCGCAAAACGTTTTCTTTCTTTTTTGTGTAGCTACATTTACACAAGTCTGTGCCGTGTCGTTTGGAAATGTTCTCCACTGTTATGCCATCTTGTGGTTTAACGGTTCCAATCTATTTTTATTATATCTTGTACTGCCTAGATATGTTGTATACAGTCTGTTTGCGTGGTGAGTGTCAAACATGTAGACAAATAGTTATACCGTTGTTGACTGTACGCGTTCTTCTTGTGCACTGAGCACAATTGGATATAAAGCTTACACTACAAGCTCGGATTTCACATAATGGAATAGACTTATTTCTCTGATGGACAGTGACGCTTACTATGAGCTCATGTTTCACGTAACTATGCTAATTTATTGATTTGATGGACGATGGAGCTCCCACGCTATTGCTTTGTGTTTCCAGTCGAGAAATACACGCCGTTGTTTATACACAATCACAATCACATTACTTGTCGGTAGATCTATTACAGTAAACTCCGATTTATTGGAAACAGCTCGGATTTGTTCTCCTTGTATTGGCTACTTCAAGTAAATCGTCTGTCGTAGTTGATTAATTCGGGTTTGAACGGGACCTCTGTTTGTGTCACGGCACGATGTTTTTTACATCAACATTAGGAAGTTCTCTAGGAAGTTCATCGAGTACTGGAAATTGATGATGCGATCGTGAAGTTCTTTTCGTTCAGTCGTAATTTCACTGGATAATATGCATATAATTATTCACAGATCAGTTGACTTATAGGCATATTTTCGCACATTTAATGTTAGAGGAATGTTACATTTTGTAATATTATGAACAACACATTTATTATATTCATGCTTATGAAATAACTTACAACCTACGGACAAAAAGGTTGTTTACATATGCACTGGTTGTCTCCCGTTGGTATCACGTAGAACGATGTACAACTGGAATACCTGTTCATTATTAAATGAAAACTGCCAATTTAGCCTGGCCTATATATAGCGATGTGTCGTAATTACCACGCCTGATCAACCACATTTACCTGTCCTGTAATTAGCGGTAATAAGCCGTTGTTTATTGACGACAATCGCAGCGCAGACATTGTTGTCAAACTCGTCACACGATGATTAGGAGATGTTTCATCGTCAGAGAGAATCTTGTCTTGAAGCGGAATACTGATAATATAAATGGTAATATGAGGTGACGATCACGAAAGCAGCTTTAATACACACAAGTGATTAATATCGGTCGTCGTAATTATTAGATATAACATGATTATATTTGAATGTTCAGTGTGTTCTGTTTAAGACACCTGACTGTGACGTCATAAACAGTTCCTTTTACCCGACCTTCTTTTCAACCATGAGCAAGTAAAACAGTTCCTTGAATCCTGTGTCCCTTACAACCATGAACAACTAAAACAGTTCCTTGAATCCTGTGTCCCTTACAACCATGAACAACTAAAACAGTTCCTTGAATCCTGTGTCCCTTACAACCATGAGCAAGTAAAACAGTTCCTTGAATCCTGTGTCCCTTACAACCATGAGCAAGTAAAACAGTTCCTTGAATCCTGTGTCCCTTACAACCATGAGCAAGTAAAACAGTTCCTTGAATCCTGTGTCCCTTACAACCATGAGCAAGTAAAACAGTTCCTTGAATCCTGTGTCCCTTACAACCATGAGCAAGTAAAACAGTTCCTTGAATCCTGTGTCCCTTACAACCATGAGCAAGTAAAACAGTTCCTTGAATCCTGTGTCCCTTACAACCATGAACAAATAAAACAGTTCCTTGAATCCTGTGTCCCTTACAACCATGAGCAAGTAAAACAGTTCCTTGAATCATGTGTCCCTTACAACCATGAACAAATAAAACAGTTCCTTGAATCCTGTGTCCCTTACAACCATGAACAAATAAAACAGTTCCTTGAATCCTGTGTCCCTTACAACCATCAGCAAGTAAAACAGTTCCTTGAATCCTGTGTCCCTTACAACCATGAGCAAGCAAAACAGTTCCTTGAATCATGTGTCCCTTACAACCATGAGCAAGCAAAACAGTTCCTTGAATCATGTGTCCCTTACAACCATGAGCAAGCAAAACAGTTCCTTGAATCCTGTGTCCCTTACAACCATGAACAAATAAAACAGTTCCTTGAATCCTGTGTCCCTTACAACCATGAACAAGTAAAACAGTTCCTTGAATCCTGTGTCCCTTACAACCATGAGCAAGTAAAACAGTTCCTTGAATCCTGTGTCCCTTACAACCATGAGCAAGTAAAACAGTTCCTTGAATCCTGTGTCCCTTACAACCATGAACAAATAAAACAGTTCCTTGAATCCTGTGTCCCTTACAACCATGAACAAATAAAACAGTTACTTGAATCCTGTGTCCCTTACAACCATGAACAAATAAAACAGTTCCTTGAATCCTGTGTCCCTTACAACCATGAGCAAGTAAAACAGTTACTTGAATCCTGTGTCCCTTACAACCATGAACAAATAAAACAGTTCCTTGAATCCTGTGTCCCTTACAACCATGAACAAATAAAACAGTTACTTGAATCCTGTGTCCCTTACAACCATGAACAAATAAAACAGTTACTTGAATCCTGTGTCCCTTACAACCATGAACAAATAAAACAGTTCCTTGAATCCTGTGTCCCTTACAACCATGAGCAAGTAAAACAGTTACTTGAATCCTGTGTCCCTTACAACCATGAGCAAGTAAAACAGTTCCTTGAAACCTGTGTCCCTTACAACCATGAGCAAGTAAAACAGTTCCTTGAATCCTGTGTCCCTTACAACCATGAACAAATAAAACAGTTCCTTGAATCCTGTGTCCCTTACAACCATGAACAAATAAAACAGTTACTTGAATCCTGTGTCCCTTACAACCATGAAAAAATAAAACAGTTCCTTGAATCCTGTGTCCCTTACAACCATGAGCAAGTAAAACAGTTACTTGAATCCTGTGTCCCTTACAACCATGAACAAATAAAACAGTTCCTTGAATCCTGTGTCCCTTACAACCATGAGCAAGTAAAACAGTTCCTTGAATCCTGTGTCCCTTACAACCATGAGCAAGTAAAACAGTTCCTTGAATCCTGTGTCCCTTACAACCATGGGCAAGTAAAACAGTTCCTTGAATCCTGTGTCCCTTACAACCATGAGCAAGTAAAACAGTTCCTTGAATTCTGTGTCCCTTACAACCATGAACAAATAAAACAGTTCCTTGAATCCTGTGTCCCTTACAACCATGAACAAATAAAACAGTTCCTTGAATCATGTGTCCCTTACAACCATGGGCAAGTAAAACAGTTCCTTGAATCCTGTGTCCCTTACAACCATGAGCAAGTAAAACAGTTCCTTGAATCCTGTGTCCCTTACAACCATGAGCAAGTAAAACAGTTCCTTGAATTCTGTGTCCCTTACAACCATGAACAAATAAAACAGTTTGTTGTATCCGACGTTCCTTAAACCGGAGACAAATAAAACGGTTGATGTTTGATCGATGGTTTATCTCGCCATCGAATAGTCCTCGTTTGAGGAGTTCTTGACGATATTCCATTGTATTGACCTTGTCTCTACACGTACAGTTACAAGTAATAATAATTGCATGTCAATAATATTCGTAGCAGTAATAATTAATAAAACTACAATCAACACTGCCACGTGAACCTACGATGTAACCAACCACGTGAGTTGACCCTGACGTTTTAAATAACCTTGATTGAACATGTGCATGGACACATTGGTGAAGTGTGTTAATGACATAACTTTGGTGGTTGTATCATGATGTCTATAAGATAATTTATGTGTTTATATTACAGTATTTTATTAGTGCTTGCTATAAAAAGATAGCGTTCAATTTATGCGATAGTCTAACTTCTGTGCACTGTGCAGAAGCAAAAAACATAAGCTCTTTTTTACAACATGTGCG
>CBDHHR010000714.1:0-9484 GCA_965263245.1 Metamycoplasmataceae bacterium | reverse complement strand
AACACAGTTTTACGGTGAGTATCACAAAAATACCGACGACGAGTCAACGATTGTTGCTCTAATCATTGCACTTCTAACTACTTTATCTTGTCGTGCGCATGTGTGGTGCCAAACTCGTCTACGACGGTCGAAATAATCGTGTCTTCGAAGTTCAACTACAATTCAAAACATACCTGGCACATTGAAAACATTCACCAATCATGTGCGACATTCATATTTTCATAATATAAACGCTTTTGGGTATCTCATCGATGTATAGACTGGCAGCTAATACATCGTACTTTTGAATTAAATAGAACCGTAATTGAATTAAACGGAACCGTAATATAATCATTATTAATGGCAATCTACGTATTTAAGCTATTTTAATTGTAACCGTGTCTTGTCGATGCTTGTTTTAAAGAAGCACGTTTATTTTTAGTTAATTTAAGAAGTAGAATATGACTAAAATGCACTCAGTGTTCACACCGGATTTATCCACATCTATAAACTAATAAACTTATGAATATTTTTTATGAACCAACGTTGTTCTGATGGGCATATCGTTAAAGTGTAATTTATTTTTTAATAAATATTGTTTATTAAATAGTTTTGCCGTTTCTAGGAGAGAACCCCGCATCTGAACACACACGTGGTCTAGTCGTGCATAAGAGGATGTCGCGCGCAGGCGCTATGGCGTCTCTCTTCCTGGCGCCCCTTCTCTTTGTCGTCACATCCACCCACGCTGGCCCTCTCGGCTACGTTCCTGATAGTCACGATCAAAGGCCGAGGGAAAAAGAACGGTGTAAGATGTTATTTCAAGGCATTTTTGTCCGTTCGTTCGTCCGTTCGTTCCGTTCCGTTCCGTTCCGTTCCGTTCCGTTCCGTTCCGTTCCGTTCCGTTCCGTTCCGTTCCGTTCCGTTCCGTTCCGTTCCGTTCCGTTCCGTTCCGTTCCGTTCCGTTCCGTTCCGTTCCGTTCGTCCGTCCGTCCGTCCGTCCGTCCGTCCGTCCGCCCGCCCGCCCGCCCGCCCGCCCGCCCGCCCGCCCGCCCGCCCGCCCGCCCGTCCGACCGACCGACCGACCGACCGACCGACCGACCGACCGACCGACCGACCGACCGACCGACCGACCGACCGATCGATCGATCGATCGATCGATCGATCGATCGATCGATCGATCGACTGGCCGACAAACCGACCGACCGCCACCACTACCAACACCAACACCACCACCAGTTAGCGTAGGGAATCATGATTCTCCTGTTGTGACGATTGTAACTGCCGTACAACGGTTCTGTTCTGACGAGTGTAATTATCTTACAACGGTTCTGTTCTGACGATTGCAACTATCTTACAACGGTGCTGTTCTGACGATTGTAACTGTCCTACAACAGGTCTGTTCTGACGATTGTAACTGTCTTACAACGTTTCTGTTGTGACGATTGTAACTGTCTAACAACGGTTCTGTTGTGACGATTGTAACTGTCTTACAACGGTTCTATTGTGACGATTGTAACTGTCTTACAACGGTTCTGTTGTGACGATTGTAATTGTCTTACAGCGTTTCTGTTGTGACGATTATAACTGTCTTACATCGTTTCTGTTGTAACGATTGTAACTGTCTTACAACGGTTATGTTCTGACCATTGTAACTATCTTATAACGGTTCTGTTCTGACGATTGTAACTGTCTTGTTCTGTTCTGACGATTGTAACTGTCTCAAACGGTTCTGTCGTGACGATTGTAACTGTCTTACAACGGTTCTGTTGTGACGATTGTAATTGTCTTACAGCGTTTCTGTTGTGACGATTATAACTGTCTTACATCGTTTCTGTTGTAACGATTGTAACTGTCTTACAACGGTTCTGTTGTGACGATTGTAACTGACTTACAACGGTTCTGTTGTGACGATTGTAACTGTCTTACAACAGTTCTGTTCTAACGATTGTAACTGTCTTACAACGGTTCTGTTGTGACGATTGTACCTGTCTTACAACGGTTCTGTTGTGACGATTGTAACTGACTTACAACGGTTCTGTTGTGACGATTGTACCTGTCTTACAACGGTTCTGTTGTGACGATTGTAACTGTCTTACAACGGTTCTGTTCTAACGAATGTAACTGTCTTACAACGGTTCTGTTGTGACGATTGTAACTGTCTTACAACAGTTCTGTTCTAACGATTGTAACTGACTTACAACGGTTCTGTTGTGACGATTGTAACTGTCTTACAACAGTTCTGTTCTAACGATTGTAACTGTCTTACAACGGTTCTGTTGTGACGATTGTAACTGACTTACAACGGTTCTGTTGTGACGATTGTAACTGACTTACAACGGTTCTGTTCTAACGATTGTAACTGTCTTACAACGGTTCTGTTGTGACGATTGTAACTGTCTTACAACAGTTCTGTTGTGACGATTGTAACTGTCTTACAACGGTTCTGTTGTGACTATTGTACCTGTCTTACAACGATTCTGTTGTGACGATTGTAACTGTCTTACAACAGTTCTGTTCTAACGATTGTAACTGTCTTACAACGGTTCTGTTGTGACGATTGTAACTGTCTTACAACAGTTCTGTTTTAACGATTGTAACTGTCTTACAACGGTTCTGTTGTGACTATTGTAACTGACTTACAACGGTTCTGTTGTGACTATTGTAACTATCTTATAACGGTTCTGTTGTGACGATTGTAACTGTCTTACAACGGTTCTGTTGTGACTATTGTAACTGTCTTACAACAGTTCTGTTCTAACGATTGTAACTGTCTTACAACGGTTCTGTTGTGACTATTGTAACTATCTTACAACGGTTCTGTTGTGACTATTGTAACTGACTTACAACGGTTCTGTTGTGACTATTGTAACTGTCTTACAACAGTTCTGTTCTAACGATTGTAACTGTCTTACAACGGTTCTGTTGTGACTATTGTAACTATCTTACAACGTTTCTGTTGTGACTATTGTAACTATCTTACAACGGTTCTGTTGTGACTATTGTAACTATCTTACAACGGTTCTGTTGTGACTATTGTAACTGACTTACAACGGTTCTGTTGTGACTATTGTAACTGTCTTACAACAGTTCTGTTCTAACGATTGTAACTGTCTTACAACGGTTCTGTTGTGACTATTGTAACTGTCTTACAACGGTTCTGTTGTGACGATTGTAACTGTCTTACAACAGTTCTGTTCTAACGATTGTAACTGTCTTACAACGGTTCTGTTGTGACGATTGTAACTGTCTTACAACAGTTCTGTTCTAACGATTGTAACTGTCTTACTGTTCTGTTGTGCTAATAACGATTATGTTCTGCCATTGACTAAACGAAACGAAAGTCAAACAAAACATCTGCTGCATGTTGGTTCCTGCAGACGCCTTCGCTGACACGACGACTATCGCCAGGATAATTACTTCCTCTTCCGGCGGAAGCGATGGGAAGCTGCATACTTCTGGCTCCGCAGATGCTCCGGCTGATAACACGGAGGAAGATGCCTGGGCAGCGTTCCTCGTCGACGTCAACACGACTGCTGCACCGAGCTCTGGCGGAGAAGGGACGCATGCTCCGTCTGAAGGTAGTCAGCATATTGCCACTAGTGTACGCTACTGAAGCGTGACATTACCGCAACATTAACCAATCAAAGTTACCGCAACTCGCGCGGATAGAAGTAGACCTGTCAGACTTATCATATCGTAGTTTAACATTTTTGTTTATTAGTTTACATTTATTAATTTACCGCATCTTCTTTCCAGATGTCCATTTTTATATGGCACTGGGGGTGATCGGCGGCTTCACGGGCTTGTCTGTGTTACTCGGGCTCTACTATATGTGCAGGTGAGACACTCCAGTCACGTGTTCACATTATTATCTCATTAATTACCCGACATATGATGGCGGAAGCTAAGTTTCTTGCGATGGCATGTAGGATAATTATCGAACTCCAATTGCATATTAATACCAACCACTCAAATAAGTAAAGATTACTTCAAACAGAATATCTTTAGATAACAACAACTGCGTCTAGTTCCACCGGTCTCCGTTCTCACAAGGCGGCATCTGGTCAGTACTGGTAATGCTCATACGTTGTTTTTGCCATAGCAGTTATTTTTGAAAATTCAGTAACATGTGAAATGCCCCGGACCGATTACGATAACTTGCATCATAGAGATCGAATAACCGAGTAAATTCTATTGAACTAATCTACCAGTTGTCAATATACGTCTGGTGGATTATGTGGACGATAGCATCATCCAAAACCTTGGGTCGAAATACGAACAGTCCGCAATGATGGCCTTGGAATGATGCTTAGTACTATGTCAAGTACTCCAATCAGTCTGATTGTGATCTTTGTTAATGATGGCGCTTTTCAGTCAATTTGTCACGGTGTCTACTCTACTATATTCACATGTGTAAACAGTTGGATTATATATTTTGTTCATATTATGTTTCGTGATATTTTTCTCATTGCCGGAATACACCCTGTAAAATCTGTGACTCATCTTATTGTTGCTTTACTGCAGACGGTCGAGGTCGTTCTCCAAGACACTGTACCTTGTGCAAGAGCTAGAAGCCGAGGCGCCCATTAACTGTCTCGTCAGCCGCCGCAAACTCTCCAACCCCGCCGAGGTCACCAGAGGGCGCCTCCAGATAGTTGCGTGACACGTGACCACTTTCAGACGGCTGCACGAGGTCCGTTGGTACCCTAAGCGCAGTTGTTGTATGGAGGAACAGAGTAGTCTGGGCCGGGCAGTAAAAACCCTTGTAATCGTTATGTCGGTTGCAAATGGAATAGCGTCCTTTTTATATGTTGTATAGTCTACAAGGTCGTGGCCAGTTTTCATGAGTCCGTTTTTGCAAAGTATTTCACAAAAAGATAGGGCAGAATGATAAATCAAATGATGATGCTTGTATAGTGTCCTTCAGTTTTATGTAGTGACGGTTATTCACAACCCGCTTATATAATTAAAGCACCGATTGAAAGGCTGCCATTGCATACATATTGTGATATGATTTACAAGTGATTTAACTGTGGGTTTATAATGTAATGTATCATATTAAGGAGACAATTCACATAAAACGTGAAACTTGGTAAGTTAGGCTGTTTGGGGCAGACTGAATTATATATCCGTGTAAAGTGTGTGCCCCTACACACACGCACGCACGCACGCACGCACGCACGCACGCACGCACGCACGCACGCACGCACGCACGCACGCACGCACGCACACACACACACACACACACACGCACACACGCACACACGCACACACGCACACACGCACACACGCACACACGCACACACGCACACACGCACACACGCACACACGCACACACACATGTGACACTTAGCTTGTCAATGTAACCGTTCTTAGTTACGGTGCACATATCACACCGACACCACATGACACGGTGAACGTATTTTCGGCGTTTGGTTTGTGAGGCAGTATTTGCTGTCAACGAAGCCGACCGTGTCGTAGTGTATTAATCGACATTGTTTAGGCCTACATCACAGGCAATGTATCATTATATTTCATTTGCCGATTTCATTAGCATGTTATAAATATGTTACAACGATGTATACATTTACCGACTGCGACAGTGTGTGGCTTATGCTGCCACATTAAAGACGTCTTTACACAAAATACAGTCATTTATTAAGTGAAGTTCCATTAGTTGTGTTAACATTTCAAACATCACACAAGGAACAGGAAGCAGGTTAGCATTATACGCGGACAGGTCGTTTCTTTCGGTCACATAATGTTACTTGACCTCTGTGACGTCTGTGCTTGTGGCGCCCTCTGGTATTGATTACAGACAGTGGTTTCCGAACTACACCTTGCGGGAATTAATTAGCTGCCGCACCAAGTTGCTTCCGCCCTTCTGAAAGCCTTCGCTGTGTTGTCGCAGGCTAATTAAGGCACTGTAGAATACTTCAAAGTTTGGTCACATCTCACCGTCGACTCCACTCCTACTAGTACTAAATTATTCTGTTTGTGCCGAAGTGCCACACGGTTGTATAAAACTCTTGGATATAATTGGCCCGGTCGATCCTAATAACTAATCAATACCAGTTAATGTCCGAATAAAGCTACCAGAAGACATTACAGAGAGTGAGTGAGTGAATAATGAACGACAGAGTACATAAGTGCTGAGGGTTCAACTCTCAATATGAGCCCTCCCTACAAATGTTTCTGGGAACTGGAAATAGAATTAACCCCCCAATAACTGTGAATGAACTGTGGGGTTTTACAAAGCTCCGGCCTAGTCCCTCTGATATGAACTGGGTTGCGGCGCCAGTGGAGGCTGGACAAGAGGTGGCCGAAGAAGAAGATGAACACCGAACCCAAGCGGGAGAGAGTGGGACGAGAATCTTGAAAGGACTCAAAGGACGGGCAGGGCCTAGAGACGGAGACGATGACCGAAGATCGAAACAGACAGGTATCTTCGTTGAAAGGGCGAACCAAGCTAAGTCATGTGACCTCAACTGTAGCAGGCACCAGGGAAAGAAGTAGACTCATTCGAGGACACAGTAGGCAGTCTTAGACACCATGACATTCATACGAAAACTACACTCGGATATCGCTTTACGATCACCCCGTTAACATAGCCACCTTGCAGTTAAGGCCAGTATAGGAATGTCCCAAATTATTTCTGAAATTATCCTCGCTAATACGGTCACCTCGCCATTCGGGTTACTTTTGCTGGATCCCGAGAGTAACCATACCAGTGAGGTTCCATCATTCAGGGTAGCTCAAGGAGGTTTCACAAGTTGAACACATGTATGGCAAGCCACGTGTCTGCATCCTCCACACAACACGCAGCCTCCGCGTGTCTACCTAAATTGCACATTATTATTGATGCAATAACCGGGCGTATCTCGTATAACATCGTCAAGTTGAGAGATCCTTTTCCACGTCTTTTGCACATGTATACAAACTATTCACACTTCCTTGAGCAACAAGGCACGCATCGTACTGCGACTGACGTCACAAACAACGTGATGCGACGTCGCCGTTGAGCACACTTCGCTGAGAGATTGAGATTCAAACTCAAGTATTTGAGTATAGTTTTCTGTCAAACTCAAGTACCCGAGGTTAGTCGTCACAGTCAGAGCCCAAGGACGAGCCGATCATCGGCACCTGCTCCGGGACTACTTCGCTGAACATCTTCCGGTATCTCTTGGGCGGAAGTAGTCGACGTCTGGGGCAGCAGCATGACGTCACGGCGAACAGACACAGAAGGGTCGTGAAACCGGTGGACAGTGAGATAGCGAGGACGATGGCGACTGGAACAGGGAAGTATTTAAATAGTTATTGTAAGTTGAAGTTACTTGCTGTTCCTTTTAAGCAGTTAAGTACACCATGGGCTAGGGCGCCTTTACATCTGTAGATGGATTTAAGATTAACGCAGGAGTTGGTTTATTCCTATTTTAAGACCATCGTAAATTATAACTGCGTTTTGTAAAAACAAATATCTCAAGATAAATGGCTTCAAAATGGCATTTCAGTTCCAAATCGTCAACTGCTCATGGTATAACGCCTAGTTATACTTGTTTGAATGGTTCTACTGCTGGTACTACTATTGTATGCATGATATGAACATTATATTATAATATTCAAAGCACGCCTGTGCACTGGCTTCCTATACCTTGAAGACCCTAAGTGAGTGACGTCGACCACACAACGGAACAGACAGGTCCACCATAGACATGTCCACGTGTACCGTTGGAAGGTCTTTAACAGCAATACAGTGAGGTCGACCACACAACGGAACAGACAGGTCCACCATAGACATGTCCACGTGTACCGTTGGAAGGTCTTTAACAGCAATACAGTGAGGCGACTTACGCTGCCTGAGTGGGAATAAGTTGAAGATGCTGCACGCGGTAGCTCCAGGGAGAGCCGTGTCCTTGGTCAGTTCGATGAACTGTGACAGTGGACAGTCAACATCGCAACCTGCAACACGTCGTTTATTGCATATGACACTCATACGTTGTCTCACATGACTGTCAACAATACTTAGTTCATACGTTGTCTCACATGACTGTCAGCAATACTTAGTTCATACGTTGTCTCACATGACTGTCAACAATACTTAATTCATATGTTGTCTCACATGACTGTCAACAATACTTAGTTCATCTGTTGTCTCACACGACTGTCAGCAATACTTAATTCATACGTTGTCTCACACGACTGTCAGCAATACTTAGTTCATACGTTGTCTCACACGACTGTCAACAATACTTAGTTCATACGTTGTCTCACACGACTGTCAACAATTTTTAATCCATACGTTATCTCACACGACTGTCAGCAATACTTAATTCATACGTTGTCTCACACGACTGTCAGCAATACTTAATTCATACGTTGTCTCACACGACTGTCAGCAATACTTAATTCATACGTTGTCTCACACGACTGTCAGCAATACTTAATTCATACGTTGTCTCACACGACTGTCAGCAATACTTAATTCATACGTTGTCTCACACGACTGTCAGCAATACTTAATTCATACGTTGTCTCACACGACTATCAGCAATACTTAATTCATATGTTGTCTCACATGACTGTCAGCAATACTTAATTCATACGTTGTCTCACATGACTGTCAGCAATACTTAATTCATACGTTGTCTCACATGACTGTCAGCAATACTTAATTCATACGTTGTCTCACATGACTGTCAGCAATACTTAAATCATACGTTGTCTCACATGACTGTCAACAATACTTAGTTCATACGTTGTCTCACACGACTGTCAGCAATACTTAATTCATATGTTGTCTCACACGACTGTCAGCAATACTTAGTTCATACGTTGTCTCACACGACTGTCAGCAATTTTTAATCCATACGTTATCTCACACGACTGTCAGCAATACTTAATTCATACGTTGTCTCACACGACTGTCAGCAATACTTAATTCATACGTTGTCTCACACGACTGTCAGCAATACTTAATTCATACGTTGTCTCACACGACTATCAGCAATACTTAGTTCATACGTTGTCTCACATGACTGTCAGCAATACTTAATTCATACGTTGTCTCACATGACTGTCAGCAATACTTAATTCATACGTTGTCTCACACGACTGTCAACAATACTTAGTTCATACGTTGTCTCACACGACTGTCGACAATTTTTAATCCATACGTTATCTCACACGACTGTCAGCAATACTTAATTCATACGTTGTCTCACATGACTGTCAGCAATACTTAAATCATACGTTGTCTCACATGACTGTCAACAATACTTAGTTCATACGTTGTCTCACACGACTGTCAGCAATACTTAATTCATATGTTGTCTCACACGACTGTCAGCAATACTTAGTTCATACGTTGTCTCACACGACTGTCAGCAATTTTTAATCCATACGTTATCTCACACGACTGTCTAAAAGACGTAACATGTTGCATGCACCATTCATAAGTGGTCTCACACGACGCGCTGCAACACGTAGCATAGTCCTACTCTGACTG
>CBDHHR010000713.1:0-4601 GCA_965263245.1 Metamycoplasmataceae bacterium | reverse complement strand
TGAGGTTCTGCATGCGGAGAGATGCAGCGTTGGCTGCGGATGACACCGACCCTCCCGCCGAGCCATAGCCCTGCGATTCGTTGAAACTGTACATCGTCTCGGCACCACCCGCGAATGTGTTGTACCCAGAAGGCACTGGGGCGGGGGCTGGAGCTACGTACGACCCGCCAGCAGCCATCGTCTGAAGGATTTAATTTTTTTGTAATTTAATAAGATTGTTGTTAATACATTTTGAAACTGTTTATTCTGTTTTATAGATTGACACCAGCAGCATATCTGTGTGAAATATTCATGCAGGTGATACAATATGATACGATATGATATTCTACTATGTGGTTGATGCGATTATATGTGGTTCTTTTAAATCGTGTAGACAACTTTTCAATATTGAGGAAGAAATCATAACTTCAATGGTAAGTTGTTGACAATATTTGTGCGGGCATTGTAACAATGAAAATATTAATAAGTATATTTAATATGCCAGTCCTAAGGAGTTATTTATAGTGAAAATATATGTCATAATATATCTATGACACACACACACACACACACACACACACACACACACACACACACACACACACACACACACACACACACACACACACACACACACACACACACACACACACACACACACACACACACACACACACACACACACACACACACACACACACACACACACACACACACACACACACACACACACACACACACACACACACATTATTTACATGTATGTACACACCCGTGAACGGGACAGATGTCCCGGATTTGATGGTGTCAAAATAAAGTTTTATTATTATATATATATATATATATATAATAATAATAATACTTTATTTTGACACCATCAAATCCGGGACATCTGTCCCGTTCACGGGTGTGTACATACATGTAAATAATATGTATATGTGTGTGTGTGTGTCATAGAAATATTATGATTTATATATTTTCACTATAAATAACTCCTCAGGATATATCTATCATGGGCTGAGATACATACACCCCCGGTGTATCTACGATATATGAATAAAGCTGTCAAAGGTAGTCATGAAAGAAATGCTTACAAGAGAAACAATTGATAAATAATGTTTTGTGTAATTTTGCTGCTGGTCTTATTTAGCCAGTGCCAATGATAACATGTCTTACGAACAAATGACCACTCAATGCCCACCTGTGACTCGTACGCGGTCATTCCTCTGGTCAGTGTGGGTGGCGGTAACTCATCAACAACGATGGTCTGATTGTCCATTGTGCCGTAACCACCACCTCTGGCCGCGGCCGCGTCCTGCTGGTAGTAGGACGTGGTGGTGGACGACAGCATGCCGCCACTGGCCCCCGCGTTCATCGCCATGGCCTCGGTCAGGTACCCTGTGGCCAGAGTTCCCCCGTAGTACGGCAGGTCGGTCTGTGCGGCGCGGGTGATCCGCCCCACCCCACCGATGTAGTTAGCAATTCCCGAGCCACCCCCACCAGCCGCACTCATGGCAGACATCGACGAGAAGTACTCGACAAAATTGGCCGATGCCCCGCCCCCGGCCGACGCCCCAGCCGTCTGTGTGCCCATCGTCGACATCCGGTTCCCGGCCGCCCCAAAGCCCAGTCCCGTGGTAGTCGCTCCATTCATGGCGTCCATTCGGGTGACGGCAACATTGCTGTAGGACGCACCGCCGCCACCACCTTTGGCTGCACCACCGCCGGCACCACCACCTGCTCCGCTGGCACCACCACCGGTCGACACCAGCTGGTAGCTGCCAGCGCTTGGTGACGAGATGTTCATAGCGCCCTTGCCACCGCCACCGCCCCCACCACCTAGTAACCCTGGCTTCAGTTTGTACCCTGCCCACATGATGCCACTGGCTGCAGCTAGGATGCCGAGGAAGGCACCGGCGATGGCACTGGCCCGCGCCCCCTCCCCTGACCCCCCACTCGGGCCACCTGCTGACTGTACCCGTGCAGATGAAGGGAGTTCTCCCACTCCTCCGGTTTTAACCACTCCTCCTTCACCACCCACTCCTCCTATGCCAACTCCATCACCATGTCCGTCTCCACCACTGACTACACCGCCCGTGCCACCTTGTGGTTTGGATTCTTCAACCTTTGGTGGGACAACCACCACAGCCTTTGTGGGGTCCACGATGCTGAAAGGTAGAGGGTAGGGCATATCAGGAGACTGTGCCAGGGTGTTACAGGGAAGGAATCATCAGACATCACACACGCACGCATGCACGCATGCACGCACGCACGCACGCACGCACCCACGCACAGACAGACAGACACACACAAACACACACACACACACACCACACACCTACACACACAAACAACATCAATGGTTGGACTGCCAGACATGATTCACACACAAACAACAGCGCAACAGTTAGATTGTCACACATGACTTACAAACAAACAGCAGCAATAGTTGAGTCACACATGACTTACAAACAAACAAACAAACAAACAAACAAACAAACAAACAAACAAACAAACAAACAAACAAACAAACAAACAAACAAACAAACAAACAAACAAACAAACAGTAGCAACAGTTGACAATCACATGACTTACAAACAAACAAACAAACAAACAAACAAACAAACAAACAAACAAACAAACAAACAAACAAACAAACAAACAAACAAACAAACAAACAAACAAACAAACAAACAAACAAACAAACAAACAAACAAACAAACAAACAAACAAACACACAAACAAACAAACAAACAAACAAACAAACAGCAGCAACAGTTGACAGTCACACATGACTTCACAGTGTTTTTGCACAATGAAACGCTGAAACAGTTTGACGTTGTTTACGAAGACGCGTCTGTTGATGTCTACAGCAAATACTACAAAGGTTTTACAAAACGGCATATCTGTACCTTTTCAGTCACCCTTTATCTTTACAATGGTAGTTTATAAGATGGTTTTCTTTAAAATGTCCTTATGCAAATTACTAGAAGAGTGCAATTCTGTCATCCCTACCAACCTAGCTATGCAAATACATATAATAATGTTTGAATGGATTGTTCTGATTAAAATACAGCCTAGGAAGATAATAGTACTCTGCAAATGTGGAAAACAACTGTAATACTAGAGAGGTATATTGACAAAAGTCAGTGTACTGTATGAAACCCTTCTGGCAAACATGTACTGGTGAAAACAATTAGCTGTTAACTGATCAGACAAGACAGCCTAGAACGGGCTGATATGATTGGACGATGCTGCCATGTGACACGTTGCGCCACCTGGTGGCCGAGTGATGTGGTTGACTTACACTGGCAGTGGCAGGTGGAACTTGTGTGTGGCAATGGTCACGTCGCCTTTCTTGACCACTCTCACATCGTTCGCGATCCCCCTGTCAATAATTCTCTCGCCGTTGAAGTAGACACCTAGGTAACAGACAAGTGTATTCGCATGAAGCCAGGCTGTGCTGACCATTGGTCACTTGTAAATGCAACGTCAAAACTATGTTGTTGTCTTAGTTACAGTGACCAAAACAATCTCTACATAGTGTGTAGTATGTATACCTCTGAATATATATATATATATATCAAGTTTTCATAATAAAACTATTATCGTCACAGTTGTGTCCAGCACTTTGGAACTTTCCGTTAATTGACCAGTCCATTAGTACAGTGGTTATGACGTTATGATTTTGAGGTCTCGTTCAGCAAGCCAGCCTCCTTCAGAACATCATCGTCAAACCAACCTTTCAATGCTGGCAGACACTGAGGGTGATTACTGCCAGGGTGCTCGCCATCCTCAGTGGTTCTTTCACGTTCCAAATTGAGACGGGACTGACATTCTAAGTGATCCCCGAGACACGAGGATACGCTGTCCCCAATGTTGAGAGTCAAATTTTTACAGCAAACAAACTATGTCTGCCTGATCTAAGTAATTGAACCCAGAGCCCTGGCATACCAGATGGATGTACTAACCACGACACTATCGCATGCCCCATGATGTTGTAAGAGATGGTTGACATGGGAGAAGTTGTTAAACAGAATATTAACCATTATTCCTTAACATCTGACATAGCTATAAGTACCAAAAATACCAGAACAGTTAGCATATGCCTAAATTATAATTTCTTCAATGTTAATTCATTACAGCCATGACAACAGCAAACTAAATTTCAACTAAAACAGGGTAGAGATAACAAACTTTACCCTCAAAACATTCCCAATATTTATTTCTCCCAAGCTTATAAAAAGATGGATTACCAGCAATGATGCCATCAAAGTAGTCATAAATCTTGTTGTTGACGTTGACCTTTCCACCAACTTTCACCACAGCCAGCTCGTTGAAGAGTCGTACCGCTGTGCCTGGTAGACAGAAAGATGGGAGGTGTCAGCTGTCCTTCATGACATTATGACTAATACAAACTGATTTTTTTATATATAATGTAAACATTTTCCTAGCGCAAATTCAACACTGCAATTAATTCGTACACAAATATCCACCACTCTCTATCGCTATGTATTCATTCATGCAGCTAAGTGAATTGGAGCAATTTAGAATGAAAAAATTGCCTACGATTTAAGACAGCATCACAGGATTCAAACCTGAGTTCTCTTAGTTGAGAGTC
>CBDHHR010000712.1:0-10909 GCA_965263245.1 Metamycoplasmataceae bacterium | reverse complement strand
TCTGCTTACAGTGTCTGTGTCTGTCGGTAAGAAAGTAAAGGCAAAAAAGTAAAGGCAAGTTCTTATATAGCGCAGTATCCAGTCCTCAGGACCGTTCAAATCGCTTTACGCTTTACTTCCCCGACAGACTTGTTCACTCAGACACCATTTCGGCTCTTCTGGCAAGCATCCAACCATATGCTACAATTAATGAGTGAAGGCTGCTCGTACACATATCCACCACTGTCTATAGCCAGATACTCATTTATACAGCTGAGTACAACTTATAATCTGCAAGGTAGAGTGAAAAACTCGCCCAAGATTTTAACACTGCAGCACAGGATTCGAACCCGGGTCCTCTTAGTCGAGAGTCCGAAGCTGTACCCCTGAGCCATTGCGCTCTACAATCAGTCGGTGGAGGCACAGACAACATTTGATCCATCCTATATACATACTGTTTATGACTGAGGAAGACTAAGTTCCCATTGAGTTGGTAAACGTATACCCTTTCAGGGATTAACTACGTCGAGAAGGAACACGTCTCTGAAATGGATAAAAGTCTAATTCTATATTCGCGTGGTTCATAGCCTTCCTTGATAAACACAAAATATCAGTTTTTATTGTGTATGTGCGTTTCACATTCAGAACTGAAGAAAACCGTGTCGACTGATCGTCAATCACTCATATTGAACATATTCTCGTCTCGTCTCGTCTCGTCTCGTCTCGTCTCGTCTCGTCTCGTCTCGTCTCGTCTCGTCTCGTCTCGTCTCGTCTCGTCTCGTCTCGTCTCGTCTCGTCTCGTCCCGTCCCGTCCCGTCCCGTCCCGTCCCGTCCCGTCCCGTCCCGTCCCGTCCCGTCCCGTCCCGTCCCGTCCCGTCCCGTCCCGTCCCGTCCCGTCCCGTCCCGTCCCGTCCCGTCCCGTCCCGTCCCGTCCCGTCCCGTCCCGTCCCGTCCCGTCCCGTACCGTACCGTCCCGTCCCGTCCCGTCCCCGTCCCATTTACTTTGCTGTGGTATGTTCTGCTCTATTTAATATATTTGTGTATAATTATTTATGCCCATCATTGTTCCACAAGCGTGAATTATCCGACCTTGGCAGCCTCCATGTTTCGTCGATGGACGGTCGCCTGGCTATTATAACGCACTTCTCAGAACGTAGATCAATCATACTAAAAAAGCAACTATGCCAGCATCGTCTGTGTATCTGACGTTGAAGAACTGGCCTATAATACACCATCGTCATAACCCGGGGTGTACCGTTATCACCCCTGGCGGATGTACCGAGCAAGCGTGGGTTTGACCTTTTTGCACCAGCGGCCCTTCCCAATCAGAAGAGCAGCTAAGAATACCTCATTTAGGACACAGATTGACAAATGCTGCCTCGCCTTTTAATCACAACTATTCAGCTACTTTAACAAACGGGTGTAAAATCCAGTAGTAGTTTATTTCCGCCAAAAACAATCTGAACAGTTTATAATAGCATCGTTCTTTACTGAGCAGTTGCAATGCTGGGCATTCAAACATTCAAAAAGACGTTATTGCCTATTTAAACATCACACTGCAAACGGATTTTTTAGTTACGCATTAAAATGCCAGTAGTAAGATTGGTGCCTAGATACATTTGATACGACACATTAAAATTATAACAATACTAATCAGCAATAAAATGTGTAAAATTAACACATTAATATTGATTTGAAACAATATATCCGGGTGGCTAAACAAGGGAGTCTACAGAACGGTGGTTTGGCGGATGAAGATGGCGTGAGAATCTCTACTTCTCCCACGGGAACACGTCGGTCGCTCGACGGCTGTCCTCGGGCGGTCGCCTAGCCTGCTCCGTGTGTGTCACGCGTCATTTACGACAGTTGCGTCAATGGCGGGTAGTTCACTCCGTCACCAATGACATCAATGGTGCCGATTAATGGGCCAACGTAAAGTGTCGACAGCCCGGGTAAATCATCAGCGCAAGACGTGAATGAGTCGGTGGGGCTACGTACCAGGAGTGACAAGTCGCACGTACAGTCTGTGTGTCTAGTACGTGAATACACCGGCGATGACCGACTGTCATTCATAGGCACAGAGGCACGTGTGACAGAAGACATCCACGCACTCGTTATGATCACACTGGAGGACTTATAGCGACGGTGCCAGCTCGTAGGGTTTATTTGTTTAATATTACCTTCTTATGACTACAATATGCAAGTTGAAAGTGTACTGCCTTCCAATTTGTGTTTAGTGACTTTATTAAGCTCGGAATAATGTTCGCAATTTGACAGAATCCGTCCGCCGCGATGACAAATGACAAACAAAACATCCAGCTACAAAATAGAAAAGATTTACAATAAGGCCAAGCCGAGCAGAGTTAACCGCAAAACTCTTTGGTGTTTAACTTTCCCACGTTCTAGACAACAAATTTTCCGTTAAAAATACTGCTCGGCCAATTCTGCAGAGAGGAGCTGGCGCACTCGCTCTAAAGCTGTTTCCTCGCCTAATGTATCTCGTCAGATATCCGGTACTGTGAAGTGCTGTATTAGTTTCAATAAAAAAAGTAAGTGGGTGAATTAATATTGTTTTAATAGCCGAAAGAATTAGCTCAAAATATGGATGTCTGGTCTCACAAAACACACAAATGAAGTCTCCCTCTTTATTTGATTCAGTCCACAATCACGTTTGTTGATATCAAAATCGCTAGTGTGCGTGAAAACAGTTGGCTTTAAACATACAAAGTCAGAGTTGGTTATCAGAAAATCGTCTAGTAAATAATATAGGGGTCTATACTGTATCTATTCCCAAATCTTGATCGGTGAAATATGTTTAAATGAACCAACGTTTTCAAACAACTTGACCGTTATCTGTTTAATTGGAATATTTTTACTTTTAAATCACGTTGACATAGCGCGCGGAATTGGTTGTATTCATAAACCGATAACGGGCGAATTATATATGTATTATTTTTGTGATATCATATAATGCAGTTTTTCTATAACATACACGGGCAGTCAAGATGCAATAACAGATATGTTATTGATTGATGGCAAGAGTGTACGATATAAATGAACGTATCAGTGACGGACATCGTTTTTATGGTTCAAGAATTTGTGTTCTGTATCATCAATAATAGTATGCGTTTTGTCATATATATATATATATATATATATATATATATATATATATATATATATATATATATATATATATATATATATATACGCTATATATATATACGCTATATATATATACGCTATATATATATACGCTATATATATATATATATATATATATATATATATATATATATATATATATATATATATATATATATATATATATATATATATATATATATATATATATATAGACAAAGCATAAGTACCTGAGAAAGTACTTGTCGGAAATGATCTCGTTTTGATACAGTACATGTCGAGATTTGATACAGTACATGTCGAATGAGCGCATAAAGAATAACTTTAAATACATATTAATAATGATGTGAGCGTTAACGTCAATGCACATAAAGTAATGAACAGTCCGTTGCTTATCCCAGACTCTCCCAATTAAAGATCATCACCAACCAGACAGACAAGATGTCAAAGTGATGCAAGTATATGCTGTCAGGTTCGCCTACATACAGACACGCCGCTAAGTAAATGCAACATTCTCACGCCGTCGAAACACGCACAACCACCAAGTAGTGACGAAACACAGGAACTTCGTCGACTTGTTGGAATGCGCGGAGTAATACAAATGAAGGTCGGGAGAGAAGGCGGCGAGGTTTATGCGCTGTAACTTCTAAGAATAGTAAGCTGTAACATGCTTGTTAAATTGCCCTTGGATATTGTGAGTCTGTGTTTTATCGTGTGCAAGGGGTATTTCACGTAGCTACAAGCTGTAAACAGTCGCTTAGCAACGCAAATGTTACCCAGACGAACGATACACTAATCACAGACATAGGTGCAAAAAGTGAAGAACTTTTTACTTAAATGACATACAATTTCACACAATAAGTAGCTAACCTCGTGTTTGGAGTGACGAGTGAAACACCGTCAGAGAAACAGTAGGACACATTTTCCAAAGAGTTGAGGAAACACTATAGCGACCGGCGATGGGAACTTGGGTAGGTACCGGGAACTCTGACAAGTCTGGGCTCCCGGTAACTGCGTAGACACAACATTGATAAGGTGATCCGGACGCGCTGGAATTCGAGCAATCAAAACTGCATAACTTCGGCGTTTAAAGTTACCGAAGTTACATCTCCACTTGTTTGTCGTGATCGCGCTACCCCCCGCGCAGTCCGTCTTCCCACGGAAACGGTATCGCGACTGACAGCTAACGCGTCTGGGAAAACGTCCAAAAACAACATTCGGCGTGAACGTATCGATGTAAGATTTCCCCGTCGATTGGTCGGTTGCGCACGACAGCTGACATTCAACGTGAGCGATAATGCAAGCGTCGCACGCGTTAAACGCGGCGGTTGAGCGATCATTGCATCAGCCAACCGCGTTGATGGACATATGCTGAGCACACCCTGAGCGGCAGATGACAAGACGGAGACAAGTGAGAAGATAGTGGGTCGGACTCACCAGCATGATCGCGATCAGACGGCAGCGACGCATAGTTCCGGCGGCGTGAAACAACAACAAATCGTCAGGGAATGATCTACGCGCTATCCGTGGATGCGGAGACTGGCGTAACGCACGTATACTGTAACGGCACTTCGCTCCATCTCGTCTCAACGTCCGTCGTCGTCCGTCGTCGTCTGCACGTCGTCTGCACGTCGTCTGCACGTCGTCTGCACGTAGCACAATCGCTGTTGGACCCACGTATACGAGTACGACACTGGGGGAAACCAGCCACTGTATACAGCATACACCACACTCTTCGGCCCAGAAACCACGCCGTCTCACGCGCAACGTTTCGCTCCGTTCACCGTTGGTTCATTGACTTCTCTCGTGCGCCCCGTCCCGCAGTTAAGTCCTTTCCGGTCTGCTTCACCGGCCGGCGTCAAAGACGTCTTCACCCGACACACTGACCTGCCACATGGCCTTTGTCCTGGCGGTGTCTCGACCACTGTCCTCGCGACACTGGTCTTTAGCGAAATGTTTTACAGCGTCGTATAAACAAATGCTCCACGACCCTGCAATTACATTCCGTTCTTGTCGTCCGTAAACACCGTCGCCAGTTCGGAACGATTCAATAACTGCGTGCAATCGCGTTACCAAGATCGTTGCCGAAATGTTATGTTGATAATTACTGGAATATGTATCGGTGTTTATTAAAAGAGTAATTGCGCTGCCCTTCGATGCTGCCACAGAATGTCGGACCCAAACAGACCGACGGCGACTCTGCCCTTCCTTTATGCCCCCCAGCCACGAATAGTGTATGATTATTATTATATACTAGTTATTATTCTCGCCAGACTTCATTGATAGACACAGACAGTTCCTACGTGCGTCGCCACACGTTTTAGGGTCTTTATTTGGCGTCGTGTCAGCTATGAAGGACGGGCGTCTTTGGCGAGGACGGGCAGATGACGTCACATCCGGGATGTCGTCGGGAGGGGAATACTAAACGCTGTCAATGTATCAGATCACCCGTACATTCGTCAGCAACATTTTGCACAGCGTCAAGGCGTATGTTACACTTCTAGATTTCGCTTGATTATGTTTCAAGTTTGGCGAATGAGCTGTGGTCTCAGGGCATCTGCAAATAAGACGCAATATTAAATAAACTGTGTAAAATTCGTCTAGGCAGGTAATTTAACGAAATGTTTGACGATACCATTCAATTAGTGTGCAGCACTACATTCGAAATTTAACTAGATACTGTCGGAACAGCTGGTAATTTCTTAAGCAATATCTACCATATGGTTTACATATTCATTGATATTTCATCATCGTTGGTAGCTGTTATTATGATTTTATTGTTATTATTCTAATTATTATTATAATTTTGTTATTATATTATATTATTATTATTATTATTATTATTATTATTATTATTATTATTATTATTATTATTATTATTATTATTATTATTCCTGAAAAAAATACCTACATTTATGCCGGTGTAATGGAGAATGGTTTTGTGTTAAGGGTCATCTCATTATTAAATATCTCATAGAGTGCGTAGTACTGAATTGAAAGTTCGATCATAAATGTCCCCAATAACAATGCATATAAGCTGATAATAAATTCGACAGTGCTAAGATACAATTGACGTTAAAAATGGTTGCAGTTTGTTTGAAAGCAGGTTGCCATCTCCTCTGCCCAGAATTGGCCGAGCAGTAATTGTCTAGCACGTGGGAAAGTTAAACATCAAAGGATACTGCGGTTAATTCTGCTCGCCTCGGCATTATTACCAATTGTTTTTTTTTAAACTGGATATTTTTTTACCATGGAAACGTGTTGGAAGGTGGAATCTTTCAAATGGCCGACATTGTTCCAAGCTTAATAAAGTAACTAAACACAATTTGGCAGGCTGTAAACCTTCTACATGTATGTAGTAGTCATAAGAACGTAATATTAAATGAAAAAATAAAACCAAAGAGCTTTGAAAGAAAGGGCGTGGACGAGAACGGTCAGAGAAGACGCCATTGCAAAAAGTATCGACCAATTGGTCCCCCGTACACTCTTACACTCGCCCGTGAAGGAAACCACATGGAAGCAGGTGTCAGTACTACAGTGTGTTGAACTATCTCTTTCCTTGACCATTAATTTTACTTCCGCTGCCGCCACCGGTGCCATTGCACGCAACAGATGATAGTTTTAACCAATCTCACTGGCGCCATCTGGTGAATGGTTGACAACTCATTAAAAACGCAAACAAATCTGAATAACTGCCTCTGTGTTTTACTTTCAATTAAATTACAGGTTGTCATTGGTCCAATGACCAGATGTCATATATTGAAAGAAGCGAGTGGAACTTAGCGCCAGCCAGCGGATGCACTTACAATGATTCAAAGTTAGCGTATTGTCATAAATTATCTATAAAATATAATCAACGCGCACACACACCACACACACACACACCCACACCCACACCCACACCCACACCCACACACACACACACACACACACACACACACACACACACACACACACACACACACACACACACACACACACACACACACACACACACACACACACACACACACACACACACACACACACACACATACACGACATACACACACACACACACACACACACACACACACACACACACACACACACACACACATACACGACATACACACACACACACACACACACACACACACACACACACACACACACACACACACACACACACACACACACACACACACACACACACACACACACACACACACACACACACACACACACACACACACACACACACACACACACACACACACACACACACACACACACACACACACACACACACACACACACACACACACACGACACATACACTCGCACACGTCACACACCATAAAATAGTTTAGAAAATGTTAATTATCCGTAACCCTAAATGTTACTTGCATTGTATAGAGGGACTGTTCCATTTCGTTTCTTCAGTGGCATCCATTCAGCTTACGCAGTTTACATTTTAGTTTACATTTTTGTTACAATGTAGTATGACAACACGTCTGACCTTTCACCCAAGATTAGTATTAGTCCTGATTATAATCTATGATCGCATATGGTTTAGATATAAATATAATCTAAAATTAGTAACCATCTGCCATGGAATATTTAAACTAATTTACATGAAGCCAATCATCAGCTAATTTACTGGGTAGCCCACTTTATTTCGAAAGTACAGTAATTAGTATTACTTATTTTTAAGATACACATAGAGGACTATCACGCAGATTCACGGTGGCAAGATTTTGAGTTTTTGTATATTTTTAGCGTTGCAAACCTATAGAGTATAGATAATTTGGCGCATACATGCATTGTCAATATTTGCTACTTCAACGACCATGACAAGATTACTGTGAGTAGTAGCCCTACTTATGTAGGTTTAGCCATTAAAACCAAGTGCCACGTCGCTCAAGTGCTCGTTTTAAAATACAGGCTTTCAATAACCGCTATTTTGAATTATTTGAAAGCCGCTGTTAAAGCAATTAGTCATGTGGAAACGTATTTATATAGCAAACTACTTATTCAATTTGACTATGTAATGATTATGCCCTACTGGTGAACGATAATAATAATAATGTAACTTCTATTGCGCCTAAATCCTTAGAAACCATGCTCAGAGGCACACCAATACAAAAGGATTAATCGATCTCAAAGTTAATAAACAATTCCAGTTATCTTCAGATTGATTGATGCGCCAGGGAGCTATGGTGAATATGGAAGATTGTAAAGGTATGTCTTTAAATTACGGCGGAATTTAGCAATATTTTCAACTGATTTAACACTAGAAGGAAGCATATTCCAGAGTAGGCACACCCACAGCAAAAGCCATAGTCCCAATATTAGTATTGATTTTAGGGACAAAAGGTAAATTAGAACTAGATGATATATGTTTTTACAGGAGCAAGCAAAGAATACAACTACGATGATCAGTGGAAAACGTTTAAGAACCTCAATTGTCCCCAAAACCAATTTATAAATAAAGTTATGTTGCTCTATGTTGTTTGTGTAATTTTCTTACTTTACATTTTCACTTGGAAATAAACACTTGAATTTATATTGAATTGAAAGATCAGAACTAACACATATCCGAAGAGTTCTTAGTTTTGAATAAAAGTTGCCTTGATGGTGACTATATTATTTATATATAGAAATGTAGAAACAAAAAGTATCGCACATGTACACAAAGGGCCGGAAATCATTTCTGTTTATATCAGATGTTCCTATTTGTAGCTCTCCAACGAACATGACAATAATGACACTTTCCGAACTCAGACATCTCCGAAATCAAATTCAGTCCAAATGCCAGATATCCATCAACTATGCTACGATTCTCACGAACAAAAATTCCAAATTGTCGGTTTTGTGACTTTAACTCGTGCAAGATCATTACCCGTATGCTAGCACCAACCCCGTTGACACAGCGCGATTCACTCAATAATTATATGTTATTAAAACGTCAATTCCTGCAGGACGGACTGTACGGCCTCTTGTGGTCGCGTTATAATAAGTACGATATCTTGAGACCGGAAGGTGTGTCAATGGTACAACGGCCGGCATTCTCCTAAGACAAGTGGGCCCTTATTGCAGTCCAGATATTGTCAAGTTACTGGACACGCAAAAGGCGGTGTCGCATGAAGAATACCGCAAGTCGCGCGCGTTCCCACGACCAGGATTGAAACGTTGCACAAGACAACGGTCGACTTCAAAATAGCGCCTCACGGCAACCTAACGAGCGTAATCAATGATACAGCAAGGCGCGAACAGGTTGGGTTTTTTTTTATAGGGAAGAACGCCCAGACGACAGTAGGGTCGGGTGACTGGAGGAGGGGAGGGACGAAACGGAATACCCTGGCAGAAAAAAATACCTAATTTTCACTTACTCGTGTTCTTTGACTTCGACGACGTCAGAAGTAACGCCGATTATCCAAATAGCGGACAAGAGAATGACGATACGCCGGCAGCCACGAGAGAGTTAGTGGCGCTTGGGTGTTAGTGATGTGTCATCAGTTTAGTTGGCGTACTAACAGTAGTATGTGTAAGAACAAAGTTACGATGTACCAGTGATATGTGAATGGGTTTTGACAATTCACCCATATATGCACGCACACGCACGCGCACGCGCACGCGCACACACGCACACACGCACACACGCACACACGCACACACGCACACACGCACACACGCACACACGCACACACGCACACACGCACACACGCACACACGCACACACGCACACACGCACACACGCACACACGCACACACGCACACACGCACACACGCACACACGCACACACGCACACACGCACACACGCACACACGCACACACGCACACACGCACACACGCACACACGCACACACGCACACACGCACACACGCACACACGCACACACGCACACACGCACACACGCACACACGCACACACGCACACACGCACACACGCACACACGCACACACGCACACACGCACACACGCACACACGCACACACGCACACACGCACACACGCACACACGCACACACGCACACACGCACACACGCACACACGCACACACGCACACACGCACACACGCACACACGCACACACGCACACACGCACACACGCACACACGCACACACGCACACACGCACACACGCACACACGCACACACGCACACACGCACACACGCACACACGCACACACGCACACACGCACACACGCACACACGCACACACGCACACACGCACACACGCACACACGCACACACGCACACACGCACACACGCACACACGCACACACGCACACACGCACACACGCACACACGCACACACGCACACACGCACACACGCACACACGCACACACGCACACACGCACACACGCACACACGCACACACGCACACACGCACACACGCACACACGCACACACGCACACACGCACACACGCACACACGCACACACGCACACACGCACACACGCACACACGCACACACGCACACACGCACACACGCACACACGCACACACGCACACACGCACACACGCACACACGCACACACGCACACACGCACACACGCACACACGCACACACGCACACACGCACACACGCACACACGCACACACGCACACACGCACACACGCACACACGCACACACGCACACACGCACACACGCACACACGCACACACGCACACACGCACACACGCACACACGCACACACGCACACACATGCATGCGCGCGCACGCACACACACACACGCGCACACACACACACACATACACACACCGCACACACATCTACACACCCACGCACCCATGCACA
>CBDHHR010000711.1:55000-58454 GCA_965263245.1 Metamycoplasmataceae bacterium | reverse complement strand
CCACCTCTGAGCTCCAACTCACCCTCGCTAATAATACTTAGAGTGAATACATAGCTTAACAATCATACTGACGTATCTCAATGTTTGCGTATATTGAATTTACGTGGTATTTTTAGACTACCTTTCTTTCTAACATGGCCAGTCAAGTATGGTGCTGCCACCTGCTGATCATTGTAGCAACATCGTCATAACTTACATGTACGAATCTGAATCGTGTGCTAATGGTCCAAACCGTAGATATCGTCAGCATATATACTCACGGACCGGGGATGTCTGGCGGACTGTGAACGTCCACTGTTAGTTCTCAATAATAAAATAGAACGGTAAGATCAAGCTCCCACACAGTTCCATGAATCACATCTTTTTAAGAGCTACAACATAGCCAATGTTATTTCTGGGTACGTCTCGGGTAGTTGAGAGAAATGATCAGAATAATGCGAGATGTTGCATCACAGACAACCACCTTTTAAATGCATGGCGTGAAGTAGACATGGCAGGCCAACAGAAACAGAAACCACTTAAGTGTATGTTTTATGGAGTGGTAAGCGCGGAATTTATGTCGATTTATTACAGATTGAAACGTACACTAAACATATCTATAGCTACCCATTATAGTGTAAATGTCAGAACAGTAGTTATGGACGGCAGCGGTTTTTAGTGCAACCGAATTATACCCACTGTATGCGGACGATCTGCCATGACCTTTTATGATACAACAGTGACCGTTCACTGAGGAGGACTTGAGGAGCTTCTCCTTCTTGGGGTGATTTCACATGGATCTAGACTCCAAGAGGAGTGTCACTACTTCGGCATCTGTGTTTAGGTGGTCAGTAGTGATGTACATAGCTATCATGGGTGGGGTCAGTACTCCATCACCTGAAAGGCAGTCAGAAATCCATCCTTCAGACTGTTGTCTAAATATTCATCACCTCAATTTAGAAGGTCAGTCATGCGTTTAGCCTCTACTTGAGGGACCATGTACTTGCCCAGCTGTGAAGAAACAAATACTCGACCAGTTGGGATGGAAGAAGTACATGACCAGTTGAGATTGACCAAGTAAATGACCAGTTTGTATGGAACAAGTAGATAAACAGATGTGAGGGAATAAGTAGATGACCAGTTTTGATGGAACAAGTAGATGACCAGTTGTGAAGGAATAAGTAGATGACCAGTTTTGATGGAACAAGTAGATGACCAGTTGTGTAGATGACCGTTTGTGATGGAACAATTAGATGACCAACTGTGAAGGCCCAAGTAGATGAACAGTTGTGATGGAATAAATAGATGACTATTTGTGATGGAACAATTAGATGATCAATTGTGAAGGCCCAGGTAAATGACTAGTTGTGCTGGAACAAGTAGATGACCATTTGTGAAGGCCCAAGTAGATGACCGGTTATGCAGGAACAAGTAGATAATTAGTTGTGATGGAACAAGTAGATGACCAATTGTGAAGGCCCAAGTAGATAATTAGTTGTGATGGAACAAATAGATGACCAATTGTGAAGGCCCAAGTAGATAATTAGTTGTGATGGAACAAGTAGATGATCAATTGTGAAGGCCCAAGTAGATGACCAATTGTGAAGGCCCAAGTAGATGATTAGTTGTGATGGAACAAGTAGATGTCCAATAGGGCGTGCAAGTCTCGCGCGCGAAAACGAAGCTGGGGGCAGTTGGGGGCAGGAGGTCCATATACTCCATGTTAACATATAGGACTTTGTTTTGTTTTGGTCCTAATAATCGAACTGTCCCGAAATAGCGTATTTCAGTTATATTGTCCGAAGGATTATTACAAGCAGAAGCAGTGGAAATCGGTGACAATGATCACGGAAATCATGAATTGTAATCGATTATTATGGTGGTTGCCATGGCAATAGCGGCAAGTACTTGTGTTTGGCGATCTTGACTAATAATGAAGAGTGCCAGTTTTCGCGCAGTACAACCTGTTTGGCCAAACGTATACATGTGTTATGATTCTGTGCATTTAGACAACTTGTCAGATATAAGTGCTTATCGAAACCACAACGTTCAGCAATGAAAAACGCAAATCCCGTAAAAGACACATACATCCTAGCATCGTGTCGATTATTTGCACTACGTAAATCGCTATGTGTCTATGATAGTGTGGTAAACTCAATATTAAATCGGACATTTAAGATAAGAAACGTATAACACAAGATATTTATGAACTGCTTTTCCTAGTAGTCATCAGTCGGAAGATACAACTGTCATCCATCGTTAGAATATTATTCTTGTGTCCAGTCCCCAATTACTTGACCAGTTGTGATGGAATAACTATTTGACCAGTGGTAATGTAACCAAGGCTAGGCAACTGCGTTTGTTTAAATCACTGTCATAGATTATGGCGCACGGCAGTCACGTGATTTGCGCTTGCTATCAAAACATGCCTCAACACCTTTTAATTTGCGAAAAATTACCTTGGTGGAAGGTTATATACGTCATTTTGTCGATATAATGAGTTTCAGCGGGAAGCGTTAACATGTTTAATGGTAACTAATAACAACAACTGATGAGAGCATATGCAGAAATGTCAACAAGATAGTTTTTAATGCCCCGAAAAAAATGTAAACGCTACAATTCGATTGCGATAGATAACCTGAAATTATATCATGGAAAGGGAAATCCTGTGCGGTCATCGATACCGTGATCTCGAGCCGACAAGTTAGATATCAATGAAGCCCACAGTCGTAAAGTAGAATATTACGACCAACCCGCCATTCGAAAATGGTGCGAGACTTTATACCCTATAAATCTTGGTGGGAGAATGTACAACTCCAAAATCCTGACCTGTTGAGACAAATCTGACTTAACATTTAGAATCAGCATATAGGATTTCATCTAAGAAGATTCCTGTTATTCCACTAGCAAAAAATGCAGTTTTGCTTAATAGAATACATACAAAATGGAGTAAGTGCAATAAATCAAAACGAAATCCACGAAACCGACCAATTCCTACGTGAAATATGAGCATTATTACATTATCTCTCATAGGTTATTACTTTATCATGCAGGAGCTCGTTATTACATTATCAGTCAACACTACTATATAATCATTATTATTTCATTATATTATCGGGCTGTTATTACATGATCAGGTGTTTTTATTCCATTGTCAGACACTATTGCATTAACAGGCAATTATTAATTATCGGTTATAACATAAAGACAAGGGAAATCCTCCCAGTTTGTCTTCGAAATTGTCTCAAACACGAATACGTTTGTCGCTGCCATTTTGTGATCGCGATCATCGCATATAACACACACACACACACACACACACACACACACACACACACACACACACACACACACACACACACACACACACACACACACACACACACACACACACACACACACACACACACACACACACACACACACACACACACACAAACAAACAAACAAACAAACACACACACACACACACACA
>CBDHHR010000711.1:37500-52500 GCA_965263245.1 Metamycoplasmataceae bacterium | reverse complement strand
CAAGAACAAGTTAACGTTGTCAGCACGCAACCCAAGCACAATACTAAGTTAACGTTGTCAGCACGCAACCCAAGCACAATACTAAGTTAACGTTGACAGCACGCAACCCAAGCACAAGAACAAGTTAACGTTGACAGCACGCAACCCAAGCACAATACTAAGTTAACGTTGTCAGCACGCAACCCAAGCACAATACTAAGTTAACGTTGATAGCACGCAACCCAAGCACAATACTAAGTTAACGTTGATTGCACGCAACCCATGCACAATACCAAGTTAACGTTGATAGCACGCAACCCAAGCACAATACTAAGTTAACGTTGATAGCACGCAACCCAAGCACAATACTAAGTTAACGTTGATAGCAGGCAACCCAAGCACAATACTAAGTTAACGTTGATAGCACGCAACCCAAGCACAATACTAAGTTAACGTTGATTGCACGCAACCCATGCACAATACCAAGTTAACGTTGATAGCACGCAACCCAAGCACAATACTAAGTTAACGTTGATAGCACGCAACCCAAGCACAATACTAAGTTAACGTTGATAGCACGCAACCCATGCACAATACTAAGTTAACGTTGATTGCACGCAACCCAAGCACAATACTAAGTTAACATTGACAGCACGCAACCCATGCACAATACTAAGTTAACGTTGACAGCACGCAACCCAAGCACAATACTAAGTTAACGTTGTCAGCACGCAACCCAAGCAAAATACTAAGTTAACGTTGATAGCACGCAACCCAAGCACAATACTAAGTTAACGTTGTCAGCACGCAACCCAAGCAAAATACTAAGTTAACGTTGATAGCACGCAACCCAAGCAAAATACTAAGTTAACGTTGTCAGCACGCAACCCAAGCAAAATACTAAGTTAACGTTGTCAGCACGCAACCCAAGCAAAATACTAAGTTAACCTTGATTGCACGCAACCCAAGCAAAATACTAAGTTAACGTTGATAGCACGCAACTCAAGCACAATACTAAGTTAACGTTGATAGCACGCAACCCAAGCACAATACTAAGTTAACGTTGTCAGCACGCAACCCAAGCAAAATACTAAGTTAACGTTGACAGTACGCAACCCATGCACAATACCAAGTTAACGTTGATAGCACGCAACCCATGCACAATACTAAGTTAACGTTGATTGCACGCAACCCAAGCACAATACTAAGTTAACATTGACAGCACGCAACCCATGCACAATACTAAGTTAACGTTGATAGCACGCAACCCAAGCACAATACTAAGTTAACATTGACAGCACGCAACCCAAGCACAATACTAAGTTAACATTGACAGCACGCAACCCAAGCACAATACTAAGTTAACATTGATAGTACGCAACCCAAGCACAATACTAAGTTAACGTTGATAGCACGCAACCCAAGCACAATACTAAGTTAACGTTGATAGCACGCAACCCAAGCACAAGATCAAGTTAACGTTGACAGCACGCAACCCATGCACAATACTAAGTTAACGTTGATAGCACGCAATCCAAGCACAATACTAAGTTAACGTTGTCAGCACGCAACCCAAGCACAATACTAAGTTAACGTTGATAGCACGCAACCCAAGCACAAGATCAAGTTAACGTTGACAGCACGCAACCCAAGCACAATACTAAGTTAACGTTGATAGCACGCAACCCAAGCACAATACTAAGTTAACGTTGACAGCACGCAACCCAAGCACAATACTAAGTTAACGTTGATAGCACGCAACCCATGCACAATACTAAGTTAACGTTGATAGCACACAACCCATGCACAATACTAAGTTAACGTTGATAGCACGCAATCCAAGCACAATACTAAGTTAACGTTGATAGCACGCAACCCATGCACAATACTAAGTTAACGTTGACAGCACGCAACCCATGCACAATACCAAGTTAACGTTGATAGCACGCAATCCAAGCACAATATTAAGTTAACGTTGATAGCACGCAACCCATGCACAATACTAAGTTAACGTTGACAGCACGCAACCCATGCACAATACTAAGTTAACATTGATAGCACGCAATCCAAGCACAATACTAAGTTAACGTTGATGCTGTCAACGTTAACTTAGTATTGTGCTTGGGTTGCGTGCTATCAACGTTAACTTAGTATTGTGCATGGGTTGCGTGCTATCAACGTTAACTTAGTATTGTGCTTGGGTTGCGTGCTATCAACGTTAACTTAGTATTGTGCTTGGGTTGCGTGCTGTCAACGTTAACTTAGTATTGTGCTTGGGTTGCGTTGTCAACGTTAACTTAGTATTGTGCTTGGGTTGCGTGCTGATCAACGTTAACTTAGTATTGTGCTTGGGTTGCGTGCTGTCAACGTTAACTTAGTATTGTGCTTGGGTTGCGTGCTATCAACGTTAACTTAGTATTGTGCTTGGGTTGCGTGCTATCAACGTTAACTTAGTATTGTGCTTGGGTTGCGTGCTGACAACGTTAACTTAGTATTGTGCTTGGGTTGCGTGCTGACAACGTTAACTTAGTATTGTGCTTGGGTTGCGTGCTATCAACGTTAACTTAGTATTGTGCTTGGGTTGCGTGCTGACAACGTTAACTTAGTATTGTGCTTGGGTTGCGTGCTGTCAACGTTAACTTAGTATTGTGCTTGGGTTGCGTGCTGTCAACGTTAACTTAGTATTGTGCTTGGGTTGCGTGCTGTCAACGTTAACTTAGTATTGTGCTTGGGTTGCGTGCTATCAACGTTAACTTAGTATTGTGCTTGGGTTGCGTGCTGTCAACGTTAACTTAGTATTGTGCTTGGGTTGCGTGCTATCAACGTTAACTTAGTATTGTGCTTGGGTTGCGTGCTGTCAACGTTAACTTAGTATTGTGCTTGGGTTGCGTGCTATCAACGTTAACTTAGTATTGTGCTTGGGTTGCGTGCTATCAACGTTAACTTAGTATTGTGCTTGGGTTGCGTGCTATCAACGTTAACTTAGTATTGTGCTTGGGTTGCGTTAACTTAGTTGTATTGTGCTTGGGTTGCGTGCTCAACGTTAACTTAGTATTGTGCTTGGGTTGCGTGCTATCAACGTTAACTTAGTATTGTGCTTGGGTTGCGTGCTATCAACGTTAACTTAGTATTGTGCTTGGGTTGCGTGCTATCAACGTTAACTTAGTATTGTGCTTGGGTTGCGTGCTATCAACGTTAACTTGGTATTGTGCTTGGGTTGCGTGCTGTCAACGTTAACTTAGTATTGTGCTTGGGTTGCGTGCTATCAACGTTAACTTAGTATTGTGCTTGGGTTGCGTGCTGATCAACGTTAACTTAGTATTGTGCTTGGGTTGCGTGCTGTCAACGTTAACTTGTATTGTGCTTGGGTTGCGTGCTGTCAACGTTAACTTAGTATTGTGCTTGGGTTGCGTGCTGACAACGTTAACTTAGTATTGTGCTTGGGTTGCGTGCTGATCAACGTTAACTTGTTCTTGTGCTTGGGTTGCGTGCTATCAACGTTAACTTAGTATTGTGCTTGGGTTGCGTGCTATCAACGTTAACTTAGTATTGTGCTTGGGTTGCGTGCTGTCAACGTTAACTTGTTCTTGTGCTTGGGTTGCGTGCTGTCAACGTTAACTTAGTATTGTGCTTGGGTTGCGTGCTATCAACGTTAACTTAGTATTGTGCTTGGGTTGCGTGCTATCAACGTTAACTTAGTATTGTGCTTGGGTTGCGTGCTATCAACGTTAACTTAGTATTGTGCGTGGGTTGCGTGCAATCAACGTTAACTTAGTATTGTGCTTGGGTTGCGTGCAATCAACGTTAACTTAGTATTGTGCTTGGGTTGCGTGCTATCAACGTTAACTTGGTATTGTGCATGGGTTGCGTGCAATCAACGTTAACTTAGTATTGTGCTTGGGTTGCGTGCTGACAACGTTAACTTGGTATTGTGCATGGGTTGCGTGCAATCAACGTTAACTTAGTATTGTGCTTGGGTTGCGTGCTGACAACGTTAACTTGGTATTGTGCTTGGGTTGCGTGCTGTCAACGTTAACTTGATCTTGTGCTTGGGTTGCGTGCTGACAACGTTAACTTGGTATTGTGCATGGGTTGCGTGCAATCAACGTTAACTTAGTATTGTGCTTGGGTTGCGTGCTGTCAACGTTAACTTGGTATTGTGCTTGGGTTGCGTGCTGACAACGTTAACTTGGTATTGTGCATGGGTTGCGTGCAATCAACGTTAACTTAGTATTGTGCATGGGTTGCGTGCAATCAACGTTAACTTAGTATTGTGCTTGGGTTGCGTGCTGTCAACGTTAACTTAGTATTGTGTTTGGGTTGCGTGCTGACAACGTTAACTTAGTATTGTGCTTGGGTTGCGTGCTATCAACGTTAACTTAGTATTGTGCTTGGGTTGCGTGCTGTCAACGTTAACTTGATATTGTGCTTGGGTTGCGTGCTGATCAACGTTAACTTAGTATTGTGCTTGGGTTGCGTGCTATCAACGTTAACTTAGTATTGTGCTTGGGTTGCGTGCTATCAACGTTAACTTAGTATTGTGCTTGGGTTGCGTGCTGTCAACGTTAACTTAGTATTGTGCTTGGGTTGCGTGCTATCAACGTTAACTTAGTATTGTGCTTGGGTTGCGTGCTATCAACGTTAACTTAGTATTGTGCTTGGGTTGCGTGCTATCAACGTTAACTTAGTATTGTGCTTGGGTTGCGTGCTGATCAACGTTAACTTAGTATTGTGCTTGGGTTGCGTGCTGTCAACGTTAACTTGTATTGTGCTTGGGTTGCGTGCTGTCAACGTTAACTTAGTATTGTGCTTGGGTTGCGTGCTGACAACGTTAACTTAGTATTGTGCTTGGGTTGCGTGCTGACAACGTTAACTTAGTATTGTGCTTGGGTTGCGTGCTATCAACGTTAACTTAGTATTGTGCTTGGGTTGCGTGCTATCAACGTTAACTTAGTATTGTGCTTGGGTTGCGTGCTGTCAACGTTAACTTAGTATTTGTGCTTGGGTTGCGTGCTGTCAACGTTAACTTAGTATTGTGCTTGGGTTGCGTGCTATCAACGTTAACTTAGTATTGTGCTTGGGTTGCGTGCTATCAACGTTAACTTAGTATTGTGCTTGGGTTGCGTGCTATCAACGTTAACTTAGTATTGTGCTTGGGTTGCGTGCTGATCAACGTTAACTTAGTATTGTGCTTGGGTTGCGTGCTATCAACGTTAACTTAGTATTGTGCTTGGGTTGCGTGCTGTCAACGTTAACTTAGTATTGTGCATGGGTTGCGTGCAATCAACGTTAACTTAGTATTGTGCTTGGGTTGCGTGCTATCAACGTTAACTTAGTATTGTGCTTGGGTTGCGTGCTATCAACGTTAACTTAGTATTGTGCTTGGGTTGCGTGCTGACAACGTTAACTTAGTATTGTGCTTGGGTTGCGTGCTGTCAACGTTAACTTAGTATTGTGCTTGGGTTGCGTGCTATCAACGTTAACTTAGTATTGTGCTTGGGTTGCGTGCTATCAACGTTAACTTAGTATTGTGCTTGGGTTGCGTGCTGTCAACGTTAACTTAGTATTGTGCTTGGGTTGCGTGCTATCAACGTTAACTTGGTATTGTGCATGGGTTGCGTGCAATCAACGTTAACTTAGTATTGTGCATGGGTTGCGTGCTATCAACGTTAACTTAGTATTGTGCTTGGGTTGCGTGCTGACAACGTTAACTTAGTATTGTGCTTGGGTTGCGTGCTGATCAACGTTAACTTAGTATTGTGCTTGGGTTGCGTGCTATCAACGTTAACTTAGTATTGTGCTTGGGTTGCGTGCTGACAACGTTAACTTAGTATTGTGCTTGGGTTGCGTGCTGACAACGTTAACTTAGTATTGTGCTTGGGTTGCGTGCTATCAACGTTAACTTAGTATTGTGCTTGGGTTGCGTGCTATCAACGTTAACTTAGTATTGTGCTTGGGTTGCGTGCTGTCAACGTTAACTTAGTATTGTGCTTGGGTTGCGTGCTATCAACGTTAACTTAGTATTGTGCTTGGGTTGCGTGCTATCAACGTTAACTTAGTATTGTGCTTGGGTTGCGTGCTATCAACGTTAACTTAGTATTGTGCTTGGGTTGCGTGCTATCAACGTTAACTTAGTATTGTGCTTGGGTTGCGTGCTATCAACGTTAACTTAGTATTGTGCTTGGGTTGCGTGCTATCAACGTTAACTTAGTATTGTGCTTGGGTTGCGTGCTATCAACGTTAACTTGGTATTGTGCTTGGGTTGCGTGCTATCAACGTTAACTTAGTATTGTGCTTGGGTTGCGTGCTGTCAACGTTAACTTAGTATTGTGCTTGGGTTGCGTGCTATCAACGTTAACTTAGTATTGTGCTTGGGTTGCGTGCTATCAACGTTAACTTAGTATTGTGCTTGGGTTGCGTGCTATCAACGTTAACTTAGTATTGTGCTTGGGTTGCGTGCTATCAACGTTAACTTAGTATTGTGCTTGGGTTGCGTGCTGACAACGTTAACTTAGTATTGTGCTTGGGTTGCGTGCTGTCAACGTTAACTTAGTATTGTGCTTGGGTTGCGTGCTGTCAACGTTAACTTAGTATTGTGCTTGGGTTGCGTGCTGACAACGTTAACTTAGTATTGTGCATGGGTTGCGTGCTGACAACGTTAACTTAGTATTGTGCTTGGGTTGCGTGCTGTCAACGTTAACTTAGTATTGTGCTTGGGTTGCGTGCTGTCAACGTTAACTTAGTATTGTGCTTGGGTTGCGTGCTGATCAACGTTAACTTAGTATTGTGCTTGGGTTGCGTGCTATCAACGTTAACTTAGTATTGTGCTTGGGTTGCGTGCTATCAACGTTAACTTAGTATTGTGCTTGGGTTGCGTGCTATCAACGTTAACTTAGTATTGTGCTTGGGTTGCGTGCTATCAACGTTAACTTAGTATTGTGCTTGGGTTGCGTGCTATCAACGTTAACTTAGTATTGTGCTTGGGTTGCGTGCTATCAACGTTAACTTAGTATTGTGCTTGGGTTGCGTGCTATCAACGTTAACTTAGTATTGTGCTTGGGTTGCGTGCTATCAACGTTAACTTAGTATTGTGCTTGGGTTGCGTGCTGACAACGTTAACTTAGTATTGTGCTTGGGTTGCGTGCTGTCAACGTTAACTTAGTATTGTGCTTGGGTTGCGTGCTGTCAACGTTAACTTAGTATTGTGCTTGGGTTGCGTGCTGACAACGTTAACTTAGTATTGTGCTTGGGTTGCGTGCTGACAACGTTAACTTAGTATTGTGCTTGGGTTGCGTGCTATCAACGTTAACTTAGTATTGTGCTTGGGTTGCGTGCTATCAACGTTAACTTAGTATTGTGCTTGGGTTGCGTGCTGTCAACGTTAACTTAGTATTGTGCTTGGGTTGCGTGCTGACAACGTTAACTTAGTATTGTGCTTGGGTTGCGTGCTGATCAACGTTAACTTAGTATTGTGCTTGGGTTGCGTGCTATCAACGTTAACTTAGTATTGTGCTTGGGTTGCGTGCTATCAACGTTAACTTAGTATTGTGCTTGGGTTGCGTGCTATCAACGTTAACTTAGTATTGTGCTTGGGTTGCGTGCTGACAACGTTAACTTAGTATTGTGCTTGGGTTGCGTGCTGTCAACGTTAACTTAGTATTGTGCTTGGGTTGCGTGCTGATCAACGTTAACTTAGTATTGTGCATGGGTTGCGTGCTGTCAACGTTAACTTAGTATTGTGCTTGGGTTGCGTGCTGACAACGTTAACTTAGTATTGTGCTTGGGTTGCGTGCTATCAACGTTAACTTAGTATTGTGCTTGGGTTGCGTGCTGTCAACGTTAACTTGGTATTGTGCTTGGGTTGCGTGCTGACAACGTTAACTTAGTATTGTGCTTGGGTTGCGTGCTATCAACGTTAACTTAGTATTGTGCTTGGGTTGCGTGCTATCAACGTTAACTTAGTATTGTGCTTGGGTTGCGTGCTGTCAACGTTAACTTAGTATTGTGCTTGGGTTGCGTGCTGACAACGTTAACTTAGTATTGTGCATGGGTTGCGTGCAATCAACGTTAACTTAGTATTGTGCTTGGGTTGCGTGCTGTCAACGTTAACTTAGTATTGTGCTTGGGTTGCGTGCTGACAACGTTAACTTAGTATTGTGCTTGGGTTGCGTGCTATCAACGTTAACTTAGTATTGTGCTTGGGTTGCGTGCTGTCAACGTTAACTTAGTATTGTGCTTGGGTTGCGTGCTATCAACGTTAACTTAGTATTGTGCTTGGGTTGCGTGCTATCAACGTTAACTTAGTATTGTGCTTGGGTTGCGTGCTATCAACGTTAACTTAGTATTGTGCTTGGGTTGCGTGCTATCAACGTTAACTTAGTATTGTGCTTGGGTTGCGTGCTGTCAACGTTAACTTAGTATTGTGCTTGGGTTGCGTGCTATCAACGTTAACTTAGTATTGTGCTTGGGTTGCGTGCTGATCAACGTTAACTTAGTATTGTGCTTGGGTTGCGTGCTGTCAACGTTAACTTAGTATTGTGCTTGGGTTGCGTGCTATCAACGTTAACTTAGTATTGTGCTTGGGTTGCGTGCTATCAACGTTAACTTAGTATTGTGCTTGGGTTGCGTGCTATCAACGTTAACTTAGTATTGTGCTTGGGTTGCGTGCTATCAACGTTAACTTGGTATTGTGCTTGGGTTGCGTGCTATCAACGTTAACTTAGTATTGTGCTTGGGTTGCGTGCTATCAACGTTAACTTAGTATTGTGCTTGGGTTGCGTGCTATCAACGTTAACTTAGTATTGTGCTTGGGTTGCGTGCTATCAACGTTAACTTGGTATTGTGCTTGGGTTGCGTGCTGTCAACGTTAACTTAGTATTGTGCTTGGGTTGCGTGCTATCAACGTTAACTTAGTATTGTGCATGGGTTGCGTGCTGTCAACGTTAACTTAGTATTGTGCTTGGGTTGCGTGCTGTCAACGTTAACTTAGTATTGTGCTTGGGTTGCGTGCTGACAACGTTAACTTAGTATTGTGCTTGGGTTGCGTGCTATCAACGTTAACTTGGTATTGTGCATGGGTTGCGTGCAATCAACGTTAACTTAGTATTGTGCTTGGGTTGCGTGCTGATCAACGTTAACTTAGTATTGTGCTTGGGTTGCGTGCTGACAACGTTAACTTAGTATTGTGCTTGGGTTGCGTGCTGACAACGTTAACTTAGTATTGTGCTTGGGTTGCGTGCTGTCAACGTTAACTTAGTATTGTGCTTGGGTTGCGTGCTGTCAACGTTAACTTAGTATTGTGCTTGGGTTGCGTGCTGATCAACGTTAACTTAGTATTGTGCTTGGGTTGCGTGCTATCAACGTTAACTTAGTATTGTGCTTGGGTTGCGTGCTATCAACGTTAACTTGGTATTGTGCATGGGTTGCGTGCAATCAACGTTAACTTAGTATTGTGCTTGGGTTGCGTGCTATCAACGTTAACTTAGTATTGTGCTTGGGTTGCGTGCAATCAACGTTAACTTAGTATTGTGCTTGGGTTGCGTGCTATCAACGTTAACTTAGTATTGTGCTTGGGTTGCGTGCTGACAACGTTAACTTAGTATTGTGCTTGGGTTGCGTGCTGTCAACGTTAACTTGTTCTTGTGCTTGGGTTGCGTGCTGTCAACGTTAACTTAGTATTGTGCTTGGGTTGCGTGCTGACAACGTTAACTTAGTATTGTGCTTGGGTTGCGTGCTGACAACGTTAACTTGTTCTTGTGCTTGGGTTGCGTGCTATCAACGTTAACTTAGTATTGTGCTTGGGTTGCGTGCTATCAACGTTAACTTAGTATTGTGCTTGGGTTGCGTGCTGTCAACGTTAACTTGTTCTTGTGCTTGGGTTGCGTGCTGTCAACGTTAACTTAGTATTGTGCTTGGGTTGCGTGCTATCAACGTTAACTTAGTATTGTGCTTGGGTTGCGTGCTATCAACGTTAACTTAGTATTGTGCTTGGGTTGCGTGCTATCAACGTTAACTTAGTATTGTGCTTGGGTTGCGTGCTATCAACGTTAACTTAGTATTGTGCTTGGGTTGCGTGCTATCAACGTTAACTTAGTATTGTGCTTGGGTTGCGTGCTATCAACGTTAACTTAGTATTGTGCATGGGTTGCGTGCAATCAACGTTAACTTAGTATTGTGCTTGGGTTGCGTGCTGACAACGTTAACTTAGTATTGTGCTTGGGTTGCGTGCTATCAACGTTAACTTAGTATTGTGCTTGGGTTGCGTGCTGACAACGTTAACTTAGTATTGTGCTTGGGTTGCGTGCTGTCAACGTTAACTTGATATTGTGCTTGGGTTGCGTGCTGATCAACGTTAACTTAGTATTGTGCTTGGGTTGCGTGCTATCAACGTTAACTTAGTATTGTGCTTGGGTTGCGTGCTGTCAACGTTAACTTGGTATTGTGCTTGGGTTGCGTGCTGACAACGTTAACTTAGTATTGTGCATGGGTTGCGTGCTATCAACGTTAACTTGGTATTGTGCAACGTTAACTTAGTATTGTGCTTGGGTTGCGTGCTGTCAACGTTAACTTAGTATTGTGCTTGGGTTGCGTGCTGACAACGTTAACTTAGTATTGTGCTTGGGTTGCGTGCTATCAACGTTAACTTAGTATTGTGCTTGGGTTGCGTGCTGTCAACGTTAACTTAGTATTGTGCTTGGGTTGCGTGCTGTCAACGTTAACTTAGTATTGTGCTTGGGTTGCGTGCTGACAACGTTAACTTAGTATTGTGCTTGGGTTGCGTGCTGACAACGTTAACTTAGTATTGTGCTTGGGTTGCGTGCTGTCAACGTTAACTTAGTATTGTGCTTGGGTTGCGTGCTGTCAACGTTAACTTAGTATTGTGCTTGGGTTGCGTGCTATCAACGTTAACTTAGTATTGTGCTTGGGTTGCGTGCTGTTATCAACGTTAACTTAGTATTGTGCTTGGGTTGCGTGCTGTCAACGTTAACTTAGTATTGTGCTTGGGTTGCGTGCTGTCAACGTTAACTTAGTATTGTGCTTGGGTTGCGTGCTATCAACGTTAACTTAGTATTGTGCTTGGGTTGCGTGCTGTCAACGTTAACTTAGTATTGTGCTTGGGTTGCGTGCTGACAACGTTAACTTAGTATTGTGCTTGGGTTGCGTGCTATCAACGTTAACTTAGTATTGTGCTTGGGTTGCGTGCTGTCAACGTTAACTTAGTATTGTGCTTGGGTTGCGTGCTGTCAACGTTAACTTAGTATTGTGCTTGGGTTGCGTGCTGTCAACGTTAACTTAGTATTGTGCTTGGGTTGCGTGCTGTCAACGTTAACTTAGTATTGTGCTTGGGTTGCGTGCTGATCAACGTTAACTTAGTATTGTGCTTGGGTTGCGTGCTGTCAACGTTAACTTAGCTATTAACTTAGTGCTTGGGTTGCGTGCTGACAACGTTAACTTAGTATTGTGCTTGGGTTGCGTTGTGCTTGGGTTGCGTGCTATCAACGTTAACTTAGTATTGTGCTTGGGTTGCGTGCTATCAACGTTAACTTAGTATTGTGCTTGGGTTGCGTGCTGTCAACGTTAACTTAGTATTGTGCTTGGGTTGCGTGCTGTCAACGTTAACTTAGTATTGTGCTTGGGTTGCGTGCTATCAACGTTAACTTAGTATTGTGCTTGGGTTGCGTGCTGTCAACGTTAACTTGGTATTGTGCTTGGGTTGCGTGCTGTCAACGTTAACTTAGTATGCGTGGTACGCAACCCAAGCACAATACTAAGTTAACGTTGTCAGCACGCAACCCAAGCACAATATCAAGTTAACGTTGACAGCACGCAACCCTTGCACAATACTAAGTTAACGTTGATAGCAAGCAACCCAAGCACAATACTAAGTTAACGTTGACAGCACGCAACCCATGCACAATACTAAGTTAACGTTGACAGCACGCAACCCATGCACAATACTAAGTTAACGTTGATAGCACGCAATCCAAGCACAATACTAAGTTAACGTTGACAGCACGCAACCCATGCACAATACTAAGTTAACGTTGATAGCACGCAACCCAAGCACAATACTAAGTTAACGTTGTCAGCACGCAACCCAAGCACAATACCAAGTTAACGTTGTCAGCACGCAACCCAAGCACAATATCAAGTTAAAGTTGACAGCACGCAACCCTTGCACAATACTAAGTTAACGTTGATAGCACGCAACCCAAGCACAATACTAAGTTAACGTTGACAGCACGCAACCCATGCACAATACTAAGTTAACGTTGACAGCACGCAACCCATGCACAATACTAAGTTAACGTTGATAGCACGCAATCCAAGCACAATACTAAGTTAACGTTGACAGCACGCAACCCATGCACAATACTAAGTTAACGTTGATAGCACGCAATCCAAGCACAATACTAAGTTAACGTTGATAGCACGCAACCCAAGCACAATACTAAGTTAACGTTGACAGCACGCAACCCATGCACAAGATCAAGTTAACGTTGATAGCACGCAATCCAAGCACAATACTAAGTTAACGTTGATAGCACGCAATCCATGCACAATACTAAGTTAACGTTGATAGCACGCAATCCAAGCACAATACTAAGTTAACGTTGACAGCACGCAACCCATGCACAATACCAAGTTAACGTTGATAGCACGCAATCCAAGCACAATACTAAGTTAACGTTGATAGCACGCAACCCATGCACAATACTAAGTTAACGTTGACAGCACGCAACCCATGCACAATACTAAGTTAACGTTGACAGCACGCAACCCATGCACAATACCAAGTTAACGTTGACAGCACGCAACCCATGCACAATACCAAGTTAACGTTGACAGCACGCAACCCAAGCACAAGATCAAGTTAACGTTGATAGCACGCAACCCAAGCACAATACTAAGTTAACGTTGATTGCACGCAACCTAAGCACAATACTAAGTTAACGTTGACAGCACGCAACCTAAGCACAATACCAAGTTAACGTTGACAGCACGGAACCCATGCACAATACCAAGTTAACGTTGACAGCACGCAACCCAAGCACAAGATCAAGTTAACGTTGATAGCACGCAACCCATGCACAATACTAAGTTAACGTTGACAGCACGCAACCCATGCACAATACTAAGTTAACGTTGACAGCACGCAACCCAAGCACAAGATCAAGTTAACGTTGATAGCACGCAACCCAAGCACAATACTAAGTTAACGTTGATTGCATGCAACCCAAGCACAAGAACAAGTTAACGTTGATAGCACGCAACCCAAGCACAATACTAAGTTAACGTTGTCAGCACGCAACCCAAGCACAATACTAAGTTAACGTTGTCAGCACGCAACCCATGCACAATACTAAGTTAACGTTGTCAGCACGCAACCCAAGCACAATACTAAGTTAACGTTGACAGCACGCAACCCAAGCACAATGCTAAGTTAACGTTGTCAGCACGCAACCCAAGCACAAGAACAAGTTAACGGTGACAGCACGCAACCCAAGCACAATACTAAGTTAACGTTGATTGCATGCAACCCAAGCACAATACTAAGTTAACGTTGACAGCACGCAACCCATACACAAGTCTAAATTAACGTTGATAGCATGCAACCCAAGCACAAGGCTAAGTTAACGTTGACAGCACGCAACCCATACACAAGTCTAAATTAACGTTGATAGCATGCAACCCAAGCACAATACTAAGTTAACGTTGTCAGCACGCAACCCAAGCACAATACTAAGTTAACGTTGTCAGCACGCAACCCAAGCACAATACTAAGTTAACGTTGATTGCATGCAACCCAAGCACAATACTAAGTTAACGTTGACAGCACGCAACCCATACACAAGTCTAAATTAACGTTGATAGCACGCAACCCAAGCACAAGAACAAGTTAACGTTGATAGCACGCAACCCAAGCACAAGAACAAGTTAACGTTGTCAGCACGCAACCCAAGCACAATACTAAGTTAACGTTGTCAGCACGCAACCCAAGCACAATACTAAGTTAACGTTGATAGCACGCAACCCAAGCACAAGAACAAGTTAACGTTGATAGCACGCAACCCAAGCACAAGAACAAGTTAACGTTGTCAGCACGCAACCCAAGCACAATACTAAGTTAACGTTGATTGCATGCAACCCAAGCACAATACTAAGTTAACGTTGTCAGCACGCAACCCAAGCACAATACTAAGTTAACGTTGTCAGCACGCAACCCAAGCACAAGAACAAGTTAACGTTGATAGCACGCAACCCAAGCACAAGAACAAGTTAACGTTGATAGCACGCAACCCAAGCACAAGAACAAGTTAACGTTGACAGCACGCAACCCAAGCACAAGAACAAGTTAACGTTGATAGCACGCAACCCAAGCACAAGACTAAGTTAACGTTGACAGCACGCAACCCAAGCACAAGAACAAGTTAACGTTGATAGCACGCAACCCAAGCACAATACTAAGTTAACGTTGATTGCATGCAACCCAAGCACAAGAACAAGTTAACGTTGATAGCACGCAACCCAAGCACAATACTAAGTTAACGTTGTCAGCACGCAACCCAAGCACAATACTAAGTTAACGTTGATTGCACGCAACCCAAGCACAAGAACAAGTTAACGTTGATAGCACGCAACCCAAGCACAATACTAAGTTAACGTTGTCAGCACGCAACCCAAGCACAATACTAAGTTAACGTTGTCAGCACGCAACCCATGCACAATACTAAGTTAACGTTGTCAGCACGCAACCCAAGCACAATACTAAGTTAACGTTGACAGCACGCAACCCATACACAAGTCTAAATTAACGTTGATAGCATGCAACCCAAGCACAAGGCTAAGTTAACGTTGTCAGCACGCAACCCAAGCACAAGGCTAAGTTAACGTTGACAGCACGCAACCCATACACAAGTCTAAATTAACGTTGATAGCATGCAACCCAAGCACAAGGCTAAGTTACCGTTGACAGCACGCAACCCAAGCACAAGGCTAAGTTAACGTTGACAGCACGCA